>JAJDVT010000006.1 GCA_022826005.1 Gemmatimonadota bacterium | reverse complement strand
CCGGCCAGCGTGCGCTTGCTCCCGCCCTCGCCGAACGCGAACATCAGACCGCCCACCACGATCGCGATCAGCGACAGCCCCCGAGCGATCGGTCCCGTGAACTGCGTCTGTAGCTCGTTCACCGCGTCCACCCACGGACTCGTGCCCTGCGCCATCAGCACGGTGGGCGTGAGCAGCCAGAGCGCGGCCGCCCGGATAGTCGTCAACAGTGTCTTCATAGTCCTTTTTCCTTTTCTCTCTAGAGGTCAGCGGGCGGCACCGCCGGCGACGCCCCGCGATCGGCTATCCGGTCGCGGAACCACGCTTCCAACTCCGCCTCGATCCAGCCCACGTTCCGCGTTCCCAGCGGAACCGCCTGCGGGAAGCGCCCCGCGACGCGCCACTCGTAGATCGTGGTCCGCGACAGGCCGGTGCGGGCCATGACCTCCGGCAATCGCAGAATCCGGGTCGGGGCTCTCGTTCTCTCATTCCTCGGCTGGTTCTTGGTCGCTTCACTCTCCTTCGTTCTCCTCGGCTCTCTCGACAGCTTCCGGTGTCGGATGCGGCTGGGAGGATCGCGCGCGCCGCCTGAGCCCCCGGCGTAGTCGGCGATGAACGCCAGAACCCGGTCCGCCGTCCTCAGCGTAACTGAGCGGCCGCGCTCGATCCGGCGAACGAGGTGCGGGTCGCCCACGGCCATCCTGCCGAACCTCGTCGGGCTGATCCCCGTGCTCTCAAGGAACGCGCTAATCCGTGACCTGACGTACTCTTCCAGCGTCTCCATGCCCGAACGCTGAAAGCCCTTCCGAAGGCCCGTCAACCTGTGGAAAATTGCCCACAGTCCGGGAACGTTCGGGGACGTTCAGCAGGGCTTGGAACTCGTGACGCGCCGTCGCCAGCGGCTCGGAAAACACCCCCGTAGATGCACCGCGAACTCTCGTTGGTGGCCGTGCGGCGCATTTGATCACGGGGGCACGTCGATAGATGGAGGCACGCGGCCGCACTGCCCTCCCCAAGCAGGTTCCATGTGCGCTCAGCCAGCCATCGCTGATCGCGCGACAGCCGCGAAGACTGGCAGAACGAGCCGAAGCCCGATAGAAGCGCCCAGAACGTGGGTACCTGACGTTGCGCCATCCGAGAAATCCGTTAGCTTCCGTCGCACTCTGATTCCCTCCCGGCGGCAACCATCCGGCGGTGAGGGCGAACACAAACCCCCTCCGATAGGGAGATCCAAATGCTGAATCGTGCCGGGCGGCTCGTTGCCGCCGTGTTCATCATGGCTGGCTGGTTGTTCCTCGCCACTCCGCAGTCGGCCATCGCCACCGGACAGTTCGAGTGCGGTGACTCCGGTCCCCACTCCTGCTGCGTCGAAGCTCCGGAATCGCTTTGCGAGAGCGGATCTTACTGCTGCCACTTCGATTACGAGGAGGGTGACCCCATCGAGCCCGACTTCTGCGGTTGCGAGAGGGTGAATTAGTCGCGTACGCAAGCGTCATTTGCCACCGTTCAGCCAATGATCGGATGAGCCCCTTGGTTCCAGTGGGGGGTTGGCTGTGTGTATTGTTCCGTGCCCACCAGGCCGTTGGCGGCGTTCGATTTGGTCGGCGTTTGGGGAAGCTATGCGGCTGACATCGACTAAGGCGCTTGATCTCGTTCTTCTGGCTTGCGCCGTCGTGACTGTGTTGGCTGTCGTGCATCGTCTTACGACTTCCCCCGAAATCACCGATGGTGCCACAGCCTTCGACGGGTGGAAGCAGGACCTGATGTTTGACCGACGGATCGGGCCGACGGACGCGCAGTATAGGCTCGTCGTGTGGTTCGACTATCAATGCCCTGCTTGCCGTCGATTCGAGCGGGAAATCGACTTGGCGCGTGAAGCGTTGGGTGACAGCCTCGCGGTCATATATCGCCATTTTCCGTTACGCATACACGCTCTCGCGTTCGAGGCCGCGACCGCGGCGGAGTGTGCACGCGAGCAGAACAGTTTCCCGGCGATGCATAGGGCGCTCCTAGGCAATCCGCTGAATGGTGAGTCGCTGCCTCTAAAGTGGCTCGTGGCTGAGAGCGGCATTCCCGATTCAACTGCCTTTGAGACATGTATGACCGATCCCGCCTCGATGGCGAGGGGAGCCGTCCGCGCGGATCTAACGCGCATCCGGGCGTTGAGCGTTCGTGGCACACCAGCTGTCCAGATCGGGGACCGCATCGTCACCGGAGGGCTTACGGCTGGCGAATTGATCGGTCGCCTCCGCGAGGCAGTGGACGCGAGCCAACCACGTGAAGAGCCATGAAGATCCGGTTCACGTCTAGGGCACTCGCTGTGACCCTCATCGGTTGCGCGGTGTGTTCTGCTCCAGTGCCCGCACTCGCTCAGGAGCCGCGCGCCGACACGGCTTACGAGGAACGCCGGACACCCATAGATGCCTGGATCACCCACCCCCGCGAGATCGACCTTTCGCCTGAGCAACAAGAGCGGATTGACGAACTCAAGGCCGAGTATCTGGAGGAGTTCGACGAGTTGGGCGGGGATAATGAGATGGCGGTGGTGATGCAGGCTCTGGGGTTGGAGAGGAAGTATCGGGAGCTGGTACGCAGCGTGTTGACGCCGGAGCAGCAGAATGTATTCGATGAGAATGTGACCGCTGATGCGCAGCGCGCCGACACGGCTTACGAGGGAAACCGTAGTACACCCATAGACGCATGGATCACCCGCCCCCGCGAGATCGACCTTTCGCCCGAGCAACAAGAGCGGATTGACGAACTCAAGGCCGAGTATCTGGAGGAGTTCGACGAGTTGGGTGGGGATAACGAGATGGCGGTGGTGATGCAAGCTCTGGGGTTGGAGAGGAAGTATCGGGAACTGGTCCGCAGCCTGTTGACGCCGGAGCAGCAGGCTGTGTTCGAGGAGAACGTTCGAAAAGGCGGATAGCTCGATGCGGACATTGGCAGCCTCAGCGGCCTTACTCGCGGCGCTCGCAACGCCCGCGCGCCCGCTCGCCACCCAAGAATTGATCGAACTGCCAGCCGAGGACAGGTTGCTCGACGCCGACTTCGAGGAGGTCTACCGGGTGGGTTCCGTGGACGGCGGTGGATGGGACATGTTCGGCAACGTTGCGGGTCTCGGGTTCGATGGCGTCGGCAACCTCTACATCCTCGATCCGCTAGCGATGCGCATCTCAGTCGTTGATCCAGAGGGCATTTTAGTACGGCAATTCATCGGGGAGGGGGAAGGGCCTGGCGAGTTCGAGAGGGAATTCGCAAAGGCCCTCCGGATGGCCGTCATGCGCGACGGGATGGTTGCCGTCTATGACCCGGAGTACGTCGGATTCGCCCTCTTTGGCGCGGACGGCGAGTTCGACCGCACGATCCCAATGGGCGGTGACCGCTGGCGGTGGCCGATCCTTCCAGATCTTCAGGTGTTCCCGGGAATGGAGCGAGTGCTCTCCACGACCTCGGTCATCTACATGTCGAGGCCTGATCCTGGACCGAGGCCCCAGTTTCGGCATGCTTTCAGCTACGACCTCAGCGGTGACGAGGCTGTCGTTGACACGGCTGCGAGGGCATGGAATCCCCCCTCGGATCGGCACGCGTTCAAGCCCGAGTTGATCGCGGCTGCGCTTGCTAGCGGGGGCGTTGTGTATTCCGATTCCTCTGCATACGCAATCAAGTTTGCCGCGCCGGACAGTCGCGTGACCCGGATCGTGACGAGGCCTTTACGGCCCGAGCCCATAACGAACCGGATCAAGGCTGAGGAGATCGAGCGTCGGCTGGAGTCCTTTCAGACGCGACGCGCGGCGACCGGTGACCCGACGAGGCAGGCGGCGGTTCACGCGATGATCGAAGCCGAACGCGCCCGGATTGAGTCCATGGAGTTCTACGCCGAAATTCCAGTCCTGCTCGAGATGCGGACGGACTGGGCAGGGACCATCTGGGTCCACCGCCGAGGCGAATACCCGGACACGGAAGGCCCCATTGACTTGCTAACCCCTGAGGGGTCCTACGTTGGAACCTTACCGGCCGGCATCGCGCTGCCAGACGCTTTCGGCCCCGACGGGCTAGTTGCCTTCGTGGAAACGGACGGCTTCGATTTGCCATACGTGGTCGTGAAGAGGTTTCGGGGTGGGACTCACTGAGCCTGGGATGCCCCCTCTGTCGTCAGTGAGTTGGACCTCTAACGAACGCGCCGATTCCGGTTGATTCGACGGACCCGCCAAAGCTTGACGGAGCGACCGATGCGGCGACCGGGCGACTCCGCCGTGAAGATCCGAACAAAGGACTAGCGGAAACGGGCCTCTTCTCTCGGGCACGGTCACCACGCGCGTCTGAAGTCGGACTTTTGCCGAGCGGCACTTCGCGCCCGTAGTCGCTCGTCTCCGGCGGACCCTTGTATTGGGTTGACAGACTCGACTTACGATGGAGAACGTGGACGCAATGAACAGCCTGCCCAAGCGGATCATGGGGCACCGTCATTCGAGCGATTTCCTGGCTCGGTCCCAACGAGGTTGAGAGGAGTCTGGATGCCTTGCTGCCGAGGCTCTCGCAGAAGGACGTGGAAGAACTCACCGCCTACGACATCCGCGGCTTCGCTCCGGATCTGGTGGCGGGCTGCGACGAGGAGGCGCTGCCTCCCTCGCGCAGCCAAGAGAGGTGCTGGACGCGGGCGATCCGCCCGCGCCTCGCCGCATGGGTGCGAGACACAGCACGCCCACTCGTCGAGAAGGCACTCGACCAAGCTGGTTTCGCCGCGCGGGGTTCGAGTGGAGGCTGTGGCAACTCTACGTTGCGTGCGATCCGATGTTCGCACCCGTCGGACCCGTGCGACCGGAGGTCCGTGTCGACTTCGACGCGCGCTCGACCGGTGATCCCTATATCGTTCGGCCCATCGTAAGCACGCCGCCGAGATGCTGCCCGACCTCGGGTTCCCGGAAGCCCGGGCGGCTGTAATGCTTGCGGAGCGAACGGTTTGGGAAAAGGCCACGTCGATGCACGTCTACTGCCTTCAGGGTCGCGTCCGAGGCGAGCGATGGTCGCGGCACTGGCACGACCTCGTCCGCCTCGACGACGCCGGAATCGGGGGACGTGCTCTGGCAGATCGCGAACCTGTGCTGTCGGTCGCACGCCACAAGGCGATTTTCTTCCGTGAGGACGATTCCCGCCGCCAGCGGATCGACTACCACGCCGCAGTATCCGGCAACTTCAGGCTTGTTCCATCGGGCGCCGCGCAAGGGGCCTTGGCCGAAGGCTACGCCACCATGTGCCATCCGGGATGTTGCTGGACGATGACGAGCCGTTCGACACGCTCATGCAACGATGCGCGCTGATCGAGGAGAGGGCCAACGCACATGCGCATAGGACGGGGCCGAGCGGCGGCGAAACGCACGCTTCCATTGAGCACCAGTAGGCGCGAAACAGACCGGACGCCAAGACTTGGAGATCGCGAACTCGTGAGGAGGCCGTGAGGCCCCCCCAGTATCGCTTCGTGACGCTTCCCTTCGCTTTCTGCCGCTGGCTCGACTGAGTCTTGGAGCCGGCGAAGGGCGCCGTTCTCGGTGCGGTGATGAGCTGGAGGGCGCAGCAAAACGCCCGAACCCGGCCACGGATCGTCTCATCGCCAAGGGTGGTCGACCCGATCCCGAAACACGCCCTACGGGAACACCAACTCCAACACGCTCGCTACTCGGCCAGCGGGCCGCAGATCCGCCGGAACCTTCGGGTGGCCTCCGGTGTAACAGCCCGTCACCAAAACCCCAACCCCCACGCAAGAAGGGAGGGCTGTCATGTTCGCGAACGAGCGCCACGCCATCCTCCTGTACCTCCCAGCAGCCTGTGCCCATACCGCCGTCGCTGGAGCCAGCCGGGGCTCCTAACACCGCGGGAAGGACGCCCCGGTAAGCAATCTCCTGTCCGACGGCAGGCGCTCCTCCGCGTCTGCCGAGACTCAACGGCAGCACCGCCGGAAGGAGAGGTCCTTACATGAGCACGCGATCCTCAGTCATCCGAGCCGCCCTGCTCGCCTGCGCGTTCGCGCTGGTCGGAGTCATCGTGCTTGGATGCGCAGACGTAGAAGAGGCGGGCCTTCTCGATCCCGCCGCGACCCTCACATCCATCGGCGTCGGCGACCTGCCCGCCGACTTGTCCACCACCATGGACACCGCCTACGTGGCTCCGGGCTCGGAGGACGAGTTGGTGGGCGCCCTGGTGAACGAAGATGGCTCCATCACGAAGGGTGACGCGCATATCGGCAGCGTCGCCGCTACGGGGCCCCTCCGGTCGACAGTTACGACGGGAAGATCTGACGTCGACGGTGGGTCGGGGGCGCCGGGAAATAGATCTGGAGGCGGGGGCGCGGTTGTGGACGAAGGAGCACCCACCTTCAATCCCAACGGCCCGCAATTCGACGTCATGTGTATGGTCAGCATCTGGTATTACACGGATACCGGCGAGATCATCAGCGTGGAGATCCTCTTTTGCTGGGATGACGAGAACGGCGGTGGCGGTGGGAACAACAACAACAACAATCAGGAGCAGGTCACCTTTTCTCTCTCGTGCGACGTGTCTGTCAAGCGCGGCAGTTACGGCAGCTGCCTAGTGGACGCGAATACCGATGACGGCGAGATCGACACGGACGAATTCACCTTCTCGTGGTCCTCATCCACCGGGGCATCCGATTCCGGCGTGGGGATGAATTCCTGGGGTGGTACGGTAACCGAGACGGCGACCATCACCGTCAGCATCGCCGGAAAAAGCGAGTCGAAGACCGTGCTGGCAACAAGTCGACCGGGTTGGGCCTTCCAGCCGCTGAGTGAGCAGCCAAACTACACGTCCTTGCAAGACGGCGGCCTTTACACCATCACGCCGCGCAACCCCTCCTCCGGAACAGGGTCCGGCCCATGGGCCGGGAGGCGTTATGTGACCCGACCCCCCTCAATCACCGGGAGGATGGATATCCACCATGATTTTGCCTCCTACGGCCCAGCCTATCCGGGCGCGAACACGGCATGCGCCAACGCCGCGGGTCTGCCCCACGCCGACAACTACTGGAACGTGAACCGGGCATGCGGGACTTTTTCTGCATACACGGCATGGCGGGATTTCCTGATCCGCCATGAGCGGCAGCACGAGCGCGGCTGGTCGAACTGTATGACGGGCGGGACGGGTAGGCGTCTCATGACGGATCTCGAAGGGCTTGCAGTGGACGCTTCATCTAACGAGATGAGCCGACTGTGGGACGAATTCTGGTATCGGGAGATGGTGCCTGCTGGTCGATGGGCGTCATCTGGGAGCAGCCGTACCTTCTACATATATTTCGGTGGTACACCGCCATGGAGCAGAGGTACTGAGAGCACTCCCGGTCACTCGGGCAACCACGGCTGCTAAATGGAGAGCATCATGAAGAAGCTACTGACGCTGTTGCTCCTGCTACCTGCCGCCGCTGCAGCGCAGCAAGAGAGAATCGTCTCGGGCGGTATGGTGCTGGATGGTGGTGAAGTTCGTACACCCACCCCCGCCCTCGCCATGAAGGCGCTGTTGGAGCCGTCTACCCCGCATCAGCGACCGCACGCACCGGCGGTCGCCGTCCTGCGCCAGAGGTATGATCTGCGATCTGCCGTCGAACTGGATGCCATGGTCGAGGACCTCGTACGCCTCGTCCTGGGCAGCGACCGTGACGCGAGCCTTCGGGCGCAACTGGCGCTGATGGGTGCCGGGCAGGAAGCGGGTCACGGTACTCGCCATCCGGGTGCCGTCTCGGGGCTCATCCGCGCCTACGAAACAGCCCAGGCGAGCGAGCAGCACGCCAACCCGAACCTCATCCTGGCTACGGTGTTCTACGCAGGTGAAGAGGGGTATGTGGTCGAGTTGCTTGAGACAAGCGAGCAGCCTGCGCCGTGCGTGCCGTCCGGGGACGCGGATACCGCGAACCGCTGTCCGAACAGGTCGTCGTGGTGCGATGCGGCGATGGTTCTGCACGATAGACGGCACGAAGCGGCGCCGCCAGCCGGGGTAGTTGATCGGCTATGCGGGTGGGGGCGCTGGATTCTCCGCTGAAGTAGGTCTGGCAGCCGGGTTTTATGCTGAGCGAGGAGGGGCCGGTTTTTCGGAACCGGCCCCTCCTCCGTACCTTCTTGGCTCTTGGATCTGCATTTGACTTCCGCGATTCCTCACCACGCACTGCCGCCATGCCAACCATCGTTTGAGAGTCGACTCGCGGGACTCCCGCCAGTCGACTCCGCAAATCCGGTTATCCTGACAAGACATGACCGGAGAGTGTTCCACGGCAGAATTGGCAGATCATGCAGTCCTATTTGAACTTAGATGACTCCATGCCGTGGTCTGCGCCATCCGTGATCCGCTGATCCAGCGGCGGATGTTGCTCTCGCCCTGCCCCGCGGAGCCGGTGAACAGCGAGCTGCCGTTGTGGACCTCGGCGATGCGGCTCCCGAGTTCGGTCCCCTGCTTCATCTTGGAGAGCTTGTTGGCCAGGAAGAGCATCTGGCCGTCGCTGGAGCGGGTGACCAGGGAGTACTCGGGATCGTCCGCGTGCTCGATCACGAACCGGTGATCGTGCATCTCCTTCTTGCCGCCCATGCGCTGCAGGTCGGTCTTCCAGCTCTTCCCGTACGGCGGGTTGGAGAGCATGAAGTCGAACTCGCGCGTCGGAAACGCGTCATTCGATAGGGTCGAGTGCTCCGGGCCGCCCACGATGTTGTCGGCAGTCTCGCCTTTCAGCAGAAGGTCTGCCTTGCAGATGGCGTAGGTCTCGGCGTTGATCTCTTGGCCGTAGAGGTGAGTGGACACCTGCTTGCCCCGCTCGTCGGCGAGTCGGTGCAGCACGTCCTCGGCCACGGTCAGCATGCCGCCGGTCCCGCAGGCCCCGTCGTAGAGCAGGTAGGTGGCGGACTCGATCCGGTCGGCGATGGGACGGAATACGAGACTCGCCATGAGCTCGACGGCGTCGCGCGGGGTGAAGTGCTCGCCGGCCTCCTCGTTGTTCTCCTCGTTGAAGCGCCGGACCAGTTCCTCGAACACCGTGCCCATGCCGTGGTTGTCGAGCCCGGGGTGCCGGACCGTGCCGTCGGTGTTCATGACCGGCTCCGGACTCAGGTTGATGTCGGGCGAGGTGAGCTTCTCGATCAGCGAGCCCAGGGCATCGGCCCTGGAGAGCTTCTGTATCTGGTTGCGGAACTCGAAGTTGTCGAGGATATCCTGCACGTTGGGCGAAAACCCGTCGAGGTAGTCCACGAAGTCGGCCCTGAGTTGCTGCTGCTTTGGCTGCGCCCGCAGGTCTCGCAGCGTAAACTTCGAGGTGTTGTGGAAGGCCTGTCCGGCCGCTTGCCGAAGCGCGGCGTCCTGGTTCGTGATCCGGGCGGCGTCGAGCGAGGCCTTCATGTCGAGGACGGCCTGCTTAGTGGGCTCCAGTACCACGTCGAGCCGCCGCAGCACGGTCATCGGGAGGATCACGTCGCGGTACTTGCCGCGGACGTAGATATCGCGGAGCACGTCGTCCGCGATGCCCCAGATATAGCTGGCGATCCAGTTCAGGTTCGGCGTGGTCATGTGGAGTCGTGGGTTCCTCTCAGGAAGGCGGCGGCCCGCATCGCGCGGTTAGCCCTCTAATAATCTACCGGCCCCGCAGTGGCCTTGGTAGCTCGCGGAGCCCCACTTCGCGGCCAAACATTTCCCCTGATTCCACATCCTGTTACTATTAGACGTGTCCAATAGACATTGGACAGGTATGCGCGACCAACTGCACACAGTGAGGCTCCCATGGAAGATCGCACCATTCGAACCGTCTCTGGCTATGGGACGGAGCTTCGGGGAAGGCTGGAGGAACTGGACCTAACCCAGGCTTGGCTGGCGAGAGAGGCTTCGCTTAGTCGGCAGACCGTGTCCAGGGCCATCAACCGGGATGAGTTCTCGGACCTGACCCGAGCCAAGATCGAGGAAGCACTGCGTGCCGTTGGAGGCGGTCGTGGCGACCCTGCGCTTGGCGAAGTCCCCTACGGGGGCTCGGACACCAAGGGGGGCCTAGCGATCCTGGGCGACACCCTCTGCAACGCGACGGACTTGGAACAGTGGTCGGATCGGCGTGAGGCACAGGGCGTATTACCGCTTCTCGTGAGGCGGCTCATCCAGGCCACGGTCGGCTGTTCCGAGCTCCACGTCCGAACGAACGAAGGCGTCCAACTATCCGGATGGGACGGCATCGTTCACTCCGAGCGGCGGTCGCCGTTCGTCCCCAAGGGCAGATCCGGCTGGGAGATGAGCGTGGCGAAGGACCCGAAGGGCAAGGCGGACGAGGACTGGGAGACCCGGTGCACCAACAGCCAGCCGCTGCAGGCGGACGAAGCCTGCATTGTATTCGTCACGTCTCGACGCTGGAGGGACAAGGAAAAGTGGGCCCAGGAAAAGGCAGACGAGGGGCCATGGCGCACGGTGCGCGTCTTGGATGCAGACGATCTGGCGGCTTGGCTGGACGAGGCCCCGTCGGTACACGTCTGGCTGTCGATCTGGATTGGCAAGAGGCCCACCAATGTGGTGGATCTGGAGTCCTGGTGGGAGGAATGGTCGGGGGGAACGCGCCCAGCTCTGACGCCCCAGTTCGTCTTGGCTGGTCGGGACGGGGCGCTCGAAGGGATCCGCCAACGGCTCCTAGAGGGAACCGGCCAGACTTGGGGGATTCAGGCCGAATCCCAGGAAGAAGCGGTCGCCTGCCTCTACTGCGCCGTCCTGGCCCTTGGGACGGAACAGGCCCAGTGTCTGTTCGCTGGATCCTTGGTAGTGAGTACGGCCGATGCCTTTCGATCCTTGATCTCCGCGAAGCGGCCGCTCGTGCTGATACCGACGTTCGAAGCTGGAAGTCTGGCATCCGCTGGCGCACAGGCTGGACACGTCGTAGTCGTGCCTCTCGACAGGAGCTCGCCAGCACCGCAGGACCTTGTAATCTCAGCTGGCCCAGTGGGTTGGCAACCCGCCACCAGTGCACTTGAGGGTGTCGGGATGCCCTACACGCGGGCTCGCGAGATGGCGGAACTTGCCCATAGAAGCATGTCAGCGTTTCGACGGCAATGCGCCGCGAGCCCGGCGGTCCGTCAGCCTGACTGGGCCAAGCCCGCAGAAGCCCGGAGTGTGATGCCCGCGCTTCTGGCGGGCTCGTGGAGCGACAGGAACCCCAACGACCGCGAGGTTGTCGCTGCTCTCGGACGCTACTCCTACGAAGAGTTGGTCGACACACTCCTCCCGCCAGGCATGACGGCCGACCCGCTTGTCCGAAGAAGAGGCGATGCCTGGTATCTGATCTCGGCCCACGACGCTTGGCGCCTCCTCAATCGCTACATCCGCCTGAACGACTTGAGTCTCCTTGGTGAAGCCGCCATGTCGGTGCTGGGGCAGGTGAAGTCCGCCTACCATCGCCCGCCTGAACAGAGGTGGATGGTGGATGTCTGGGGCGGAGACAGGGACTACTCCAACCTGCTACGCGAGGGTCTGGCCATGAATCTGGCCGTCATGGGGGTTCACGGTGGCCCCATGGTCTCCGAAAGTGAGATGGTCGAGCGCGTGATTCGTGACCTCCTCCAGAGAGCCAATGATGATTGGCGCATCTGGGCGTCGCTGGGCGAGCACCTGCCCATGCTTGCCGAGGCCGCTCCCGACTGCTTCGTGCGCGCCGTCGAGCACGGTCTGCAAGGTCCCGAGCCAGTGCTGGCCAACCTGTTTGCCGGGAGTGGCAAGGCGCTGTTTCAACCGCGTGCCTTTCGCGGGCTCGTCAGGGCGATGGAAGTGCTCGCGTGGTCCCCGGATCACTTCGGATTCGTGGTGCCGCTTCTCGCACGTCTTGATCGGTTGGATCCGGAGTCGGAGTTCCGGCAGGGCAACGGTGGCTACCAGGCTTCAGGTCCCCGCCCGTCGACAGTGCTCAAGGCCGTGTTCCGAAGCTGGCTCCCGGAGACCAGCGCATCGGTGACTGAACGGCTGGCGGCCCTGGACCGGTTGCGCAACTCGCACGGTGACGCGGCTTGGTACGTGATGCGTTCGATGCTGCCTGAGCCGAGTGCGGTCGGGTGGCCCGCTTCGAAGCCGAAGGTGCGTGAGTGGGCACCCGATGAGACGCCGCGCGCGACATGGGAGGATCGCGCCCGGACTACGTCCGAGATCGTCACATGGATGGTGGACGATGCGGGTCTATGCGGTCAGAGGTGGACAGATCTGATCGAACGGCTCGACCGGCTGCCCGGTGGCGAGCGCGACTATGTGATGAAGGCACTAGAGAACCTGGATCGCGGCGAGTGCACCGAGAATGCAAGTGCGGCTATCTGGCAAACGGTCAGGTCTACTGTGGATCGACATCGGCGGTATAAGACCGCACGGTGGGCCATGCCGGAGGCTGACCTGACAAGACTTCAGGGCGTCCTGAATCGGCTCCATCCGTCCGATCCAGCCGCCCGTTTCGGCTGGCTATTCGCGGATGTCGTGCCCCGGGAAGAGAAGCAGATGCAGGCTGCCGAGGCCGTATTCGAGGAAGGCGGTCTGTCGGCTCTTGCCGCACTCGCAAGGGCGGTTGACCGGCCCGACGACTTGGGGTTCGCCGTTGGCAGCATACCCAGCGTGCTAGTGGATGCCCATGGCGTGTTGCCTCAGTACTTGGCGCACGCGGAGACGGCACTCAGCCGGTTCGCGCGCGGATTCGCGTTGGGCCGCTATCATGCGCATGGCAAGTCGTGGGTGATCCGGCAGCTGGAGCGTGACGAGTTGACACTTTCCGCCGACCAGGAAGCGGCGCTTCTGATGGTCCTGCCTTTCTGCAGTGAGACTTGGGAGGTGGTCGCGCGGCGCGGCGAGGCCGTAGACGAGGGATACTGGGGCGAGGTCAGGACGTTTCCTGGATGTACACAGGACCAGGATCTAGCCGAAGGGGTGTCACGCTTGGTCAACGCTGGTCGGCCGTTCGACGCCGCGAGCATCCTCGCGCACGATCAGCGGGTCACAAGTAGTCTCGTCTCGGCAGGAGTGATTGCGGATGTACTCCGCGCCATCGTCTCGGCTGACGGGGAGTGCGACACTCCGAATTCGCAACTCGGGGGAGACATCGCGCCACTGCTCGACGTGCTCGCGGCAGCCGATTACGACAGTAAGGATCTGGCCCGGTTGGAGTGGGGTCTGCTTCCCTACGTATCCCAGCATGAACGACCCCCAGGTGCACTGCACGAGATCTTAGCCGAAGATCCGGAGTTCTTCGTGAAGGTCGTGGCGCTTGCCTACTCACCGGAGGGTGAAGACCCGGCGAGGCTGGATGATAGTACGAGACGGATCGCCCGAGGTGCGTACTCTCTGTTGTCGTCCTGGCGAACCCTACCCGGTGAGGACAACGGCAGGGTTAGTCACCGCAGGCTGCGTCGGTGGATTACAGAGGCTCGGGCCGGTCTCGAAGCCGTGGGGCGGCTCCCAATCGGCTTGACGGTTGCTGGACAGATGTTGAGCGAGAGTCCTCATGGCCGGGATGGATTGTGGCCGTGCGCCGCGGTGCGAGAGGTGATCGAGGCGGTGGCGAGCACCGACCTGGAGACGGGGGTTGCGGTCGCCGTCCACAACAGGCGTAGTTCGGGGGTCAAGGACGCGGGGGTGGGAGGTGTGGCCGAGCGAGAGCTTGCCCGAGAGTACGAGGGCTACGCCATCGCGGCGCGACCTACGCATCCCCAGACGGCACGGATGCTACGAGGAATCGCCAAGTCCTACAGCCGAAACGCCGATCGCGAGGACCGCCGTGCCGACGATTCTTGAGTAGATGCGGCCACTGCACGAAAGGGCCTCGGGCCGAGACGGAGACGGGGACATGAGTTCTCGCGCCTCTTTGGAGATGCCGTGATTTGCCGTTGCCGTGAGTGAGGGGAAAGCGATTCCCGCGATTGAGGGGATTTCCCCGTGTTTGTGGACGACGAGGTTCTCCAAGCGTAGAGTGACTGCCTTCTCGCGACCCAAGACGCTGCCTCAGAATGCAACTGTTCCTTTGCTTCGCTCCTGTTCGAGCACAGTCCGGTACGGCTCGGTCCACTTCTCCCCGTACGTTCTCGTCACGCGTTCAACGTGACTCTGATCATCCTCTAGCGTGTCCAGATAGGCCAGAAAGTCATCCCGCGAGCGAGCAGAGAAGATCCTCGTGGGGTAGTCCTCCACCTCGGACGCCACCGGGCCTTCGCCCAGAAGCTGAGCGAACTCGTTGTCGATGAACATGGCGTTGCAATACGGCAAGTATGCGGAAAGGAACTTGATATCATTGGGCGTACCGCGACTCGGAATGCGCCGCTGGCCGGAGGCGGCGCGGTGGCCCAAGCCAGCGAAAAGTAGGGCTCCAAGTTGATTCTCAGGTGCGCTCAAGGCCTGTTCCGAGTACAGGAAATCCCCAGCCCGTTGGAGCTGGTCTTTTTCCGGTACCCCCCTGTCCTCCAATTGGTTCAGTAGCCAACTGACAAGGCGGACTGGCCACGCCGGATGCATGAGGCGCATGGGGTTGGACCTGCCCCGCTTTCACGGACGATTAGTTCTTGGGGTTGATAGTGTGTGATTTGGTTTGTGCTTTCGCCCTTCCAACGGTGGAGAGGGGCAGCGAGCGACTCTGGAGAAGCGAGCGAGGACGAGAAGTCCGGAGAGC
>JAJDVT010000043.1 GCA_022826005.1 Gemmatimonadota bacterium | reverse complement strand
TGGCACACCAAGGGTCCCACGGCCCGGCTCGTTCACATGCGGGTCCGCGCGGTGATGGAATGGGCCATCGCCATGGACTGGCGGACGGACAACCCCTGCGACCGGCTCCTGCACCTGCTGGGTCCCCAGCACGATGTTGTCAAGCATCATCAGGCCCTGCCTCACCGGGAGGTCGCGGGGGCCATCGAGAAGGCGCGGGCGGCGGATCCGGGAAAGGTGGACACGCTCGCGTTCGAGTTCCTTGTCCTGACGGCGGCGCGGGGTGGAGAGGTGCGCGGGGCGGTGTGGAGCGAAATCGACCGGGGGGAGGCCGTATGGACGATTCCCGGAAGCCGGATGAAGGCGGGGCGCCAGCACCGGGTCCCGCTGTGCGACCGCGCGCTTGAGATTCTCGATGAGGCGCGGAAGCTGGCCGGGGGCGAGAGTCCGTTCGTGTTCGCCATGGAGCGCGGCCAGGCGTTGCGGGCCGAGAGGGTAGGACGGCTGCTGAAGCGGCACGGCATCGCGGCGGTGCCGCACGGGTTCCGATCGTCGTTCCGGGACTGGGCGGCCGAAATGACGGACCATCCCCGCGAGGTCATCGAGGCGGCGCTGGCGCATGTCGTTCGGAACAAGGTCGAGGCCGCGTACAGGCGCACGGACCTGTTCGAGCGGAGGCGTCGGCTCATGGACGACTGGGCCGCGTATCTGGCGGGCCGGGAAGCGGGCACCGAGACCTGAACCGACCCCTCGACCGGGCCAGGAGGCCGTTTCCGGGCATTCCGGGGGCATTTCGGGTAACCTACGGGCTGTGGGATCGCCTGAGAGCGACGTTCGCCGGTCCCCGAGGGGTACGGGTAGGGTGGAAACCGGGCCGCGCGGGAGAGCGCCGCCGAGGCCAAGGAGTGACGGGTTGGCCCGTTCGCCCTCTCCGTCGGTGAGGCTGGCGACCAAGAGGCCGAGGTGCTCGCCCGAGACGGCCCGGCCAACGCCGTCTCGGCGGCGCGCGGGGAAGGTCTCTCGCGGGGTGTCCGCAGGGCTGGCTTGAGCGACTGTTAGGTCGCTCAGCCAGCCTACCCCTTGTGGGTACAAAGGGCTGGCGAGGGGTGGCGTCCGCCCCCCCTTCGAACCCCCCCAAGAGACGCGCCGCTACGGCGTTCGCAGGTAGCGTGCTCGACCGCTTACTTGCGCGGTGAGTTCTTCCTGCCGACCGCCGCTTGGTCACTGCCGCGGCTCTCGGTGTTACCGACCTCGAAATCGCCGACTAGCGGGTGGAGCACGGTGGTTGTCAGCGAGCGACGGGACACCCTTGTAGGCCTTGCCGCCGCACTCCGAGACGGTGAACAATACTCGTCCCGAAGTCGCGCGGGCACTCAAGCCCGCTGACCGTCGTCCCCCAACTGACCTCCACGGAGCCCACAAAGAATGACTGCGGGTCGGCTACCCATGTTGCAACGCCTCGAAGCGTACTACGTCGAGCATGGGATTTCGCCAGCCAACTTCCGCTGCTCTTCTCGTCCCTGGTGCTCCGCCGGTTCCCCCGACTTCGCGGAGGCCAAAGCGACGTTCGTCGGGCCGCGCTACGAGGAGGGAGGGCTTCCGCGCCTGCTATTCCTCTCGCTGAACCCTGGAAGGGCAAAGCACCACTGGCGGCACCGCACGATTGGAGCCGTGCGCCGCAGCGAACTTGCCACGGATCTGGCGACGCTTCGGAAAAACCGGCACTGGTATCGCACCCACCAGCTGGCGCACGCATTGCTCCGCCAGTTCCGACCGACCCTCCTGCTCGAAGAGGCGCGGCTCTATTTCGCCCACGTCAACAGCGCGAAGTGCACCCCGAACAAACCCGGATCCGCGAACACCGACCCGAGGCTATTCGAGAAGTGCCGCCGCTTCATTCCCGGCGAACTAAGGATCCTCAGTCCCGAAATCATCGTGACACAGGGCAATTGGGCGAGGGAGGCGATTCTCGGGAGCCCGAAGGTCCGGGAGCATGTCGTGCAGAGAGTGGATGCTCCTGGCTACAAGCTCGACGCTCACTACGAGACCGCCCTCGTCAAGGTCGAACCGGGAACGGACTCCTGCCTGTGGCTTCACACCTACCACCCGCGCGAGTTTGGGCGCTTCAATCCGCAACGCGTACACTGCTGGCCCCGGTATGCGGAGAAGGTCGGTCGTTTCTGGGGGACCAAGAGCCCGGACCGCGAAACGGCGCGTAGGCGCGAGGTCCCCGCAATCCGCGGAGGTCGCTTTCCGCCGCCGGAGCCGCAGGATGCCGGATTGGAAGTCGTCCGGGGCGGCGAGTCGTTCCAGTCCCGCCACCGTTCATCCGGCGCTCCGGAGTCGGGGAGACTTGGTACGTCCGGCGCGTCGCCTAAGATGCGCCCTGCCGCCCACACCACACGTCCGTCCTCGGCTGTAACCGCGAAGGTGGGCACCATGGGTCTCGAAGAACGAGCCGACATCGTGATCGGTCTCTTCAGGGATCTGTTTGCATGCGAGGGACGGCGATTCGGCAGTCGGTCGCTTGGCGTATTGGGTATCTCGGACGGATGCGAGGGCGTACAGTGGAACGCTGCGTACCACGAGCGCGATCAGACCGCCAGATTGGGGGTCAACCTTGAGGGCTTGCTGTACGATGGCTGGCCCATTGCTCGACTCATCGAACGGGAGATCTTCCACCCTCTCCTCCTGACCGAATACCGCGACAGGGTTCCGAGACCGCAGATGGTCACCGTGAGGTGGTGGCGGGATGCTTGGCAGGTCTCCAGTCGCGTCCCGATCAAGGAGTCAAGGCTCCCGCCAACCCCGATTGCGCTGGATCGACTTGATGGCGAGGGCTGGGCGCATGCACTGCGCCAAGCGAGGGAATGCCTGGATCCCGAGCGCGGGTATCGAGGCCGCCGCCGAACCAAGGTCACGCTGCGCCGTTCGAGTCGGATCGTTGAACGGTGGGTGAGCCCCCATCTTCAGTTCACTGCCCGGTTCGCCGAAGACTCAACTCGCTCACTGCGACGGGCGAAGGACGACCTTGAGGTGCTTCGCGAATTCGCCGTTCGCCAAACGCGACCCGCCATGCGCCAAGGAGTTTCGTGAGGATCCCCCCAGCACCTGCGCACGGTCGGCGGCGGTCAGCGCGAAGAACGCCGGCGACCATGACGGTGGATCGCTCAGCCACGGGTGCACCGGGGCGGGGTTCAGGCGACGGCGTACTTGGCCGCCCACTGCCCCGGCATCGGGGCAGAAAGCTCGGGGGTCCAAGGGGGCGGAGCCTCCCCTTGCCAGACCGCAGTGTTCAACACTGCGTGGGCTGGCTTAGGACCAGTAATAGGTCCGAGCCAGCCCTTCGGAGCCGCCGAAAACGCCTCTCCGGGCACCGCCCGGAACGACGGACTTCCGCTCGTTGCGGGCAAGCTCCCCCAGCCCCTTGGCCGTCTGCCTCGAAGACGGCAACGGTGACGGTGTCGCCCCCCCTGCCGCGCACCGCTCTTCCCCCTGTAAATCGTTGCCGCGCGGAGTCGCTGCGGAAGGGTTTCCCCGCCTGCGGTGCCGTGATGGCTGATTGCCGCCAGGTTGCCTACATCCTCCACCTTGTTGCCGACCTTGCAGGGACCGGGGCGGAACCCAACCTTTGTGGATGCCTTCCCCCACCATGATCGAGCCAAGAATGGTCGTGCCCCCGCATCCGCTTAGTGTCTCCAGCACCAAGGTTCCGCTCCTCCTCGCGGCGACCTTGGCGGCAGCCTGCGATCAGGGGACCTCGACGGTTGGCGGTGGCGACCTCGCCACCACCTTCGACACCGTAGGCGGCGTCGTCCACGTCACCAACACCGGCACGCCACCCGGTTGGCAACTTATCCCGGTCGTCTCAATCGGATCCAAATCGCTGACGGAACAGCAGACTCCTGACGAGTTCGGCCGAGTCAGCGCCGTGGCCATCGGCCCCGATGAGACCATCTTCGTGGCGGACGCCATAAACCACGAGGTCCGCGTCTTCGGTTTCGACGGGGCGCACATGCGTACCTTCGGTCGGGAAGGTGAGGGACCGGGCGAGTTCAGGAGCCTCTACTCTCTGGCCTGGGTCGGGGACCGGCTCGTTACTTTCGATCCGGTTCAAGGGCGCATCGGCGAGTTTTCGGCTGACGGCGAGTGGCTTGGCCAAAGAAGGACCACGGGTGGTCTGACCGGATCGGCCGCAAACATTCGATTCTATCCCGTCGGCGAGAACGAGGTCTTCCGCTTTGCGTTCGATCCTGATGCTGGCGCTCAGTGGATTGGCCTCGACAACAGCGGAGCCACGGGCGATACCGTGCCCTTCCTTACGGCTCCCGAGGACCTTGCCGGGCAGACCGGGGTGATTCTCTGCACATGGGAGGAAGGAAGAGTCGGCTACTACGGCCACACGGTCGGGGCGAAGTGGGTGCAGCACCCGGCTTCCGGGGGTGTCATGTATTCCGCTTGGGGCTATTTCTACCGGATCGCCGTCACGAGGGGCGAGAGCGACACGCTTCGGGTGATCGAGCGTACATTGCCGACCGAGCCGATCTCGGACGAGGAATGGGACGCGGGCAGTGCGGAGTTCGACGAGGCCATGGAGCGGTGGCCGGGCGGTTCGTGCAACCCCCGGGGATACAACCGGCCTGAACGGGCTTCGTTCGTCAACGAGATCTTCGTGTCCCCCGACGGCAAGCTATGGGTCGAAGTCATCCGCACCGCTGGCAACCGCTGGGAGTTCTTCGATCCCGAGGGGAGGCTGCTCGGGAGCGTTCCCGCCGTCCCGTTCAAGGAGCGAACCGTCCCCGTCTTCCGGGGAAATCATCTCGCGACGGTTCGCCAAGACGACATGGACTTGGACCACGTTGACGTGTGGAGGCTGGAACGGGAGCCCGCCCGAAGATAGACCCGGATCCCGTCGGCGTGGGTATCCGGAGTCTGCCGGAGTTGGAGCCCACGGTCCACCAACGTCCGCCAAGGTCGCACGGAATCCCGTTCGTAAATAGGGATGTAAAAAGGGGATGGCGGTCACATTTGTTGCCATAAATCATTGCAATATATGCAGGTTACGAGATTTTTTACGAAGACAGGAACTTAATGTGCATCGTGATCCGGGCTCTCGAAGCGGGCCAGCGCCGTAAGCGCCCGCTCGATGGCGACGAGGCGGGCGAGCACCTCGACGGCCTCGGCCGCCCCCTTGTGGCGATTGGCCCACCGCGCGATCTGGTTCAGGTTGTTTCCGATCCGCGAGACCTGTCGGGTGCGCTCGCGCTCGACCTCGGCCGCTCGGGCGGTCCACGTCCGCGTGCGAGCCATGGCCCGCCGGATCAGCGCCGACAGGGGCACGCCGGCGGCCTTCGCCTTGGCCCGCCAGTCGGCGGACTCGGTCGCCGTTACGCGGGCGGTGACGACGGCGGTGCGGTGCTCAGGCATCACGCCGCATCGGCACGGGGGGAAGGGGGCGGAGCCCCCGTCCGCGACCTCCACGGGAGCGCGATTCGTGGGGGGATCGAAGGGGGGGCGGAGGCCACCCCTCGCCAGCCCCCGTGTATGACACGGGGTAGGCTGGCTGAACGACCTTAGCCGCGTCAAACACCCCCGTGGGCGCCGCGTCCGGGACCCGGCGACCGCAGCCGCCGACGCCGTGCAAGAGCACCTCCGCGAGCGCTCCCTGGCACCCGTTCAAGCGGGCATGGCTCAAGCGCGGCTGAAGGTCGGACGGAGGCCGGTACGGCGAACGATTCCGCAAGCGCCCATGTCGCTGGACACGGGCAGCGGTTCCGCCTCGGGGTGGATCAACCTGACTACTTGCGACTCCTCCGGTTCTTCGACTCGTTCGCTCGGGCTCTCCTTCACGCTTCGGTAACCCGAAGGGCGACGCACTACGGATTCCATCGGCAGATGGTTTCAATCCAGCCATCGGGGACGAAAGCTGCCGACGTTGATCCGCGCCAATCTCAGGAGCTTCCGGAGGCGGGACCGTGCCTACGGTCCACATCGGTGGCTTCACCAAGAAAGCCATCGCGGACGGTGCGGAGGTTGTCCACGGGGATGTACAGACCCGCGCGTTGAAGTGGTGTTTCGGCGTCTCCATGCTTGGACGCTGAAGGGTCTCCCACAAGGTGGTCAACCCTTCGGAAACGACCCAATGTGTCGGGACGTGTCAGGACGTTTCAGAACGTGTCAGACCCATCGGACGCCGCCGCCAGCGGCTGGTCGAAACGCCCCGCAGGGATTCCTTTTGCGCCGGGTTGGGCGCGATCCGACAGCCGTGCGCGTTGGCCAATCTGGCCACAGCCTCGGGTGGCTATCGTCCGGGGGAACCGCCTTCGGACGTTGAGCCCGAGGAATCGCGCGTGACGATGCTAACCCCGCCCTCCAGATCCAGATCCCGGAGGGCTTGCATCAGTTCGGCCTCAAGACTCTGAACCCTCTCGGGCTCGATGGTCGCCGACAGATCAATGCCGACCGTGAGGTCGTCCAAGGGCCGGAGCTTGGGAAGAATCCTGATACCGAGTCGATTCCAGACTTCGGCAGGGATCGTGCCGGTTACTTGAAGGATCGCCCGCGACGCCACGTCGGTGGTCGGAGGCGGCGGATCCGGCTCGGGTTCGACCCCGGCTTCGCCGGGCTGCAGCTCGCGGGGCGGCGGATCCGGCTCGGGCGGGGCTGTCAGGGCCTCGGACTTCCTCCTGGTGAGGAGAAACACATCTGGATCGAAAGTGATCTCCTCCTGCCGGATCGGCTCCGCATACCAGAACCGACCGTAACTGCCATCGGGTCGCGCGCCTGACGCCAAACCGAACTCGCCTGCGGCTACGAGCGCGGCGATTTGCCGTCGAAGGACCTCCTCTGGATCGCTCAGCCGTGTCAGCGAGCCGTCTAGGAAGCTCTGACGCAGACTCCTGAGCGGCCAGGCTCCGGAGTCCGCAAACGCAGGTGGCCAATGCCGGTCAATGTAGCCGGCCCCCACCGACTCGTTGAGTAGCGCCTCGGCCTTCATGGCGCTCGTAATGCGGCCGGAGAGGGTCTGGCTCCCGCTGGAATGGCCCGCGCCAAGATCGATGATCTTGAGGCCGGTCTCCGCACTGTTGTCGGACAGGACGACGAAACGATAGTTCGCCCAAACCTCGTCTCTGGCGGCCTCCTCCGAGTCTCGGACCATCGCACTCACCCCGGCGCGGTCCGCGCGGTCGAAGTCTGCTCCCAGCACGCCCTGCGCCACTTCGGTGGCGACTCGCTGCCACGCCAGCCAAAGCTCCACCTTGTCGATCAGCGCCCGCCCGGGCTTTCTGACGCACCATACGAGCGATGCGGGATAGAGGCGATCCGAGTTGCCGCGCCTTCTGGTCCACTCCGCGATTCGTCTGGCCGTCGCCCTGTCGTCCGTCCACTCCGTCTCAGGATCGCACACTACTAGCGAAAGGCGCGGCGTGTCCGGAATGTCCATCGCGGTGCCGGGGAAGGGGACGAGGGGCAACGTGACCCCTCGCGCGAATTCCGCGTCGACGAGCTTCCGGACGGCCGGTTTGATTTCCGTCTCCTCGTCGAGCGAGGCGCGCCGGTCGCTCACCACCTTCCTCAGTGTGGCCTGGTAGTGGATGCGGTATCCGTCGGTTCCGACGCTACGGATGAAGAACCCGACCGCCTCCAACGCGGCCGCCGCGTTGTCCACGGTCGTCGTGTCGATCTCGGGCTCGCCGAGCGCGAACCGCAATTCGGGCAGGTGAGCGACCTTGTCCACCTGACCGCCGGACGACTCGAAGAGGATAGCCGTGCCTGTGCGCCGATGGATGTCGCGGAGCGCACCCTTGGCGTCCGCGTCCAGCGCGCGTGCGTGGGCCTGTTGTCCGGCTAGGTCGGCCTCGATGGCGGCGTCGAGACGCGCCTCGCCCAACTGGCCCAGCACCACCGCACGGAACTCGGGTACATGCATCGGAGCGGACCCCAGCGTGATCAGCGGCTCGGTGCGCGCCTTTCGAAAGTGTTCGCGCGCGGCCCACGACACCCACTGGGCGAGCATCGCAAGCGCGCCCCGGGTCTGCTGAAACTGCGGCAGCGCCCGCCATTTCCGCTGAAAAACCGAAAGCGTCGCCGGGTGAAACGGATAGCATGCCTCAAACCGGGTGCGTAGGAACTCCCGGGCCTTTGCCTCGGTCGTCGCCGTGTCCACGGCCAGCCATTCGCGCGGGAGCCGTGCGGTGCGCTCGAAACACCAATTCGCGTAGGTGTTGGCCACCCTCCTGCGGAGCCGAGCCCCGCCGAGATTCTCGAAGAGCCGACGCCGGACGACCTCGCTGATCTCTGCCTCATCGTTCGCGATGAGGTCACGTGCGACGCGGCCGACGACCTTGCTGATGCGATCCTGCCATTGCTGATCCCAGTCGGTCATCTCGACCGGGCTCTTCGGCAGGCTAATGACCGCGGCCGCGCGGGTGGTCCCGGTGACGGCGACTGTGAGGTTCTGGATGAATGCGTGAAAGCTGTCGGCCATGCCGCGGTGGCGGTTTAGGAAGTTGAGCACCTCGTCGAACAGGAGCAGCACCGGCGCCTCTGCGGAGGCGAACACCTTGCCTAGCGTCGCGGTCCCGGGGGGCGTGGTACTTGCCGCCGTCCCGAGCGCCGTGACTCCCGGCTCGCCCGCCACTTGGCGAGCCAAGTCGATCCATGGCGTCTCCCTGCCCTCGGCCGGATCCCAAGCGTTGCCGGCGAACACGCCGACCCGGGCCGAAGGCACGGATCCAAGCCCCTCCCCTCCGAGGAGGCCTTCCACGCCGGGGAGTCCGGTGGCCGCCTCGCCCGCGTTGGCGAGGTGATACAGAGCGGCCAGGGTGTGGGTTTTCCCGCCGCCGAACTGGGTGATGAGAGTGAGGACCGGAGCGGTGTTCTCCGTCTTGCCCGAGAGTCGGCGCAGCGTCATGCCGGCGTGCTCCCTGAGCGCCCGCGTGAAGCAGGTTCTCGCGAAGAACTGCTCCGGGTCGCTGTAGTCGGGCGGCGCGGTGCCGGCGACCACCTGTTCGAGCGCGATGGCAAACTCGTCCGGACTAAAGGAGCGGCCTTCCCGCACCTCCCGGCGCAACGTCGCGACTCTGTACCAAGGATCCATTATCAACGGCCCTCAAGGCTCGCGCAGGTCTGTCTTACCAATCACGGGCGGATAGCCTCAGCACTGCGGTTCGGTGGGGAAAGGGTTCGGGCGGCGGCGCTTCCGGCGACCTGCCAGTAAGCTCGACGACCGGTCTCCGGGATGTCAACGCGGGACGGCCAAGATCATCGCGTCCAGAAGGCGCTTCTCGCGGCTCCAGCGGGGATAGAGGGCGGAGAGCGCGTTGGCCAACCGAAGGAAGTCGGGTCCTCGATCCTGCTCGGCCTGGATCAGCTTCCTGAGCGCGTTCGAGTGACCGCTTGCTTGGAGGAGCATGCCCGCATGGATGCGGTCGAGCGTGGTCGCGTTTGGTCCCTGCAACGCGTCGTCGGGGTCGAGAATCGACCTCGCTCCACGACGGCGGCGCGCGAGCGGCGTCGGCGTCGTCTCCCAATCGGGGAAAAGGGCCGGTTGCACATCCGCCTGCGGATCCCTCTCTATCCATTCGGCTGCCGCAGCCGCGCCGTCCCGACCGAACAGCTCATCGGCTCGCTCCTGCACGGGCAGCAAGCGCACCAGACCCTTCGTCTGGCCGATCACCCTGCCGGTCCATCGGTCGAGCCCGATGCCCATGGGCTGAGCGAACCGGCGCACCACATCGTAGGGAAGGCTAAACCCCTTCGCCGCCGCCTTGGCGGCGGCCCGCTCCTCCTTCGCGTCCTCAGTAGCCGGGTTCTCCTCGGCAACCTCCGTGCTTTGGTGCGTCCACAAGAACAGTGCGGTGAGCCGGGCATCCTCTTCGAGCATGCCCGCGTCGGCCGTTCCGAGCACCTGCTCCAGAGCGGCACGCCCCACGACCTGCCAGACCCTCTCGAGGTAATCGGGCAAGCCAACCTCCCCGCCCTCGGCGGTCTCGACTGCGCGATAGCGGCTGAACACCTCGAGCGCTGGCCCGACGCAAGCGAAAACCAAGTCGGCTCCGCGTATACCCTCCTCCTGCAGCCGTTTCATCCATTCCGCCACACGGGCCGGAAGCTCCTGAAGGACGCGCGCCCAGTCGCCAACCGGGGCGTTATGCGGGCGAGGACGGCAGATCAGATGAACGCTGGTTGCCAGCGCTGCGGAATCCCGAGCGCGTAGGCGTGATGCCATTTCCGTGGCGATGGGCCATGATCCGGTGATTGTCCATCCGCCTCGAATCATGCCGGAAAGCAGTGCCTCCCACCCCTCGGTCGTCTTGTGGGCGAAGACAACGGAGCCCACGCCCTCCTCGCGCAGCACCCGCCGACCCTCCGCGAAGGCTCTCGCCATCGTGTCTTCGAACCACTCGCGGTTCTTCGGTCGGCCGTCAGCCTGCTTCGTTTCGTCCTGGACCGCCTCCGCCGCCTTAGGCGACAGGCCTGGGGGGTTGAAGCGATTGTTCAGGAGCGGATGATCCGGCAATGATCTCTTGAGCCAGACGAAGAAGAAATCCGACAGATCAGCATATGGGACTGCGTCGTAGTAGGGCGGGTCGGTGAACCACGCGTCGGCGACCGAGTCGGGTAAGGGGTGGTCGGTCGCGTCGGCCTGTTGCACTTGCCCGAAGGCAGGCGCTACGAATCGGTATTCAAGAACCTTGGCTACCGACTTGATCGCGCTGGCCCAGCTCCTTGATGCGTCCGCCAAGTAGTTCGACTCTCCGAAATCCCAGACAATCGGTAGTGCCTGCCGTGCGAACACATGCTTGACCTCCTCCCCCGAAGCCAGCCAACTGGAAAGTGACGCACTCCCATCGGCGGTTCGATTGAGGGCGATGGCGAGGAGTTCGCGGGGGAGCGTTGTCGAACCTTCGGCCAGCCTCCCCAACTCGACCAGCGCCGCCTTTTGCCGGGCCGTGAACAGGTCGCTCCATTCGAGCATGCCGTAGCGCTGGACGCTGAACGCTCGGCCAGCACCTGAACCCCCACCAGACGGCGTCGGCTCATCCGGCACCGGGCAAAGCCCTGATTTCCCACCGGCCTCCCACTCTCCCAGCAGGCGGGCCACCCGCACCTGTGCCTTGCGCACCGCCGCGTAGTCGGCGTCGGTAGGCAGCCTGTAGTGCCGTCCCCGCTCGCCCGGGCGCAGCGTCACCACGGCGGTCATGCGGGCTCCGCCGATGCGGTTCCCGTCCGCATCGAAGATCACGTCCGCCCCTCCCCGCTCGGCGGCGAGTTGCGACCGCACCCGATCCGGGGGCAGGACCGCGCGACAGCACGGGCACGTCGCCTTCGCCCGCGATACCGTTCCGGGATGCACCTCGCTCGCCTCATCCGGCTCGAATACCTCGAAAGCGATACGCGGCGGCCCAGCATCGGTCCTTTCGACCGAGGGCTTCAGCGCCCACTTGCGCTTCGGCTTCCTGCACAGCCAGAAGGATCGCATCAGCGGGATTTCGGCCCCGCAATTCGGCGACTCGCAGCGCACGGTGCGCGCCCAAAGGTAGGCGATGGGCTTAGCGCCATCGGGATCGGTCGGATAAAGATCGGCAAGTTCCCGCTGAGCCTTCCGCCTGACCGCACCCCCGGCTTTCCGCAGTTCCTCGGCCAGTCCCGGCCCGTGCCGGGGTATGTCCTCCAGCATGACCTTGAGGATCAGGCACGCAACCGGATTGAGATCGCTGGCGAACGTCTCGCATCCCAGCCGGAGCGATTCCAGCGGAATCGAACCGCCGCCCGCGAACGGATCCGCCACCAGCGGCGCGTCGTCCCCGTGGGCGGCCCTCACAAGCGCCCTGGCCGTGCCGAGCCACGGTTGCTTCGCCGAGTGATCCCAGTTCGCGAAGTCTGCGATGAACTTGAGGATGATCCGCCGAAGGCCCTCGTCCGTCTCGATCTCATCCGTCCACCCGGAGGGTCGTCCGCTCATGCCGAGCAAAATCCGCCGCGCCTCCTTGTTGAACGCCGGCGGGCAGTGCGGGTCGCAGGGATCCGGGAGCAGGAGGGCCATCAGAACGGCCCGCGACGACGCGAGCGGACGGCGCGCCCACCAGAGGTGCAGCGTGGACGGATGGCCGTGCCGAATGGACTTCTCCCGAACCGCGTGGCGCGAGACCTCGGCGATAGGGAAATCGACCTCGGCGAGCCGCCTGCACTCGCGCGGGATCATGAGGGCGGTTCCGCTTCGGACGTCGAGGACCCGCCATCCGGAGCGTTGGGGGCCGCACCTTGGACGAGCATGGTGCGCGTGCGTTCGATCTCCGAAGCGAGGAGATCCTCGTCGGGCAGCGTGGTCCGGTACTCGGCGGCCATGACCTTGTTCGGCAGGCCTTCCAGCGCATACCGCGCGACGGCTTCATCCTTCTGGGCGCAGAGGATCAGCCCGACCGGGGGGTTCTCGTCCTGGCGGACCCAGTGTTCCCGCGCGTAGTTGAGGTAGAGGTGCATCTGCCCGGCGTCGGCATGCGTGAACTTGCCGATCTTCAGGTCGATGACCACGAGGCACCGAAGGCGGCGGTGAAAGAAGAGAAGATCGACGCGATACCACTCGTCGCCGACTCGCAGCCGCCTTTGCCGTGCGATGAAGCAGAAGTCCCCTCCCAACTCCAGAAGGAAGGTTTCGAGGTGGCGGGTCAGCGCCTCTTCAAGATCGCTCTCGGAGTACTCGTCCTTCAGGTTGAGGAATTCGAGAACGAACGGGTCCTTGATCTCCTCCTCGGGAACAACGTCGTCCCCAGGATCCCTTCCCCCCTCGGCCAGAAGGGCGGCCTTGTTCCTCGATAGCGCGGTCCGCTCGTAGAACTGGGTGTTGATCTGGCGGTCGAGTTGGCGGACGGTCCAGCCTCCCCGGAGCGCTTCGGCCTCGTAGAAGGCGCGGGCGCGTTCGTTCCGCACCGACAGCAGCCGAACATAGGCGGACCACGGAAGCGGGAACCGTGACCGGAGGGCCTCCAGCAGAGATTCGGCAGACGGTGTCTGCCAATTCTGTTCGTCTCGCAATTCGGCAGACGGTGTCTGCACAATTGGCCATGAGCGGTAGAACGCGCGCATGAGCCGGATGTTGCGGACCGAGAAGCCCCGGCCGTAGCGGGCCGAGAGGTCGGTGGCGAGTCGCCCAACGGTCTCCTGGCCGTACTCCGCGCGGCTCCGTCCCTTCTGTTCGAGTTCGACAACGTGTTTTCCGATCAGCCAGTAGGCGGCGGTCATCACGGCGTTGACGGAACGGACCGCCGACCGCCGGGCGGCTTCAACGATCTCGGAGACCTCGCCGAAGACCGCCTCGTACCGCGCGGTCTCCCCGGTGGATGGCACGGGCTTCCTCATGCCGTCGAGCCGCCGGCCGGATCGTCCCGGCCCGAATCCGACATTGGCCCGGTCATCGCCTTCACGTCCATCCAGTAGTGCTGGACCTTGCTCACCTCGTGCCACGGGAAACGGGCGGGATCCGGGATCGGCTCCTGCAACTCGGGAGCGCTCGCGCAGTTCGTCACCACGTACAGCCAATAGCAGTCGCGGCGGTCCTTGGCCACGCGCCGCTCGTTCGGCGTCAGCAGGATGCTGCCGCTTGGCGCGGCAAGCCCCTTCACCTCGATGAGCCGCGACTCACCGGTGTGGAGATCGCGGCTGGTCACGTCGTAGCCGAGATTCTCCCTGTGGACATCTTCGACCTTTCGTCCCTGCGCCGCCTCGTACTCCATCACCACCCGCATGGCTGTCATTTCGGTCTCGGGGTGCGGTCTCAGTCGGCGGTGATCAAGCACATGGCCCTCGGGGTGCGGCAGCACCATTGCGCTCGCCAGTCTCTCGACGCCTTGGAGCGTGACCGCCCGCTGGCGCTCAAGCTCCTCGCGCCGCCGCTCGCGCCGTGTCAGCACCTCCGCGTGCCGCCTCTCGGCCAGCGCCAAGCGGCCTTCGGCCCCGCCAGCCCCGCCAGCCACTTCGTCGGCGGCCCGGCCGATGTCCTCGTCGAGCCGCTGTAGAATCTCGGTCAGCGAAAGATCGACGTGTTCGGCGACCCGGCCCACCTCGGCCTGTCGGTCGGACCGAACCTCCTCCACGAAGGGGACAAGCGCGTTCTCGTTGAGCCAAGCGGTCTCTTCGGGCAGCCGCGCCACCGCAGGCAGTCCGTTCGGCATGGGTGCGGGAGTCATGTCGGCGAGCACGCCTCGGCCGCGAAGGCGCGGCGTGCTTCCGGCCCGCAACTCTACGGCGAACAGGCGTTCGTGAATGACTCGGCCAAGGCCATCCACCGCGCGCGCACGGTAGAAGTCCACCCGAGCCGGTTCGTCGTGGGCCAGCGAGTGGAAGCAGGCTCCCTTCGCGAAGGCGTCCTGTCCCGAGTCGTAGCCGTGCCGGCGCAGGGCCTCGAACAGGGGGTGGCCCGGCGTCACCCACTCCAGGTTGTTCGCCTCCGCCGTCTTGCGGTCGGTGGACAGCCGGGGATACCGGACGGCGAGTTCGGCGAGCCCCCAGTCCTCGTCGCGCTCGTATCGCTTCAGCCCGATGGGCGTCCTCCCCGGTTGGAAGGTGTGGGGGAGCCTCCGCACCGGCTTGAGGGTAAGGGCCGCATCCTTGGCCGCCTCGCCCATGAACCGCGAAATCGTCTCCGGGACAACCCGACGCTCCTTCGCGCGGGCGCGGCGCTCGACGAGCAGGTCGAGGTTCAGCTTCTTGGCCGCCAGCCCCTCAAGCGCCGTCTGGCAGATCGCCCGGAAGTGGCCCTCGTCCACGTCCCTGAGGATCCGCTCCTCAAGATCGGACTCGCCGAGCCGTCCAGCGTAGTAGTCCCGGAGCACCCGTTCGACCCGCGCAGAGGGAAGAACCTCTCCCACCACGTTGAACACGGCGTCGTCGTCGAGCGCGTCGCGGATCTCTTGGAGCTTGTCCAACAGCCGTTGCAGCACCCGGCCCTCGATCGTGTTCGTCGCCACGAAGTTGAAGATCAGGCAGTCGCGCTGCTGGCCATAGCGATGGATGCGCCCCATCCGCTGCTCCAAGCGGTTGGGGTTCCACGGTATGTCGTAGTTGAAGAGGATGTGGCAGCACTGGAGGTTGATCCCCTCGCCCGCCGCCTCGGTCGCCACCAAAACCTGAATCCCGCCCTCGCGGAACTGCTGCTCGGCGTGTAGCCGGGTGCCGGGCTCGTCTCTGGAACCAGGCTTCATCCCGCCGTGGATGCAGCCCACGCGGAAGCCCCAATCCGCCAGCCGCTCCATCAGGTAGTCGAGCGTGTCCTTGAACTCAGTGAACAGGAGCAGCCGCTGATCCGGTCGGTCGAAGAACCCCTCGGCCTCCATGATCCGCCGCAGCCGCTTGAGCTTTGCCTCGGTACCCGAGCGCTCGACGGCCTTGGCCTGCTCGGCGAATTGCCGCAGTTCGGCGATTTCCTCGCGCACGTGCTCGGCGTTGCCCGCCAGCGTCACCGCCTCCAGCATACGCTCCAGACGCTCGCGCTCGGCGTCCTCGAACTCGTCGAGTTCGTCCCAGTCGGGCAGATCGGGCGGGAGCGTCCGTACAAGCGCTTGGGCCTGCTTCAGGCCCTCCTCAAGCCGCTTGCCCCGGTTCTCCAGTGACCGCCTCATGGCATGGGTGCTCGAAGCGAGCCGCCGCTGGTACAGGGACATCAGGAACCCGACCGCCCGCGCGCGCGGATTGTCGCTCTCATCGGCGGCGCGTTGGCTCTGCCGCTTCACGAACCGCGTGATCTCCCGGTAAAGCTCGAACTCCGCGCCGTCGATGGCGAACTCGGCCGTCTGCGCGATGCGCTTCGTGAAGACAGGCTGCGCGGTCCAAGTGCCGTCCGCCTCCCGCTTGGGGAAGTAGACCATCGCCTCCTTGGTGCGCCTCAGGTAGAACGGAGCACGCTGTTGATCCATCGCCTCCCGTATCGACTTCACGTCGCCGTAGGCGTCAGGGTCGAGCAACTGAAGGAAGAGCGTGAAGTTGTGAGGATCGCCCTTGTGCGGGGTGGCCGTGAGGAGGAGCATGTGGTCCGAAGTGTCCCGGAGCAGTTCCCCGAGCCGGTAGCGCTGGCTCTTGTGGCTCTCGTCCCGCGCTGACATCCGGTGCGCCTCGTCCACGACGACCAGATCCCAATGCGCCTGACGTAAGCCCGGCAGGATCTCCTCGCGCTTTGCGAGGTCGAGCGACGTGATGACCCGCTTCCGCTCCATCCACTGGTTGACGCCGAACTGGTCGCGGATGTCGCCACCCTTGAGGACCAGAAACCGCTCGTGGAACTTCTCCCTCAGTTCCCGCTGCCACTGGAACGACAGGTTCGCGGGGCAGACCACGAGAATCCGCTCGACCAATCCACGGAGCTTCAGTTCGCGGATCAGCAGCCCCGCCATGATCGTTTTTCCCGCGCCGGCATCGTCGGCGAGCAGGAAGCGCACGCTCGGGAGCTTGAGCAGGTGGTCGTATACGGCCTCAAGCTGGTGGGGCAACGGATCCACCCGCGAGATCGAGAGCCCGAAGTAGGGATCGAACTCGTACGCGATGCCCAGCGCGTAGGCCTGCAAGGCCAAGCGCAGGCGTCGCCCGTCTCCCGAATACGAGAGCATCGAGTCGGCGATCTTCAGCGCCGCGATGTCGTCAGCCGTCAACGTCACCCGGCGGAACCGCTCGGAACGCTGGCCGACCATGCCGACTACCCAGACGCCGCTCCCGTTCTCCCGGACCGTCTCCACCAGCATCGGCTCGCTGAACGAGGGACCGGTCAGGACTTGGCCTTCGCGGAGTTGAGTATCGTCTGCCACCAGCGGCTCTCCCGATTGCTGACCGGAGGTTTGGGTTCATCCATGACTTCGAGGGCGCGCCGGTAACTACACGCGCCCGGACTCAACGTAGTCTAACGTCGCGCGCCTGACACGGATCGCCGGTTGGTTGGTCGAGGCCGAGCCGAGCGGGTTGGGGACGAACGATGCGATTCGCCACGCCCGGGGTGGCGCAATCCCCTCATCGGCTAGTCAGAATAGGGGTCCGGATTCGTCGGAAGGGTGCGCTCTCGGATTGCCAAGTGCAGCCATGCCTGTATCGATCCGCCCCTGGGCTGCTACGTTTTGGAGTGACGCGGAACGGGCACCACGCTCAGGCGCGGCTGTCGCAAGGACCGAATGATCGGGAGGCACACAGTATGAAACACAACGTCGGACGGGTCTGGATGTCCCTCTGCGGTTTGGCGCTGGCCGTCGTCGTCGTCCTCCTCCGGGATTCCCTGACACCGGTCGAAGCAACTGGTGATGATCTGTTCCTGAGGGCACTCGGCCAGTTGGGCATCCTCTACATCATCGCCCTGTTCGTGGAGCGTTCGCTTGAGGTTCTCATCAAGGCGTGGCGGCAAGGCGGGAAATCGCGCATCGAGGAGAAAGCGCGAACGGCGGCAGAGAGTGACAGGGCGGCGGTCGAGAGCGAGTTGCAGGAATACAAGGCAGGCACCCAGAAGCGTGCACTCCTCCTCGGTTTGACGCTCGGGATCATGGTATCTCTGTCTGGAGTGCGGCTTCTTGGAGTGCTCTTCGATTCCGGCGGTGCCACCGCGTCGTTCCAGCAAGCCGTGTTCCACTTCACCGATGTCGTGTTGACGGCGGGGCTGATCGGTGGCGGATCAGCGACGATCCACGAGTTGATGGCGCTCATTGACGATTTCCTGAAGGCCAGCCGAAGAAGCGCAAAGGGGTCGTGAACGTATGGGTACAGCTTACGTCCATTGGGTCTCCTCTGGTGCCCGAAACGGTCTCGCGCAATACTGGGGATTCCCGCCATTCGATTCGGGATTACCCGCCAACGCGGCCTGATAGAACCTGCTTCCTCGCAACGGCAAGAATGGCGGATCGTGCAGTCCTAGTTTGACTTACGTGGTTTCTTGCCGTGATTCGAGGCTTTGGCGGTCTGCGTTACCAGCGAGCCGACGAAGGACAGCTTCGGAAGGCACTGGAAGCTCGCCGCAGAGTTTCGGTCTGATCCCGCTTTTGGCGGGAACAGAATAGCGGGAATCCGGCCACCGAAGCCCGTAAGTCCAAGAATCAAACAAGATACAAACCCCCTTGACCATGACGTAACGTCAGGGTTGGCCCCGGGGGTGAGGGGAGACCGGCCGGCGCCTGGAATGGGCCGGCCGGTTTTCCTCGTTCAGGAGATCCGGAGCGGGCCGGAGAGAACGTCCGTGTTCGGGTGGAAGGTCGCCCACGCGAACCAGAAGGCCACGTAGGCGTCCGCGACCGGCGCAAGCGCGGCGCCCTCGAGTGGCCCCGCGATCGCACGACCCTCGATGCTCCACCTGCTGCCCGTCTGCACGTCGAAGAACCCGCCGTCCAGCACCTCGAAGGTGAGATCCCGGCTGCCGGACCTCGGGTGGTAGGCCATGGCCGCCTGGGCCCGGGTGGACCAGAACACCACCACCGGCCGCGTGCCCTGCACGTCGTCGTGCACCACCACCACATCGCCCCGGCTCTCGAGCACGATGAAGGGGAACGCCATTCCGAAGCCGTTCTCGCGCGGGATGCCCAGGACACGCTCCTTGGGAGGGCGGCGCGTGTCGAACTCGGGGTGCGGGAACAGGGTCTGGGGGTTGTCGACCACCTCGTAGTCGGCGTAGGGATAGTTCTCATAGTCCCGGCCCCGCGGCTGGAAGCCCGAAACCACCAGGGTCTCGGGATGCAGGTCCTTCCAGGTCCTCCAGCGCATTTCGATCGCGGGCCGCGGCTCGAGCGGCTGTCCGTCCAGCGGCCCGCAGCGCGCACCCTGCATCATCTGCGGGAAGAGCGATTCTCCCACCCCGTCGGGGCGGCGGTTGAACATCATGAGATTGTTGTGGAAGAGGAGGCCCGAGACCCCCAGGTCGGCGCCATCGATGGAAGCACGATCGAAGACCATGCTCGACCCGGTGAGGGGACAGTAGGTGACCGCGAACGGGCTCCCGAAGTCGTCGAAGTTCACGATCTCGTGCCACCAGAGGATGTTGTGCGGCACCGCGATGAACCGTCCGTCCGCCTCGATCCCGACCACCCGGTCGGCCTCGCGGACATAGGTGGCTTCGGCGTGATCGCTCGAGACCAGCGACGGGTTCACGAGTGCCGGGATGCCGTCCCGGCCCACGCCCCCGGAGACGATGAACTCCTGGGGAATGCTGCAGAAGGAGTCATCCGGCAGGGACGGTGCGACGCCCCCCTCGTCGACGAATGGCGAACTCGTGTCGAAGACGTTGCACGCGCTCAGGACCCCCGCGATGGCGCAGAAGGCGGCGCGTCCCGCCCGTCCGGGGGAGAAGCCGGTCATCGCCTCAGCGAGATGATCTCGATGATGCCCCTGGGATACCCCATCCCGTACCGGCTCGCGGCCCGGCCCGGATCGAGATAGCGGATCTCCTCGATGTCGCGCACCTGGTACGCGTTCAGGACGTCCAGCTCACCCATGCGGGTGCCATCCATGAAAACCGTCGGGGTTACCGGCGTCGCATTCGCCAGCCCCACGGTCTGTCCCCGGGCCCGAAGCCACTGGGGATGCAGCGCGCGGATGACGTCGTACGCCGTGATCGCCTGAGACTCTTCGATCTGTGCGCGGGTGATGAGGTTTCGGGAGGTGCCGGGGCCGCTGCCCGTGGATGCGCAACCCTGGAGAGAGAAAGCGAGGAGGAGGGAGAGGACGAGGTAACGCATGGGGTCCTCCATGGGCGAGGGAAGCTTCCTCAACGTAGCACGGGAGGGGGCTGCGAGGCGATACGGAGGCGAAGCCGGAGGAATCATGCCGCTCCCGGCCCGGGCTCTCGTGGCGCTCCGTCCTGTCGTGGCGTAATCTCACTGTTGCAAGTCGGATCTTCCCCGCGGCAGGAGGTGAACATGCGCGGATCGACTTCAGCCCGAATCGGGATCGTGGCACGCCGGGCCCTCGGCGGCTCGCTTCTTCTCTGGCCTGCCCTCTTGCTTCTGCCCTTGCTCGCGGCTCCGCCCGCCGAGGCCCAGCATCGCGACGGGGAAGGGGACATCTCCATGGCGATGGTGGGGGACCTCATCATCACGCGGGCCCTGAGGCCCTACGACGAGCCCGAGTTTCTGCAGCTGCGGGACCTGATCGGTGGGGCCACCGTGGGCTTCGGCAACATGGAGATGCTGCTGCACGAGTACGGCCCCGACATCATCCCGTCGGCCCAGAGCGGCGGCACGTACATGGCGGGGCACCCGGACCTGGCTCACGACCTCTCCTGGATCGGCCTGGACATGCTGGGGCTCGCCAACAACCACACCATGGACTGGGGCGCGGGCGGGATGCGCTCCACCCAGCGTGCGCTCGCCGCGGCGGGAATCAAGGTCGCGGGCTCGGGGGAGAATCTGGCGCTCGCCAGGGCGCCCGCCTACCTGGAGACGATGGATGGCCGCGTGGCGCTCATTGCCGTGTCCTCGAGCTTCTCCGAGCACATGAGGGCCGGCCACCAGCGTCCCGATATGCGCGGCCGGCCGGGACTCGCGCCGATGCGCTTCGAGACGACCTACGTGGTGCCGGGCGATGTCTACGAGAGCCTGGACGAAGCGCGCGCGCAGGTAGGGGGCATCGAAGGCAACTTCGAGCCCGGCGATGGCTACCGCACCATCACGACCCCGCACGAGGGCGATTTGCAGGAGTTGCTGGCGACCGTCCGCGACGCGCGCCGGCAGGCCAACTGGGTGGTGGTTACCAGCCACACCCACCAGGGTGGCGGCAACAACTACATTCCGAGCCGTGCCGGAGACGCGCCGGGCTGCCTGGGCCTCTATCAGGACGAGTGCAACGAGGGCAGTTACGTGCCCGCGGATGCGCTGGTGACCTTCGCGCGCGCCACCATCGACGCCGGGGCCGATGCCTTCTACGCCCACGGTCCGCACGTGCTGCGAGGGATCGAGATCTACCAGGAAAAGCCGATATTCTACTCCCTGGACGACTTTCTATTCCAGAACGAGACGCCGCCGTTCCAGCCCTGGGACAACTATGCGCGCTATGACGTGGACGCGTTCCGGGGTCTTCCGTCGGATTTCTACGATGGCAGGGAAGTGGCGTCCGGCGGTGGGCGCCCCGCCGCGGACTACTGGTGGGACGGAGTCGTGGCGGTTTCGGACTTTCGCGACGGAGAGCTGTACGAGATCCGGCTGGTGCCCACGGTATTGGGCTACGGGCTCCCGCGCCCGCAGCGTGGCCGGCCGGTGGCCGCCTCGGGCGAGGACGCGCAGCGGATTCTCACGCTCCTGGCCGCGCTCTCGGAGCCGTTCGGCACGTCTATCGAGGTCGTCGGGGATGAAGGGGTGATCCGCGGGCCGGGAGCTGTACGGGCGGACGGGTCGAGTCGCCGCTGAGGGAGAGCAGCCGATAAGGGAGCAGTCAGCCCGTCCTCCGCGAGACTGGCCTCATTCGAACAGTTCCGTGTGGGTGCCGGCGCGAACGAAGTTGATCGAGCCGCTCGGCTTCGGCGCATCGTCGACCTGGTAGATCAGCAGAAAGTCCCCGCCGACATGGCATTCCCGATGATTCGCCCATGTGCCCTTCAGCGCGTGATCGCGGGGTTCGGGACCGGGCGGGGCCTCGTTGGCGATGAGGTGGAGCATGACCGCCTTGAGCCGATTCATGTCGTACCTGCCCGAACGCGAAAGCCGCTTCCAGTCCTTGAGGAAGCTGCGGGTGTAATCCGCGCGTCGCGGTGGATGCGCCCGCTTACCGACCGCCGGCTTCTTCAAGCTCCGCAAACATCTCGTCCGCGGTTGCGAATCGAGCCGCCCCTCGTCTCATCATCTCCTCCGACTCGGCCATGGCTCTGCGGGTCTGCGCGTTCGGCACCTTGAGTTCGAGAGGGAAGGCCTGCTCGACGGCGATTCGGTGGAAGAACAGCCGCACGGCCTCCGAGGCCGTCAGCCCCATGGCCGCGAGCGCCGCCGTGGCTTTCCGCTTCATCTCCGTGTCCATTCGGACGTGGAGCATCGAACTGCGAGTCTTCATCGGAGCCTCCCCTGTATCGCAATTGCGATATATCGTAGTCACCACCGCTCGATCCGGTCAACCCGGATGGGTCAGTCCGTCGCGGGCGGCCTTCTGCCCTCGGTGGGTGTGATCACGATTCCGGGGAGCAGTCCCGTCGGTGCGCCCCCGTCCACGACGAAGCTGCCGTTGACGAGCACGTAGTCGATCCCGGTCGCGTACTGGTGCGGGTCGGTGAAGGTGGCCATGTCGCGAATCTGCTCCAGGTCGAGCACGACGACGTCGGCCACGAAGCCTTCCCGCACCTGGCCGCGGTTCCGGAGCCCCAGGATCTGGGCGGGCAGGGTGGTCATCGAACGGACCGCGTTCTCGACGGAGAGGACGCCGCGGTCGAGCGCGTATTCCCGGATCTTGCGCGGGAAGGTGCCATAGTAGCGCGCGTGGATGGCGGGTCCGTCCTCCGGCAGGGAGATGCCGCCGTCGGAGGCTGTAGCCACCCAGGGCTGCGCGGTGAAGTTCTCGATATCCTCCTCCGAGAAGGAGAAGCTCCGCAGGCGCCCGCCGCCCCGGCGGTCCCGCAGCCCTTCCAACTGGAGTTGGATTGCGGCCTCGACGGTCGAGATCCCACGCTCGGCTGCGATCTCGGCGACGCTCTTGCCGATCAGCGAGCGGTCCGGATAGTCGAAGACGACGATGTTCTCGGCGCCGCCCCGGAACTCGGTCTCATAGGCGATGTCCTGCCTGAGCATGCGGGCGCGCTCGGGATCGGCGAGGGTTGCGCGCAAGGCTTCCGCATAATCGGGTGCTGCGTCCGGACCACCGCCCGGTGGCCCCTCGTCCGCGCCCACCGCCCATTCCGGAATCAGGCTCACGTTGCCGTCGCTTCCGCTGGTCGCGTACGGGTACTGGTCCGCGAAGATGGCGACGCCCCGGTCCCGGGCCCGGCGGATGGCCGCGATGATGGCGCCGCTCGATCCCCAGTAGTTGGCGCCCCGGGCCTTGATGTGCGTCGCGACGACGGTGGCGCCGGTCCGCTCGCCGATCTCGATCGTCTCCTGGATGGAGTTGAGCATGGTCGGAGGGCCGGCTTCGTCCTGGCTCGGCCGCCACCACATCGGTGAGGTGCCGCTGCTGCGTTCATGCTCGATGAACACGCCGCCGTACGGCACGATCTCCTCCACAACCGCAATCACCTCGTCGGTGTTGCTCCAGCGGCCGGGCACATATTCGAGACCCGCCGACAGCCCGAATGCGCCCGCTTCCATCCCGGCGCGCGCGAGGTCCCGCATCCGCTGAACCTCGTCGGGCGTCGCGAGGCGCCGGAAGTCGTTGCCCATGGCCTCGGCGCGAATGGAGTTGTGGCCCACCATGAGGATCGCGTTGGGACCGATGCGCAGGTTCTGCAGCAGCGCCCTCTGCGCACCAATGTCCACCGGGCTCCGGCCGTCCTGGTTGATGACCACGGTGGTCACGCCCTGGGTCACAAGGTTGGCGGCGGAGCGGCGGCGCTCGTCCGGCGATGCCAGACCTCCGGCGCCGTGCGAATGGAGATCGATGAAGCCGGGCGCCACCACCTTGCCCTGGGCATCGATGACCCGCTCGGCCGGCGCATCGGCCAGGTCGCCCACCGCCGCGATCATCCCGCCCCGGATGCCCACATCCGCGTAGATCCACGGGTTTCCGGTGCCGTCCAGGATCCGGGCTCCGGTGATGAGCACGTCGAACGAGGCGGGCTCCTGAGCTTGCCCGCGCGCGGCGGGCGCGAACAGCGAGAGCACGAAGAGGCCAGTCAGCAAGCGACGCATGGTTTCCTCCGATATCGTTACGCGCCCCATAGCGCCGGAAGGCGATCCAGGAACCAGAAGGTGGCGAAGGCGCCCAGGGCGTACCCGAGGGCAGGCTCGACCCGCTGCACAGCCATTCCCCTGACCCTGCCGGCGATCTTCGCCAGCGCGATCAGCGCCACGACGAACGCGAGCTGCCCTGCCTCGACGCCCAGGTTGAAGAAGAGGAGCGCCACCGGAACGTCGCTCGCCCTTAGCCCGATCTCGCCGAGGGCGCCGGCGAACCCGAGCCCGTGCAGCAACCCGAAGACGAACGCCACCAGCCACGGATACCGGTGCACGAGGCTCTTCCGGCCCTGGCGCCCGACCACGATCTCGCGGGCCAGCAGCACGATCGAGAGGGCGATCGCGGCCTCGACCGGCGCGCGATCCACGGGCACGTAGCCGAGCACCGCGAGCCCCAGGGTGATGCTGTGCGCCAGGGTGAAGGAGGTGATCGTCTTGACCAGCGACCAGAATCCCCCGACGAGCAGAAGCAGGCCCAGGACGAAGAGAAGGTGATCGATCCCGAATAGGATGTGCTCCCCCCCGAGAATGAAGTACGTGCCCGCGAGCCGGCCGGTCGTCCCGCCTCCCGCGCGCAGGTCCGCCAGCCGGACGGGCACCGAGCGGCCGTCGCCGCGGAAGTAGGCCGACGCCTCGGTGCCGTCGCTCCAGCGCACGAGTGCGACCACGCCGGCCAGCGACCAGGGCAGCTCCAGACTGTCGTCGAAGTTCAGTTCGGAGGCGCACTCGAACGCGAAGCCCGCGCTCACGAGCACACCCGCATCCTCCGAGCGAATCGGCGTGCAGCGCTCCGGCAGCACCGCGCGCAGGTCGAGGATCGGCGACACCTGGGTATCGACGATGGAGAACACGTACCGGGTGTCGTCGATCTGGTCGAGGTAGACGCGAGCGACCGAGGTGACGTCCACGTCGTGGGCGGGGAGGGGGACCGGGGCCGCGACACGGCTGGGCGCTGGGGCCGCGGACGTGCCGAAGAGCGCGACGGCCACTACCAGTCCGGCGGCCTTCATCGCCCCTCCGCCTCCTCGATGACGATGTTGTAGCGCTCTCGCAGCCCCATGACCGCCTGTTCGAGTCTGGCGGCTTCCTGGTCGGCGACCCAGTCGAGACGGACGCGCTCGCGCACGCTGTCGAGGGGCGGAAGCTCGGGAGTCGCCTGCTCGATGATCCGGAACCAGTGTTGGCCGCGAACCGTCGCATGCGGCCCGATCCAGCCTTCGGTGTTCGCGCTGAGGATGAGCTCGGCGGTCACCGGCCCGAACAGCCTCCTCAGATCGCCGCCCGTCACCTCGCGCAACACCGACGCCCGCACGCCGGGGTTCTCGGCGAGCTCCTGGGCAGACGCGTCGGCTCGCAGCCGCTCCACCAGGTCTTCGGCTGCGGGCGAGCCGTCGGCGATGACGACCTCCTCAATGGTGAGCGTCGACTCCGGCGTGTAGCTCGCCCGGTTCGCCTCGTAGAACTCTCTGAGCTCGTCCTCGGTGGGCTGAATGACGTCCCCGCTCAGAACGTGCAGCATCTTCTGCACGAGGATGTCGTCGATCCTGCGATCGCTTTCGAGTCGCATGTCGAGGGCCTCGCGCACGAGAACCTGCTCGTCGATGTACGCTTCCTCGACGAGCAGCCGCTCCTCCGGGCTCAGCGGAGCGCCACGCAGCGCCTCCAGCTCCGCGATCCGAACCTCGATTTGCACGCGCTCGATCGTGATGACGTTGCCCCGCCACGACTCGAGCGCCGCGTTCGCGGCGAACAGCACGGCCGCCAGGAGCACAAAATGGGACGTCGGCTCGCGCAGGATGCGTCGGAAGAGGGGTGTTGCGGGTGTCGGTTCAGCCATGCGTATCCGCCTTCACCGGCTACCGGGCATCGAAGCCGGCAGTAATCCAACGGTGACACCGGCAACTTACGGCGGTGGGGATGGGGCGGACAAACCGCGGCAGCGGCCTGCGCCGAACTACCTGGAATGGCACAACGAGAACCGGTTCGGCGGATAACCGGCAGGCCCGTTGACGCCCAACGGCATCAGCTCAAGTAATCACCCTCCCGATCCTCTGCTGCAGCATCCGGTTGAAGTTCTCCAGGTCCTCCGCCAGCACCTCCTGAAGCGCCTCCTCCACTTCCCCCAACTGGACCCTCAGCACCTGGGACACCTCAGTGTGCTGGTCGGTCGGCCGGAAGTCCGCCGTGGCCACGGCCCCCTGCAGGTAGCGCAGCCTCCCCACGATCTTCGACGGCCAGCGCACGCCGTCGCTCCCTGTGTCGATCAGCTGGATCAGCTCGTGCTCCACCTCGATGAGGGCCGCGTCCAGCGCCTCCCCGGCCTCGATCAGATCCTCCGCGCCCTCTTCTTCCTCGAGCACGGGCCGCAGGTCGTAGATCTGGCGGCGTAGCAGCTCGATGCGGTTCACCATTTCCGCGGCGCGGTTGCGGTCGGCCATGATCTCCTGCACCAGGTTGGTCTGCGCGGCGATGTCGGCGAGCGTGCCCTCCGAGTTGGGGTCCTTCAGCACGGTCAGCGGCTGGCTTCCCATCTCTTCATCGTCGACGAGCAGCGTGACGGTGTAGGTGCCGGGCGGCTGGAGCGGCCCACCGCCGCCGCCGAAGCCCATCCCGCCCACGCGGTAGCCCTCGTCCGGCATCGGGAACCAGTCCGAGTAGAGCGGCTTCGTGCGCAGCCGGATCTCGGTCGGGCCGTCCCCGGTCAGGTTCCACCACACGCGGTTGAAGCCTGCGCTGTTGGTGCCGTCGAGGGTCGTGACCTCCTCTCCGGCGCTGTCGTCGATGCGCAGCTGCACCGTGCCGGCGCCTTCGCCCAGCCAATAGGTCAGCGGGGCCTCGCCCTCCGGGTTCTCGCCGTCGGACCAGTCGTCCAGCATGGTCGCGGGCTCGGTCACCGGGCGGAAGCGGTAGGCGTCACGCGGCTCGAAGAGGTGCGCGGCCGACGCGGCCACCTCGTCGGTCAGCTGCTGCACCGGACCCAGATCGTCCAGGATCCAGTAGCCGCGCCCGTAGGTCCCGATCACCAGGTCGTTGAAATGCTCCTGCTGGAAAATCCCGTAGTACGGCGTCGGCGGCAGGCCCGGCATGAAGCGCTGCCAGTTGTCGCCGTCGTCGTAGCTGATGTAGAGCGAGCTCTCGGTTCCGAGATAGAGCAGCCCCGGCCGCACCGCGTCCTCCAGCAGATACCGCGTATAGTCGACGGGATAGTTGTCGACGCCGTCGGTGATCCGGGCCCAGCTTTCGCCGAAGTCGTCGGTGCGATAGGCGCGCGCCTCGAAGTCGCCCACCTGGTGGTGCTCGATGGTGATGTAGGCGCGGGCGGCGTCCCAGCGCGACGCGTCGATGCTGCGCACGACGCCGTCGGGCGGCAGATCGGGGATGTTTCCGGTCACGTTGGTCCAGGTGGCGCCGTTGTCGCGGCTCACCTGCATGAGCCCGTCGTTGGTGCCCGCCCACAGCACGCCGGCCTGCACCGGCGACTCGTCGAAGGCGTAGATCACGCAGCAGAACTCGACGCCGATGTTGTCCGGGGTCAGTCCTCCGGAGATGGTCTGGCGGGACTTGTCGTTGGTGGAGAGGTCCGGGCTGATCACCTCCCAGCTCTGCCCGTTGTTGCGGGTGCGGTGCACGTGCTGGCTGGTGACGTAGAGGGTGTTGGGGTCGTGCGGCGAAAGCAGCAGCGGGAAGGTCCACTGGAATCGGAAGCGCATGTCCTCCGCGGGCCATCCCAATGTGGACATGGGCCACACCTCGACGTCCCGGAACTGTCCCCTGGCGACATCGTGACGCACCACGATCCCGCCTGCGGCCCCGGCCCCGGATGCGCTCGACCACACGATGTTGGGATCGCGCGGGTCGGGGGTCGCGAATCCGCTCTCGCCGCCGCCCACGCCGCGCCACTCCCCGCGCGGGATGCGCCCGTTCGAGAACAGACCGCCCATCCGCGAATTCGACGGCCCCCGGAATGAAGGTCCGTCCTGGCGGTTGCCCAGCACGTTGTAGGGAATCGCGTTGTCGGCGGTCACGTGATACATCTGCGCGATCGGCAGCTGCACCCGGAACCAGGAGCGCCCCCGGTTCTCGCTGACCGAGAATCCTCCATCGTGCGCCACGGCGATCCGGTCGGCGTTCAGGGGATCGCTCCAGATGTCATGGTGGTCCCAGCCGGGCGCGTCCCCGGCGAAGAGGAAGTTGGTGGTCTCGTGGGTCTCGCCGCCGTTCCGGCTCACACTGTAGCTGGACGACAGGAAGTAGACCTCGTCGCGGTCGTCGGGCGCCACGCCGCAGCGCGTGTAGTAGGCCTGGCGCGTGGCGAGGTCATGGCTGTATGAGGCGAGGCGCCAGCTGTCGCCCCCGTCGCTCGTGCTCCAGAGCTCGCCCGAGTCGGTCTCCTCGCCGTCGATGGGCACCCCGTCTCCCGTCTCGATAAGGGCGTAGATGCGGTCGGAATCGGACGCCGACATGCAGAGCCCGATCTTGCCGATGCGGCGCGTGGGTAGGCCGTTGCCCTCGATCTCGCGCCATGTGTCACCCCCGTCCATGGTCACGTGGATGCCGCTCGCGGGGCCGCCACTGTCCCGCTTCCAGGTCTTCAGGTCGAGGTCCCACATGCTGGCCACGATCTTCCGCGGGTTGTTCGGGTCCATCACCATCTCGTATGCGCCCGCCCCCGGGTCCACGAAGAGCACCCGCTCCCAGCTCTCGCCCCCGTCGAGGGTGCGATACACGCCCCGATCCTCGGACGGCTGGTACGCGTGCCCGAGCGCGGCCACGTAGACGATGTTCGGGTCGGCGGGATGGATGAGGATGCGGCCGACCCGCCCCGTCCCCTCCAGCCCCATGTGCGCCCAGGTGTCGCCGCCGTCGGTCGACTTCCACATGCCGTTGCCGATGGAGACGTTCGACCGGATCGACGACTCCCCCGTCCCGGCCCACACGATGGCGTGGTCGCTGGGCGCCACCGCGAGCGCGCCGATGGAGTGCACCGGCTGGTCGTCGAACACCGGCTCCCAGTTGAGCCCCGCGTCCTCGGTGCGCCAGATGCCGCCGCTCGCGGCCCCCGCGAAGTAGATGTTCCGGTTGCCGGGCACCCCCACCACCGACGCGAGCCGGTTGCCCACCGGTCCGATGTGGCGGAAGCGGAGGCCGCTCAGATGTTTTTCCGGGACCTCCTGGGCGGAGAGCGGGACGGCCGGGAGCGCGAGGGTCGCCGCCAGCGCGAGGTTTGCGGCCAAGGCAAGGCCTGCGACCAGCGCGGGGCGAACTGCGGCGGCGGGCGCGGCAATGCGGAAAGCGGCCAGGAACGGGCTGAAGCGGGATGCGGACATGGTATGGCTCCATTGGATTGGCAGCACCGGGAATCTCGAAAAGGGTCCTGCCTCAACCTCCACGAGCCGCCATCAGCACCCTGTGGATCGCCTCCACGGTCGCATCGGTGCGGAACTCGATCAGCCGCTTTCCGTGCTCGATCGTCCGCTCGGCTGGCAGGATGCTGATCCCGTTGATCGACGCCTTGTCGGCTGCGATGCGCTGCTGGAGGCGCACATGCTGTGGGTCGTCGTTCATGATGATCGACGTGATGTAGTAGTCGTCGTGGAGACCTTCCAGCCGGGGATCCTCGTCGATTCCAAGCACCTCGCGCTGATATGTCAGCACATCCCCGTAGTTGTAGTACTCGCGGATGTGGGCGATCACGACGTCCTCGTCCGACCATCTCTCCGAGAGCTCCGTGGCCACGGCGGCCATGCCGCGCTGATTCCCGCCGCTGTCGCCCAGCATGAAGATGCGCGTGAACCCCTGGGCCTTGAGGCTGACCGCCATGTCGCGCAGCACCGCCTGGTAGGTCTCCTGCGAGAAGCGGATGCCGCCGGGCGAGCTCGCGGTCTCCGGGTTGCCGGGCTCGATGGTGACGATGGGCGCGACCAGGGTGTTTCCCAGCCGGCGCGCGATCGCATCCCCCATTACCCGCAGCACGTGGTTGTGCTTGCCGGTCGTCAGGTAGGGCCCGTTCTCCTCGATCCCTCCGGTGAGGATGAGGGCGGTGTTGGTGCCCTCGCGCAGCGCGTCCCGGACCTCGAGCATGGTCAGCTCCTCGAGCCAGACGTTGTCCAGAGCCGCGATGGGACGCTCGAACTCCATCATGTCGAGCATGTTCTCTCCCTGGGCGGCGGCCTGTCCGGCGCCTGCTGAGAGGATGACGGTGAGGGCGAGTGCGAACATTGACGTCGATGATGTTCTCATGGGACACCTCCAAGCGGCTGTGGGGCGGTTCCGCAGATCCTTTTCTGATCGTGCGCGCGCGCGGGCGCACCGGCAAGAGCGCGCACCCCGCGAATCGGGCTCCCTTCCGTCCCCGGTCGCCATTCGCGCGCCGGGAAACGACCGCGAGATTGGTATCGCCACTGCTCCTTGGCTCCGCCTCGGGGGCCGCGTTCTGGCAATAACGGCAACAAGCGGCAACATTAGGGAGATCATGATCGCCTTCGACACGCTCAGCGCAGCCACCAGACTGCGGCAGGAAGCGGGCTTCAGCGAGGATCAGGCTCGCGTGCTCGTGGACACCTTCGCACAGTGTGTGGACGAGAGCCTGCCCACGAAGCGACATGTGAAGGAAACCGAAGTGGCGCTCAGTCGTGAAATGCGGCGGATGGACGCATCGCTGCGTGGCGAGATAGCCGGGGTTCGCGGCGATCTGGAAAAGACCGAGGCATCGCTGCGGGCCGAGATAGCCGGGGTTCGCGGCGATCTGGAAAAGACCGAGGCGTCGCTGCGGGCCGAGATAGCCGGGGTGCGCGGCGACCTGAAAGAGACCGAAGCGGCACTGCGTGGCGAGATCACCGTACTGCGGGGCGATCTGGCGAAGAGGGAGGGGTCGCTGCGGGAGGACTTGGAGAAGATGGAGGCGTCGCTCCGTGCCGACATGCGCGCTCTCGAACACCGCATGACGATCAAACTGGGTGGTATCGTGAGCGCGGCGCTGGGAATACTCGTCGCGCTGGAGGCGCTGGTCTTTTGATTGTCGGCGCGGACGCTGTAGCGCGCGAGACCCGCGTGTCGCGGCGGTGCCGCGTCGATTTCGCGGCGGTGCATCGCATCGTGGTGCACGAGAACATGCACGAGGGCACCTGGAACCACTTCAGCTGCAAGGTTCCGGGCAGGCCCGGACACCTGCTCATCACGCCCGGGCAGACGCACTTCTCGCGCGTGACGGCGAGCAGCCTCGTCGAGGTGGACCCGGAGGGGACGCCGTTCGGCAGGGAAGGGCGGCTCAACGTGAGCGCGTGGGCGATCCACGCTCCCATCCAGCGCGCGCGCCCCGACATCGTGTGCGCGCTGCACGTCCACGCCCCCTGGAGCACCGCCCTCGCCTCCATCGACGGATGGAGGTTGGATGAGCGCGGAAGCCAGAACGCGGCCGTCTTCTACGGGAACTGCGCCTATTTCGGATACGAGGGGCTGGTCACCGAGTCCGACGAAGGCGAGCGCATGGCCGAGGTGCTCGCCGACAAGCGGGTGCTCTTTCTCGCGAATCACGGGGTGCTCGTCGTGGGGGACACCATCGAGAAGGCGATGCTCTGGCTCTATCAGCTGGAGCGCGCCTGCATGAACGAACTGCTGGTGCTCCAGGCGGGCCGGAGGATTCGCCCGATCCCGGTCGCGGCCGCGAAGCTCAACGCCGAACTGTCCATCGAGTCCTCGGGCGAAGCGGGCTATCTCGAAGGCATGAAGGAAGTTCTGGATGAGGAGGGTCAGGACTACGCCGACTGATGCGAGGGAGCGCAAGTCCTGACTCGACGCAATTCGGGGCTTGCCTGGTGCGGCGTCAGGTCGGCAACGATGCCGCAGGCACGCGCGGTCGCTCCTCATCGGTCAACGCGCTAGCTTGTGAACATGCCCTACAACATGCGCCGCATCGTCCTCGTCGCGACTCTGGCCGCCTCTGCGCTTCCCGCCGCCGCGCAGGAACCCATCGTCGACGGCTTCCGGGGACACCCCTGGGGCAGCCGGGTCGAGGACATTCCAGAGCTTGCCGGCAACGAGCAGGTGGGCGAGCGCGAAGGGCTTCGCATCTACTCGACGGAAGCCCGGCTTCTGGGGCGCCAGGCCCTCGCCGGCTACTACTTCCATCCCGAGACCGGGAAGCTGGTCGAGGGCGCCTACGTCATGGTGATGCCCCTCGAGAGCTGCCAGACCATCTGGGACCTCCTGACCCGCGATATCCAGCGCACCTATCCCGGCCTCGAGCGGCAGGGCGAGCTGCCGTCACGCAGGAACGCGCACCGGCCCGTCTACGAGTCCGACTGCGAGTACTTCGTCTACAACTATCATCGGGAAGAATGGCGCATGGGGTTCGGAAACCCGGAGCCGCCGTACGACGAAGTACGCATGTGGATTCGTGTGAACGAACGAACGCCCCGGCTTCACGTGGAATACCGGGGAGAGCGCTCCGCGCCCCGGTAACGTCGCGGACGGCTGCGCCCTGCCGTAGTTTCCATTCCTGCCGGTCGTCCCCGCAGTCATATCCACAGGGAGGGAAGATGAACGCCGTCACGCTCCATCCATCACGCATCCTCGGCATCGGCCTCCTCTTCATGCTCTCTGCCTGTGCGCCGGCCTCGGAGGGCGGCGAGGGCTCCGATGGCGGCAGCATGGAAGTCCGCGTCGAGATGGGCTCCAGGGATGATGGCGGGCTTCCGGCCGCGATCCTCGGCACCGCGCCCGCACCGCGCGGAGAGGACGTGCACTACGTCGCCGGGAACGAGGCCACACGCGGCTACCTGGCGGTGCCCGAGGGGGAGGGCCCCTTTCCGGCGCTGGTGCTGATCCATGAGTGGAACGGGCTGGTAGACCGGGTCCGGCAGGTGGCGGATGCCATGGCCGATGAAGGCTACGTGGCGCTGGCCGCGGACCTGTTCCAGGGCCGCACCGGATCCAACCCGGACGAGAACCGGGCGCTGATGGCGGAGGCGAACGCCGATCCGAACTCGGTCATCGCCAACCTCAACGAGGCGGTGAACTTCCTGCGCGCGCGCGACGACGTGACCGGCGCGATCGGCACCATGGGGTGGTGTTTCGGCGGCGGCATCGCGCTCAGCTACGCGCTGGGGGGCGAGCATCACGATGCCACCGCGATCTTCTACGGGCGGCTGGTCACCGATCCGGCGGTGCTGGCGGCGATCGACCACGAGGTGTACGGCACCTTTGCCGAAATCGACGGCGGGATCCCGCCCGACCAGGTGAACCAGTTCGTGGACGCGTTGCGCGCGCAGGGCATCGAGAACGACGTCCACATCTACGACGCTGTCAACCACGGATTCTGGCTGCGCGTGGACGACGATCCCGATCTGCGTACCGCGCCCGCGCAGGATGCATGGGACCGGCTCAAGGCCTACCTCGAGCGCACGCTCGCGAGCTGATTCCAGGCCAGGATGGAAGGTGTGCGGTCCGGGTCGGTTGCCATCGGCCTGGCGTTGGCCGTGCTGCTTGGCGCGGGACGAGGCGTGGGTCAGGAGACCTCCAACCCCTTCGCCGGCTTCGAGACCCACTTCCTCTCCAACGGCGTCAAGATCTGGTTCAAGCAGCTTCCCGGCGCGCCGAACGTATCGGTTAGCGCGGGAGTGCCGGTGGGGTCCGACGCGGATCCGCCGGGCAAGGAGCAGCTAGCCCATTTCACTGAGCACATGCTCTTCTCGGACCACGACGGCCGCACCGAGCAGGAGATCAAGGACGCCGTGGAAGGGATCGGCGGGCGGCGCAACGGCTTCACCTACCGCGACCGCACCTGGTACTACGTGACCATCGGCCGGGAGCACGGGCTGTTCGCCATCGAGTGGCTGGCCGGCATCCTTTCCCCGCACGAGATGGACCCGGCCGTGGTGGACCGCGGGCGGCAGCCGGTCGAGAACGAGATCCGCGCCCGGCCGCGCGAGTTCTTCGACCACCTCGTGGCCGCGCTCAACCCGGGCTGGCTCGCGTTCCCGGACTTCTGGGAGCGCGAGTTCGGCATTGAGCGGCTGCGCGCCCCCTTCCCGGACATGTGGCGGAGCCTGCAGGGCATCACCCCGGAGGATCTGCGCGGCTTCTACGACCGGTACTACTCGCCCTCGGTCATGACCGTCACGATCGTAGGCGACCTCGACCGGGACGAGGCGCTCGACCGCGCGCAGCGCACCTTCGGATCATTCCCCGCGCGACCGGTCGAGCGCTGGGCGACCACGGCCGAGGATCCGGGGCGCGGGCGGTCCACGTACCAGTGGGGGTTCCAGTCGACGGCCGGTTACCTGTCGCGCCACAAGCTCTTCTACGCCAACTCCGACGAGTTGCTGACGGCCATGTTCGTCCGCGACCTGCTGAACCGCCGGCTCAACCAGCGCCTGCGCTACGGGGAGCGCAAGGCCGTCTACGGCGCGAGCGCCAACCTGGTGATGCGCGGGCCGGCAGCCTTCCTGCAGGTGAGCAGCCGCATCGACGAAGACGACTATGATTTCGCCAGCGCGATCATCGACGAAGAGATCGAGTACCTGCGTTCGGGCTCGCTCGGCACGGCCGAGTTCGAAGCCGACCGCGCGGCGGTGATCGAACGCCTTCGCGGCGCGAACCAGACCGCGGAATCCCTCAACACCTGGACCCGCCAGGTCTTCTACGACCCGGCCACCTTCACCGATTTCCCCGACGTCCTCTCCTTCTACGAGAACCTGAGCCAGAGCCAGGTCGCGTCCTTCGCGGCGCACGCCTTCGACGAGTCACGCCGGGTCCTGTCGGTGTCGCGAACACAGCCGGTCAGCCAGGGAATGGCCGTGCTCGCGGTGGCGGTGCTCATCTGGATCACCCTGAAGGTGGTCGCATGGGCGCTGACCAGGCCCGTCCGGATGAAGGACATCCGCTATGTCGCGCATTTCCGGCTGCCAGTGGTGCTGAGAACCGCGTACGCGCTCGGGTTGATCGCGGTTACGCTCGCTCTGGGACGCATCGCCGCGGTGGGGATCGGGTGGGGAGTGGAACGCTGGCTCCTCCCCGTGGACGACTATGTAATCCAGCACGCCGCCATCGCCGGGATGCTGGTCGTCGGACTCGTGGCGGCGGCCCTGCTCCTGACATCATCCCCGCGCAAGCTGCTCATCTTCGAGGACCACCTCCGCATCAAGTCGCGCGCCTGGCGCTCGCGCATCCTCAAGGCCGGGGACATCGAGGAGATTGCCATGGAGCGCGGCTCGGGCGCCTGGCTTAGCCGCGGAATCCTCCGGAGCCCTCCGCTCGCGTTCGGGCTGATCGGCCCGGGCATTCACCTGCGCCCCGTCAAGGGACGAAGCTACTTCTTCCGCAGCCGGGACACGACGGAACTGGCCGAGGTGCTGGGTTCGTGGTGGGGCAGGCCGATCTCGCAGCGACCACTGAAGAAGCGCAGGACGTCGAGGAAGGGTGAGGATGCCGCGAAGGGAGCTCAGGCCCCGCGGGGGGCCAGGGTGCCCGGACCGGCACCCGGAGCGACGCCATCCCGCACCACGCCAGCCGTCACGACACCCCCCGTCACGACACCGGGCGTCACATCCGCCGCAGCCGCCCGCGGCTCCGCGCCCCCTCCTCCTCCCGGTCCCGCAGACCCCGAGGAGGACATCGACTTCGACAGCATCGGCCTCACGGAAGAGGAGATGCGGGAGCTGCTCGGGGAGGACTAGGGCTCAGCCGATCTCCGCCAGCGCCGCCATCACGTCCTCGTTGCTCGGACGGATGCGGTAGTCGACCTCGATGAACTTCCAGCGCACGACGCCTTCCATGTCGATGACGTAGACGGCGGGGTGGGGCACCGGGCGCCGGCTGTCGGCGTTGAAGAGGCCGTAGCGGTCGATCACGGCGTGGTCCGGATCGGCCAGGATATGGTAGTCGATGGCGCGGCCCTGTTCGGCGGCCACCCGGTCGATCATCATCTGCTGTTCCGGGCGTTCATCCACGGAAATGGCGAGGATCTCCGCGTCCGCTTCCTGGTCGGCGTCCAGCAGTTCACTCAGCTCCCCGAGCTGACCGGCGCACCAGGGTCACCAGTGGCCGCGGTAGAAGGCGAGGATGACGTTCCTTTGCCCGCGGAAGTCCGAGAGGGTGATCACGTCGCCCGAGTAGGCGAGGAGCGAAAAGTCGGGGGCGGCATCGCCGACCGCCACTCGACCGGTGTCCTGGCCGGGCAGGTCGCGGCCGTCGGCGGGGCCCAGGTCGGCCGTTTGGCCGGCGGCGTCGGGCCCGTTCTCAGGCGAGGCCGGCGCGGCGCCCTGGCGGCCGGCCAGCAGGTAGTAGCCGCCCAGCAGCACCACGGCTGTTGCGATCGCGATTCCAGTGCGTCGCGTCATCATCTTTCTCCGGAGGATGGATTTCGGCACGCGGCCCAGGCGGGTTACATGGAGTCGCGCGGGGGCCTGGCGTTGCGTGAGAGTTGGGCTCAGCTGCCCGTGAGGCTGACGTAGACGCCGCGCACGAAGCCCTCGGGATTCTCGCCCCAGGTGGCGTCCAGATCGGAGGTGGGGGCCGCGGCCACCACTTCGTCCTCCGTCATCCCGTCGTCGATCATGCCGCTCACCCGCTCGCGCACCGTAGACAGCATGTCGCGGTAGGCTTGCAGCGAGGTCTGGTCGGTGATCTCGCCGTGCCCGGGGATGATGGTCGTCGCGGTCGTCGTGTGCCCGAGCACGTAGTCGGCGATGGCGATCACCCCATCGACGTTGCCGCCGCTGTCCACATCGATGAAGGGATAGCGCCCGTTGAAGAAGGTGTCCCCCATGTGCACGGCGTCGGCGTTGGTGAAGAACACGAGCGCGTCGCCGTCGGTGTGCGCGTTGGGCATGTGGTTGACGCGGATGTCCTCGCCGTTCCAGTGGAAGCTGACCCGGTCGTTGAAGGTCACCACCGGCAGCCCCTCCGGCGCGACCTGCTGGGAGCGCCCGACCAGGTCGGCGAACTCGGCGGGATTGAGGCGGCGGTACACGTTCTCGTGCGCAACGATCAGGGCGCCTTCGCGGCCCAGGTTCTCGTTGCCGCCGGTGTGGTCGCCGTGCCAGTGCGTGTTCAGCACCCAGCGCACCGGCTGGTCGGTGACCTCCGCGACCGCCGCGAGGATCTTCTCGGTGAGCGGGGCGAACTGGTCGTCGACCAGGAAGGCCCCGTCGTCTCCCACCGACAGACCGATGTTACCGCCCGCACCGAAAAGCACATAGAGCCCGTCGGCGACCTGCTCGGTGCGAATCTCGACCTGCGAAAAATCCTGCTGGGCTGCAGCCGACAGCGGGGCGAGCGCCAGCGCGCCGACCACGACCGGAATCGCGCGCAGCATGCGCGCCCCGGCCCTCATTGGCAGACCTTCCGGCCGGTGAGGAAAACCACCGCGGCACCCACCAGGGCGACGCCGACCGACGCCGCGTTGGCACTGACGACGAACCAGATCACTCCGTAGGACATCACGAAGGTGGCGATCAGCAGGACGTAGAAAAGGAGGGGATTGTGACGGGCAGCGGCCATCGATCGATCTCTCGGCTGGGATTGCGCAGGCAGGGCCCGTCCGGACGCGCCGGACAGGGTTGTTCAGGTCGAATCTGCCCAGCCCCGGATGGCGTGTCAACGATGGCGGAGACGCCCTTCGGAGCCCGGACGGTTGTCCGATCCGGGATTCCGTCCGCATTCTCCCTTCGGTAGCAGGTGCGCACGAACCGTGGGACTCGCATGGCGTTCGAGATCAGGCTTCACCGGGACGTTGCGGCGGAGATCCGCCGGGTTGCCCGGGAGGAGGTTGACCGGGCCATGACGGCGCTCGACGGGGCCCGCGAGGGGAGGTCCAGGGGGATTCATGACGCGCGCAAGCGCTTCAAGGCCATTCGCGCGCTGCTGCGGCTGGTGGCGCTCCCGCTGGGGCCCGCCTTCCGGCGGGAAAACCGCTTTTTTCGGGACGCTGCCCGCCAATTGGCAGGGGTGCGCGAGGCTCAGGCGAGTCTCGAGACGCTGGACCGGCTGGGGGACTCCGCGGATGCAACCCTGCGCCGGAAGCTGGAGGCCCGCTACTCGGCTCGCGGCGGGCTCCAGTTCAGGGACGCCAATGTGCTGGCTGTGCTGATCGAAGGCCTGGCGGAAGCCCGGGAGCGGATCGCGGGATGGCCGCTGGCAGGAGGAGGATTCGAGACCATCGAGCCGGGCCTGCGCGCGACCTATCGACGCGGGCGCAAGGGCCTCCGCGGAGCGGTCCGAGGCGCGTCCGCGACCGCTCTCCATGAGTGGCGCAAGGATGTCAAGTACCATCGTCACCATCTGGAGCTGCTGGTCGGGCTTGGGCCCGATGTCCTGGCGGGCGCTGCCGGGACGGCACGCAGGCTGGGGGATCTGCTCGGCGATCATCACGATCTGCACCAGCTTCGCGCCCTGCTTTCGAAGTCGCCCGGACTCGCGGGGAGCGAGCACGAGCGTGAGTCCGTCCTGGCGGCGGGAGGGTGTCTGGCACGCGAGCTGGAGGCGGCCGCGATCACGATCGGCGGGCGGGTCTATGCGGAGAAGCCGGGACGCTTCATCGCACGGATGCGCGCCTGCTGGGATGCCCGCTCCGGCGGCCGGGCCTGACTGGGCACTGACCCGAGGCGCGGGACCACCGTGTTAGGTTATGCCTCAGCCTCCATCTCCATCCAATACCGTCACGCCCATGAACCGCGCCCATTTCACGCCCGCGACCTTCGATTTCCTCACCGAACTCGCTGCAAACAACAACCGCGACTGGTTTGCGGCGAACAAGCCACGCTATGAGGGCGACGTGAAGGCGCCGGCCCTCCGGTTCATCTCCGACTTCGGACCCCGCCTTGCGCGCATCGGCCCCCGCTTCCGCGCGGATCCCCGGGCCAACGGCGGCTCGCTGTTCCGCATCTATCGGGACACGCGCTTCTCCAGGGACAAGAGCCCGTACAAGACCCACACCGGCATCCACTTCCGGCATGAGGCGGCGAAGGACGCGCACGCGCCCGGGTTCTACCTGCACCTGGAGCCGGGCAGCGTCTTCGTGGGCTGCGGCATCTGGCGGCCTGGTGGTCCCGCCCTGCGGAAGATCCGGGAAGCGATCGACGAAGACCCGGATGCGTGGCTGCGGGCCTCCCGGGACGAGGGCTTTCGGGCGTCGTTCGAGCTTGAGGGCGATTCCCTGATCCGCGCCCCCAAGGGCTTCAGTGTGGACCATCCGCTCATCGTGGATCTCCGGCGCAAGGACTTCATCGGTGTCGCGTATCTCGACGAGGAAACGGTCTCGTCCGAGGGGTTCCTGGATGAATTCACCCGGTTGTGCCGGGACGCCGCGCCGTTCCAGCGCTGGCTGTGCGGAGCGCTGGGGGTGGGGTACTGAGGTGCGGGGTCGCGCGGGAAGCTTTTCGGCCTGGCGTGGGTACCGATAGAAGATGGATCCAGCCGCAGAGAACGCTATGGTGGAAAAAGCGCGTTTGGTAAAGCGTCCCCTCCACGCTACACGAAAACTCATCCCTGGTGTGTACGCGCTGGTGGCTGCTTTTGCGGCGAACGAAGGCGCCGCCGGGCTTCAGGAATCCGGTTCGGTGATGGGCCTGGTGTTGGATGAGGAAGGCCTCGAGCCCGTACCTGGGGCCCTGGTGGAACTTCCGGAATTCGCCCACCATCGCACTCGCACGGACGCCGACGGGTGGTTCCGGCTCCTCAACGTTCCCGCCGGGGAAGTGGTGGTGCGCGTCGAGGGAGACGGGTTCATCACCCTCGTCGAAACAGTGGAGATCACTCCGTTGGAGGAATCGCTGATCCACTTCCATGTCCACCGCGTCTCGGTCGTGCTCGATCAGCTCCTGGTGGAGGTCCCGCGACGCGACGATCTTGGACGCGGGCACTCGGAAGCGCAGGTCAGCGGAACCGGTGCGAGTTCACGAACTGCTGCTGACCTCCTGCTGACGGGCGTTCCCGGCGTCGCGGCCCAGCAACCCCAGGGGGGAGTCGGGACCGGAGTGAGGATTCGACTCAGAGGCGTCAACTCGTTCCTGCTGAGCGAGGAACCACAAATCTACCTGGACGGCGTCAGGATCGACGCCGGCGGACAGGACCGGGCAATGTTGACTCTCGAGCAGATCCCGGCAACGTCCGTAACGCGGATCCGAGTGCTGCGCGGACCCGCATCGACATCGCGGTACCCGGGTGCCGCGGCGGGCGTCATCCTGGTTGAGACGATGAGCCGGGGCGGTTAGGAAAAAGAACTCCCCGGAAGCCTCCGACCTCCCGCAGCGGGAGGCCGGAGTCAGCTTCCACGGAGTGTGAGATCAGCTTCCCACCTGCTCGTTCTGAGCGATTGGGAAGCAAGTTGTGTTGCCGTAGACCTGACCGTACTGGTCGACCCCGTTCGGATGATCGGAGCCGGGTTCACCGAGATACGGGATGTTGAACTGGGTACCCCGCCACCGCAGATGGTCCCTCTGGCGATGACCGCCTTCGACGAAGAACTCCCGACGGCGCTCCTCGATGACTTGCCGGATGACGTCGTCCTGGGTAGGCACGTCTTCCGCGGTGATCGGAGGAATCCCGGCAGCGGTGTGGAAATCATCCATGATGCTGATCGCCGTGGCCAGATCCCCGGTCATTGCCGAGGCCTCGGCAATGATCATGCGGGCCTCACGCGACGAAGCGATGATGACGTCCTGGGCCGCGCCCGCGGGGAAACTCTCGGGCGTCTTGTTGTGGCGCCAGACGATGGTGGCGTTGTCGTGGCCGATGAGCCCGGTTTCCATGACCGTCACCCGGGGGTCGGGCACGCCCTTCCACCGCACGTCACGGTAGCTCGGGGCGACGGTCGACTGCTGGTTGGTATCGAGCTCGTTCGTGTTCGCCATCGAGTTCTCGCGCCGATTCTCTCCATACTCCCGAGTTGCGTAGAAATCGAGGTCGGGATCGTTCACGATCGACTGCGCGTCGGCGATGGCGTTGGAATACTGATCCAGGTTGAGGTACGCCCGGGCGCGTCCAATCCGCGCCGCCTGCACGAGTTCCTGACCCCGCCTCGTCCCCAACTGCCCGGCGATGCTCAGGGCCTCCGTAAACTGCTCCACGGCGATCTCCAGGAGCTGTTCCGGGGTCCGGACCACGCCGTCTCCGTTGAGCGGCGTTCCGCAGAAGCCCTCGCCGAAGACCACGTAGATAAAGGCCCCATACGTCCGCATCTCGGCCAGGTACTGGGTCCGGTTCAGGACGTCACCGTCGGCAAAGGTCTGAAGCCGGTCAAAATGGCTCTCGAGCATGACCCTCGCCCGATGGAGCCGGCCAAAGATGTTGTCCTGATACCGTGGCTCATTAGCCGGGATATCCCGGATCTGCAGTCGCCGTCCGGTGAAGTTTCCGGAAGACTGGATGTACTCGTCCGAATGTTTGGCCGCGAAGTCTACGTACTCATCCCACGCCCACTCGAAGTCACCGATGGCGGATACCCGCATGGTACCGGCCAAACTGGGATTCTCGATGTCATCGGCCGTGACGTTACCCGGAAGATCCACCTCGAGGAGCTCGGCAGTGTCGCACCCCGCCACCCCAAGGGCCACCGAAAGCGCCACAATGCCGCACAGCCTCCGCGACCACGGCACCATCTCAATCAATCTATTCATGACACGTCCCTCTGTGGTTTCGTCTGAAATCAACAATTCGTTTCTGGGTCCCTCCACCTGCGCGCGCATCACCAGGTCACCCGCACGGTCGCCAAGAAACGTTTGAACATCGGGAAACCGTCCTGCGTATAGGCTGAGATCCCTCCGGGGTCGGTATTCCTTGCGCCGGTGTCCCGAATCTCCGAATCGACGATGGGGTGCCCAAAGGCTTCGCTCTGCGCTCTCCATATCCTCCAGAGGTTCTGACCGGAGAGCGTCAGATTGAGCCGGGAGGCACCGAGTCTCGCGGCCATTTCACCTGAAAAACTGTGACTCAGCGACACGCTGCGCATGGTGAGCTGAGACGCGTCGAAGATGCCCGAAGGGTTGACTTCCCCGATTTCGTCGTAGCCGAGGAAGATCGGGTCGGTCTTCTCGTTGATCGCCCTTGTGTTCCGGAAGAAAAGGTGGGAGCCCGCCGTGATCCCGTCCACCATGGTGTGCCCGCCCACGTATTGCAGGTCGACGTAAAAGCGTGTGTTGTCCAGGAACGACACGGTCGCGTTGAAAGCCATTTCGCGTGTTGGAACAGTCGAGCCCCTGTAGACCTCGGGTGCGGTCTCTCCGCTGGTGCACGGCACAGGAGGACCTCCTCCCCGGGTGATTCGGGTGCCCGGCGCTGCGATCGGACCGCTTTCGCACATCACGTTCGTCGCGCGCGCTTGCAAGCCTGTGCCCACGATGTCGGACGACACCACCACAGGCAGGAAAATGGACCCAAGCGGGAAGCCCACTGCGTGGCGCTGGCCCGTCCACCCGGTTGTAAAGTTCCGCCCGAACACCGGAATCGGGTCCAGTCCCCCCAGATCGAGCACCTCATTCCTGTTCATGTGGAGCGCGAGGCCGAACTCGACCCCCACGGTCGGACCCTGGTATGCATCCACGTTGAGCCCGAGTTCGATTCCCGTGTTCTGAATCTCTCCGATATTCCTGAGCTGGGAGCCGGGAAAGCCGGTCGAGGGCTTAACCGGAACGCTGATCAGGGCATTCGTCCGCCTTTGGTCGTAGTAGGTAAACTCGAGACCGACCCGGTCGTTGAAGAGCCCGGCGTCGAAGCCGATCTCGGTCTCCACGCCAACCTCGGGCTGCACGTCGGAGTTTCCGATCGTCAAGGGAGTCACGCCGCCCGCGCCCTGGTATCCCGGCTCCGGATTGTAGAGCCTCACCGCTGCGAACTGATCGGGCTGCTGTCCGGCTTTCCCCCAGGCTGTCCGGAGCCGCAGCGAGTTGATCCAGTCCAAACCCTCCAGCGCGGACTCCTCCGAGACAACCCAACTCGCGCTCAGCTTCGGATAGACTACGAAGTCGTAGTCCGCCCCGAAGGCGGAGTTGTCGTCCCCTCGGAGAGCACCCGTCAGGAAGATTCGGTTCTGCCAGGAAGCTTGCTCCTGTACATACACCCCGACGGTCTTGTTGCTGGAAAAGCCATCGGATGTCTCTCGGGTCTCTCCCGCGGAGATCGTCTCGAGACTGGGCACCGCGAAGCGTGAGCCACGCCCCGCGAGCCACTCCGAGGACCGCTCGTAGTACTGGGCACCGGACGATGTCGCCAGCGAGAACCCGGCTACAGGCTCGTAGGTCAACGTACCGGAGTAGTCGAAGCTGAAATTGTCGGTGTTGCGAAATTCGAGCCTCTTGTCGCCCTGACGGCCGCTGATGCCAACCCGCCCCGACGAGTGGCGATTGAGCCGGAAACCGTTCGTCTCCGCTTGGTCCAGTCCCACGACCAACCGGTGGGTGAGCCAGTCGAATGGGCGATGCGTGGCCGTTAGCGTATAGATGCTGCGATAGACTTTCTGCCCGGAATCGAGCAACTCGTCGTACAGGTCCGGCAGATACGCGATATAGCCGCGGAAAGCACCATCCAGCGCGTTAGGCGTCCCTGTACCGATCTCGCATCCACCGCCAGGGCAGGACCAATGGAACCCTGTGACACGCGCGGGCTGGCGCCCCGTCGTGGTGTGCAGTTCGGAGCGAATCCCCCCGAAGCCGAAGTCCACCGTCAGGTCCTCGCGGGGCAGCCAGTTGAGGTTCGCACGTGCGTCCAGCCTGTTGTTGGTATTGTTTGGGACGGGTCCTTCATCAAAATCCCAGCCCAGCGTGAAATGATACCGGACCGCGTCGGTGCCTCCCGAGACGGTACCGACGCTTCCAAGAGGCATGCCGACCTGGAAGTGCTCCATGCCGTGGACCTCGTAGTCGCGCTTGAAGACGTTCACTTCCACGATCTCACCGGGAGTGCACGGGTCCGTCCCGCGGCCGGTGCAGGTGTAGAAACTTCCCGGCCAGTGCTCCTTGGGATCCCGATACCAGTTCTGCCCGACCTTCGACGTCAGAGTGAAAACGGGGGCGCCCCGAGCGCCTCGCTTGGTGATGATGTTGATGACCCCGTTCGACGCCTCCGTCCCGTAGAGCGTAGCCGCCGCCGGACCCTTGATGATCTCGATGGACTCGATGAGTTCCGGGCTGATGTCGTTCAGCCGCGTGGACGGACTCTGCGTGCCCACGCCAAGGGACCCTTCGGCCCCCGGACCGCCGCTGTTCACCCGGACACCGTCGATGTAGATGAGTGGCTGCCCTGAGAGGACCATGGATCCGGCTCCCCGGATGCGTATGTTGTTGCCGCCTCCGACGTGGCCGCCGCCGTAGGCTACGTTCACGCCCGGCACGGCGCCCCCCAGCATGGTCTCGAAGTTGTCTCGGGGAGCGATTACCTGCGTTTCGGCCACCGGGAGGGATCCGACCGTGGTCCCCAGGGAACGGGCCTGCTGTTCCCCTGCCGTGCCGGTAACCACGATCTCATCGAGGTTGATCGCCGTCTCGACCAGGAGGAAATTCACCTCCGTCGGTGTGTCGGCCGTGACCGTCACCTCCTGTTCAGCGGTACGGCGGCCGATCAGCGACGCCGTGACAACGACGTCCCCCACCGGAACGTTCAGGAGAATGAACCGGCCGTCGTTGTTGGTGGCCACATTGATGCCGGTACCCTGGACCTGGATCTCGACGCCGCTCAGGGGGACCAGCGTGTTCGCGTCCGAGACCAGACCGGTCACCGTCGCGGTGTTCTGCGCCGCCGCGCTGACGGGGACCAGCAGAGACAGACACGCGCCAAGGATTGGCATACATCGTGCCGATCTCCTTGGAGCTGTCCAGTTGGCGCCTACGCTTTGCAGACATAATTCGAGCATCATGACCTCCTCGCACATGGCGGTCTTGAAGGAAGACTTGAAGCGGGCAGATCGCCCGCGGCGACGTTGCACTATCTATCCGTCAGACGAGCACCTGCGCCGGGATCATCGGCCCCGATCAGGCGCCGGAAATCCGGGTGCTCGTGGAGAGTCTCGAAGTTCCGGTCCCGGGGCAGCGTGCGCGTGCGCCCGGGATTCAGCTCGACTGCCCTGCGGAGCGACTCCAGCGCATCCGTGTCCCGTCCCATACGCGTCTGCACGGCGGCCAGTGCCACCCACGCGTTGTCGTTCTCCGGCGACTTGTCGCGCGCGGCGGTGGCTGTGGCCAGAGCCTCTTCCAGGTTTCCCTGCGCCATGCTTGCATTGGCGTTGCGCACCATCTGGCCGGATCGGAAGAGATTCAGCACGCGCCGCAGTTCCTTGAGTGGCGCGGGGTGGTCGTCCACCCGGATGTCCACCACCCGGTCGCTGAACCCGCCACTACCCGCGCGTGGAGCCACCACCAGGATCGCGCCCGACTGCTTGCCGCGAGCGTCCCCGCCCGCGGCCTCGGCCGCGTCGAGCGCGTCCATGAGCCGCTCGGCCAGTGGGCCGCTGGAGGACTCGAAGGAGGCTGCCATGGCGTCGACCACCTCGGGACCTGCCAGGATGTTGCCCTGGGCGCAGAAGTCCCGGCCACACCGGTGGCCCTTCCAGTCGCTTGCGCCGGTTCCGGTCCAGGCCGCCGTGCGGCCCTCCATGTCCAGAATCGCCACCTGCCGCCGGTCGCGCCCCTCGTCGCTCGCCACCATCATGTCGAGTGCCTCCTGCGGGCTGTAGCCGCGCTCGATCAGGTCGACGCCGATCGCGCCGTACATGGGGTTGGCCGACGCCTGGTGCGCGATGACCGCCACGCCGCCCTTTGCGTGCATGGCCCGGTTGCCGGCCGCGAAGGCCTTGGACTGGACGCCCATGCCGAGTTCACCGGTCGCCGGATCACGGGCGATGATCGAATAGGTTGCCAGATAGTCGGAATCATCCTCCTGCGCGGACGCATCCGCCGGCGTCCAGTGCGGCAGCAGCGCGAGGATCAGGAGGAAGATGACGATGGCGCGGCCCTCTCTGGCTTCTTTCATGCGGACCTCCAGTTCGGGGACGGAAACCGATGTACCGGCATCAGGCCCCTGGGCCGGCGTGCGACGGATCGGCACATGCCGAGCACGATGAGAATCACGAGCCCTTCGAGGACCAACGGCTTCCGCGGGCCAGGCAGATGGCTTTGTCGGGCCTGACGCAAACCGGCGCCGGGCCGACTCGCTGGAGCGAAATGACCGGATACTCGAGAGCGACGAGGCCGGCCATGATGAGGGAATGGGCGCCGGCGAACAGCAAAGAGGGGAACTGCCGGAGTGCCGGCCGGGAACAAGAATCCAACATGTACCTCCTCCTGCGCGGGCGTTCCGAGGGAGGGAGGAAGCCCGGGCGGCACCGGTCAGATTAGCGTTGCTGATCAGGAAAGGAAAGGGCGGATCTGGCTCCAGTCCACGACTCGTGGGCCCTGTCGCCTCTAGGCTCTGCGCGGGCGCGCAAAGGGCAGGTACATGCCTGCAACGATGACCAAGAGGAGCGCTTCGAGGACCAGCAGGTACCAGGGCCATTCCGGGAAGATGTCCATGAGCGACGTGGACTCCGGTTTTTCGACGATGTACAGGTAGTTCGAACCCACGAGAAGGTTGAAGACGAAGATGACCGCCGCGTAGACATGGACGAGCGCGAGCGTCCACAGGGTCGAGCGAAGGCTCGGTGTGTACTTCTCCACCGAGATCACCCACAATCCGGCGACCACGATCGTGGTGTGTGAGAGCATAGTGGCCACGAAGCGCACGTGGGGAAACCCGTAGGGACTGTCCGGCTGGATGACCCCCTGAATCGCCCCGGCGATTCCCAGATAGTACATGAGCGGGCGGGTCCATGGCCGGTCCGTCCAGAGCCCGTAGATGCTCACCCAGACCATGGCCCCGCACATGTGCAGGGGTAGGCGCTCCACCACCGCCCACTCGCCGTGGAATGCGAACCAGAAGTGCCCTTCCACGAAGGTGACGAGGAGCATGGCGATCATGCCCCGCTTGATGCGGCGTCGGGTTTCCTCGCTTCCCAACTTCCCGAGGCGGATGGTCACATGGCCGAAAAGGGCGAGCACTGCCAGTGAGAGCAAGTGTGCGCGCCCGAAGATCACGAACGGGCTTGCGGGGTCGCCTGCGGAAAAAAGGAAATCCAAGACGCCTGCCTCCCCACAGTTCGTTCCCCACGGAGACCGGAAGAAGCCCGGATCGGAGGGCTCAGACTAGCGCTCCGCATCTGGCCGGGAAAGCGAGTTGGGATTCCCGGCGCTTCCTCCGGGAAACCACGCCGACGCGGTAGCGCTGGCCGGTTCACTCGTCTTGTTGCCCCCGCAGCCGACTCGTATGGTGAATCTCTCGATGATTCGGCCGATGGTCGGTCTCCACATCCTTCCAGCGGAGTCATGAAGATGCTGCACCGCCTTATCCCGTCTTTCGTCCTCCTTACGCTCCTCGCCGCTGGCTGCGCCCCGGCCGACGCGCCCGAACCGGCCGACGACGATCCGCAGGCGCAACTCCTCGCCCGCGCTGCCGAGCTCGAACTTCCTGGCGAATACGCGCTGCCGCCGGGAGACCCGGTGGTGCATTCGACTGCGGGCTTCGCGAAGATCCTGTGCTCCAACGTCTTCCTGTCCGGGCTGGATCCGGACTTCGCCGCCGAGCACACCGGCTTCTTCACCGCGCTGCGGGAGCACCGCGGCGCCGTGACCGACCGGGTGGTCGACTACGAGAACCAGCGCGTGCACCTCACCCTGCCGGACGGCACGGTGCGCTCCGCCAAGCTGCACGGCGACCAGGGGTGTCTCGCCCTCCCCATCGGCGAGGAGGAGCCGTACTACGAGACCGTTGATGTGGTTTCAACCCTCCCGGACGCCGAGACCACGGCCTGGCCGCTGGGCGATCTGCTTCCGGACGAGCCCTTCCCGGCCGACGTGGACATGGACAAGGTGGCGCAGGCGGTGGAGGCTGCCTTCGCGCCCCCCGAGGCGCTGACCGCGGCCTTCGTCGTGACCCACCGGGGCCGTCTGCTGGCGGAGCGCTACCGCGAGGGCATCGACCACACCACGCCGCTCGAGAGCTGGTCCATGAACAAAAGCCTGACCGGCACGCTCATGGGCATCCTGATTCAGAAGGGGGTCTATGACCTCTGGCAGTCCGCGCCGATTCCCGAGTGGCAGGGCGAAGGCGACCCGCGCCAGGCCATCCGCATCGGCGACATCATGCGGATGTCGTCCGGGCTGCGCTGCCGCAACCTGGGCGACCCGGGCGACGACCCGAACATCGGGTACCCCGACCACCTGTACCTCTATACTGGCACCGTCAACTCGTTCGAGTGGGCTGCCGGCAAAGACCAGCAGTGGGAGCCCGACACAGTGGGACGGTACCGGAACTGCGATCCGGTGCTTACCAACTACCTGGTCCGCCTGGGCGTGGAAGGGGAGCTGGGCGAGAACTACCATCAGTTCCCGCAGCGGCATCTCTTCGACAAGCTGGGGATGCGCAACTTCATCGCCATGACCGATCCCTACGGCAACTTCCTGCTCCAGGGATACGGCTTCGGCAGCGGGCGCGACTGGGCGCGGCTAGGCAACCTGTACCTCACCGATGGCGTCGTGAACGGCGAGCGCATCCTCCCGGAGGGATACGTGGAGTACGCGTCCACGCTCGCGCCCGCCTGGGAGGCGGACGGGCGCCATGTGTACGGGGGCGCGTTTTTCTGGGTGAATGCCAACGGCGGTGATCCCATTCCGACCAGCGCCTTCCGCATGGCGGGCGCCGGAGGCCAGAGCACGATCATCATCCCCACGCACGACATGGTGGTGGTGCGCATCGGGCACTACAGTGGCGGCGGACCGGGAGGCCGGGCGCTCGACGACGCGCTGCGCCTGCTGATGGAGGCCGTGCCGGCGAACTGAGGCGGGGCCATTCGCGGCGGAAGCGCACTCCCACCTCGGTCCGCGGGGGGCCGCGCTCGCCGGTGGCGGCGGCCATGACGACCGCCGCCACCGGCTGCTGGACCGCACCGGCATCGGTGCCCTGCTATCTGGTCCAGCAGTAAGTGAGCCAGTGCAGCGGCCAGCACCAGGTCCAGTTGCCGTCGGAGTCGCGGTCCGGACGCCCATCGACGATCTCCTCTTCGACAGGTTCGGAGTGATCGACGAACTGCGCGGCCGCCGGTTCGGTCTGCAGGGCGAGGGCGGCCGCGAGGGATAGTGCGGCCATCGCGAGGCGTCGTGGGGTCTTGCGTCGAGGGGTCATGTCCATGGTCTCCGTGTTGACGGTAGGCTTTCGGCGGACACGAATCGGTGGTCCGAAGCCACCGACCGGCCGCACGTCGTTGGCTTGAGATCCCCTTCACGGAGCATTCCGAACCCGGACTCCCGGGCGAGTCCATGGCTGACCGGGACTTCCTCGGCACCGGCTTCGACGCTGGCCATCGGCGCAGGCCCGGACTTCGCCGTGGTCGGCTTTCCGACCGGCAGGAATCCCCCTCGCCTTCAGCGACCCGATAGGGTATTCTGGAGCGGTCCGGGCCGAGGAGCGGAGGACGGTTCATCTCGGAACCCGAGACGACGATAAACCCTTGAAACCACGACATATCCAGTAACCGGAACGGAATCGACAGGAGCGATGGGGATGAGCGGAAGACTCGAGGCGATCTGGCTGAAGCGGCAGCGTGGGGGCGAGATGAGCGCCGTCTCCGCGGCCACCGCGGAAGCGGGAGGCGGACTTGCCGGCGACGCGAACTACGGGCGCACCCGGCGCCAGGTCACGTTGATCGAGAAGGAAGTCTTCGACACGCTCAACGACGAACTCGGCACCGCTGTCGATCCAACTCTACGACGCGCGAACCTGATGGTGAGCGGGGTGAGCCTGGCCGACACCCGCGACCGCAGGATGCGAATCGGGGACTGCGTGCTTCAGGTGCGCGGTGAGACCCGGCCCTGCACGATCATGGAGGAACAGCTCACCGGGCTGCGGGACGCCCTCGATCCCGACTGGCGCGGCGGCGTCTTCTGCACGGTGCTGAGTGACGCCCGCATCCAGGTGGGGGACGCCGTGAGCTGGGAGGACTAGCCGGGGCCTACCTCCGATTCCCTCCCGGAGGAGGCGGTGGCGGCACCACGGTCTCCGTCGTCTGCGGAATCCCCTTCTCCTTCCACGGGTCGAAGACTCCGAGACCCTCGCAGAAGTCGCCGGTGTCGAGGAAGTGGGTGTGCTCGCACTCGCGGCTGGAGCCGAGGCTGACCAGCAGTTCCTCCGTTTCGGGGTAGGCGACGCGCACGAAGAAGCCCGAACGGCCTCCACGCGCCATGTCGGCTGCGGACTGACCCAGCCGGGTAATGGCGGTCACGTCCGCTCCCTGCTCGACGAGGTACATGATGAGTTCGTTGTCACCCCGGGCCGCGGCGTAATGGATCGGCCGGTACAGCCACGAGTCGGCCAGGTTCACATCCGCCCCGTGCTCGTCGACCAGGTACTTGACGGCATTGAGGAAGTTGTCTGGAACGGCGCGCACGCTGAATGCGCCGAGCCCCTGCCAGCCGCCGCCCGCTGCCGCGTGAATGGGATAGGCGTTGTAGGACCCCTCGGGAATCCAGGGAAGGCCTGAATCCTCCTGCTGCCGCCCGTCCTGCTGGCGGCGCTCACGCATGCCGACCGCCGGCCAGCGCGTGGGAATGTCGGGGTCGGCGCCGTGGGCGGCCAGCATCTTCATCGCCTCGATGTCCTGCGCGAAGGCGGCCCGATAGAACGGCGTGGCGCCCTCCAGGTTGATGCCCATCTTGGTGAGGCCGAACTCCCAGTACCAGAGATGCGTGTTGAGCTGGACGTTCGGGTCCGCGCCAGCGTCCAGAAGCGCCTGCAGCAACTCGAGGTACTCGGTCTGCTCGTTGTCGTGCGCGCGCGGCTGCGGGTAGTTGGACTTGGGCGCCCAGTGGGTCTGCAGCACCGCGAACAGCGGGGAGATTCCGTCGGTGTCGGCGGCCCGGTCCGGGTCCGCGCCGCGCTCGACCAGCTCCATGGCCACGTCGAACTGGCCGTTGAGGATGGTCATCAACAGCGGGCTGGTGCCGTCGCCGCTGACCTGGTCGATGTCGGCCCCGCCGTCGAGGAGGGCGAGGGCAGCTTCGACGTGTCCTTCGCGCGCGGCGTGCAGCAGCGCGGTCATGCCGCCGGTCATGCCCACAAGCGTCTCCCGGTAGGGGGGGCGCGCGAGCGGCGGGCCGCCCGGATAGTCCGCCCGGTACTGAGTGAGATCGTCGGGGTCGAGGTCCCGCCGCGAGTGGTCGGCGCGCAGGAACTCCCGCTGGGCGGCGATCGCTTCCTGTACCTGCGCGGGGGTCAGTTCGGGTTCCGTACCCGGCGCGGCCTGGAAGCGAAGCCCCTCGATGCGGTCGCGCAGGAGCTGGCTGGCCTCGCGGTCGATGGCCACGTTGCGCAGCACGTCCACGACCGTGGTGGCGATGTTCGGATACGCCCCGTGCTTCAGGAGCACCCGAATGGCGGGTGTCCGGTTGTACGCAGCCGCGAACATCAGCGGGGTCTGGCCGACGGAGCCCTCGCGCGCGTTCACCTCGGCGCCGTATTCCAGCAGCGCGGCGACGGCTTCCTCGCCGTCCAGCACCCGCGAGGCCAGATGGAGCGGGGTGGTCCCGCTGTTGGTGGTCGCCAGCGTTGCGTCCGCGCCCTTTTCGAGGAGCGCGCGCACCACCGCGCCGTGCCCGCCCTGACTGGCCAGGTGGAGCGGCGTGTACGCCCCGATGCGGGTGGTCGCGCCGACCTCGGCGCCCGCTTCCAGCAGCGCGGCCACCACATCGCCGTGCCCCTCGATTGCAGCCATGTGCAGCGCGGTCATGCCGTCGCCCCGCGCCCGATTCGGGTCCGCGCCTCCGGCAAGCAGCGCCTCCACCGCAACCGCGTCACCCTGCTTCGCCGCCGCCATCAGCCCGGCATCCTGGGCCTCAACGGAGCCGGCGAGCGAAACCAGCAGCAGGGTCGCGCCCAACAGCCCCATGCGGCGTCGCGCCGCCCGGTTCGGGGCCCTCACGATCCCGCCTCCCGCAGCGCGTCAGCGATGCCGCCTCTCGGAAACGTGAGCGGGAACGGGCTCACGCTGTCGCCGAACGAAGCCATGTCGTCGTGTCCGATGCCCTGCATCAGGCTCACGAAGACGTCGGCCATCGGCGTCCCCTTGGGTGCCCGCAGGTGCATGTTGCCTTCCAGGGCGCCGTTGGCGTGCCCCATCAGGATGAGCGGGCAGCGGCGGTGGTTGTGCAGGTTCGGATCGCCCATGGACGAGCCCCAGACGATCGCGGTCTTGTCCAGCAGGGAGGCGTCGCCCTCCATCGTGTTCTTCATCTTCTCGAGGAAGTAGCCCATCAGGCTCAGCCTGTGGGTGTTGATGAGGTTGAAGTCCATGATGTCGGCGGGGACGTTGCCGTGGTGCGACGCTCCGTGGATCGACTTGTTGGTGCCGCTCAGCGGGAAGGTCCGGTTCGACTGATCGAAGCCGATCTTGAAGGTGATGACCCGGGTCATGTCCGTCTGCAGCGCGAGCAGCTGGAGGTCGAACATGATCTCCATGTGCTCTTCCCAGGAATCGGGAACCCCGGAAGGAGCCTCGGGCATCGCCCGCTCGTCGCCGCTGCTGTTGCGCTCCTCGACCAGCTCGATGCGGCGCTCCAGTTCGCGGATGTGGGTCAGGTACTCGTCCATGGCCCGGCGGTCGACGGCCCCCAGCTCTCTCTTCAGGCGCGCCACTTCGCTGGCAATCCAGTCGATGACGCTGCGGTCGGTGCGGCGGCGGGCCGCGCGGTCGGCGGCGGAGTCACCCGCGCCGAAGAGCTGCTCGAAGACAGCGCGCGGCTCGCGAATGGCCGGGAGCGGCTGGGTCGGCGAGGCCCACGCCACGGAGGTCGTGTAGGCGCAGTGGTAGTTGTAGGCGCATCCGCCCCCGCGGTCGATCGACTCGGTGGTGAGCTCGAGCGAGGGCAGCGCGGTGTCCTGGCCGAAGCGGCGTGCATGCAGCTGGTCCAGCGAGGTCCCGAGATAGACGTCCGATCCCTGGGTCTGCTTGGGATGGGCCTGGGTCAGGAAGACGGCGGTGGTGCGGTCGTGGTCGCCGCCGATCTCCTCCGCGCGGTACGCCTCCGCCATGCGCGAGTCGGTGTTGCTGATCACCGTCAGGTATTCGCGGAAGGGCTCCAGCGGCTTGAGCTGGCTGGTCGCCACGAACTCGAAGTCGCGGCCGACCTTCTCGGGCGCGAACAGGAACTGCTGGTCGCCCCAGTCGCTTCCGCCCGCGCACCCCATCGACTCCTCGATGCCCACGAAGCGCGTGAAGTCGGTGGCGGCGCGGTCGCGCCACAACCTGCCTGCGGGGACCATCGCGTCCAGCAGGGGGAGGGCGACCGTCGTGCCCATCCCTTGCAGGAAGGTGCGGCGAGAGAGGTGCTTTCCCGTGATGAAGTTCATGGTGCCTTACACTCCCTGGTTGGCTTCCGTGTCTGCGGTCGCCTCGGTTCGTCTCATCCGGAACGGATCGCTCTTCACGACCCCCAGAACGAAGGCGGACATGCTGTATCCTTCGGCCGCCGCGTCGTTCGCGATGACTCGAATGGTCGGTTGATCGAAGTACTCCACGGGGCGGCCGATCGCGTACGCCAGCAGATGCGCCGTGAAGTTGCGCACGAGCGGGACCGGGCGCTTGAGGATGACCTGGGTCAGTTCCGCCGGCGTGGTGATGGGCGTTCCGTCGTAGAAGTCGCCGCGCGTGTCGAGCGCCACCATGTTCTCGCGGATGCGCCAGCGGCCGGTCACGTCGTAGTTGTCGAGCGCGAGGCCGATCGGATCCATGAAGCGGTGGCAGGCGTTGCAGGTGGGGTTGGCGCGATGCCGCTCCATCCGCTCACGAGTGGTGAGGCGGCGGCCGTCCGCCGTTCCCTCGGTCTGGTCGAAGGCGGGAACGTTGGGCGGAGGGTGCGGCGGAGGCGTACCCATCAGGACCTCCATGACCCACTTTCCGCGCAGAACCGGAGAGGTTCGGGCCGACATCGAGGTCAGCAGAAGCACGCTCCCGTGGCCGAGGATGCCGCGGCGCTTGTCGTCGGGATACGTGACCAGGCGGAAGTCGCTTCCGGTGACGCCTTCGATCGCGTAATGCCGGGCCACACGCTCGTTGAGGAACGTGTAATCGGCGCTGAAGAACTCCAGGAAGTTGCGGTCTTCCTGCACGAGATGGTTGAAGAAGAGCTCGGTCTCCCGCACCAGGTCGTCGCTCAACTGACCTGTGAAGTCGGGATAGAGATACGGCTCGGGGTTGTTCTTGGCGGCGTCCTGCAGGCGCAGCCACTGATGCGCGAAGCGCGTTCCCAGCGCCTCGGAGCGCGGATCGGCGAGCATGCGCCGTACCTGCGCTTCCAGCACGTCATCGTCGGAAAGCCGGCCGCTGGCGGCGACATCGAGCAGCTCCCGGTCCGGCACCGATGCCCAGAGCAGGAAGGAGAGCCGGGAAGCCAGGTCGAGGTCGCCCAGGTAGTAGTTCTCGCCTTCCGCGGTCCCGGATGGCTCCCGCTCGAGCCGGAACACGAACGAGGGGCTCGCGAGCAGTGCCTGAAGCGCGGTGCGCACGCCGATCTCGAACCCGCCGTCGGCGGATCCCTGGTCGTAGAATGCCATCAGCCCCAGCATGTCTTCGTTGGTGACGGGGCGCCGATAGGCCTGTTCCGCGAGTCTGGCGACGATGGACTCTGCGCAGGGACGCTGATCCGCCGCGGACGACGGACGGCATGAGAAGATCCGGTCCCGGGTCGGCGTGTCGGATACGCCGGTTACGGTCGTGGGCCCGGTGATCATCAGGTTGGAGAGGTGCGGGAGCGCGGTGATGCCGTAGTTGGCCCACTGCTGGGCGTCTTCGCCGCCCACGAACGACCAGTCGAACGGGCTGAAGCGGTCGTCGTAGGGACCGTCCATGCGCCGCACGAACGCCGCCGCCACCTGGCGCTGACCGGCACGCACGAAGACGGGATCGGTGTTGAGCGGCACGCTGCGCTCGCCGTTGTGCGGGATCGGAATGACCGCCACGCCCTCGCCGTCGATGGAGATGTCGAGGTCCTCGAAGCCGGTGCCCTGTCCGAACAGGGTTTCCACCGTCAGGACGTATTCACCGTCGGCGGGGAAGTCGTGGGTCACCACCATCCCGCCACGGGTGCCGAACGGGGTTCCCTCGATGTGATCCCAGGCGTGCTGCGAGACCTCGATCGGGTTGGTGTACTTCGACGAGGACGAAACCGCATCGGGGTTCCCCACCGCGAGGCGGCTGACCTCGGTGGCGGCGCGCATGTACGAGGCCAGCAGGGTCGTCGAAAGCCCCTGGGCCGCGGACAGGTTGTCGAAGCTGCCGAGCAGCACGTCGGCGGGGAGCCAGCGGCCGGCGTCGATCTCGATATTCAGCATGTCCCGGATGACGCGCTCGTACTCCGCGCGGCTCAGCCTCTGGAAGCGGCGGATTCCGGGATTGGGGCGGAAGACCGCGGCTTCGTCGACCAGCTGCTCCAGCGTTTCCACCAGCACCTGGAGGGTGTCGCCTGCCGGGCGCGGCATCCCGGGCGGCGGCATCATGCCCGCGCGCAGCTTGCGGATCATGCGTTCCGCCGTCTCCGCCTGATCCGGAGCACGTTCCACTTCGAACCCCTGAAACGAGACGTTGCCCGTGAGCAGCGCGTCGTTGTGGCAGACCTGACAATACTGCGTCACCACCCGCGTGAGGACAGGCGACTCGATCGACGGGGCGCGAGTTGCGGACGGGGCCCGCGCCGGATCGGGCCGGGATTTCGCGTGGGGAAGGGAATGGGGATCGCCGAGCAGTGCCAGGGCCACACCCAGAGACGTGCCGATGACGAGTGTTCTCATTGCCTCCGCCAGAACCAAGGGGGACTCGTCTCATCGCGACGAGACACTCCGCACCAGCCTTCAGTATAGGACCGACAAGCGGGAGCCGCAAAGAGGTGCGGATCAGTTCGGGCGGCTGGCTTCGACCCGCAATCCCGGGCACAGCACGCGCAGCCGATCGATGTCGGCGGGGCCCACGGCCGGGCTCGTGTGATCGTCGCCCTCGGGCGGGGGTCCGCCTCGCATCAGCGACGCCGCGTCGGACACGTGTCCGAGGCCGAGGGCATGCCCCAGTTCATGTGCCGCGACCCGTCGCAGATCGTCCAGATCGGCGAAGCGATAGATGCGGATCTCGCGGCTGACGGTGACCCCGCCCGCGCCGTCGCGGACAACCGCCTCGCGGTAGACCGCCGCCTCCGCGGTGTCGGGAGGAAGGAGTTCGGCGAGTTCGCGGGCGCGAGCTTCGAAATCGGCAGATTCCAGTGTCTCGCGCTCGCGCTCAAGCTCGGCCTCCAGGCGCCTCCGCTCGTCCGTCCGCGCCTGGCGCTGGTCGTACACCAGACGGACGGGCATGCCGGCCTCCGGATCGTGCGCGAAGAGCGGCCGCCCGACCGCCGTTTCCCAGAGCGCGGCCCCTTCACGCAGCACGGTTTCCGCGGTCGGGGCGTCGAGGCCGAACTCCTCGTCCAGCCGCGCGATTCGCCATGGGAGCGGGACCTGGCACGGCATCGACGATCCCTCGGTCGGGGGTTCGACCCGGTCCGGTTCGGCGTCAGGCGGAGTCGGGAGGGTGTCTGTGGCAGGTTTCGGTCGAGTCGAAGACAACCAGAACATGAACCCGCACACGGTCAGGATCGCCGTCAGCCACGGCAGGGAGATCTTCATGCAGCACCGTTCCGGCGCGGTCTGCGGATGACGCGGATTGGGGGCTTGTCCGTTCCGCACGTCCCTCCCTAGTGTGACCCATGTTCGTTCCCACCGCCAACGACCGCTTCAAGGCACAGTGGGACGACCGGCTGGCCTGGTCGATCGTGGTTGCCGTGTTCGTCCATCTGGCGGGCTTCGCTTTCTTCCCGGGATGGAGGCTGAGAGACCTGTCGCCGGAGCCCCTCTTCGGCGCCCGGGGTACGGAGTGGATCCTCCTCCAGCCTCCCGGACCCATTGCCGGCCTGGAGGCCATCGCGTTCGCGGCCGTGTCGGGTGCGGGTGAGGACTCGGCTTCCGCCGCAGATCTCGAGGAGGAGGAAGACCAGGAGGAGTTCGATCCCGCGGCGTTGGCGGACGCCGCCGGCGGGGGTGGCGGGGGCAGCTTCCTGGAACGTCTGCGTGGACGCGCGGCGCCCAGGCCCGCTGTCGTCGAACCGGAGCTGGAACTCTCCGAGCCGGAGCCCTCCGGCGCTTTCGAGGGCGAGGCAGCCTCTGTCGACGGCGAGCTTTCCATCGGAGGCAGCGCCTCCACGGCGTCGCTGGAATCGCTGCCGGATCCCGATGAGCTCGATCTGGATCGGCTCTCCGTGCTCGAGCCCGAACTCTCCCTGACTTCGCTGTCGGCGTGGGTGCTCGTGCGCAATCCCGACGAGGTCATGGAGTTCATGCGCCGTTCCGCCGCGCAGGAAGGGCTGGTCGAGGAGGACTTCATGACCGTGCGCGTCACCCTTTGGATCGACCGCACCGGGTCGGTCGAGTGGTCCGAGATCATGGAGTCCAGCGGCGACCGGCGCGTCGACGAAATCGCGTTGGAACTCGTCAACGAGGTGATCTCGTTTCGGCCCGCCCGGGAACAGGGAGTGGCGGTGGCGCGCTCCGCCGTCTTCAGCATCCCCTTCCCGTGGACCTGATGCGACCTTGCGCCGCGGGCCCTGCTCTGCTGGCGGGGATGCTGTTTCTCGGTTGCGCGGTCGGCCGGGGACCCTCGGGGCCGGTACGGTCGCCCACCGGGATCGTCTACCCTCCGGGAGTGCCGCCCGCCGAGACCCGGTTTTCGCAGACGGCCACGCTCTATCTGAACATCCACGGGGAGGAGGAGGCCGCGCTCGCGCAGGCCCTGGAGGGCATCGAGGCCGATCCGGGCAACTCCATCCACTACTTCCTCGCCGGGGTCGCCGGGGCCAGGCTCGGGGACTATCGCGACGCCCACCGCTGGTTTGTGGAGGCCGAGCGCATCTATCCCGCGTACGAGCTGGACATCGAGCCGGAGCGGGAGGCCGCGTGGGCCCGGGCCTTCAACGCGGGTTTGGAGGCCTACGCGAGAGGAGAGCAGGATGCGGCTGCCGAGCACTGGCTCCGCGCCACGGCCATCTACGACCTGCAACCGGCGGCCCACCGCAACGTGGCCAGCCTCCTGGTGGAGCTTGGGCGCCGGGACGAAGCCATCCGCGTGTATGAGGATGCGCTGCGCGGCCTCGAAGGGCGCCCGGCGACCCGCCTGCTGGAGGAAGCCGAGATTCGCGAGCGTGGCGAGTTGCGCGCCGACACGGAGAATCGGCTCGTCCAGCTTCTCCTCGCCGCCGGCCGCTTCGCCGGGGTCGAACCGCTGCTCCAGCGGCAGCTGGCCCGCGATCCGGGGAGCATCCGCGTGCGGAGCGATCTCGCGAGGACCCTGGTGGAGCTGGGACGCGCGGACGAAGCCGCCGAACTCTACGCTTCGCTCCTCACCGACGAGTCGCTGGCCGCGGCCGACCTGTTCAACCTGGGGATCACGCTCTTCCGTTCATCGCGCTACGAGCAGGCGGGGCGGGCGTTCGAACTGCTCACGGCAAAGCAGCCCGACTCGCGCGACGCGTGGTTCAACTACGCCAACGCGCTGTTCGCGGACGAGGCGTGGGCGGCGCTCGTCGACGCCGGCGATCGGCTGCTGGCGGTCGATCCGCTGAGCGAGGCGGCACATCTCATCATGGCGCGGGCGCGGCTGGAGACGGGAGACGAAGCTGGCGCGCGCGCCGGGGTGGCCCGTTCCGACGGCCTGCCCGTCCACGTCGACGGCCTGAGGCTGCGCGTGACCGACCAGGGCACCCTGGTGCAGGGACGCATCGTGGGGAACGCGCTGCCGGAGGGCGCGCCGCTGCGGCTGCGCTTCATCTTCCAGGACAACGCCGGAGTGCTGGGAGAGAGGTTCCTGGAAGCCAGGGCTCCGGCGCCGGACGCCAGCGCGGACTTCAGTGTCTTCATCGAGGGGCGCGCGCTCGGTTACCGCTACGAGTTCGAAGCGGAGGGGACGCCGTAGAGGCGGATGGTGCCGCGGCGGCCGCTCACCCGGTCCGGGCCGATGATCTACGGTCTGCGGCAGGCCGCGCGCGAGGCGCGCCGGTGGTCGATCGGCTGGACGGTGAGAATGAGTTCGTCGCCGTCGATGACGTCGATGGGTTCCGAGAGGACGCATCCCTGGGCGAGAAAGTCCATCAGGAAGTACACGCGCCCTGCCAGGTTCCACCGGAAGTCGAAGGTGTCGCGGTTGAGCGCCTCGACCATCCCCAGCCGGTTCTGGTAGGTGTCGCTCCACACGTAGATGGTCACGGCGTTGCGGCTCTGGTTGTTGACTTCCAGGGAGATGCCCTCCACACGGCCGGGCGGCCGGGGCTCGCCCCGCGTCGAGGTGCAACCTGAAAGGGCGCCGAGGGCCAACACGACGACTGCACACAACTGCAGGCACGTCCTGAACGGGTGCAGGGCCTTGCGGCTGCCGGCCCCGGGCGTCGTCAAGGGATGGTTTGCGGAACTGTTCATGGCTCGGATGTCGCGTCCAACGGGCGGCTGTGCGTCGGTGAGGGAACGCTGCCGCGGGTTCGGGTAAGGCGAAACAGCGCGGAGATGCATATGTTTTAAGTCCACTACCAGGCAAAACGGTCCGCAGGGGGCTTCGTTGAATCCGTTTTCCTGCCCACCACATCCATTCGTCTCCCGGTCGCGGGCGGCCTTCATCTTCCTGGCCGTCGCGCTGGGGCTGAGCCTCAAGCCGGCGGCGGGCCTGGCCCAGCGACCGCTCCACGGGGTGGTCGCAGACCAGGCCACGCTCTCTCTCATCGACTCGGCCCGCGTGACGGTGGTCGGCACGGAGCTGGAGGCGGTAACCGGAGGGGACGGCACCTTCTCGTTCGAGGGGGTTCCGCTCGGCGCGCTGGCCGTGCGCATCGAGGCCCCGGGATACCCGGTGGTGGTGGAGCAGGTCGAGGTGGTGCGCGACGTCCTGCTCTACATGCAGGTCATGATGCCCCGGGCCGATGTGGTCCTGGAAGAGCTGCTGGCCGCGCCCAGCGGGGTCAGCGAGGCGAGGACCGCCGCCGAACTCGTGGCCCGCAGGGTACTGGACATGAACCCCAACTCCGGAAACCTGGGGCTGAACACCAACCCCGTGCGTCTGCGCGGCACCGGCACCTTCGGGCTCAGCGGCGAGCCGGCCGTGTTTCTGGACGGCGTGCGCATCGGAACCTTCGGCCCCGCGATGGAGGTCCTGAGCCAGATTCCGGCGAGCGAAGTCAGGAACATCCGTGTGTTGCGGGGCCCGGCTTCGGCCTTCCTTCAGGGATCCGCGGACGGATCCATCCACATCGAGACCCGCTCGGGTACGAACTGAGTTCGGGCGCCGATTGACGGGCCCGCTGGACGTAATCCCGTGCAACCGTGCCGTTTGACACGGGAAACCGCGCTCCGTATCAGTCAAGCGGGCGATCAGATTTTTCCGATCGAGATTCGCGGACTGCCGGAGGAATTCCGCTGCCGGAGTCGCCGGGGCTGGTAGCGCTGCCTCCCGCTCGCCCGCAGCGTGTCCCGCGTGACCCACCTCCCGGAGCACTCTCCTTGTGCTCCATTCCCGCCTTGCGCCGCGCCGGGTCCCATCTCGCCGTGGCGCCCCGAGCCATCCACCATCCTGGAGGAGCCAATGCTTCGACGACTATGTCTTCTTTCCCTGTCCGCCGTGGCCGTCCTCGTGCTTGTGCCAGGCGTGCAGGCACAGCAGGCGACCCTGACGGGAACGGTAACCGACCGGCAGACCGGCGAGCCCCTTGCCGCCGTGCAGGTCTTCATCGCCGAACCCAGCATCGGCGCCCTCACCCAGCAGAACGGGCGCTTTCTCATGGCGGGCGTGCCCGCCGGCACGCACGCGGTCACGGCGCAGCGCATCGGTTACACCTCCTCGACCATCGAGGTCACGGTGGCGGCCGACGAGACCACCCTGCTGGACTTTCAGCTCACCGAAGAGGCGCTCGGGCTCGACGAGATCATCGTGACCGGGACGCCGGGGGGCACGCAGCGGCGCGCGATCGGCAACGCGGTGGCCACGCTGGAAGCGGCGCAGGTGACCCAGGAAGTCGCTGTCCTCAACATGCAGGACCTGCTGACCGCCCGGACCCCCGGAGTGCAGTTCGCCAGGGCCGGCGGGAACGTCGGGACCGGGTCGGCGATCGAGGTCCGGGGCACCGGGAGCTTCAATCTGGGCTCCAATCCCCTCATCTACGTGGACGGCGTCCGCGTGAACAACAACTCGCAGGCAGGACCCGATCTGGGGAATGAGCGAGAGGTCAACGTCCTCAACGACTTCAATCCCCAGGACATCGAGAGCATCGAGATCATCAAGGGACCGGCGGCCGCCACGCTGTACGGGACCGAGGCGTCGGCCGGGGTGATTCAGATCATCACCAAGCGCGGCGCCGAGGGCGAGGCCCAGTTCGACGCCTCGGTGCGCATGGGCACCAACTACCTGCGCAATCCGGCGGCGCGCATCGGCACCAAGTGGACATGCCAGAACAGCTTCGACCCGCCCTGCCGCGAGGGCGAGGGGCTGGTGCCCTACAACGCCTACGAGGAGTCCAACGTCCTGATCGACCAGGGAGCCTTCCCGTGGCCGCAGGACGAGTTGTTCCAGAGAGGGCTCAGCCAGAGCTACAACCTGGGCGTGCGCGGCGGCACCCAGAACTACCGCTACTTTCTCTCCGGGAACTACGACAACGACGAAGGCATCACCTACTACAACTGGAACAAGGCGCTGCGGCTGCGCGCCAACGTAGGCGTAGTCTTCTCCGAGAATTTCTCGCTCGACGTCTCCACCGGATATGTGGACGGCAAGACGAGGTTCCTGTCGCCCGCGGACGGCGACGGCGGCATCTGGGAAGACCTCGCCTGGGGCAACGGCTTCTGCTATCCGCGCATCAACGGGCGCAACGCATGCGCCCGGCTGATGGGGTTCCAGGAGCACCTTCCCTCGGACGTGGCCAAGCTCGAGGCGACGCGCGAGTTCAGCCGCTTCACCGGAAGCGGCACGCTCAACTTCACCACCGGGGACTGGCTCTCGTCACGGGTCGTGGTCGGCCTGGACAAGGGCTGGGACGAGAACAACGTGCTCTGGCCTCTCGAGGTGCAGCTGTCGCCGGTGTACGAGGAGACCGCTTCCGGGCTGGTAGTTCTGGAGCGGCCGGTCACCACCAACTTCACGGCGGACTGGTCCGCCACCGCCCGGAGGGCCCTGACCGACTCCTGGGGCACCGCGACCTCCGTGGGGGCGCAGTACTACTTCGAGCGCCTCTCCATGCTCGGCACCACCGGACGGGGATTCGCGTCCCCCTTCTCGCGCACCGTCAACCAGACTCCGCCCGCGAGTGCCGACCTCAACTTCGACTACATCGAGAACAAGTCGATCGGCTTCTACGTGCAGGAGGAGTTCAGCTACAACGACCGGCTGTTCCTTACCGGTGCGGTCCGCTTCGACGACAACTCCGCCTTCGGCGCCGAGCTCGAGCCGGAGACCTATCCCAAGGTCTCGGCCACCTGGGTCATGTCCGAGGAGAGCTTCTGGAACTTCGACATGGTCAACTCGTTCCGTCTGCGCGGCGCCTGGGGCCAGGCCGGCCGGCAGCCGGACGCGTTCGCCGGAACCAACCAGTACAGCGTCATTCCCGGAGCGGGCGGGACGACGGCCCTCGACCCCTCCAACCCGGGCAACCCTGCCGTGGGTCCCGAGCGCAGCACGGAGCTCGAGGTCGGGTTCGACGTCGCGCTGCTGGACGACAGGGTATCCGCCGAGTTCACCTACTTCGACCAGAAGAACGAGGATGCACTCCTGGCCGTGGCCCTTCCGCCCAGCCTCGGCTTCGGCGGAGTCACCCAGCGCAATCTGGGCCGCATCGACAACTGGGGATGGGAGGCCTCGGTCAACACCCGGCTCTACGAGGGGTCGGGCGTCTCCGTCAACCTGGGGCTGACCGGGTCCTACGTCATGAACCGGATCAAGGACCTGGGGAGCTTCGCGGGCACCCGCGAGATCCGGATCGGGCTGCCGTATCCGAACTACTCCGAGCCCAGGTACTACGTGATGTCGGCCCAGTTCGACCCCAATGGCCCGGTCCGGAACTCGTACGGCGAGAACGTCAGCGCGATGTGCGACGCGGGCGTCATCGTCGGTCCTGATGGCACTCCGGCCACGGTTCCCTCCGGCACCGGACCGACCGATCAGTATGGCGTGATCCTCGGAGGACCCCTGATTCCCTGCCAGGACGCAGGGTACAACATCATGGCCGGACCGGCCTTCTTCCCGTACCGGTTCTCCGTCAACCCGAGCATCAGCCTGGCCGACAACGCCGTCTCCATCCATCTGCTGGCGGACGGGGGCTTTGGCAAGGTCGGCCTGGACGGCGCCCAGGAGTGGGGGCACCGCTACAACAACAGCTACGACTCCCGCTGCGAATGCGATCCGGTCTGGGTCGCGGGCGACCGCTACCGTTCGCAGGCCACCTGGGGCTACTTCGACGCCGACTTCTGGAAGCTCCGCGAGGTCGGGGTCCGCTACAACTTCACCGAGGCGATGGCCAATCGCATCGGGGCGGATCGCGCATCGATGTCCTTCTCGGGCCGCGAACTGTGGACCATCTGGCAGCGCCAGAAGGAGGTGGGGAACTTCCTCGGCACGCAGGCCGGGAATCCCGGTCTCCCGGTTCTGGACCCCGAAATGGGTACGTCCGACTTCGGGAGCGCGAACCACAGGCTCATGGCGCCGCTTACCAGCATGCACCTCGAGCTTCGGGTCACCTTCTGAGTTTCCGGGAACGAATACCGTCGGAGGATAGATGCATATGAACAGCTTCTTTGAATACGAGCGCACCGCGCATCGGACGGGGCGAACTCTCGCCGTCCTGGCGACCGGGTTCTCGCTGGCCTTTGTCGGCGCCTGCAGCGACGTGCTGGAGGTCGACCTGCCCGCCCAGCTAACGGACGAGGCGCTGGTGGATCCGGCCGGGGCCCAGACCCAGGTCAACACGATCATCACCCACTTCCAGAACACCTACAACGACTACGTATGGGAGCTTCACGGCCGCGAGGACGGCGGTGAAGTCTATCTCTGCAGCGGCGGCACCGACTGCGGACACTTCCAGTACAACTACGAATTCCGGTTCCTCGACTTCATGACCGCGCGCAGCTTCGCCGCCGGACTGCACGAAAAGCTCGAGACCGAGTGGACGGCCGATCAGGTGTCCAACAGGGCCCGGTTTCTGGCGATCGCTTCCCTCTACGAGGGAGCCGTCTTCAACCTGATGGGCTCCACCATGTGCGAGGTCTCCATCGACGGGGGACCGCTGATGACGCCCGCCGAAACGCTGGGCATGGCGGAGGACCGCCTCACGCGGGCCCTCGGCGAGATCGGGAGTTCCGGCGACTTCGAGATGCCCTTCGACATCGCCTCGAGCGCCCAGGCCATGGCGCACGGGCTGCGTGCGCAAGCGCGCTGGATGGCCGGCGACGGCTCGGGCGCGCTGGCCGATGCCCAGCAGGTGCCGCAGGGGTTCGTCGCCTACGTCACCCGCGATGCGGGAGACCCGGTGCGGCGCAACAAGCCCTACTACGCGGGCACCTTCATTCACTACGGCGAGCTGTACGACGTCATCGACTGGTGGGAGGGTCCGCCCAACCCGGTGACCGGCGCGCCGTGGCCGGACGTCATCCCCTTCACCGGCTACCTGAACCTTGGGATCCTGCCTGACGGGCGGGCGATCCGGGCGGACGGCATTCCGATCCGGACGGCGGGCGGCCACCGCATGATGGACGAGGATGCCGCCGTGCCCGACACGCGCGTCCAGCACATGCAGGCGGAGATTCAGGGTGTCGGGGTCGAGTCCTTCGTCAACGCCAAGTACAACGCCGAGGGCGCCGACATTCCCCTGGTCAACTGGAAGGAGATGGTGCTGATCCGCGCCGAGGTCGAGGGCGGTCAGAGGGCGATCGATCTTGTCAACGAACTCCGGGCTGCCGACGGACTGCCGCTGGTGACCTACGCGAATGCCGGCGACGCCGAGGAGATCCGGTACATGATCATCGAGGAGCGGCGCCGGGCCCTCTTCCTCGAGGCCCGCTATTTCATGACCAAGCTCCAGAACCCGGATCTGCTCTGGTTCCCGAGGGACGTGGGCGCCACCCTGCGCGGCGGCCATCAGCTGCAGGGCGGGGTTCGCTTCCTCATGCCCGAGAACGAGTTTCACCTGAACGAAAACCTGACCATCGCGGATCGTGCAACGCTCTGCGATGCGGCCACGCGGCCCGTCGGCTTCTAGCGCGGGGGCCGGACTGTTCGGACGCGCCGACCCCGGGGCTTGCCGGCTCCGGGGTCGGTTCGTTCACCGCAGGCGCGCCGGCGGACCCGGGCCCGGGAAGCACCCCGCGCTGAGGAGGACGTAATGAGAATCAACTCTTCAGGAACCACGGGCGGCGCGCGGTTGGCGGCATCGCCGCGCGCGTGGGCACCCTTCGCCTGGCTGGTGGCCCTCACGGGCTGCGGCCCCGCCTCGGAGGCATCGTCCGCGACGATGGACGCCGGGGGCCCGAAGGGGGGCGACGACCGCACCGGCCACTACCAGGTGGTGGGGGGGTGGTGGAAGGCCGCCGCCAGCCACGACAAGGACTGGACCTGGGGACGTGTCGCGGGCGTGGCGGTGGACAGCCCCGACCGCATCATCGTGGTGACCCGGGGCGACCTGCCGGTTGATTTCGACGACGACAGGCCGTGGGCGGAGCAGGCGCGCCCCGGCAACTTCATCGTCGTGGTCGACCGCGACGGCAACATCATCGAGAACTGGAGCCAGTGGGACTCGATCATGCGCGAGCCGCACACGGTCTACATCAGCCCCTATGACCCGGAGCGGCACGTCTGGGTCATCGACAACCGCCGCATGCAGATCTTCAAGTTCACCAACGACGGCAGCGAACTGGTGATGGAGATCGGGCGGGCGAACTATCCCGAGACCATGGTGGAGGCGCGTGCCAACGACGAGCCCTACGTGTTCGGGCGCCAGGCCGACATCGCCTTCCTGCCGGACGGAAGCTTCTACGTGGCGGACGGCTACTGGAAGACCCGGGTGGTGAAGTTCAGCGCAGAGGGCGAGTACCTGATGGAGTGGGGCAGGCCGGGCGACGGGCCCGGAGAGTTCAACCTGCTGCACAGCATCGCGGTGGACGCCGACCGGCGCGTCTACGTGGCGGATCGCCGCAACAGCCGGATTCAGGTGTTTACGGAGGACGGCGACTTCATCGAGGAGTGGCCCGACATCTTCGATCCGGTCAACATCTACATTGACGAGAGCCACGCCGTGTGGGTGCTGGACGCCACCCTCAACCGGCTGCTCAGGTACGACCGCGATGGGCGGCTGCAGGACACCTGGGGGGCGTACGGCGAGGCGGGCGCGATCGGGCGGCCGCCTTGGCAGGGCGGGCTGGTGCTGCCCCACCAGGCGGCGGTCGACCAGGAGGGCAACCTGTACGTCGCCTCCTACAACGGCGGGCACGTACAGAAGTTCGTACCCAGGCCGGGAGCCGACCCGGCCAGGCTGCTGGGTCAGCCGATGCTGCTGAACTGAAGGGGCTGGCGGGGGCGCTTGCCCGCAACGGCCGGCCCGGGCATCTTCCCCGCCATGTCCCGGCCCGATCCTCCCCGCAGCCATCTCTGGCCGCGCACCCGCGACGGCCGCATCGCGGTGGTTGCGTTCGTCCTGCTGTTCATGCTCGCCATGCCGCCGGTGACGCACAGGGTGCTGAACCGGATCGAGCCGACCTTCCTCGGGCTCCCGTTCCTCTACGTCGCGCTCTTCGTGGTCTACTCGGTGCTCATCGGCGTGTTGATCTGGGCCTACCGGCGGGGTTTGTAGAGGTGGCTTCCTGATGGAAACCTGGGTCGTCGCCACCAGCCTGATCTTCATCTATCTGCTGATCACGCTCGGGGTGGCGGTGGTGGCCAACCGGCACATGTCGGTGGACATGGAGGACTTCCTTCTGGCCGGACGGCGCACCGGGTTCGTCGTCCTCTACCTTACGGTCGTGGCGACCTTCCACTCCGCCTTCGCGTTCCTGGGCTCGGGCGGGTTCTTCTACACCCACGGCATCGGCTTCTGGGCCGCCGGGGCGTGGACGGTGCTGGTCGGCGCCATCACCTACGTCATCGGCACGCGCATCTGGGCGCTGGGCAAGACGTTCGGCTATATCACCCCGGCGGACATGCTGGCCGACTTCTACGAGTCCGAGGCGGTGCGGGTGGCGATCGCGCTGTTCTCGGTCCTCTTCACCATCCTCTACATCCAGGTCCAGGCCCTCGCGCTGGGCTACATCGTGGAGGTCGCTTCGGACGGGCGCATCTCCTTCGAAGTCGGCGTGTTCGTGATGCTCGCGGTGGCGGCGGTGCACCTGGCGATCGGCGGGCTGCGGGCGGTCTACTGGACCGACGTCATGCAGGGCGTGTGGATGTACGTCGCGGTCTGGGCGGGCGCGCTGGTGCTCTCCTTCGAGCTGTTCGGCGGGCCGGTCGAGTTGTGGCGTGCGGTGGCGGAACAGCGACCCGAACTGCTCACACTCCCCGGCCCGGAAGGCCTGTTCACGCCGGGCATCTGGGTGGGGATGGTGATCACGCTTTCCTTCGGCATCGTCCTGCAGCCCCATATGATGATCCGCTACTACACGGCGGTGGACGGCAAGACGCTCAAGCTGCTGGGTGCCACCACGCCCATCTACCTGATGACGCTCTACATCCCGGCGGCGCTGGTCGGCCTCGGAGGCGCCCTGGTGCTCCCGGACCTCGCCCAGGCGGACCGCATCTTTCCCGAACTGCTCTTCTCCTTCGCGCCCCCCTGGCTCACCGGCCTGATCCTGGCCGGCGCGGCGGCCGCCGCCATGTCGACCCTGGACTCCATCCTGCACGCCAACATGACCGTGCTGACTCGCGACGTGTACCAGCGCTACCTGGTGCGCGACCGCAGCCAGAAGCACTACGTGCGCGTCGGCCAGGCCATCGTCCTGGCGCTGTTGGTGGTGGCCTACTGGCTGTCGCTCCAGGAGAGCGCCCTGCTGGTGAGCATCATCAACCTCTCGGGCTCGGGCGCCCTCCAGCTGCTGCCCGCCATTCTCGGGATCTGCTTCCCGGGCGGCCGCTCGCTCACCAAGGCGGGAGTGCTGGCAGGGCTGGCTGCCGGCGTGGCCACCCTGTGGTGGTCCCTCCTGCTCGATCCAAACCCGATGGGCATCCACGGCGGGCTCTGGGGCCTGGCGGCGAACTTCGTGGTGGCTATCGCCGTGTCCGCCCTCACGCCGCCGCCTTCGGCCGAGACGGTCGAGCGGGTGCACGGGGAGGTGGAGCGGTTCGTGTACGGGGAGGATTGAACTCGATCCCATCGGGAACCGAGGCCGGTAGCCCCAATCGGCTCTTGCCATGTCCTGGCGCGGAGTTCCGCCTATCTTTCGTGCCCCGTGGTGGGCTCCCGACAACTCGGACCCCAAGCCACCCGAAACGACTGCCCGTCCGCGCCAGAGATCGCGATGCCCCAGGACGACTCCCCGCGCCGAGACCTGCCCCGCCGCTACAGCGAAACCGAGGTCAGCCGTCTCCTGAAGTATGCCACCGAGCTCCAGCAGTCGGACGAGGCCGGTGCGCCGGGTGGCCATGAGGGCGGAGGGATGACGCTGGCTACACTTCAGGAGGTGGCGGCGGAGGCGGGGATCGAGCCCCGCTATATCCAGCTGGCTGCGGCCCGCATCGACAGCCCGGAGCCCACGGGACCAAGAGACTCGCTGGCCGGCACCCCCCTCCTGGTTCGCGCCGAGCGGATCATCCCGGGCGAACTGCGGGACGAGGACTACGAACAGATCGTCACGGAGATCCAGATGGCTACCGACGTGCCGGGAAGCGCGTCGATGGTCGGACGCACCCTGACATGGAGATCGGAAACCTCGGACTACCAGACTCGGTCACTTCAGGTAATAGTGGCGTCCCGCAACGGCGAGACGCGCATCCAGGCCGAAGAGCGCCTGCAAGCCTACGCGGGAGCGCTCTACGGCGGTGTCGTGGGTGGCGCCGGGATGGGAATCGGGATGGGTGTCGGTTTCGGCGTCGGCCTGGGCGCGCTGGGGTCGTGGCTCTTCGCTGCGGCCTTTCCTGTCACCCTCATCGGCGGACTGTACGTGGCCATGCGCCAGGTCATGAAGTCGACCGGACGCAAGCGCCGCGCGGAGGCGGAAGCGCTGGTGGACCGGATCGCCCGGTACGTGAAGGCGCCGCCGCAATAGCGGGCAGCGACCCTACCTGAACTCCTCCATCAGCGCGTCCATCTGCTCGCTGCCGGGGCAGAGGTCCTCGTAGGCCATTTCGGCGAGCGGTGTCGAGGTGGTCGCGTTGTCGTCGTGCATGTCCTCGCCGCCCGGGTCCAGGTAGAGGAGTCCGGTCACCACCTCGCCCCGGTTCTGCAGCGAGCGGTAGTGCTCGTAGGCGGACAGGCGGTCGGTGGGGTCGTAGTCCTCGGGGACCTTGCGGAAGCGCACCATGCTGCCGTCGTGCATGGTGATGGAGGTGCGGCTTCCCTTTTCGTACGAAGCCGAGATCTCCGAGCGGATGGGCACGAAATCGACCGGCACCAGCTCGTGTCCGTGGTGGCGGGTGTAGAGGTAGCTCTTCGTCGACCCGACGTGGTCGTTGAAGGTGACGCACGGCGAGATCACGTCCAGGAAGGCGAAACCCTTGTGCATCAGTCCCGCCTTGAGCAGCGGGAGGAGCTGCTGCTTGTCGCCCGAGAAGCCGCGGGCGACGAAGGTGGCGCCGAGGGTGAGCGCCAGCGCCACAGGGTCGATGGGCTCGCTCTTGTTGGGCACGCCGCGCTTGGAGCGCGAGCCCACGTCGGCGGAAGCCGAGAACTGGCCCTTCGTGAGTCCGTAGACGCCGTTGTTCTCCAGCACGTACAGCATGTTGACGTTGCGGCGGATCGCGTGGCAGAACTGGCCCAGGCCGATCGAGAGCGAGTCACCGTCGCCTGAAATGCCGATGTAGTAGAGGTCCTTGTTGGCCGCGTTGGCTCCGGTCGCGAGGGCGGGCATGCGCCCGTGCACGCCGTTGAAGCCGTGGGCCTCGTCCACGAAGTACGCCGGCGTCTTGGCCGAGCAGCCGATGCCGCTCATCTTGGCGATGCGGTGGGGCGGGATGGAGAGTTCGTAGAAGGCCTGGATGATGGCGGCCGTCACCGAGTCGTGACCGCACCCCGCGCACAGGGTCGAGATGGTGCCCTCGTAGTCGCGCAGGTGAAGTCCGAGTTCGTTCGCGCCCAGACCCGGATGCCGGACCGCGGGCTTGGGGATATAGGTCATGCCACTGCTCCTTCCGGCTCTTCCGCCGCCGGCCGCACGCGCGTCTCCTCCACCTTGAGTCCGAGCCGCTCAGCCACTTCGCCCGCCACGAAGGCCGCGCTCATCGGGAAGCCCCCGTAGTCCAGAACCGAATGGAGGCGCGCCGGGTCGACCTCGGTCTCGGTCAACAGCAGCCTCTTCAGCTGCGCGTCCCGGTTCTGCTCCACCACGAAGTTGAGCTCGTGGGCGTCCAGGAATTCGCGCACGAGGGTGTCGAAGGGGAAGCCGCGCGCGCGCATGTAGTCCACGGGTACGCCCTGGCTCTCCAGGATGTCGGCCGCCTCCCGCACCGCCCCGTCGCACGAACCGATGGTGACCAGCGCCACGCTGGCGCCCTCGCGCATCTCGATCGCCGGCGAGGGGACTTCGCTCGCCGCCGAGTCGATCTTGCGGTGCAGCCGGTCCATCACCTCGGTGTACTCGTCGGCGTCCTCGGTGTAGGTCCCGCGGCTGGTGTGCCCCGAACCCCGTGTGAAGTACGCCCCCTTCGGGTGCACGCCCGGGAGGGACCGGTAGGGAATGCCATCGCCGTCGACATCCATGTAGCGGTAGAACTTCTCGATGCGCTCCAGCTCCGCCGCCCCGAGCACCTTGCCCCGGTCGGGCGCGAAGCTGTCGTCCCAGGTCAGCTTCGGGATCATCCAGTCGTTCATGCCGATGTCCAGGTCCTGCACCAGGAACACCGGGGTCTGGAAGCGCTCGGCCAGGTCGAAGGCCTCCACCGCCATGTGGAACGACTCTTGGGGGTTGGCCGGGAAGAGCACGATGTGCTTGGTGTCGCCGTGCGAAGCGTATGCGACCGCCGCGATGTCCCCCTGCTGGGTGCGGGTCGGCATGCCCGTCGACGGCCCCACCCGCTGCACGTCCACGAACACCGACGGCACCTCCGCGTAGTAGGCCAGCCCGATGAACTCGCTCATGAGCGAGATGCCCGGGCCGCTGGTCGGGGTAAAGGCGCGCGCCCCCGCCCATCCCGCGCCCACCACCACGCCGGCGGCCGCCAGCTCGTCCTCGGCCTGCGCGATGAAGAAGCTGCGCTCGCCCGTCTCCGAATCCTTGCGGAAGCGCTCGCAGAAGCGCTTGAAGGCGTCCATCAGGGAGGTGGAGGGCGTGATCGGGTACCAGGCGCCCACGGTCGCGCCGGCGTACACGCAGCCCAGTGCCGCCGAGGTGTTGCCGTCCATCAGCACGTGGTCCGAGGTCGCGTCCATCGTCTCGAGCCGGATCGGCAGCGGGCAGTCGAAGTGCTCCATCGCATAGTCGTAGCCCAGCTCGATCGCCTTGTAGTTCGAGCCGATGAGTTTGGGCTTGGCCGCGAACTTCTCCTGGATCATGCCCCGGATGACGTCCAGGTCCATCGACAGCAGCGCGGCCAGTGCCCCGGCATAGGCGATGTTCTTCATCAGGATGCGCACGCGCGCGCCCTTGAACTCGCGCACGCACATCTCGCCCAGCGGAACGCCCAGGAAAGTGATGTCGTCGCGCAGGAACTCCTTCGTCATGGGCCAGGAGGAGTCGTGCAGCAGGTATCCGCCCGGACGCACCTCGGCGATGTCGCGCTCGTAGGTGGCGGGATTCATGGCCACGATCAGGTCGAACTCGGGGGTGCGCGCGGAGTATCCGTCGCGACTGACCCGGATTTCGTACCAGGTCGGGAGCCCCTGGATGTTGGAGGGGAAGACGTTCTTGCCGGTGCAGGGGATCCCCATGCGGAAGATCGCCTGCATGATGAGGCCGTTTGCGCTCGCCGAGCCGGTGCCGTTGACGGTCCCGATCTTGAACGCGAAGTCGTTGGTCCGGTCGGCTTGCTCTAGACGTGCGTCGGACATGCCGCTTCCTGCCCCGCGTAGGGAATCATCAGTTCGAACTTGCGCATGTCCCACGCTGCCGTGGGACAGCGCTCCGCGCACAGGCCGCAATGCACGCAGAGGTCCTCGTCCTTCACCATCACGCGCCCGGTCTGGGGGAGTCCTTCTGATACCATCAGATCCTGGGTGAGGTTCTCCGCGGGCGCCATGAGACGGGTCCGGAGGTCCTCTTCATCGCCGTTCACGGTGATCGTGAGGCAGTGCACCGGGCAGATGTCGATGCAGGCGTCGCATTCGATGCACAGCTTTGCTTCGAAATGGGTCTGGATGTCGCAGTTGAGGCAGCGCTCCACCTCGTGCGCGGTCTGCTCCGGGTCGAAGCCCATCTCCACCTCGATGGAGAGCTCCTCGAAACGGCGCACCAGCTCCACGTGCTTCATCTTCTGGCGCGGCGAGGGATTGTAGTCGTTGGAGTAGGCCCACTCGTGCATCCCCATCTTGGCGGAGATGAGGTTGTGGTCCTGGGGCGGGCGGTCTTCGGTAAGCGACAGCCCCTGGCAGTAGTTGTGGATGGAGATGGCCGCCTGGTGGCCGTGCTCCACCGCCCAGATGATGTTCTCCGGCCCCCAGGCCGCGTCACCGCCCACGAAGATCCCCTCGCGGGTGGTCATGAAGGTGGTGCGGTCGACTTCCGGCATGTCCCAGTGGTTGAACTCGATGCCGATGTCGCGCTCGATCCAGGGGAAGGCGTTGTCCTGGCCGATGGCGAGGATGACGTCGTCACAGGGAAGGAACTCGGTGTCGTGGACCGTCGCCTTGAGGCGTCCCGATTCCTCGTCCTTGTGCCAGCTGACCAGCTCGAATTCCATCCCGACCAGCCTGCCGTCTTCCAGCACGAAGCGCTTCGGGGAATAGTTCTCGACGATCTCGACCAGCTCCTCCTCGGCGTCCTCGAGCTCCCAGGGCGACGCCTTGAAGTAGGGCCGCGACTTGCGCGCCATCACCTTGATGTCCGTGCCGCCGAGGCGCTTCGAGGTGCGGCAGCAATCCATCGCCGTGTTGCCGACCCCGATCACCAGCACGCGCTCGCCGATGGCGTCGACATGCCCGAAGTGCACCGCCTCCAGCCACTCGATGCCGATGTGGATGTTGTCGGCGGCTTCCTGGCGGCCCGGGATATTCAACTCCTTGCCCTTGGGGGCGCCGGTGCCCACGAAGATGGCGTCGTAGCCTTCCTCGAGAAGCTCCTCCATCGACTCGATGCGCGTGTTGTAGTGGATCTCGACGCCCATGTCGAGGATCATGTCGATCTCTTCCTCGAGCACCGCGACGGGGAGCCGGAAGGCGGGGATGTTGGTGCGCATGAGCCCGCCGGAGCGGGGGAGTGCCTCGAAAATCGTGCACTCGTAGCCCAGCGGCATCAGATCGTTGCAGACGGTGAGCGACGCCGGCCCGCACCCGACCAGGGCAATGCGCTTGCCGTTCTTGACCACGGGGATCTCGGGCAGGCGGTCGTCGGTCGGATCGCGCAGGTCGGCCGCAACCCGCTTCAGGCGGCAGATGGCGACCGGCTTCCCGTCGACGCGAGTGCGGCGGCACGCCGGCTCGCAGGGACGGTCGCAGGTGCGGCCCAGGATCCCCGGGAAGACGTTCGAGGACCGGTTCAGCCAGAAGGAATCGGTATAGCGGCCGTTGGCGATCAGCCGGATGTACTCGGGGACGTTGGTGTGGGCCGGACAGCCCCACTGGCAGTCCACCACCTTGTGGTAGTAGTCGGGATTGCCGACGTCCGTCGGTTGCATCAGTCCTTGCCGGTGGACCTGAAGGGGCGCATGCGACTCGCGGAGTTGGCGTCAGCGCGGACCGCCGGCGGGCAGCCGGAGGCGAGACGGGGGCGGGGAAGGGGCCGAGTGTTCGTCACGAAAACGGCTTAGCTGGGTTCGACCCCGTTCGAAGCTGGGCCGGAAGGCCCGTTGCGCTGGGGGTCGCATCCGACCCCGATTGCCCCCAATGATGTACGAGAACGGCCCCGAGTGCAAGATTTGGGACGCCGTGCGTCCCCTTGCCGATTCGCGGTCAAAACCGAAACGAAGGGCGGTGACCCGTGCCTGAACCACAGAGCCCCGAATCCCGGACCGGCCTGGCCCCGTTCCGGAGCGCCGAGCTGCCGGTCCCGCCCCGGCCCCGGGGATTGGCCTGGATCGGGGTCGTGGGCCCCGGCGTGATCGTGCTGGGCGCGTCCATCGGGGGAGGGGAGTTTCTGCTGGGTCCGTCGGCGTTCGTGCGCTACGGCCTGGTGCTCCTCTGGGTTACGCTGGTCGCCACCTTCCTGCAGACCGTGTTCAACACCGAGCTCATGCGCTGGACGATCGCCACCGGCGAGCCCGCCTTCACCGGCTTCATGCGCACGCGTCCGGCGGCGCCGTTCTGGGCGGTGGTCTACGCCCTGCTCTACTTCCTGCAACTGGGGTGGCCGGCCTGGGCGGGCACGGCGGCGGGCGCGGTGTTCTTCCTGGTGTTCCGCGACCTGGCCGGGCCGGAGAACGCGGGGCTGGTGCATGCGTTCGGGGTGGGGACGTTCGTCCTGTGCGTCGCCATCCTGCTCTTCGGGCGGCGCATCGAACGCACGCTGGAGATCCTGAACTGGATCCTGGTGGTGGCGATCCTCGGGACCTTTCTGGTGCTGGCACTCATGTTCGTGGCCCCGGAGACCTGGGTCGCGGGGGCGGCGGGGCTGGTGGGGTACGACCCCGCGCAGGGGGCGTTCCGCTTCATCCCGGGCGGGGCCGACTTCTTCCTGATCGGCGCCTTCGCGGCCTACTCGGGCGCGGGCGGGATGACCAACCTGACCCTTTCCAACTGGGCGCGCGACAAGGGGTACGGGATGGGCAGCGTGGTGGGTTACATCCCGGCCGCGGTGGGAGGCACGCAGGTGCGCCTCGCCCCGACCGGCTACATCTTCGACCCCACCCAGGAGGCGATGGGGCGGTGGCGGGGGTGGTGGCGCATCGTGCGCGCCGACCAGTGGGGGGTCTATTTCGGTGGCGCGCTGCTGGGCATGATCCTGCCGGCCGTGCTCTACGTGACCTTCATCGAGGCCGGCACCGACATCCGCGGCCTCTCGGTGGCGGCGGCGCTGGCCGATGCCATGGCCACCCGGGCGGGCGCGCTCTTCGGAGGCGTGATCGCGCTCATGGGCGTCTGGATCCTGTTCAAGACCCAACTGGACATCGTGGACGGAATGACGCGCGCCATCACCGACATCCTCTGGACCGGCTCCCGGCGCGTGCGGCGCTGGCGCGGCGGCGATGTGCGCTTCGTCTACTACACGGTGCTCGTGGGGATCGCCGCGTGGGGGATCATCGGCCTGGGGCTGGCGCAGCCGATCGTGCTGTTGCAGCTGGGCGCCAACATGGCCGGCATCGTTTTCGTGATTTCCTCGCTCCACCTTCTCTACATCAACACGCGCTTCCTGCCGGAGGAGATCCGGCCGCCGATGTGGCGAAGGGTCGCGCTGGTCGCGACGTCGGTGTTCTACGGTGCCTTTGTGGTGCTCTGGCTGCAGGGGCTGTTTTAGCTGATGGATCGCGGGGGCGGAGCCCGCCCGCGGGTCGGCGCGCGAGCGGAAGTCCTGGTCGACTCCGAGGCCGTCTGGGCGGCGGTGCAGCAAGACCTCGCCGCGGCGCGCGAGTACGCCTTCATCCAGACCTACTCGTTCGAGGGGGACCGGGTGGGGACGGCGCTCTCGGACGCCCTGCTCGACGCGCGCGCCCCGGACCGCCGGCTGCTCGTCGACTCCTATACGCGGGCCAACCAGAACGACCGCTGGATCGCCCTGCCCGGTACGCTCTTCGATCCCGCGTTTCGGGCGGAGGTGCGCAACACCGGGCGGCTGGTGCGCCTGCTGCGCGCCGAAGGCGTGGGCGTCCGCTTCGGCCGTCCCTTCGGGATCCTCGGCCAGCGCTTCCTCAACCGCGACCACAAGAAGCTCATCCTCTTCGACGACCGCGTATCCTACATCGGAGGCATCAACTTCTCGGAGCACAACTTCGAGTGGCACGATCTCATGGTGCGGGTCGAGGATGCAGGCGTGGCGCGCTTCCTCAGGCGGGACTTCGAGTCCTCGTGGGAGGGGCGTTCGGAGTATGCGCGCGCATCGTTCGCAGCGCCGGGGCTGGACCTTCACCTGCTGCCGGGTGAAGGCAACCGAGCGGCCTATCACGACCTGCTCGGGCTCATCGATGGCGCCGGCCGCTCGATCGATGTCATCAGCCCCTATCTGAGCCCGCCCTTCACGGACCATCTGGCGGCTGCCGCGGCGCGTGGCGTCCGGGTCCGGATCGTGACCCCGCGCTCGAACAACAAGGCCTACCTGCAGAAGTATCTGCTGGCGATGGCGGCGCGGGCCGGTTTCGAGGTGTGGCTGTTCGACGATGGCATGATCCACATGAAGTGCATGCTGATCGACGACGGCATGCTCGTCACCGGATCCTCCAATTTCGACCTGATGAGCTACAACGGGTTTCTGGCCGAGATCGTCGCCGTGTTCCGGTCACCGGAGGTCATCGAAGCGTTTCGGCGCCGGGTGCTGGAGCCGGACCTGGAGGCTTCGCGGCGATTCGAGGGCGATGGCGATTCCGGAGGGCTGGGGAGAGCGCTGCGCGCGATGCCGATCCGGCTCGCGAGACGGGTGGCGAGGGTGCTAGGGCCCGGGTGAAGTTGCCTGGTCCCGGCGGGCGCTGTTGTCGCTGCCGGGCCGCGCCGAAGCGGGCGGGGACCCTCAGCCGCGCTCGACCGGGCGGTTCGGATCGGTGACCCAGTGGCTCCAGGAGCCCGCGTAGAGCCGCCCGCCGGTCAGCCCCGCGTGCTCCATGGCGAGCAGGTTGTGGCAGGCGGTGACGCCGGAGCCGCAGTAGGACACGGAGTTCTCCGGAGGCGTGTCGCCGAGGATGGTCCGGAAGCGTTGCCGGAGCTGCTCGCGGGATTTGAAGGTCCCGTCCGGGGTGAGGTTTTCCTCGAACGCCGCACACACCGCCCCCGGGATGTGGCCCGCCACCGGGTCGAGCGGTTCGACCTCGCCGCGGTAGCGTTCTCCCGCGCGCGCGTCGACGAGGGGAGTGGACGCGTCTCCGAGGCTGCCGAACACGTCGGCCGCGCGGACGAGACGCTGGGGTCGCGGAGCGGCCGTGAAGACCCGCGCCGGCCGCGCGGCCACCTCCGCCGTGACCGGCCGCCCCTCGCCGCGCCAGCGCTGCCAGCCGCCGTCGAGCAGGGCGACGGCGTCGTGGCCGATCCACCCGAGCATCCACCAGAGCCGTCCCGCCATGGCTCCCCCCATGTCGTCGTAGACCACCACCTGAACCCGCTCGTCGACGCCCCAGGCGCCCAGCCTGCGCGCGAAGTCGGCGACGGCCGGAAGCGGGTGGCGGCCGGTCGTGCCCGGAATGATGGGGCCCGAAAGATCTTCTTCCAGGTGGGCGTAGGCGGCGCCCGGCACGTGCGCCGCGGCGTATTCGCGCCGGCCGTGTTCCGCATCGGCCAGGGAGAAGCGGCAATCGAGGATCACCCAGTCGGGATCGTCGAGGTGTGCTGACAGTTCGTCGGAGGTTACGAGCGTGGTGAAGGACATATCGGCGTGATCGGGGTAGGAAGTGTGAGCATCGGGGTTGGCTTGTTACGGATCCCGGTGAAAGGTTACGTGAACATTCTTGGTCTTCGCGCGCCATGCCAGCGCATCGAATCGTGAAAGAGACTGCGGCAGCCGCGAACAGACCGCGGACATGAGGTGACTCTTGTCGGTTGCCAGCCGAACCGCACCACCCTCGGGCCCCGCCGGCGATGGCGCCGCGCCCGCACGACTTGAGCTTCCCGTCACGGGAATGTCGTGCATGGCTTGCGCGGCGACCATAGAAAACGTCCTGCGCGCAGGGGTCGCCGGAGTGGTGAGTGCGGACGTGAACTTCGCCTCCGGGCGCGCGACCATCCAGTACCTGCCCGACGCCGTGACCCCCGCCGAGGTGACGCGCGTCATCGAGGAGGCCGGCTACGGCGTGGTCGCGGAGGCGATGGAGGAGGACGGGGCTTCCGGAGCCGGGACGGAGGACGCTGAAGCGGCCGCCCGCGCACGGGAGATCGACCGGCACCGCCTCGAGTTCCGCACCGGGCTCGCGTTCACCCTTCCCCTCTTCCTGGTCAGCATGGCCCGCGACTTCGGGCTGGTGGGCGCATGGGCGCACGCCCCTTGGGTGAACTGGGCCTTCCTGGTCCTCGCGACTCCGGTCCAGTTCTACGTCGGGTGGAGCTACTACACGGGATCGTTCAAGGCGCTTCGCAATCGCGGCGCCAACATGGACGTGCTGGTGGCGCTGGGGTCTTCCGCGGCGTTCTTCTACAGCGTGGCCGTGACGGTCGCGCTCACCCGCGGGGTGACCACGCTGGGCGAGCACGTCTACTTCGAGACGGCCGCGGCCATAATCACCCTCATCAAGCTGGGCAAGTGGCTGGAGGTCAGGGCCAGGGGCGAGACCGGCGACGCCATTCGCCGGATGATGGCGCTCCGCCCGCGCACCGCCACCCTTCTGGCGGGTGGGGACGAGCGGCAGGTGCCGCTCGACAAGGTACGGGTGGGCCAGGTCGTGCTGGTACGGCCCGGCGAGCGGGTTCCGGTCGACGGCGTCGTGCTCGACGGGCGTTCCTCGGTGGACGAGAGCGCCTTCACCGGCGAGAGCCTCCCGTTGGACAAGGAGCCGGGGGCGGAGGTAATCGGCGGGACCCTCAACCACGAGGGTCTGCTGCAGGTGCGCGCGACCCGGGTGGGCGCCGATACCGCCTTGGCGGGGATCGTGCGCCTGGTGCGCGAGGCCCAGGGCAGCAAGGCGCCAGTGCAGCGGCTGGCCGACCGCGTGGCGGGGATCTTCGTGCCGATCGTGATCGTGATCGCCGCGGGGACCTTCCTGGTGTGGTGGATGGCTGCGGGCGCCGGTCTGCCGGCCGCGGTGATCCGCATGGTCGCGGTGCTGGTGATCGCCTGCCCGTGCGCGCTGGGGCTGGCGACGCCCACGGCGGTGATGGTCGGGATGGGGGTGGGGGCGGGGAAGGGCATCCTGTTCAGGAACAGCGAGGCGCTCGAGCTCGCGCGGCAGTTGAGCGTGGTCGTGTTCGACAAGACCGGCACCATTACCAGGGGCGAGCCGGCCGTGCGTGCGGTGGTGGGCAACAACCCGCGCAGGATCCTTCGGATGGCGGGCTCCGCCGAGTGGGGCAGCGAGCATCCGCTGGCACGGGCAGTGGTGCGGGAGGCACAGGCGCGCGGAATCGAACTGGAGCGTCCACGCGACTTTGAAGCCGTTCCGGGCTTGGGGGTGGCGGCCACTGTGAACTATCACCGTGTGGTGGTGGGGAAGAGGCGGTTCGCGGGCATCCACGGCAGTCGCGGGCAGCACCTGGCCACTCAGGCCGAGCGCCTGGAGGCGGAGGCGCGCACGGTGGTCTGGGTCGGAGTCGACGGACGCGCGATCGGCCTGATCGCCATTGCGGACGAAATCAAGCCGGGCGCACGCGACGCGATCGAGACGCTGCTCACGCGCATGCGCGTGATAATGGTCACCGGCGACAACGCAGCCACGGCGGCTGCCATCGCCGACGAAGCCGGCATCCGCGAGGTGCGTGCCGGGGTCCCGCCGCGCGAGAAGGCGGAGGTGGTGAGCGCTCTCAAGGAGGAAGTGGGCGGGCAGGTCGCCATGGTGGGCGACGGCACCAACGACGCTCCCGCGCTGGCCCGCGCGGATGTCGGCATCGCCATCGGGACCGGCACCGACGTGGCCATCGAGAGCGCCGACATCACCCTCATGGGTGGCGACCTGGCGGGGGTGAACGACGCCATCCACCTTTCGCGCGCGACCATGCGCACCATCCGCCAGAATCTCTTCTGGGCCTTCGGCTACAACGTGGCGCTCATTCCGGTGGCCGCCGCCAGCAGCGTGCTGCATCCGGTTCTGGCGGCGCTGGCGATGGCCTTCTCGAGCGTCAGCGTGGTGCTGAACAGCCTGCGCCTGAAGCTCAGAGCCGACCGGCCTCTGGCCTGGTGAAGACCAACACCCGCCACACCAGGCCGGCGCGCTCGAATCGCTTCACGAGCCCGTAGCTCTTCACCACTGCCTCGACCTCGGAAGGGTCGTGCGCGAACACGCGGAACGGATGCCGCCTGAGGCGCTGGATGAAGTTCACCAACCCGACGCCGAGGCGTGCCAGTGGTCCGCCACGCGGCATCACCAGCCCGAGGACCCGCTTCGCCAGGGGCGCCGCCGCGCCCAGCAGGGCCGGCATGTCGGGATAGCAGCACACCACCCGGTCCAGGGTCACCAGGTCCGCTGCGGGAAGTTCGCCCGCCCGCTCGACGAAGTCGCCGTCCACGTAGCGCACGCGGTCGGCATAGCCCCGCGCCTCCGCCTCCGACCGCGCCGCGCGCAGGAACGCCGGAGCCGCGTCCGAGTGCGTTCCCCCGGCCGCCCCGCCCGCCATCAACTCGTGCTGAATGGCTCCGATGCCCCCGCCGACGTCGATGAAGGTGCGGCCTTCGACGCCGTCCTCCGCGACGGCCCCCAGCAGCCATCGCGTGGCTTTGGCGGGGCCCTTGCGGCGGAACCTGCGCAGGTTCCTGCGCGCGTGCGCGTCATCGAACTGGCGTTCGAGACCGCAGCACCGGGAACGGCTCACGGCGATTCGCGGGTCAGATTCGCTGGTGGTCTGCCCGCCAGTCCTCCACGGCCTGCTTGATCGCCTTCCGGTCCGTGAGCTCGCCGTCGAGGACTCGGCGCACCAGACCGGACAGCTCCGCGTCGGAAGCGAAGCGCAGCCCGATCAGCTGATCTGTTGTGAGGTCCTCGATTCGGCTCTTCAGGTCATCCGCAAGCAGTCCCTCAATGCGGAGGCGCTCCTCGAGGCGGATCACCCGGTCCTGCACGCCCAGGGCGAAGCGACGCGCGAGAGGGATGCCCACCGAAGCGCCGGCCGCAGTCAGGAAGAGGGCGAGGGTCTCGACCCGGAAGTCGACGAACAACTGATAGAGGAAGCTCGCGGCGGCGGCTGTCGTGGCGAACCACGCCACGAGAAACGGTACCGGCGGCCGCTTGCCGTGATTGGCGTAGTTCTGGGGTTCAGCCATCACCAGTCTTCCTTCTCCAGCGCCTTCATCTCCTGCCGGAGGCGCTGCCAGTCGGTGTCCGAGATGTCCGAGTCGACCACCGGCGCGCGCTCCCGTCCGCGGGCCACGTTCCTGCGCAGGAAGAAGCCGATAAGGAGGCCGGAGAAGACGAACGCGACCCATGGCGTAACGTAGCCGACCCAGTTGAACCCTTCCCTGGGAGGCGCGCCAAGGATCTCCTGGCCGTAGTCGGCTACGAAGCCCGCGAGGATCACCTCCTCGCTCTCGCCCGCTTCCAGCGCCGCCAGGATGCGCTGAGTGAAGACAGGAGATTCGCCGCACTGCATCTGGTACTGGCAGGTGTGGGTGTCAAGCGTACAGCCGCAGGTGCAACGGATCATCAGTTCGATGCGGAGGAGGTCTTCGCCGTGGGGCCCGTCGTGCGAGTGCCGCATGGTGACGGCATCGGTGTAGCCGGCGTGCGCGGGGCCCGTGGAGAGGGGCTCCTGGGGAGTGCCGTGGGCGTGCAGAACAGAAGCGGCGAGCAGGATGGCGGCGGCAGCGTTCATGGTCGTCCTGTCTTCCGGGTGAACCGGCCGGCTCGGCGGCCGGGGCCTGATTGAATCTAACGGGTTCGGGTGAGGTCGAGGCAACTGCGGCGCGCCCGGCCAACTCCTTGACCTCTCCCCGTCCGCTCGCTACGGTAGCGCCCGGTGCGTTCCCGGTTGGCCAGAGGGGCGCCGGGAATGGGCCGGTGGGAAGTCCGCGAGGTGGAGGAACCAGCGATGGCGCACCTGTTCGATCTTGCCGGATCGCGGGAGCGTGTGCGCGCGATGACCGCAATTGCGGTCATCCTCTCCCTCCTCCTCGTCCATTCCGTGGAGAGTTCCCACGCACACGGCAGCGGATCCGAGTCGCCTGGCGCTTGTTCCGTGTGCCAGGTCGTCCACCACCCCGGGTCGACCGTCGCCTCGGGTACTCCGAGCCTCGCGGGATCGAGTCTGCTGCGGGCTCCCGCACTTCCCGGGCGCTGGTTCGTTCCCGCGATCATCCATCTCGCCCCTCGGCGCAGCCGCGCGCCTCCCCTCCACATCTCTCTGTAACAGAGCCCCCCCGCCGACCCCCGTGCCGGCGGACCCTGTTGATGGTTGCGTCCGAAACGGCGTACCCAACCCGAGAGATAGAACACATGAATACGCCCGAGTCTCGGCACCCCGCCGAATTGGGGAATGGGCGCACAGCCCTTCTGGAGGCCCGCGGGCTCAGCAAGAACTATGGCGCCACGCGAGCCCTCGACTCCCTCGACCTGGCCATAGCGCCCGGGGAGGTCTACTGCCTGCTGGGTCCCAACGGGGCGGGCAAGACCACCACCATCAACCTCTTCCTCGGATTCGTGGCGCCCACCTCCGGACAGGCGCTCATCGCCGGCCTGGACGTGTCCACCCACGACCGCGAGACCAAGCAGCGCATCGCGTACATCCCCGAACAGGTCATGCTCTACCGCAACCTGAGCGGTCTGGAAAACCTGGAGTACTTCGCGGCACTGGGGGGGAAGGGAGCCCTGACCCCGGCTCGGCTCACCGACATCCTGGTCGAAGCAGGACTGGAGCGGTCCGCGGTCGATCAACGGGTTTCGGAGTACTCGAAGGGCATGCGGCAGAAGGTCGGCATCGCCATCGCCATCGCCAAGGAGGCCGACGCGCTGCTGCTCGACGAGCCCACCTCCGGCCTCGACCCGCAGGCCTCGAACGAGTTCTCCGAGCTGATCGAACGGCTCAAGGATCGCGGGGTCGCGGTGCTCATGGCGACCCACGATCTGTTTCGCGCCAAGGAGACCGGGACGCGCGTGGGCATCATGCGCTACGGGCGCCTGGTCACGGAGTTGGGCACGGAAGAGATCGGCCACGCGGATCTCGAGCGCATCTATCTGAAGCACATGCACGACTAGGAGGCACCGACGATGAGGCACATAGTACGCAAGGAGTTCACCGATGTCCTTCGGGACGGGCGCTTCCGCTGGTGCGCGATCCTGGTGGGCGCGCTGCTGCTGGTTTCCCTGGGCCATGGATGGGCTCAGGCACGAAGCGCGCAGCAGGAGCACGCCGCCGCGCAGGCCACTGCCCGGGACCACTGGGAGTCTCAGGGCGAGAAGAATCCCCATTCGGCGGCCCACTACGGCATCTACGCCTTCAAGCCCCGTCTGGCGCTGTCCTTCGTCGACGAGGGCGTTGATCCCTATACCGGCACGTCGGTGTGGCTCGAGGCGCACCGGCAGAACGACTTCCTTCTGCGTCCGGCCCAGGACGCGACGGCGGCCCAGCGCATCGGCGCGCTGACGGCCGCGCAGGTGCTGCAGCACCTGGTGCCCCTGCTCATCATCCTGCTCACCTTCGGCGCGCTCGCCGGCGAGCGGGAGCGGGGCACGCTGCGCCAGTTGCTGGCCACCGGAATCGGGCGGCGGGAGCTGGCTGTGGGCAAGGCGCTGGGCATCGCCGGGGCGCTGGCGTTGCTGCTCGTGCCTGCGGCACTGGTGGGCGCGGCGGCCCTGGTTGTCGGGAGTCCCGGTCCGGCGGCCTCCCCGCTGGCCCGGGGTGTGGTTCTGGCCGGTGTCTACCTGGCCTACTTCACCGCCTTCCTGGCGCTGTCACTGGCGGTATCCGCCTGGGCCCGCTCGGCGCGCACCGCGCTGGTGATTCTGCTGGGCGTGTGGGTGGTGAACGGGCTGGTGGCGCCGCGCGTCGCGGTGGATCTGTCGAAGTGGCTCCATCCGACGCCGTCGGCGCTCGAGTTCGCCCGCAATGTCGAACGCGAGATGGCCTCCGGCGTGGAGGACATCTCCCGCCCGGACCGGGCGGCGCTGACCGAGCGCCTGCTGGCCGAGCACGGAGTGGAGCGGGTCGAGGATCTGCCCGTAAACGAGGTGGGGGTCTACCTGCAGGAGAGCGAGGAGTTCGGCAACCGCATCTTCGACCGCAACTACGGTGCGTTGTGGGATACCTTCGAACGCCAGGGCGTCGTGCACGAGGCGCTTGCGGTGGTGGCGCCGCTGCTGGCGGTGCGCACGCTCTCCATGGGGCTGGCCGGGACCGATGTCGAGCAGCACCGGCACTTCGCCACCGCAGCGGAGGCGTATCGCCGGGATCTGATGCGGCGGATGAACGGTGATCTGGCCGAAAACTCCCGCACGGGCGACACCTATCTGGCCGGTCCCGAACTGTGGGAGGAAACACCGCCGCTCGAGTACGCCGCCCCCACGCTGGGCTGGGTGCTGGGCAACCGCATCCTGTCGATCCTGGTTCTGGGGACATGGCTGGTCGGGGCAGTCCTGGCGGCCGCGGCGCGGGTCCGGCGCGCGGAGGTGGGGTAGCATGACCGCGCGCTCCGTCCTCCGAAACGAATGGCGCCTGCTCATGGCCGACCGGGCGCTCCGCATCGTGCTCGGGCTTTTCGCCGTCCTCCTCGTCTATGCGCTGGCCAACGGCGTGGTCTGGATGCGCTTTCAGGAGCGCACGGTGGAGGCCGTGCAGACCGGCAACGTCGAACGCACGCGCGCCCTCGCCGACGAGTTGGCCGCGATTGAGAACGGCGCCGAGCCGGCTTCGCGCTTCGCCGATCCCCGCGCCCCCAACGTGATGGGCGGGGCCCGCGGCAGCCATACCGCGGTGCTGGAGCCCGGTCCCCTGACGGCGCTGGCGGTCGGTCAGAGCGATCTCCTGCCCTACTATTACGACGTCAACATCTACACCAACGAGTCGTCGTTCCACCAGAACGGCGAGGTCGAGAACCCCCTCAACCTGATGGTCGGGCGCTTCGACCTGACCTTCGTGGTGATCTACCTGCTGCCCCTGCTGGTGCTGGCGCTCAGCTTCAACGTGCTCTCCGAGGAGCGCGAGCAGGGGACCCTGGCCCTGACGCTCTCACAGCCCGTGTCGGCCCGCCGCGTCGTGGCGGCGAAGCTGGCCTTCCGCGCGCTGCTGCTGGTGGGCATGGTGCTGGCGGCCTCGCTGCTCGGGATTCTGGTCACGGGGGGCTTCGGCTCGCCGGGCCGGGTGCTTCTGTGGTGCGCCACGGTGGTCACCTACGCGCTCTTCTGGTTCGTGCTCGCGGCGTGGGTGAACAGCCTGCGGCGATCCTCGGCGTGGAACGCCACGGTTCTGGTGGGGGCGTGGCTGGTCCTGGTGGTGGTGCTTCCGGCCGCCATCAACATCGCGTCGGGCCTGCTGCACCCGTTGCCGTCCCGCGTTCAGATGGTCACCGCGCAACGGGAGGCCTCGAACGAGGCCGTGAACCGTCGCAGCGAACTGCTCGCCCGCTACCTGGAGGACCATCCCGAGATGGCGGGCGGCGTAGTGGCCGAAGAGCCCGGCCTGGGCGCCCTCGCCTGGGCCGCCACGGACGCCGTGAACCGCCGCCTCGAGGAAGTGACCTCGGAACACGATGCACGCCGCGCCGAGCAGATCGCCCTGGTGCGCCGCTACCGGTTCCTGTCGCCGGCGCTCCTGGCCCAGGAGGTGCTCATCGACGCGGCGGGAACGGGAGACGCGCGTTTCGCGGGCTTCCAGTCGCAGGTACGCGCCTTCGCCGAGCAGTGGCGGGAGTTCTTCGTACCCGCAATCCTGGCCAGCGAGCAAATGGACGCCAGCGTCCTTCCCGACGTGCCGAAGTTCCGGCTCGAGGATGAGGAAGGCGCCGACGTGGCCCGTCGCGCGGGTGTGCCGCTCACGGTCCTCGGCGCACTTCTCGTCCTGGCGGGTGTGGGCGCCGGGGTGGGGCTCGGCCGGGTGCGGGGAGCGGACTGAGGCGAATCGGTCGAACAATGAGCAACATTCTGCTGATCGCACGGCGGCAGGTGGGCGCGATGCGCGAGGATCGCTACGTCGTGTTCCTGCTGGGACTCGTCGCCGCTCTGGGGATCGTCTCCGTCCTCGGGGCCCGGCATCACACCGCGAGCGAGGCGGAACAGCGTGCCCGCTACCAGGCGCTGGTCGACCGCCAGTGGACAGAGCAGCCGGACCGCCATCCGCACCGCGTGATCCACTACGGTTTCCTCGTCTTCCGCGAGGAGGCGCCCCTGGCGTTCTTCGATCCGGGGGTCGGCGCCTACGCGGGGACATCGCTCTTTCTGGAGGGGCACCGGCAGAATTCGGCCAGCTTCGGCGATGCCCGGCATGCGACGGCATTGCTGAGTTTCGGGCGGCTCACGCCGGCCGCCGTGCTGGGGCTGCTCCTTCCGTTGCTGGTTGTGGCCGCGGGATTCGCATCGGTAAGCCGCGAGAGAGAACAGGGCACGCTTCCCCTGCTCCTGGCCCAGGGCGCGACCCCGGCCCGGATCATGGCAGGGAAGGTGCTGGGCATCGGGACGGCAGCCGTGGCGGCGGCCCTGCCGATCGGGCTGATCACGGTCGCATTCGTCGCCACTGGAGGCGGAGAACAACCCTCGATCGCGCGGATGGCGGCGCTCGCGGCAACCTACGCGGCGTATCTTGCGGGGTGGGTGCTGCTGACGGTCTGGGTCTCGTCACGCAGAGCCTCCTCCCGTGCCGCTCTCGCCCAGCTCGTCGCCATCTGGGTTGTGCTGTGCGTTGCCGCCCCGCGGCTGGGCGCCTCCCTCGTGAACGCGCTTCATCCCGTACCGTCGCGCGCCCAGTTCACCGCCCAGGTGGAGGAGGCGCAGCGGCAGGTGGGGGACAGCCACAACCCCGACGATCCCTTCTTCCGTGCCCTGCGCGACGAATACCTGGCTCGGTACCAGGTGGCGTCGGTCGAGGAGCTTCCGGTCAACTGGGCAGGAGTCGTAAGCCACGAGGGAGAGGCTGTCACCAGCCGGATCTCCGAGGAGCACCAGCTGGAGCTGCTCGCCCTTCATCGGCGGCAGGATCGGGCCATGGCGTGGCTGGGGCTGCTTTCTCCCCATCTGGCGGCCCGGGACCTGTCGATGGCGGCGGCGGGAACCGGGCCGGAGGCGATGGAGGCCTTCCGCGCGCAGGCCGAAGCTCATCGCTACGACATCATCCAGCGGCTGAACGACCTCCACATTCACGAGATCCACTACGAGAACGACCGCGCTCAGCGCATTGCGCGCCAGGAATGGGCTCGGTTCCCGGTCTTCAGGCCGGACCCGCCTTCACTCCGCCGGGTCCTGGCCGATCGTCCTCTTTCGCTGGCCGCGCTGGGGCTGTGGATCGCCCTTCCGCTCGCCGGCCTCGGGTTGGGCCGCAAGCGGCTGCCGCGCGTGGGCATGGATCGTCCGTCGAGGTGAGAACGGGCGGGTGAGGTCCGAAAGCGCGAGAGCGTGGGTGCGCCTGATCCGGCTTGAACTCGCCCGTGTGATCCGCTCCGGCGGCGTCACGGTCGCGGCGGCTCTCTTGTTGGTGCTCGGGATCCATGCGGCCTGGCAGGGAAATCGCAGAGTCCAGGCGGCCGAGGACGCCGCGGCCGCAGCCGAGGCCGCCTACCGGGATCAGCTCGCCCATCTCGTATCCCGCTATCCGCCGACGACCGAGGCGGGCGAGTTGCTGTACTACCTGGCCCTGCCGGCATCACAGCCATCGTCCCGGCTGTCGGCGCTCGCGAGCGGCAGGACGGAGATCGAGACGGCCAACCTGCGAATCCGGTTGCTGGCGCTCGAAGGACAGCTCTACGAACAGGAGACGCTGAATCCGCGTCTCGCGGCTGCGGGGCACCTCGATCTGACGTTTGTCCTCATCGCCCTGCTTCCTCTCTTCGTCATTGCCGTTACCTACGACATCGTTTCGGGCGAACGTGAGCGCGGCACCTGGGGCATGGCGCGGCTCTTCGCCCGGCCCCGGCGCCTGGTCGCCGCAAAGATCGGCGCGCGGGTGATCCTGATGGGCGGCCTGGTCACATCGCTGGCCGTGATCGGCGCGTTCCTTACCGGAGTCGATGGCGATGGCCGCGCCGGGTGGGCAGCCGCGCTCATCGCGCTGCAAACCCTTTTCTGGTTCGCGCTCTGCCTGGGCGTGGCGACCGGTCGCCGCTCCTCGACCGCCAACGCGATGATCCTGGTGGGGGTGTGGGTCGCCTTCACCTTCCTGGCTCCGGCTGTCCTGAGCCTGGCAAACTCGATCCTGCACCCCGCGCCCGAGGCCCTGGAGCTGACCGTGCGCCAGCGCCAGGGTTACCACGAAGCATGGGACCTGACGAAGTCCGAGACGATGGACGCGTTCTTCGAGGACTACCCGGAGTGGAGCGACCAGACCGTCCCGGAAGACGAGTTCACCTGGGCCTGGTACTACGCGATGAACCACCGGGGCGACCGGGCTGCCCGGGATGCTTCCCGCGCCTACCGCGATGTCCTGACACGGCGGGACGAATGGGCCCGCAGATGGTCGCTGCTGGTGCCGCCGCTGGCAACCCGTCTTGCGCTCGACCGGCTCGCCGCCACGGATCTGGCCAGCCAACTCGCCTACCAGGACGCGGTCCGGCGCTACCACGAGCGTCTCAAGGTCCATTTTCAGCCGGTGCTGTTCTCGGCCGCCCCGATCGCTCAGGTGGACTGGGAGCGGGTTCCCGCCTTCGAGCCGGCTGCCACCGCCGGCGAGGCATCGCAAGCCGGATTTCCGGCCGCGGCCGCTCTGATCCTGGCATCCATCGGCGCGCTGGTGTTCGGGAGGATCCTGGTCGCGCGGGCGTCGGCGGGGAGCGAAGACGGGGCGGCCTGACCCTTCGCGTCGGCTTACCTCTGGCGCTGGCACTTCCACTGCTACACCTTCGCGGGTGCCTCTCGCCGGAGAGGCGTCATCTCCCTCGAGGCGCGTGATGCCCAGAGAAATACATCCCGGGATCCACTGGATTCAGGAGTTCGGGCCGGATCGGCCTGGGATCGCGAAAT
>JAJDVT010000117.1 GCA_022826005.1 Gemmatimonadota bacterium | reverse complement strand
GGAAGGCTCTGGACAGCCGCCGCAGGGTTCGCACCTGAGGAGAATCCATTGGCGGGAGTCAATCGGCGGGAGTCGTGCCCCAAATACTCCCAAGTTACACGCCAACAACTAGATGCGTTCCTAAAAGCACTTGCTGGAACGCCTCCGGCGGCGGAAAGTACCAAAGATGATCCTGGGTAAGGTATTTCCGGGTCGCAGCGTTCCTCACGCCGCAGGCCTCGTTCGCGCGGTTGAGCGGCAACCCGGCCCGCGTCCATTCCCAACGTAGCCATTCCTTCATGTCGCCGACTCGCCCGGCCACGCGGAACTTCGGCGGTCGGACGTACTGGACACACACCTCGGTGGCCACCGGGAATCTGCGCAGCGTCTTGGAATTCGTGTTTCCAGAGACATGCGCGATGCCCTTGTCCCACACATTGCAGCCCACGTACTCCCACCCGAACTCCGCGAGCAGCGGGTGGATGGTGGCCCATCCGATCTCGGTGTTCCAGAACCAGAGGGTAGTCTCTCCCGTGGAGGCTGCCGACCATGCCTCGACATGCGGACGATACCACTCCGCGAGGCCCTCGGCCGTAGCCGTGTCCCCCGGAAACCCCGACACACCGTAGGCCCCATCCGAGACGATCACCGCAGGACTCGGCCAGTGGGGGTACATCTCAAGCGCGTCTCCGAGATAGATCCCTACTCCCCGGTGCTCGGCGGCGCGAAAGGTGCGTGGGATCGGTTGGTGCCGATTAGGGGCTGTGGTTCTGAGTCCCAAGAGTCTCTTTCCTGATCAGTATTTCCTTTCCATCGAGAAAGATAGGTGACTTACAGCTGGAACGCATCACGAGACGACGGGAGTGGATACCCAGGGCATCGGCTTGCCGAGGGAATTGGCGGGCGTGACGGCTTGGACTCGAATGTTGAAAACCCAAGTTGCGCGCCCCCAATGCAGTGAGCGGAGGAACCCATGCATGATCCCCACCTGCTCGGACCACCAACCCGAAGCCATGACCGGGTAACGTCGAATCCAATCTGGCCGGGCGGAAGGACCGCTTGGGAAGCCCCTTGGGGAAGCCGAACAGCCCCGTCGAGAAGATCCGTCACGCCGTCTGCGCCCTTGCCAACCACCTACCGAGGGCCACGATTGCGCCGGAGTCGTCATGGTGGAGAGGCGCGACGATGGGACACACTACGGAATGAGATCACCGAACGGGTTGATCAAGGTCACCGGGCTCAATGCCTCGCTGCAGTTGCGGACTTTTGACGCCCCTCCAGCTGGGCCCTGATCTGTTCCTCGGTCAACGTGTTCCCCGATCGCCGTCGTGGCACGGGCAACCTTGGCCAGGTAGAGCTGGTGCATCGCCTGGGCATCGGCCAGCGGAAGATTCGCCTGAGCGACCTGATCGCATCGGGCGGCGGCTTCCCCAAGCGGCGACCAGTGGAGAGGATCGGCCCGTTCCAGATGGTGTCGGAAACTGATCCAGGGCGCGCTACCTACGGCGCCCGCCACCGCCCGCGGCGCAGCAGTTCACCGCTGCCCGCTCCCGCCAGAATCTCCCCGTTCTCGAAGACGATCTCGCCACGGCGCAGCGTCATCACGGGCCAACCCGTGACTTCCCACCCCGCGTACACCGAGAAGCCGGTGCCCGAAAACATGTCCTCGTCGCGGATGGTGCGCGTCTCCTGCGGATCCCAGAGGACGATGTCGGCGTCCGAGCCCACCGCGACCGTGCCTTTGCGCGGGTAGAGCCCGAAGAGCCTGGCGGCGTTGGTCGATGTCACCGCCACGAAGCGCTCCTCGGAGATCCGACCCTTAACGACTCCTTCGGACCAGAGCATCGGCCGCACCACCTGGAGGTTGTTCAGGCCGGCGCGGTGCCGGCTGATGGTCTGTGACGGGTCCATCTTGTCCTCGCGCAGGTAGGCGACATGATCGGTGCCGAGCACGTGCACCGATCCGTTCGCGATGCCGGCCCAAAGCGCATCCTGGTCACGCTGCCCGCGGAGCGGCGGCTGCCCCACGTAGAGCCCGCGGTCCGGACCCTCGAAGCGCTCGCGCGTGAAGTGGAGGTAGATGGGGCGGGTCTCGACGAAGACGCTGAGCCCACGGTCCCGGGCGTCCTGCAACACCCGCAGCGCGCCCTCCGAGGAGACGTGAACGGCGTAGATGGGCGCCCCGGTGGCCTCGGCCATGGCAACCGCGCGCTGGGTGGCCACCACTTCGCCGACCACGGGACGGCTGTCCGGGAAGTACTCGAGCGAGGTACGCCCGGCGGCCGTCAGCTCGGCGACCGCGCGGGCGAGGATGGGCCCGTCCTCGCAGTGTACCATGGTCAGGATGCCGGCGCGCCCCGCCGCGTCCATTGTCGCCAAGTAGTCCGGCACTTCGGCGTCGAACACGGTCCGCACCATGAAGATCTTGGTGCTGGTCTGGCCGGTCTCGGCGGCCAGGGTGATCATCTGCTCTTCCTGGGTTGCCGGCTCGTTGATGCCCGCGTGCAGGATGACGTCCGCGATCGCCTGCTCGCGGATGAGCGCCTCCTCGCGCTCGATGGCCTGCGCGAGGGTCCGCCCCCCGGCCGGGAAGGCGAAGTTCGAGATCGTCGTGATGCCCCCCGCGAGCGCCGCCCGCGAACCGGTGCGGTAGTCGTCGCGCAGGCGGGCGCCCAGGTGGACGTGCGGATCCACGCCGCCCGGCATGACCAGCAGTCCGGTGGCATCGATCGTGCGGGAACCGGCCCCCGCGGCCAGTCCGGTCCCGATCTCCACGATGGTCCCGTCCCGCACCCGCACGTCCGCGTCGAATCGCCCCTCCGAAGTGACCACCGTGCCCCCGCTGATGAGGATCTCCTGGGGGGCCGCGGCGGCGGCGAGCGGGCTCGCAGTGGCCTCGAGCGGGCTGGCCGCGGCCAGCGTCGTGAGGAGCGCGGCGGCCGCGGCGGCGGAGTGGCGCGGGGAGGCGGGCAGGTACTGCGGGGCGGCCATGGTGCCCTCCGGGGCGGCGGGTCGGCGATGGGGGACACCATAGCCGGGCCAGCCGACGGACCGCCAGCGGTGGCGAGAAAGCTTCAGGCCGTCCGCACCCGCTCGATGAACTCGTCGCCGGTGCCGCACTCGAACAGCGCGTCGGTCACCTTGTCGATGCCGTCGGGGCCCGACAGCTCAGCGAGCTGTTTGGCCAGCCGCCGGGCCGTTTCTTCGCCAAACCTGTTCGCGATCTGCCGCTGCAGGACCATTGCCTGACCCTGCTGACGACCTTGCCGGCGACCTTGCCGGCGACCTTGCCGGCGACCTTGCCGGGCGCCTTTCTCGACCAACTCGTCCAAGCCCTGCCGAACCCTCTCCGCCAACTCATCCATCGTCCTTACTCCTCCCAGGTTCAGTACCTCCGTGTAACCTCTCAATTCTAGCATCGTCTTCAGCCTCTCGACCACGAACGCGTCCAAACTCGCGTCGCCCAGTTCGCCGACCCTGAGTCGCAGAGCTGCCACCTGCGCAGACATGTCCTCCGGTTCATGGGTCCGGGCCGCGCCGAGTACCAGTGCCGTAATGTCGTTTTGCGACCAACCGCCTTCTTTTCCCTCTCCCCGCGACACCAAGCGGAACCGGCCCGGATCGGAACGCTGGAACAGGCCGGTCACGTGATCCGGCCAACCCCAGGGACTGTCGCCGTGATAGAGGACCAGATAGACGAACTCCGGCAGCGCGTCCCCCGGGGCAAAGTCGGCCCTGGAAGCGATTCCCTCGAGCGTCAACGCCGTGTACGTGGTCGTTCGCAGCGCCATGAGCCGCTCGGGTTTCAGCTGAAACTCGATCAGGAACAGGACTTTCCCGCTGTCGACGGTCTCGGCGGACCAGATCATGTCGGGATGACGGGTTTGCAGAGTCTTCCTGGCGACGAGCTCGGTCGGTTCCTGGCGCAGGGTCGCGAGGTCGATCTCACGGGCCCATTCGGGCACGTGGTCGCGGATCAGGATTCCCACCGTGCGCCAGTCAGCGAAGAAGGACTTGAGGAAGGGATCGTGCATGGCGTCTCCGGCTACGGGGACACCAAGTTGGCGACGGTGGGCGGGCGGATCGATGGCTGGATGGGACGAGTTGCGGGATGGCCCCTGCTGAGGTCAACCTGAGGCGGCCCACCAGCCTCACGTCACGCCCGCGCAGGCCGGAAGGCGCCAGTGTCGCACCCGCCCGACACGATGATCAGCCGAACGGCAGCCCTCGCTAGTTTCAACTCGCGACCTCGACGACTCCCCAACGCCGGCCGGCATTCCTACCACGAAGAATGGGCATCAAGGGCATCGAATACGGGAACGAGCACGAGCGGCTCGAGCATCTTCTGCGGTCCGTGGAGCAGCCGGGCGACTATTGCGTCGGCGGGCGGCTGTACACGCCCATGCCGCGCGTCATCGTGGACGGGGCCGGGGAGCTCTCGTTTCCGATCCCGGACGCGCAGATCGGGGCGCTCATCGCCGCAGCGGAGCGCGCGCCCTACGGCAAAGGCACCGAGACGCTCGTGGACACGGCGGTTCGCGACTGCTGGCAGATCGACGCCGCGCGCGTTCGTCTGGCCGGGCACGCATGGCCGGATTCCTTCGCGAAAGTCATGGAGCTCGTAGCCACCGGTCTTGGCCTGCCCGCCGAGAGGCTGAACGCCGAGCTCTACAAACTCCTCATCTACCGCCCGGGAGGCTTCTTCGCCGAGCATCGGGACACCGAGAAGGTGCCGGGGATGGTGGCGACGCTGTCGCTGTCGTTGCCCACGCCGGGGGCCGGAGGAGAGCTGGTCGTGCGCCATGGAGGGAGGGAAGAGGCCTTCGATCTGAGCGCGGGCGAGCCGTCCGAGATGTCCTTCGCGGCGTTCTACGCGGATTGCCTGCATGAGGTTCGGCCGCTCGCGGAGGGCCACCGCGTCACGCTTGTCTTCAATCTGTTTCTGGGTTCGTCAGGCGATGTGCCCGCTGCGCCGGATCACCCGGACCTCACTGCGCCCGTCGCGGAGTGTCTGGCCCGCTGGCGCGACGAGGGCGACACCGACAAGCTCGTGTGGGTGCTCGACCACGAATACAGCGAGGGCGGGCTGTCGTTCGACACGCTGAAGAACGCCGACGCGGCGGTCGCACGGGTACTCGGCGACGCCGCGGCGCGCGCGGATTGCGAGCTGCATGCAGCGGTGCTTCGGATCGAGGAGTTCGGCTCGCCGCTGCATGAGCCTCTGGCCCACGGCTGGGAGTGGGGGTTCGACTGGGAGTGGGAGGAGGACGAAGTCGGGCCCGAAGCCGACATGGACGAGGTCCAGGACCGGTGGGAGGCCCTCGACGGCTGGGCTGCACGGGACGGGACTCGCCCGCCGTTCGGAGAGATCCCGTTGAACGCGCTGGAACTTCTTCCGCAGGGCGCCCTCGACGAGGCCGAGCCCGATGGCCGCAGGCTCAGGGGATCGACGGGCAACACGGGCCCCACGCTGGAGTACATCTACCGCCTGGCGGCGCTGGTGATCTGGCCCCGGGAGCTGACGGTCGACGTCGTCGCGAGCGGGAGCATCGATCGGGCGGTCGCCTGGGTCGAGACGCAGTGTGTCCCGGCGGGACATGGCGGTGACGCGGGGAGCGGGCGCGCGGGCGACGGCGGGCGCGGGCGGACCCGAGAACTGCTCGCCACCCTGACCGGCCTCTGGCCCATCGGACAAGACGTCCGGGAGGAGCAGGATCGGGCGGCGATGCTGAGGCTGCTGCGCACCACGGGCGAGGGCGAGATCGCCGCCAATTTCGTGGACCGCGTGGTCATGGCCAACTACGATGGGAGCGAAAACGACGCGCTGGCGGCCGTCCTGCCGGTGATGGGGACGGCGGAAGCAGGGGACATTCTGCCCTGGTTCGTGGAAGAGCACCTGCCCCGGCGGTTCAGCGACGTCGTCCAGATGCTGGTGGCGGCAGCCGTGGAGTGTGCCGAGGCGCGGAGTGTGAGCGGGGAGGCGGACGCGGCCACCGACGACGCCTGGCACGAGGTGTTGCGCGCGTCCGTCGCGGCCGCGCTGGCCGGACTGGGTGCCGCCTTCAAGGCCGAGTCCGAGATGCGCGGCGGCGAAGACGACAAGTGGCCACTTGGGACCTGGCTGCGGTCCCGAGCACGGTTCGGCCGGGCGTCGCAGGACGATTGGATCGACCCCGGCTCCGTCTGCGGCCTCCTCTTGCTTGCAAACCGACATGGCCTCGACGACGAAGCGGCGGCCGCCGCCGACGTGATCGCCGATCACCCTGAAATCGTGACCCCGGATCGAATGCTGCCTGCGGCGCTGGAGCTCATGCGCCGGCAGGGCGCTCTCGCCGCAACCGCTGCCTACGGTGTCTTGTGGCGCCGGGCAGCCGATTTCCTGCTGGAGCGGAGTTCCTCGGTGCCCGCCGAGCCGAAGGACTGGACCATCGCCGCGGACATCTCATGCGACTGCGACCTGTGTGCCAGATTGCGTGCGTTCTGTGACGATCCCGTCGAACAGGTGGAGCACTTCAGCGTGCGCAAGGATCTAAGGCGGCATCTCCACCAGGTCATCGACCAGGCGCGCCTTGACATGAATCACGAAACCCTGCGGCAGGGCAGCCCCTATACCCTGATCTGCACCAAGAACCGGGCCAGTCATCAGCGGCGTCTACAGGAGTACGCGGAGGACCTGCGGACCATGCGCAAGCTGCTGTTGTCGATACCGGCGGGCGAAGGGAAGGGAGACCCAACGGCTGCGGAGTTCCTGGAACGCGCGGACGCTTTGGCGGCGACCACCTCCGGCATGAAGCAGGCGGACAGCGCCGTTCTCATCCGGGAGGATCGTGATCTGTGAGGGTGAGGGTCGGCGCGAGTGTGGCCGTCAGGCTCAGGCAGTCCGCACCCGCTCGATGAACTCGTCGCCGGTGCCACACTCGAACAGCGCGTCGGTCACCCTGTCGATGCCTTCGGGGCCGGACAGCTCAGCGAGCTGTTTGGCCAGCCGCTCCGCCGTCTCTTCGCCAAACCGGTGTGCAATCTGCCGCCGCAGAACCATTGCCTGACCCTGCCGGCGACCTTGCCTGCGACCTTGCCTGCGACCTTGCCGGGCGCCTTTCTCGACCAACTCGTCCAGACCCTGCTGAACCCTCTCCGCCAACTCATCCATCGTCCTTACTCCTCCCAGGTTCAATACCTCCGTGTAACCTCTCAATTCTAGCATCGTGGCGCGCGGTGAGGCGGCGCGCGGCACTGGTAGCGAATACCGATGTGGCGTTTGATGTCAACTATACGTTACATAGTGGAAAGTATAGATTACATCGGTGCGCCACGGTTATGTGGCTCTCAACCCGGAGGTGGACGTCGCCCGCCAGGGGAGACTCCATCGAGATGTGAGCCGATTTGCTATGTCAGGTCCCGTATCACGCAGCTGGGACGACGAGTATCGCCGTGGCCGATACCATGGCGAGCCACCCATCCCGTTCGTCGGACTCATTGTCGACATCCTTCGCGATCGACCGGAGATCATGAGGGGAAGGGGCCTGTACGTCGGTTGCGGCAACGGACGGAACTACGTCGCTCTCGTTGATGCGGGATTGAATCTGATCGGGCTCGACGTCTCGAAGGAGGCCATCGTCCAACTCCAGGCGGACCACCCGCATCTGGCGCCAGATCTGGTTCGAGCGGACTTCCACGACTTCGACTCGGAGTCGCTATTCGACTACATCGTCGCCATCCAGGTCTTCCAGCACGGAACAGAGGACGCGGTGCGATCCATGTTCTCGCGTGCTGCGAAGTTACTGACGCGCGGCGGACTGCTCTTCGTTCGCGTCAACTCTGCCTCCACCGATGTCCACTACTCGCATCGTGTCGTCGAGCGGGGCGATCGAGGCGGTTTCACCGTGCGCTACCATGAGGGGCCCAAGCGGGGGCTGGCCATTCACTTTCTGTCGCTCCGGGAGCTGAGGGAGACACTGGAGCCGTGGTTCACGGCTCTGGTCCCGACAAGGGAGCAAGTGACCCCGCGAGAGTCCCCGAAGCTCGGTTCATGGGCTCAGTGGGAAGGCGTCTGGGTCAGGCGGTAGGGGGACGAGGGCGCGATGAGCTTCAGGTAGTCTCATGGGGGTCGAACCGGGGTCGTCTGACGCCGTGGATGTCAACTACGGGTGACATGATGTCAACCATGATTGACACTACCGAGAGCAGGGAGCGGCCGCCGCCCGGTCCCGGGCAATCGGATCGCCACTAACGTGGACGCCTTCTGAAATGGATCTTGGAGGCCAGCGTCGTCACGGCTGGGTGCCCCAGGACCCCCAGAATGACCCAGACCGGGGAGTTCGTGTAAACGAGTGGTAGACCGATTGCGCCGCCCAGGATCGATCCAATGGCAGCCCTGCGCGGATCCGCCCCCGCTCCCCATGCGGCTAATCCCACAGCCACGACCGGTATTGAAAAGTGGGGCACCCAGGATTCACTCTCGGAAAAACCGTAAGCCGTCCCGACGTACGCCAGCAGCCCAATGGTTGTTGTCGCCCCGAACACCCAGCCCGCGGACACTACCGTGTCTTCGGCAGCCTCCTGATACCGCAACAAGTCGGTGTCAGGGCCCAACGCCGAACGCAGCTCCACCCGGTAGAGGGAGCCCTCCAACTCGCCAGCCGACCGCTTAGCGGCATGGAACGGACTCTTGCGGATCTCGGCGACGGCTTTGGAGAGGCGCATCAACTCCGGCATGGGCCGGCCATCCACCGGCTCCGAGCCGACCTGGGCCGCCAGGTCCCATGGGAGGACCAGGAGGGCCAAAGCGATCGTCAGGCGCGACATTCGGTTCTGTTCCATGGTCGACAATCTACCGGTCACGCTGTTGCCCACCCAACCCCCGCGAATACCTTCAGCACCGCAGGCCCAGACCAGACATCGACCGGGCCACCACCCCGGCAGCACCAGGAAAGACAACCGCGATGAAGCAACTGACATGGGTGGCCGCCGTCGCGGCCCTGGCATTCATCGCTTGGCTTGGATCGGGGATGGGCGATGCTGGCGATGCCTCGTCCACCCCCGACGGCGGCGTCTTCGCCACGATCGCCCCGTTCAACAGCTACGGTCACGTCCACGACGCCGACAACGTCGAGGCGATGCGGCCGCGGGTCATGGGCACGCACGGGGTCATCTCTTCCGGGCACTACCTGGCCACGCAGGCCGGCTACGAGGTGCTCAGGGCCGGGGGCAACGCCTTCGACGCGGGCGTGACCGCGGGGATGGCGCTCAAGGCGCTCAAGATGGACTACGCGGGGTGGACCGGGGTAGCGCCGCTCATCGTCTACAGCGCCGCGGAAGACCGCGTGATCACCCGGGTCGGGGCCGGGACCTCGCCCGCGCTCGCCACCCTCGACCATTTCCTCGAACACGGCAAGTCACCCGTCAACAACGCGCTGATTCCCGCGGACGTCGACGTCTGGCTCGCCGCACTCGACCGCTTCGGCACCCTCAGCTTCAGCGAAGCCGCGCAGCCGGCCCTGCGCATCGCCGAAGAGGGCTATCACCTCTACAAGATGCAGAAGTGGATGATCGAGGATCAGATGGACGAGATCCTCGCCTTCCCCTACAACGGCGACTTCTGGTTCCAGAACGGGGTCGGCGAGCAGCGTCTGGGCGACCGGATGATCAACGCCGACCTCGGGCGGCTGATCCGCTACATGATGGAGGCCGAGGAGCGGGCGCTGGCCGCGGGCGGAAGCCGCTCCGAAGCGATCCGCGCCGCGCGGGACGCCTTCTACAAGGGAGATCCCGCGCGCGACGTCGACCGCTTCTTCCGCGAGCAGGGCGGAATCGTTCGCTACGAGGACCTGGCGGGCTACGAGGGCCGCTGGGAGGAACCGCTGGGCACGAGCTTCCACGGCTACGACGTGTACACGGGCGATGGATGGAGCCAGGGGCCGCGCATCGTCCTGATGCTCAACATGCTCGGGGGTTACGACCTGCATGCGCTCGGCTACAACACGCCGGCGTACATCCATCTGCTGTCCCAGGTCATCAACCTGGCGATGTCCGATGCCCACAAGTATGTCGGCGATCCGGACTTCGCGCCTGCGCCCGACGGGCTCTATGAAAAGGAATACGCGCGTGCGCGCATCGGGCTCATCGACGAGAAGCGCGCGTTTCAGGACATGCCGCCGTGGGGAAATCCGGCGGCGATGGCGGCAGTGGCGGACGGAGCGCCCGCGAGCTTCGTGACGGCGAGCGCGGACGGGGCCGGGCCGGCCGGTTCGATCGACACCTCGTCCCTCAGCGTCATGGACGGCGAGGGCAACCTGTTCTCGCTGACCGAGAGCGACGGCCACACCTTCACCCCCATGATCCCGGGATGGGGATTCGGGCTGGGCAACCGCATGGGCCAGTTCAACCTGGACCCGGAGCTGGCCAACGTGATGGCGCCCGGCAAACGACCGCGCAACACCAACGCGCCTCTTCTGGTGATGAAGGACGGCCGTCCGTTCATGGGACTCTCCACCCCCGGCGGCGACCAGCAGCTGCAGTCGCTCCTGCAGGTCTTCCTGAACGTGGTGGTGTGGGGAATGTCGCCCGAGCAGGCCCTGGATCAGCCCCGCTTCGGCAGCTACAACTTTCCGGCCTCGGGCAGCGAGGTGAACACCAGTCCCGCGTTGCTCCGGCTGGAGGACCGGATTCCGCCGGAGACGGCCGAAGCGCTACGGGCGATGGGGCACGACGTCGAGCCCTGGGGCCTGTGGAACTGGCGCGCGTGCGCACCCACGGTGACCTGGCGCGACCCGGAGACGGGCGTGATGATCGCGGCGGGTGACGTGAGGCGGGAGACCGCGTCGATGGGGTTTTGAGGGGGGCGATCTCACGGCCGGTGCAGGAAGCGGACTACTTCCCCAGCACGTTCTCCGGCGGCGTGGGCCAGTAGCCGAGGTTATGCTGGACATCGGTGCCGAGTGAGTAGGCCACCGCCGTATCACACAGCGTGGTCCGGTGTCCATTCGGACCCGTCACCTCTAATCCGCCACTGGTAACGGCATCCACCGAGGCGGGCGGGACGCTATCGGCCAGCACGTCCAGGACCGCCAGCGAAGAGGACTCGAAGTCCTCGCACTCGTAGGCCTCATTCCCCGCTACCGTGCGCCACCAGTGCAGGTCCTCACCCCAGGAGACGGGAGGATCTTCGATACGTCGCCGCCACGACCGCGTCTCGCCCACGAACGTCGTGGAGTCGGTCACCATGTTCGTCACCCACAGACCCCACCACCGATACTCGTCCGTCTCGCCGGACGGACCGGTATCCGCGACAAACCGGTACGGCGTCCCCTCCTCCCACTCAAACGGAAGCATGATCTGATGGCATCGGCACTCGTCGTTCTCGGTGTCGACCATCGCATCGGTGTTCGAGGCATCCGAGTCCCATATCGCGAAGTTGATGACGCGACGGTTGAGCGGCTCGTTTTTGAACAGACCTTGCGACTGGAGACCGGCATAGCCCGCCAGCCTGCCCTGATCGTCATGAAGAAACTGCATCGCCCAATAATGCAGCAGCCCCTTTTCGTGCAGGCTCTCCGCCGGCGCCTGTATCGGAAGCATCGTCCACTCCATGCGCGCCATCGGATAGAGCGTGGCCGGAAACCTGTAGTACCCGAACGTGTTCGCCGGTCCCCACTCGCCGATCGGCGTCACAGTGAGCGCGAACGACTGCGATGCCGTAAGGCCACCGGGGTCCCGCGCCGTCACCGTCACCTCCGCCGCGCCCACCGACACCCCCGTCAGTGTCAACCGGGCGCCGGCGACCGCGATCGACGCCACTGAGGGCGCCGACGACGAGGCCCTCGTATGCCAGCTCGTCACCGTCCGGGTCGTTGAAATGCGCCGACAAATCCACCACCAGCGTACCGTCCAGGTCCACCGCCCGCGCTCCGATCGCTGACGCCACCACGGGCGCCCGGTTCGGTTGCGGCTCGATCGGCTGCACAGTGATGGGTTCTTCACCGCCGCAGGCGCAGAGGAACGCCAGCCCCAGTCCCGGCGCGGCGCTGCGTGAGGGTGCTCGGGGGCGGGAGCGGGCGCGTGCTCGGGCGCGAGCCGGCGAGACCGACGGGTCGGCGGAATGCGAGCGGGTCATCGTTGTACTATGCGCAATCAGGACGCGTTGTTCCATGCATAGTGGGGCGCGGAACCCCGAGTTGCCAGCCCGCCCCGCCGTTGTGATCTTTTTTTCAGTATGAAGACGAGGAATCGGGCACCGAGCCCGTTCGGAATGGCGGCGCTGGACCTGTTTGCGTCGGCCCTTGGCGCCTTCATCCTGATCGCGGTCGTCATCTTCCCGATGATCGGCGAGGCGGTGCCGGACAACCCGCCCGCACCCGCCCCGATCATCCTGGAGGCTCCGCCGCCCGACTCGGTCGTGTGCCCGGTGTGCCCCATGTGCCCGGTTGTCGCCGCCGTTGTCGAGCCGATCGCCTGCCCGGTGTGCCCCACGTGCCCGGTCCCGGAGCCCGTGCCGGAGACGATCTGCCCCGCTGTACCCGCCCCCGTGGCGTGCCCGGTCTGTCCCACGGTGCCCGCTCCGGTGATATGCCCGGAGCCCGCGCCTGCGCCCATCCAGGTGGACGCGCCGCACTTCAGGTTCCCCCACCTCGACATCATCGTCGCGCTGGACGTCACCAACAGCATGCGTGGGCAGGTCGCCTCGCTCAAGGCCGAGGTCGAGCAGCTCGCCGTCCTCATGAACCGGATCTCGCCGAGTTTCGGCATCGGGATGGTGGCGTTCGGAGATCGCCGGTGGGAGAGACCGCTGTTCCTGTTCCCGCTGCGCGAAATCTCCGGCCCGACCGCGAACCGCGACGCGTTCCGCACGTTCGTGAACGGCCTGTCGGTGGGCATGGGGACCGGAAGCGGCAACAACCCCGACCGGGCCGAGGCCTTCTACGATGCGCTTTCGGCCGCTTCCCGCATGACCTGGCGGCCGCGCTCCGAGCGCAGGGTCGTCGTGCTGGTGACCGACAACCCGGCGTACAGCGACGAGATCGACCGATCCATTCAGGTCGCAACCGGCATCGGACAGCCCGAGGGACATCGCGTCTCCACGGTCTACGTCAGGACAAGCAACACGGCCGACGCCGCCACGGAAGAGTTCCTTCGAAACGTCGCCGAAGCCGGCGGCGGCCAGTATGTGCGGGACGTCGGAGGCTCGCTGACGGTCAACCTTCTGCTGTCCCTGTTCTGACGGACCCGGCCTAACGTTCCTCGTGCAGCCGGTTCGACAGGTTGCCGAGGCAGTACTGGCCGATCCGGTTCAGGGCACCCTCTTCCTTCCCCCGGACGACGTACATCGCGAACATCAGCACCGCCGATTGCATCAGGGCGAGCAGGGTCGTGTAGAACGCTACCCCGAGGTCTCCCGTCAGCTGCTCCAGCATCTCGGGTCCGATCGATCCCTCCGTGATGCTGGCGCCCGCGAACATGACCCCGGCGGTCCGCATCGCGAACGCGATGCCCAGTACGGTTCCGATGAAGCCGAGCGTCGGGATCAGCCAGATCACGTAGCGCAACATGTCGTACCGCCGCCCGATTTCATGCTGGTAGAGTTCGAGCGACAAGTTGGTCATCGAGTTGACCTGGTCCACCGACCCGTTGTTGCGGAACTGCAGAAGCGCGCCGGTCAGCAGGCGCTGGAGCAGGTATCGTCTCTCCGGGTCGGACTCGACCACCCGACGGTAGATCGGGGTCAGGTCCCGTTTGCGCAGAATGGTCTCGTCGTCCTCGGGGAGCAGCCCGAGGTGAATCTGCTCGCCTTCCCGGCGGCCGGTGATATGGCGCACCACCAGTTCTCCGGCGGCCACGCAGAGGGCGAGCCACATCACGTTCTGAATGGTGAACGGGTATGGGAAGATCCGGGTGTTCCGATCGACCAGCAGTTCCGCGGCCATGCTGTCGTCCCCGGCCGGGAACACGTACGACAACACCCCCACCAGGACGATGCCGACCAGTAGAGAGGCGAACAGGGTCACTGCCCGGAACGGTACCTGCTCGTCCCTTTGAGCGGGCGCGCCCGCGTTGTCGCTCATTGCCGCCCGCACTCAGGCAACCGAACCCCGCCCAGTTGCGGATTGATGCCGGACTCGAAGCGCATCAGCGGCTTCGGTATGCACCCCGACAGGCGATTGTCGCGGAGCGTCAGCCGCCTCAGGCTGGTCAGGTTGGCCAGTTCTGCAGGTATCTGTCCGGAGAGCTGGTTTCCGCTTAGGGCCAACAGTTCGAGCTGCCGCAGTCCGCCCAGCTCGGGCGGGATCCGGCCGGCGACCTGCGTTCGGGACAGGCGCAGCCGCTTGAGGTTCGTCAGGTTTCCCAGTTCGGGCGGGATGATCCCGGTCAGCGGGTTGTTGTACAGGTGCAGGTCCTCGAGGCTCGACAACGCGCCCAGTTCGGCCGGGATCTGGCCCGACAGCTGGTTGCCCTCGAGGAACAGCGCCTTGAGTTTGCCGAGCGATCCCAAATCGGCCGGAATTGCGCCGGACAGCTGGTTCCCGCCCAGGTTGAGGAACTCCAGTTCGGTGAGGCGTGTGAGCCGCGTGGGGATCCCGCCCCCCAGACTGCGCCCGTTGAGGTCGAGCCCCACGACGTCATCGCCGCGCGACTGCACCCCCGTCCACGACCGCCGGGGCAACGCGAGACGCCAGTTCAGCTCGCCGGTGGTCCCGGTCAGATCGTTTCTCGCGGCAAGCAGCAGCTGGTCGTCTGTAAGCCGCTCGTCGGCCCGCCGCCGCGCCGCCTCCATGGTTTCGGCCTGCCGCTGCGCCGGGTTCCCCAGCCGCTCGGCCGCGGTCCGGCGGGCCTCATCCACGCGAACCTGCTCTGCCAGGCGGGCTTCCTCCGCCAGCCGCTCCTGCTCCGCCAGGCGAGCCTCGTCGGCCAGACGGGCCTGCTCAGCGATCCGCTCCATCTCCAAGCGGGCTTCTTCCGCCAGCCGCGCGTCCTCGGCCCGGCGGGCCTCCTCGGCGAGCCGCTGCTCCTCCTCACGCCGCTCGGCGTCAAGACGGGTCTGTTCCGCCAACCGCTCCTCGCGTGCGACCCGACGTTCCTCGGCAAGCCGCCGCACCTCGGCCTCCGCCTCTTCCAGACGCCGCGCCTCCTCCGCCTGCCTCTCCGTCTCCCGGCCCACCGCCAGCAATTCCGTCAGGCTGGTGCGGTCCAGATATCCGGTGGCCTCGATGCCCCGGTCGGTCTGCCATTCGCGGAGTCCCTGACGGGCTTCGGGTTCCAGCACGCCGTCGGCGTCCCCGGCGTATCGGCCTTCGGCGGACAGTCCCAGTTCCACCAGCGCCACGACATCGGCGCCAAGACCGAGCTGGGCCTCCTGGGCGGCGGCGCGCTGCTCGGGCGTCAGCGTCCGGTTCCGCGCCATGGTGACCATGGCGGCCGCAACGGCGACGATCGTGATGACACCGGAGCCATAGATGAGACGACGACGGCCTGCCCCGGGGCGGCGCATCACCGGCTCCAGGCGAGACCGATCTCGGTACGGCCCAGTGGCGCGCGCCTGACGAACAGATCCGGCCCGACCCCCGCCACGGGAATCCTCCGCAGCCCCGGCGCCGCGGACACGCGCGAGATCGCCTCGATCTCGGACATCTTCCTCGCCCCGAGCACCCAGTCGACCATACCCCAGACGCCGAGCACGCTCCCCACGCCGATGAACCACCTGTTCGCCGTCTCGGTCCGGTCCCGCCTGTGCACTGCGGACAGGTACTCCCACTCCGTATCGTAGTCCGCCCGGTCCGGAGCGCCCAGCCAGGGCAGCCACCTCACCGTCGCGTAGGAGCCGCCCGCCATGATGGCGCCCAAGGTGAACTTCCTCTTCCCCGACCCGCGCCTCGCGCTGGCGTCCCGGTACTGAACCTCCAGAGCCGGATCGGCCAGCGTGGGCAGCTCCCCTTCCATCGTCTCGATGTCCCGGCTTCCCAGGAGGTAGTCCGCAGCCCCCCAGGTGAGCAGGCCGGCACCCGACAGCAAAAGGACATTCCTGACGGTCCCCGCCGTGGAGTGCCTGTCGACAGCGGCCTGATGCGAGGCCGAATCGGCATAGGCGTCCTCGTCCGCCGCCGCGAACAGGACCTGAGTCGTGGCAATGGCCAAAACGGCCAGCGTCCCACCCCAGAGCGACCTGTTCACGCCCGACGACCGGCGCGCCCTCGATCTCTCGTATTGCGCATGGATGTCCGGAATCACGGACCCTGTCGCCGAGGGCGGCGCTCCGGCGGACAAGCCTCCCACGATCTCGACTTCCGCAGCGAGGACATATCCGATCAGGTCGTCTTCACCGGGCTGGCCGGGTATCGACACGATATGGAACGGACCCGATTCCCCGATCCAGTCGAGCGTCGCACCGGCCGCCAGATTGGCGATGACCGGGCTGGAATCGGACGGGTCAAGCCGGACGGCCGCGCCACTGCCGAGCGCCCTGACCTGCTGGGCGGACGCGACGCCAAACCCAAGAGCGGGGGCTGCGAAGAAGGCTCCGAGAATCATGATGCCAGCACCGACCAGGCCGGGCTTCAGCTTCATTCTCACCACTTGCTTCCTCGCGCCGTCTTGATCCGCCCCTGGCGAACCAGTCCAGCTCTCGCGGACGGTTGGTTGCCGGGTCAAGTCTAGCGGAACCGCCGGATGGGGTCTAGTCAGAGTCTTGTCCAACGGCAAATGAGCCTGAACGCGGGGCCGGTTTCCAGCGGGAAGTGAGCCTGAAGGCCGGGGCGAAGAGATCATTGGAGGATGATCGTGACACTTCGCACCGAACGGATCCAGACGCTCGACCGGATGCG
>JAJDVT010000019.1 GCA_022826005.1 Gemmatimonadota bacterium | reverse complement strand
CTCACCTGTCCACGCTGTAAGGTACACATTACATTATGTCATGTCCACTGTACATTTTGCCACTCCAAGGCTCCGCTCTGCGTTGCTCCTCGGGCGAATAGCTCTGCTATTCCCCTCTCGTCGCGCCTTGCCAGCCCGGCGCCTCGCCGCTCTCGGTGCTCGCGGTGCTTTATCCACGGACTGCTGGGGGTGCGGGACGGGTTGGGGATACGGGCCGACGGATTGGCCGCCCGGGTAACCCGGGGAGCCGGCGCGGAAACGCCCCGCCTTCAGTTGGACTGATCAGGGGGGCGCCTCCACGCGAGGTCCGCGGGACCGTGGTCAACCGCGCCACCCGATGTTGCGGCGGGGTTGCGGCCACGGGAGGCGTCTAGTTGGAGAAGCTCGCCTGGGCCTGTTCGAGCGTATCGAAGACCTTGGTCAGCCGGACGAACCCGCTCACCTCGAGGACTTCGCGAATGTGGTCGGGCACCCGGCAGAGCGCCAGCCCTCCACCGGCAGCGTTGGTCTTTCTGATCGCGATCAGCAGGACGCGCAGCCCGGCGCTGCTCATGTACTTGAGACCGCTGCAGTCCACAACCAGTCCACTTACGCCCTTGTCGATGACTGAGCGCAGCTCCTGGTCGAAGTCCTTGGCGTTGGCCGAGTCAACGCGACCGCTAACCGTCGCGACCGCAGTGGTTCCAGAGAAGCTGGTTTCCACGTTCATGCATTTTCCTCCGGGTGCGCCTCCGTTGGCTGCACGAGGCTGAGGTGGTTCCATCCGTCTCGTCGCTCGTAGGCGAGCTCGTCTACGAATGCCTTGGTCAGGTGAATGCCGAGGCCGCCAATGTCGCGCTCCTCGGCGGAGAGGTCCAGATCGGGATCCGCCGCGTCGTGCAGCGGGTTGAAGGGCCGGCCGTTGTCCATGATCACGGCCGTGATGTCCTTGTTGGTGAGGTGGAGCATGACCTTGATGACGGGATTGCCGGAGTGGGGCTCGAAAGCGTACGAAACCACGTTGGTCAGGAGTTCGTCAAGGGCCAGCTGGAATTTGAAGACCACGCCCATGGGCACGCCGTGCTCGAGGCATATGGACTCGAACTGCTCGGCGACGCGCCTGGGCTCTTCGCCGTCGATGCTGACGTCCCACTCATACTTGACCTCCAACCTGTCCTCCTCCGAAGGGGAACTGTTGTCGGCACGCTGTGCTCATACATGTGTCCCGGGAACGGCGTCCCCGCCCGCGAACGTCATGTCCGGTTATCTCGACGCCAAAAAGCTACAGGGCAATCGACCGCAAGTCCAGAACCCGGGGATAATGCGGGCCGGTTGGGAATAGGCTACATTGGATCGGTTCATTCCGGCACGGACATCCGTGCGCGGCGCAACCCGACCCATTTGGCTGCCGGGGCCCAACCGGTGGAGTGAGACGAGCGTGGCGAAGATCCTTGTGGTTGACGACGAGCCCGATCTGGAGATCCTGCTGCGGCAGAAGTTTCGCCGCAAGATCCGCTCTGGAGTTCTCACTCTGATCTTCGCCCAGAACGGGGTCGAGGCGCTCGAGCAACTCAAGAAGCACGATGATGTCGACATGGTGCTCTCCGACATAAACATGCCGCAGATGGACGGCCTCACCCTCCTCCACCAGCTCAACGAACTGAACCGGGACCTCAGGGCCGTCATCGTCACCGCGTACGGGGACATGAAGAACATCCGCACCGCGATGAACCGCGGAGCCTTCGACTTCATCACCAAGCCGATCGACTTCACGGACCTGGAGACGACGATCTCCAAGACGCTCGCCCACCTCGAGGTCATGCGCGAGGCGCTGCGCTCACGCGACGAGCTGGTGGCCCTGCGCCGCGAGCTCGGCGTTGCGGCCCGGATGCAGGAGTCGATTCTCCCCACCGTGTTTCCGACGGATTCCCGCTTCGAGATCCACGCCTCCATGACCCCCGCGCTCGAAGTAGGCGGCGACTTCTACGACTTCTTCAAGGTGGAAGACGGCAAGATGGGGATCGTGATGGCCGACGTTTCGGGCAAGGGGGTGCCGGCCGCGCTCTTCATGATGGTGAGCCGGACGCTCATGAAGGGAACTGCCATCGGGGAGTCCGATCCCGCCACCGCGGTTGCGGAGGTCAACCGCCTGCTGGTCGAATCGAACGAGGAGTCGATGTTCGTCACGCTCTTCTACGCCACCTTCGATCCCGCAAGCGGCCAGCTGGCGTTCGCGAACGGGGGGCACAATCTCCCGTACGTCGTGAGGAAGAACGGCAGCGTGGAGCAGATCGACTGCGACTCGGGGATCGTTCTCGCGGTGCTCCCGGGATTCGACTTCCCCGGGGGAGACATCGAGCTTGAGCCGGGGGACGTGGTGTTCTTCTACACCGACGGCATCACCGAGGCGATGAACGAGGAGGGGGAGGAGTTCGGTGACGACACGCTCGCTGAGGTGCTGGCGGCAATCGCCGGCTCGGACGCGGCCACCTACAGCGAGAGGGTGGTGGAAGCGGTGAGGGCCCACGCCGGCGAGGCGGACCAGTCCGACGACATCACGTGCCTGTGCCTGCGCTACGGGAGCCCGGAGGACTGATGCCGCGGGTGCGCCTGCCGCTTTGGACGGTGCCGGCGCTGATCGTTGCTGCCGGTGCCTGCGGTGTGCCCCCTGCGGAGCGCGAGGGGTCTCCCTCCGCCGGCGGGGACACCCTGGCCGCCACCGGGGGCGCATCGCCAGCCGGCCAGGCAGCGAACGCGTCGGCCGGCCCGAAGGATCCTCCGGTCACGACGGCGGACCTGCTGGCCGCCCACGGCGTCTACGAGGACTCGATCGTGTTCGGGCAGTCGGCGGCGCTAAGCGGGGATGCCCGGGAGTTGGGCACCAACATGCGCCTGGGCGTTCTCGCCGCTTTCGAGGAGGCCAACGATTCAGGGGGGGTGCACGGCCGGATGCTCCGGCTGGAGTCGCGAGACGACCGGTACGAGGCGGAGTTGGCGGGCGAAATGACGCGGGCACTCATCGACCACGGAATCTTCGGTCTGATCGGGGCGGTGGGCACGCCCACCTCGAACGTTGCGGAGCCCATAGCCGGTGACGAAGGAGTGCCCTACATCGGGGCTTTCACCGGTGCGGCCCTCCTGCGCCGCCCGGACCAGCGTCACGTGGTGAACCTGCGGGCTTCCTACTACCAGGAAACCGAGGAGATGGTGAAGCGGCTCACGACCGACCTGAGAATCACAAGCATCGCATTGCTTTACCAGGACGACACCTACGGTATGGCGGGACGGACCGGAGTGCTCAACGCGCTCGACCGGCGTAACATGTCTCTGGTAGCGGAGGGGACCTACGTCCGCAATACGACGGCAGTCAAGCGCGCGGTGCTGAAGCTGCGGGACGCCCGTCCCCGTCCGCAGGCGGTGATCATCATCGGCGCGTACAGCCCCGCTGCGGAGTTCATCCGGTGGGCCCGAAAGACCGGGCTGAATGCCGTTTTCGTCAACCTGTCCTTCGTGGGCAGCAATCCACTGCTCCGGGAGCTCGGCCCCTCCGGCGAAGGCGTTGTTGTAACCCAGGTGGTGCCGTTTCCACGCGACACCTCGGTCCCGGTCATCGCTCGGTACCAGGCTGCCATCCGCGAGATCGACACGTCCGCCCAGCCGGGCTTCATATCCCTCGAAGGATACCTGGCCGGCCGCCTGGTGGTGGAGGTGCTGCGCATTTCCGGGGAGACCGATGACGGGCCGCCGACGCGCGAGGCGTTTCTGCGGACTCTCACCGAAGCGGGCCCCATCGACCTCGGCGGCTTCGTGGTCGAGTACGGCACCGAAGACAACCCCAACCAGGGGTCGGATGCGGTGTTCCTGACCGTGATCAGGCAGGGCCGGTACGTAGCCGTCGACGAGCTGTCCCGATGACGGATTCCCCCAGGACGCTCGACCACCGACTCCATTCGGCCTTCGAGTGGATTCTGGAGCGGCTTCCCAGCCGGTGGGGCGAACGGATCCGCGAAGCGGCCGGAGGACGATTCGGGATCGGAAGCCAGATCGTGGTGGGGCTGGGCGGCGGGGTCTTGCTCACGATCGTCTCCATCGTGCTGGCGCTCATCCTGATGTCGATCGTGAGCAACCAGCAGACGCAGGTCGCGGAGGAATACATGCCGGCGCTGGTGGGTGCGGTCGACGTGGCCCGGTACAGCGCGGAACTCGGGCGGGCCACCCCCGGACTGCTTGCCGCCGCGACCCCGGCGGACCTTGACGAAGTCCGAGTCGAGGTGAACGCAACCCAGGAACGTCTCCTCAATGCGGTCGAGGAGGTTACCGGGGCCGAAGGAATGCGGGAGTCCGGCGCGGGGGCGGGACAGTCGGTGGTGCCGCTCGCGGACAGCCTGCTGGCGATTGTCGAGGACATCTACCAGTCGGTGGTCACCAGGATGAACCACCAGCAGCGGCTGGACGTGCTGAATGCGGAGCTGGAGAGCGTGGGGTTTACGGTGGAGAACGATGTGCTGGAGGGGGAGATCGACGACCAGCACTTCTTCATGCGGACGGGTCTCCGCGAACTGACCGATTCGCCCGTCCCCGAGTCCCAGCGCCGAACTATCGCGGAACTGAACCACAAGGACGGCCTGTCCGACTTCAAGGCTGCCTGGAACCTGGCCAGGGCGCTGATCTCGCAGGCGATGACGGAGAACGACGAGGCACAGCTGCGGGCCGCCCTCGAGCGGGTGAACACGGCTTTCACCGACATGACCGACGCGCTCGTGGACATCCGCCGCCGGCCCAGGGACAGGTTGGAGGATCTCGTCAACCAGCTCGAGGATCTCTACAGCGCGCCGGACGGCGTCTTTGCGTCCCGGGCCGCGGAGCTGGAGGAAGTCGCCGCCGCGGACTCCCTGGTCGCGCAGAGCAACCGGATCACGACGGAGCTGGTCAACCAGGTCGAGATGCTCACCGGTGGCGTGGAGGCTTCGGGCCAGGATGCCGCCGACCGCTCCAACACCCTCGTTCAGGTGGGCGTCTGGTTCCTGCTCATCGTCACCGTCCTGACAATCACCCTGGGCTACGTGGCCTGGAAATTCTTCGGTGAGCGGCTCCTTGTGCGGATGGGACGGCTTTCCGACGCGACCCGGCGGATGTCGAAGGGCGATCTCGAGGTCCAGGTCCAGATCGAGGGCAACGACGAGCTTACGGACATGGCCGGTGCGCTGGAGGTCTTCCGCCAACACGCGGTGGAGGTGCAGCGGCTCAACCTGGTGGAGAGTCTGGCCGCCGAGGTGCAGTCGAAGAACGACGAGCTGGAGGACACTCTGGAGAACCTGCGGCGCACCCAGCAGCAGGTCGTCAAGCAGGAAAAGCTCGCCTCCCTGGGTGCGCTTACCGCCGGCATCGCCCACGAGATACGCAACCCGCTCAACTTCGTTAACAACTTCGCAATGCTGTCCACCGAACTCATCGAGGAACTCCGTGAGGAGCTCGCGGGGGGTGAGGACGGCAACGGCGAACTCGACCAGGAATTCATCGAGGAGATCCTCGACGATCTCAACACCAACGTGGTGAAGGTGAACGAACACGGCCGCCGGGCCAACAGCATCGTCGAGGGCATGCTCGCGCACTCCCGTGACGATTCCGGCGAGGCCGAGGCCGTCGATATCAACGCCATGGTGGATGAGTACACGCGGCTCGCCTATCACGGGATGCGGGGCGTCGACTCTACCTTCAACGTGGACATGGTCAAGGAATTCGACCCGAATGCGGGCGAGGTCGAAGCAATTGCGCGGGACCTGAGCCGCGTCTTCCTCAACGTGGTCACGAACGCCTGCCAGGCCACTCACGTCCGTCGTCAGAAGGAGGAAGACTCCAGCTATCTTCCGACGGTGAGGGTCAAGACCGAAGCCGACGAGAAGAAGGTTAGAGTTACGGTGCGCGACAACGGCACCGGGATACCGGACGAGGTGCTCGGGAAGATCTTCGATCCCTTCTTCACCACCAAGACGGGCACGGGGGGTACCGGGCTGGGGCTCTCGATCTCGCATGAGATCGTCCAGGAGCACGGGGGGAAGATGGAAGTGGACACGAAGCCGGGTGAGTTCACCGAGTTCGTGATTACGCTGCCCCGCAAGGGACAGGTCCCCGCTGGCGTGGCTTGATTGCCGGACGGCCCGCGGCCAGGTCCCGGTCGGAGAGCGGCGGTACGGCGTGCCGGCAGAGCGGCGAATAGCAATCCAGGGCCGATAGCTTGTCCGGGATCCGGGATTTCCGCCCCTCCCTAGCGGAGCTCCGTCGCCTTGTATCGCTCGCCCTTCCGGTGGCGGTGGTGCAAATGGGCCTGGTGTCCCAGGGCCTGGTCGACACCGCCATGGTTGGCAGGGTCACCGAAGCCCAGCTTGCCGCAGTCACCCTGGGGAACCTCTACTTCTTCGGGGTGGCGGTCTTCGGGATGGGTCTGCTGCTGGCTCTTGACCCGCTGGTGTCTCAGGCCTACGGAGCAGGGGACCACGACGAGATCCGGACGTCGGTTCAGCGCGGCCTGGTGCTGAGCGTTCTGCTCACCCTCCTCACCGCGGTGCTCCTCGCACTCGCCGAACCGGTGCTCATGCTCCTCGGGCAGCCTGAACCGGTCGTGCCGGTCGCCGCCGGATACGCCCGTGCGCTGATCGCCGGAATGTGGCCCTTCTACGGCTTCGTGGTGTTCCGGCAGGTACTCCAGGCGCTCGGAAAGGTTGCGCCCATCGTCTGGACGATCGTGCTCGCGAATCTGCTGAACGCCTTCGCCAACTGGGTCCTGGTCTTCGGCAACCTGGGCGCTCCGGCGATGGGAGCGGTCGGCTCGGGGTGGGCCACCAGCATCTCCCGCTGGTTCATGTGCCTCGCGGTTCTGATTCTGGGATTGCGTCTGCTGGCCCCGTATCTCCGCGGTGCCGGCCGCGAGGTGCTGCGCATCGCGGCACTCTGGCGCGTCGCCCGGCTGGGGGTGCCCATCGGGCTGCAGCTCTTTCTCGAGTTCGGGGCCTTCGGGGCGACGGGAATCGCCATGGGATGGCTTGGCACCGCGGCGCTGGCGGGCCACCAGATCGCGCTCAACCTGGCCGCGTTCGCCTTCATGATCCCGCTCGGAATCTCGCAGGCTGCGGCCGTTCTGGTGGGACGTGCGGTGGGGGAGGGCAGACCGGGGAACGCGCGGCGCTACGCGGGAGGTGCAATCCTGGTGTGTTGTGCGGTGATGTCGGTCACCGCAGCGATCTTCCTGACGCTTCCGGGGCCGCTGGCCGGCCAGTTCACCACCCAGGCCGAGGTGGCCCGCGTCGCCATGGCGCTGATTCCGGTGGCGGGGATGTTCCAGCTCGTTGACGGGCTTCAGGTGGTGTGCACCGGGGTGCTCCGGGGCGTTGCGGACACCCTGCGGCCGATGATCTACAACGTCCTGGGCTTCTGGGTCTTCGGACTGCCGGTCGGTCTTCTTCTGGGCTTCCGCATGGGCGTGGGACCGGTGGGCCTGTGGTGGGGGCTGGCGGCGGGGCTCGGGGCGGTCGCGGTCATGCTCCTCTGGAGGATGTGGTCCCGCTTCCGCGGATCCCTGGGGCGCTTCGCCGTCTCGGGCCCCGCGGGTTGAGGCTTCCCGGCGCTCAGAACTCCCCGACCAGGCCGATCTCGATCTCCAGTTCGTAGCCCGTCTCCCGGGCTACCGTGGTCCGCGCCAGGTCGATGAGCGCGAGCACCTCGGCGGCGGTCGCCCCGCCGTGGTTCACGATGATGTTCGCGTGCCTGTAGAATATGCCGGCAGCACCGTGGACCTGTCCCTTCAACCCGCATTCGTCGATCAGCCGGCCGGCCCCGATGCCCTGGATCTTCTTGAAGATCGATCCGGCGCACGGAAATAGCCACAGGTCGGGATGACTGTTGTCCCTCCACTCCAGGTTCTCCCGCATCACCCGCCGGAGTTCGGCCTGCGGCGTGGGCACGAGCCTGAGGCTGACGTCCAGAACCAGGTCCCCGGTGTCGTGGACGATGCTGTAGTCGTACCCGAAGCGGAAGTAGCTCGCCGGAGCGGTCCTGACCTCACCATCCGGAGTGAGGATCGTCGCGCTCTCCATGAACTCCTCCCAGAACATCGTTCGCTCCCGAGCGGGCGCCGGGGACAGGAAGTGCAGGTTCTGCCACACTGCGCCCCCCACGGTGCTGGGGATTCCGACGAAGTGGTGGAGCCCGCCGAGCCCGCGCGACACCGTTGCGTTGATCAGGTCGGGGAAGGTGTCGAGTCCGGCCCCCGCGACCACCCTGCCTTCGGACCTGAACTCGAGCGTGGTGATGTCGCAGCGGATCACAACGCCCCGGAACCCGCGGTCGCCGACGAGTATGTTGGCCCCCCGGCCCAGCACGAAGCTGGGGATGCCGAGCTCGCGCGCCGTCCCCACCGCATGGCAGAACTCCTCTGCCGTGTGGGCCCGGTGGAAGAGGTCCGCCGGTCCCCCGATCCTGAACGTGGTGTGCGGAGCGAGCGGCACGTTCCACCGCACCCGCTCGGGTCCGACGATCTCCGCGTAGCGCTGGAGGAGCGGGACCTCGGGAGCGTTCAACACAGGGCCCGGGAGGGTTTCGGTGAGGCGCGGCATGTGGAAGTTTCGCCAAACCCGCACGGCCTTGGCAACGCCCGGGGATTGCCGGGGGTTGTCCGCACGCTGTTAGCTTTCGTCATGCCCCAGCCGATCATCAAGCTCAGCGGCCTCAGCAAGGTGTTCCGCACCAGAGAGGTGGAGACCCACGCCCTGTCCGGGGTCGGCCTCAGCGTCGCACCCGGGGAATTCGTCTCGATCGCCGGCCCGTCGGGATGCGGCAAGACCACGCTCCTGTCGATTCTCGGCCTCCTGGATTCGCCGACCGAGGGACGGTATCTGCTGAACGGCGAGGCGGTCGAGCAGCTCTCCGCCACCGAGCGGGCCGCGATCCGCAACCGCACGATCGGCTTCATCTTCCAGGCCTTCAACCTCATCGGCGACCTCACGGTCTTCGACAACGTCGAGCTCCCGCTGACCTACCGGGGGATCTCCGCGGCGGAACGGCACGAGCGGGTCCGGGCATCGCTGGACCGCGTGGGGATGGCGTCCAGGATGGACCACTACCCGTCTCAGCTATCGGGCGGACAGCAGCAGAGGGTGGCGGTGGCGCGTGCAATCGTGGGCCGGCCCGCGGTACTCCTCGCCGACGAGCCCACCGGCAACCTGGACTCGGGGAATGGTCGCGCCGTCATGCAGCTCCTCGAGGAACTGCACGCCAACGGAGCGACGATCTGCATGGTGACGCACGATCCGCGCTACGCCCACGCGGCCGAGCGCACCGTCCACCTCTTCGACGGCCGGATCGTGGACGGGGCAGAGATCCGCGGGATCCACGAGCTGGAGGAGAGCGGGTTCGAACTGGCTTGAGCGCGCCGGACCCGGTGAGGTATCTTGCAGACGGGCCCCGGCGGGGCACCCGGGTTGTGCCGGTTGCGCGAGGTCCGGCCGGCGCAGCCGGTTCAGTCGACCCACCCACCGCTTGAGACAACCCTGATGCCGGTTTCCGACAGGCGAATCCGTGTGCTGGTGGCCAAGCCCGGCCTCGATGGCCACGACCGGGGCGCAAAGGTGATCGCCGCGGCTTTTCGGGACGCCGGGTTCGAAGTCATCTACACGGGGCTCCACCAGACGCCCGAGATGGTGGTCGCGGCGGCGGTTCAGGAGGATGTGGATGTCGTGGCGATGTCGGTCCTTTCCGGCGCGCACATGACCCTCTTTCCGCGGGTGCGCGAACTCCTCGACGCGGAAGGCCTGGAGCATGTCCTGCTGACCGGTGGCGGTATCATCTCCGACCAGGACGCCGCCGCGTTGGGCAGGCTCGGGGTGGGGCGCGTCTTCGGACCGGGAACCGCCACCGGCGACGCCGTAGCCTACATCCGGGCCTGGTTCGCCGAGCGCGAGGACCCCTACTAGCCGGCCGTGGATAGTCAGGCGCCCGTGGACGAATTCCCCTCGGCATTCGAGCGCTTCCTCCGCGCTGGACAACCTCGGCTGGCAGGCTGGCGTGGTGCCTGCTGACGCCGGCCTTTCGTCGCACCCGGGCCGCATGGGAGGCCGGGGGCGCGAACTCCTCGCTCTTCGCAGCCGCCTTAGGCTGGGCGGAGGAACGGAGAAGATCCAGCGGGAGCGTGACCGGGGCAAGCTCACCGCGCGCGACCGGGTGCACCTGCTCCTGGACCCCGACACGACCTGGGCCGAGGTCGGGCTCCTGATTGCGTACGACCGTTACGACGGAGCCGCTCCGGGGGCCGGGGTCGTGACCGGGGTGGGCGTGGCGGAGGGACGGGAGGTCGTGGTCGTGGCCAACGACGCGACCGTCAAGGCCGGCAGCTGGTGGCCGGAGACCATCACGAAGATCCTGCGCGCGCAGGAGATCGCGATGCGCTGCCGCATCCCCATCATCTACCTCGTGGATTCGGCCGGGGTGAATCTTCCGTACCAGGACGGCGTCTTTCCCGGCCAGTACGGCGCGGCAAGGATCTTCTTCTACAACTCCGTGATGCGCCGCTACCTCCGGGTCCCGCAGTTCGCGGCGGTGATGGGGCCGTGCATCGCGGGCGGCGCCTATCTGCCGGCGCTCTCCGATGTGATCCTGATGGTCGACGGGACCAGCTTCATGGGACTCGGCGGCCCCAACCTGGTGAAGGGGGCGACCGGACAGACCGTCGGCAGGGAGGAGCTGGGAGGGGCGGGAGTCCACACCGGCGTCAGCGGAGTGGCGCACTACGGTGTGGCGGACGATGAAGAGTGTATCGGACGGCTGCGGGAACTGGTCGCGGCACTGCCGGCCGGGGACTGCAAGCCCGGTGCCGGGGCCCGGTTCGAACCGCCCATGCGGCCGCCAGCCGATCTCTACGAGCTCCTTCCGGAGGACCACCGGGCTCCCTACGACATGCTCGCGGTCCTGGACACCGTGCTCGACGGCGGGGGACTGCGGGAGTTCCAGGCCGAGCACGCGGCCGAGCTGATCTGCGGCACCGGCGCGATTTCGGGCATCCCCGTGGGGGTGATCGCGAACCGGCGCCGCGTGGTGAAGGACAAGCGCGGCGGCCCACCCCGCTTCGGGGGCATCGTCTACACCGAATCGGCCGAAAAGGCTGCCTACTTCATCGATACCATGAACCGGCAGGGGACACCGATCCTCTTCGTGCAGGACGTCTCCGGGTTCATGGTGGGCCCCGAGGCCGAGCACAGCGGCATCATCCGGGCCGGCGCCCGCTTCGTCGAGGCGATGGCCACGACCGGGGTTCCCAAGCTCGTGCTCACCCTCAACCACGCCTCCGGGGCGGGCTACTACGCGATGGCGGGGCAGGGGTTCGACCCCGACTTCATCCTCACGCTCCCCACCGGCCGCATGGGAGTGATGGAAGGGGAGAGCGCGGTGATGGCGCTCTTCGGACGCGAGCTCGACCGCCTCAAGGCCACGGGCCAGGTGCCGGACGAGGACCTGACGACCCGCATGGACGAGGTCCGGGCCGACTACGACCGGCAGCTGGACTCCACCTTCGCGGCCGCGCGCGGATTCGTCGACGCGGTGCTGCTGCCCGAGGAACTGCGCGACACGCTCACGCTGCTCCTGCGCGCCGCGCTGAACAACCCGGGCCCGCACGTCGGCGCGTTCGTGCTGCCGCCGGGGCTGCGCGGCGGGATGGGTGGCACGGGATCGTGATCCGGGTCGCGAGCGGCCAGGGTTTCTGGGGCGACGACCTCGAGGCTCCAGTGCGGCAGGTCGAGGGAGGACCGATCGACTACCTCATGCTGGACTACCTGGCCGAAGTCACGATGTCGATCATGCAGAAGCAGCGGTCGCGGGATGCGGCGGCGGGGTACGCGCGGGACTTCGCGGGGCTCATGGAGAGGATCTTTCCGGCGTGCGTGGAGCGCGGCATCAAGGTGGTCACGAACGCGGGCGGGGTAAATCCGCGGGAGTGTGCCAGGGCGGTGGCCGCAGCGGGGCAGCGGGCGGGGGTGGAGGGGCGCGCCCGGATCGGGGTGGTCACAGGCGACGACCTGATGGATCGTCTCGACCATCTGCTCGCAGCGGGGCATCCGCTGGGCAACATGGATACCGGCGAGCCGCTGTTGCCGATCCGGGACCAGGTCAGGAGCGCCAACGTCTACCTCGGCGCGCGGCCCATCGTGGAATCCCTCGCGCGCGGCGCGCTCGTCGTGGTGACAGGCCGGTCCACCGACACTGCGCTCACCTACGCACCGCTCATGCACGAATTCGGCTGGGCCCGGGACGCATACGACCTGCAGGCGAGTGGCGTGGTGGCGGGCCACATCAACGAGTGCGGCGCGCAGGCGAGCGGCGGCAACTGCCTCGCGGAGTGGTGGGCCGTCCCCGATCTCGCCCAGGTGGGCTTTCCGATCATCGAAGCGGCCCCGGACGGGACCTTCGTCGTCACGAAGCATCCGGGACTCGGGGGCGCCGTGACCCTGCGCACGGTCAAGGAGCAGATTCTCTACGAGATGGGCGACCCCGCCACCTATGTAACGCCCGACGTCACCGCGGACTTCACCACGATCCGCCTCTCCGAAGAGGGACCGGACCGAGTGGGCGTGCGGGGGATTCGCGGCCGCCCCCCGACCCCGTTCCTCAAGGTGTCGATCGCGTACGCGGCCGGGTACAAGGCGGTCGGCACGCTGGTGTACGCGTGGCCGGATGCGGCCGCGAAGGCCCGCGCCGCTGCGGCGATCCTGCGGCAGCGTCTGGACCGCCTCGGCCTGACCTTCGAGAGGGTGCTCGTCGAGCTGGTGGGCTGGGACTCGGCGCACGGCACGCTGGCGGGCGATCCCCCGCCAGACATCCCCGAGGTCCAGCTCCGGGTCGCGGTGCGGAGCGACGACCGCGGGGCCGTCGAGCGCTTCTCCCGCGAAATCGCGCCGCTCGTGCTCACCGGTCCTCCCTCGGTGACGGGATTCGCCGGGGGACGTCCCAGGGTGCAGGAGATCATGGCCTACTGGCCGGCGCTGATCGACCGTTCCGTTGTCGAACCCGGCCTTTCCGTCGACTTTGTGGAAGTATGAATCAAGAGCCGCTGACGACCGTACTGCTCCTGGAGCTTGCCCACGCCCGCTCCGGCGACAAGGGGGACACCGCCAACGTGGGCGTGATCGCCTACGAGGAGGAGGACTATCCCCTCATCCTGGAGCAAGTGACCGCGACGCGGGTCAAGGAGCACTTCGGGAGCATGGTCAAGGGTGCGGTCGAGCGTTTCCGGCTCGACAACCTGCACGCCGTGAACTTCCTGCTCCATGGCGCTCTGGACGGCGGCGGAACCGTGTCCCTGATGACCGACGCACAGGGCAAGGTCTTCAGCACCGCGCTGCTGAGGATGGAGTTGAAGGTGCCGGCGAAGGTGGCGCGCCGTGTGCGCGGCAGGGGCCGCATTCCCACAGCGGGGAGGCTCCCGCCTGCCGAGCCCGGCGCCCGCGAAGATCTCCTTCCACCGGCGGACGCCTATGAATGACGCAGTAGTGGCGCGCCGCGATGCCGATGGGGTGGCCGTCATCGCCCTCAACCGGCCTGCCAGGCGCAACGCGCTCTCCGCCGCCCTCGTGGAGGGACTCTGCCGTTGTTTCGGCGAGGCAGGTGCGGATCCAGCGGTTCGGGTGATCGCTCTAAGGGGGTCCGGCAGGGACTTCTGCGCTGGCGCGGACCTGGAGGAGATCGCGGAGTCACGGGGCCGCGGGCCGGAGGAGGGTTTGGAGGATGCCCGCCGCCTGGGGGAACTCTTCCTGCAAATCCGGCACCTCGAACGTCCGGTCGTGGCGCTGGTTACCGGGCGGGCGCTGGGCGGGGGCTGCGGCCTCGCCACCGCATGCGACCTCGTGCTGGCCCGTGAGGATGCCGTCTTCGGCTATCCGGAGGTGCACCTCGGTTTCGTGCCCGCCCTGGTCATGTCCATACTGCGCCGGAAGACGGGTGAATCGACCGCCCTGGAACTGCTGCTGCGCGCCGAGCGGCTGGGGGCGGAGGAAGCCCGCGCCGCCGGGTTGGTCAACCGCGTGTTCCCGAAGGACGAATTCGAAGCCCGCGCGGCGGACTACCTGTCGGCCCTCGCCGCGCGACCCGCCGGGGCCGTCGCACTGACGAAGCGTCTCTTCTACGGTCTCGACGGCGCGAGCTTCGAGGATGCCATCGCCCGGGGCGCCGAGGTGAACGCGCTCGCGCGCCTGACCCGGGATTTCGGCGACGGCCTGGACCGCTTCCTCCACAGGACCCGGAAAGGCTGATCCGTGTTCCGCCCGTCACGCGAGCGCTCCGACAGGGAAGATCCCCTGGTCGTCTGGAAGGTACGGATCTTCGCGTTGGGCGCCGCACTGGCGCTCGCCGGAATCGCGCTCGACAACCCCTGGACCGTGTGGGCCGGAATCGCGGTGTTGGGGATCGGTCTGGCGCTGCGGTTCACGGCTCGGCCCGACTCCTCGGGCGACTGACGCCAACCCGTAACGCGAGCGCCGCCAATCGCCCTTCGTTGTGCCCTGCCTGCCCGGCGCCTCGCCGCCGGTGCCGCCGATGGCACACGACGTGTGGAGGCCCGGGCCGCCGTCCGCCCCGCGCGGCGCCCATCCAGCCATTCCGGCGCCCGTGACCTCCCCCCTTATTCCCCGGATGCACCCGAACCACCATGCCCCAGCGCAGCCGCATGCCGCCCCGCCCACACATGCCGCGGAGTGTCCGGCCGCCCCCACGGCAGGCCGTCCCGACCCCCGTGCCGTCCTGCGCGAGAAGTTCGGATTCGATGGCTTCCGGCCGGGGCAGGAACGCCTGATCCAGGGAGTCCTTGAAGGGCGGGACACCCTCGGGGTCCTCCCCACCGGAGGGGGCAAGACGCTGTGCTACCAGCTGCCGGCGTTCATCCTCAAGGGCCTGGTCCTCGTGATCAGCCCCCTCATCTCCCTCATGCAGGACCAGGTCGACCGTGCCCGCCGCCTCGGCCTCCGGGCTGGCTCGCTGACCTCGCAGGACCCGCGGCCCGCGCAACGCCGCACTGAAGCCGCGATCGCCAGGGGCACGCTCGACCTCCTCTTCTGTTCGCCCGAGCGTCTGGAGGCCGCCCGGCTGCAAGGGTTGCTTGCCGCCTCGCCCGTATCGCTGGTCACCATCGACGAAGCCCACTGCATCTCGGAATGGGGACACGAGTTCCGTCCCGCGTTCCGCCGCATTCGCCGCGTCCGCCCCATCGTCGGGGCTCCCGTGCTAGCCGTCACCGCCACCGCCACCCCCGCCGTCCGCGACGACATCATCCAGGTTCTGGGAATGACCGACCCCGTGCGGGTGGTCACCTCCTTCGACCGTCCCAACATTCGCTGGCTGGTCGACCGGCGCCCCGCCGGCGTCGAGCGTATCCGCGCCATGGTGCGGATCATCCGGCGCGCACCCGCCGAATGCGCCGAGCGAGCCCTGATCGTGTACGCGCCGACCCGTCGGCAGGTCGTCAGCGTGCGCCGGGCCCTCGCCAGCCACGGCATCATCGGCGACGCCTACCACGGCGCGCTCCCCAAGGACGAGCGGCAGGCGGTGCAGCAACGCTTCATGTCCCTCAAATCCAACGTGGTCGTCGCCACCTGTGCCTTCGGGATGGGGATCGACCGCGGTGACGTCTGGGCGGTCTTCCACTACGCGTACCCGGGTTCGCTCGAGAGCTACTACCAGGAGGCCGGGCGCGCGGGGCGCGACGGCGCGGCCTCGATGGCGCTCGGGTTCGTCCACCCCGGCGACTGGAAGGTGCCGGAATCGTTCCTGGCACGGTCGTGTCCGGCGCCGAAGGAGGTCCTGCGCCTCTTCGCAAGGCTGCGCTCCGGGCGGAAAGGCGCGCCCGGCAACTCCGCCGCCGCCCTGGTCGGACCGGGATCGGCGAATGTGCCCCATCTCAGGTGGCTGATGCGTTCCGGCGCGCTGGAGCTCCACCCGGAGCTGGCCCCCTGGGTCGAGAACTGGCCGGACGGAGAGGCGGAAGGTCCCCCTCGCATCCCTCGTGGCCCCCTCCTGGAGGTGACCGGCAAGGATCCCGACCTCGGCCCGCTCCTGTCCGCCCGCGGCCAGGCCCTCGCCCGCCTGCGTGCCATGCAGCGCTACTGCAAGGGCCGCAGATGCCGCCGGATGGCCCTATTGCGTTATCTTGGGGAGATGCCCGATCGACGGTCCTGTGGCTCCTGCGACCGATGTGAGCGTCGCGGAAGACCGGCATTCTGAACCTTTCGGGACCGGGACCCGGCACAAATGCCACCAGTTGCATGCACCCTTTTCTGAACAGAGACCACCTGACCCTGCAGGCGCAGGTCCGGGAGTTCGCCCTGGAGAGCATCGTCCCGGTCGCCCGCGAACTGGACGAAACGGCCCGCTTCCCCTGGGACAACGTCCAGGCCATGGCGGAGCGCGGCTGGTTCGGCGTTCCCGTGCGGCGCGAGTTCTCGGGGATGGGCCGGGACTACCTGAGCTACATCCTCGTCGTGGAGGAGCTTGCGCGCCACGATGCCAGTCACGCGATCACCGTGTCCGCGCACACCACGCTGGCCACCTCCCCGATCCTGGCCTTCGGCACCGAAGCGCAGAGGGCGCGATTCCTGCCGTGGCTAGCCACGGGGCAGGTTCTGGGCGGCTTCGGCCTCACGGAACCGGGAGCGGGGTCGGATTCATCCGGAACCCGGACGCGGGCCCTCGCCGTGCCGGGCGGATACCGGATCAGCGGCAGCAAGATCTTCATCACTCACGGCGGGGTGGGCGAGGTCTTCGTGATCACCGCGGTGACCCGGCCCGAAGCCGGTTCCCGCGGCATCACCAGCTTCATTGTCTGCAAACCGACCACGGACCCCGCGGAGGCCGAGCGGGTCGGGATCGGACACCGGCCTCAGCTCCCGTATTCCGATGGGATCACCGCCGGCGGGAAGGAAGAAAAGCTCGGATGGCGTGCTTCGGACACCCGGCAGCTCTTCATGCAGGATGCCTTTGTAGCCGATGAACAGCGGCTCGGCGAGGAGGGGGAGGGCTTCAGGAACTTCATGAAGACGCTCGACGCCGGGAGGATCGGGATCGCGGGGCTCTCCCTCGGAATCGCGCAGGGCGCGCTGGACGTGGCGCTGGACTACACGACCCGCAGACGGCAGTTCAACCGGCCGGTGTGGGACTTCCAGGACATCCGGTTCGGTCTGGCCGGTCTCGCGGCGGAGATCGAGGCCGCCCGGCTCCTTGCCTATCACGCCGCGTGGCTGAAGGACCAGGGCCGCCCCTTCGGCAAGGAGGCCGCGATGGCCAAGCTCATCGCCTCCGAACTCGCGGCCCGGACCGCCCGGACCGCGGTCCAGTCATTGGGGGGCGTCGGATACACCTCCGAGTACCCGGTCGAGCGCATGATGCGCGACGCCAAGGCGTGCGAGATCGGGGAAGGAACAAGCGAAATACAGAAGATTGTAATCGGCCGGCATCTGCTGAAGGAGATGGGCGGGTGACCGGGCCTCGTACGGGCGCGCCCGGGACGTGGCACGGTCCAGCAACGCCCCGGAACGGGGTGGAGGGGCGGATTGGCGGAGCCGGCCGGCCAGCGGAGAAAGCAATTGAAAAGAGAGATTCTCATCAGCGCTTCCGAGGAGGAGTCCTGGGTGGCGCTCAAGGAAGACGGAAGGCTGACCGAACTGATGTTCGACCGGCCCGACCAGGGCCGGCATGTCGGTGACATTTTTCTCGGCCGTGTGGAGGCGATCCTGCCCGGGATCCAGGCCGCGTTCGTGGACATCGGCGAACAGAAGGCGGCCTTCCTGCACGCCTCCGACCTTTCCGCCGGGATAGCGGACGGCAACGGCACGGACGACGAAGCGCCCCGCGGCCGGGGGAGGCAGCGCAAGCCCCCCCCGATCCAGGATGTCCTGAGCCGCGGGCAGAAGATCCTGGTCAAGGTCACCAAGGACGCCATCTCCACCAAGGGACCACGGGTCACGACGGAGATCGCGCTGCCGGGACGCTTTCTGGTGTACATGCCGGAGTCGAACCACGTGGGGGTGAGCCGCAAGATCGACCACCGCCGCGAGCGCGCCCGTCTGCGGGCGATGGCCAGGGAGCTGGTGGTCGACGGATCGGACGGGGTCATCGTGCGGACCGCGGGCGAAGAGCTCACCCAGGAGAAGCTGGTGAAGGAGTACCGGCATCTCCGGCGGCGCTGGGCGACCATTCAGCGGAAGGCGGCCCGGTCGGAAGCGCCCGCCTTGATCCTGCAGGAGGCCAAGCTGATCTCCGGGGTGATCCGGGACCTCTTCACCAGCCGGTTCGACCGGGTCACGATCGACAACCGCGAGGCGCACAGGCAGATCGTGGAATACGTGCGCGCCTTCGACCCCGACCTCACGGGCCGCGTGCACTTCTACGACAAGCCGCTGCCGCTCTTCGACCATGCCGGGATCCAGGACGAGATCCGGCGTTCGTTCCAGCGCCGCGTCGATCTTCCCTCGGGCGGGCATGTCATCATCGAACCGACCGAGGCCCTGGTGTCGGTGGATGTAAACACGGGACGCTTCACCGGCAAGAAGAAGGATCCGGAGCACACCATCCTGAAGACCAACCTGGACGCGGCGCGCGAGATCGCGACCCAGCTCCGGCTTCGCGACATCGGCGGGATCATCGTGATCGACTTCATCGACATGGAGTCGCAGGAGGACCGCGACCGCGTACTCCACGAACTGCGCAGCCATCTGGGGAGAGACCGCGCCCGAACCCGCACCTGGGAGGTCTCGGATCTGGGACTGATCGAGATGACCCGCCAGCGTGTGCGCCCGTCGCTCCTGCAGGCGCTGACCGAGCCGTGCGACGCCTGCCGCGGGAGCGGACATCTGTGGACGGCGCCGACCCTGGTCAGGGAGATAGAGCATTGTGTGCAGCGCGCCGCCGCGGCGGGCGAAGAGCGCGAACTGCTCATCCAGGTCCATCCGGTCGTAGCCCTGCGGGTGATGGAACATGAGCCCCGCTTCGTGCGGAAGCTCGCCGGGCGAACCAGGCTGCGCCTCGACCTTCGCGACGACCCGCTGATGCGCCGGGACGAGTTCCGTCTCCTGTCGGGAAGAGCCCGCCTGGACGTCACTTCGAAGTACATGGGGACGGCGGAGGCCTGAGCGTCCCGCACCGGTCGCCCACTCTCCACCTCCCCGACCGACGATCGTTTCGCCCCCTCGCCGCTTGACCGCAGGGCCGGCTTTTCTACCTTTCATTGGCCGTCCGGCAGGGGCACGCGCCTGTGCCGGGCGCATTCACGCAACCTCGTTTCACGGCAGGAATCTCATGTTTGCGGTTTTCAGGACCGGCGGGAAGCAGTTCCGGGCAGAACCCGGAGCGACTCTGCTGATCCCTTCACTGGATGCCGAGCCCGGTGCAACCGTCACCTTCGATGATGTATTGCTGGCGTCCGGCGACGATGACGTGTCCGTCGGCACCCCCGGCGTGGAAGGCGCGACGGTAACCGCCGAGGTGGTGGCCCACGACCGGACGAAGAAGATCACCGTTTTCAAGCGGAAACGCCGCAAGGGATACCGGCGGAAGCAGGGGCATCGCCAGGGCTTCACGGTGTTGCGGGTCACCGACATCAGCATCCAGGGGGAATCCGATGG
>JAJDVT010000026.1 GCA_022826005.1 Gemmatimonadota bacterium | reverse complement strand
CCCGAAGGCTCCGACGACGACGCCATCCGGGTCCACGCAACGGATCTGAATCTCGTAGGAATCGACTACGCACGCGATGCGCTCGTCCGCAAGAAGCGCGACTTGGTCGGACTCGCTCAGCGGCACGGTGGCGGTGGCGATCACCTCGAGCGTGAAGATGGCCTCGCCGCCAGCGTTATCCTGACTGTGGGCGCTGGCGCAGGCAAACATGGCTAGGACGGCGGACGTAAGCGCTGCCAGTCGAGTAGCGCCCCATCCGCTGACCCCGCCTATTGGTCGACTCCTGATGAGCCTTGCGTACTGGCTACGTCGTGGGTCTCGGCAAGGAGCTTGCCGAACCGGCGCACCAACAGCAGAAGGATGATTACCGTGAGAAGCGTACCCGCCGTGTTCACGCAAGAGGTACGTCCAGTCGCTCATGTCCATATCTCCCTTTCGGATTGATGTGGTCGGCACCCGCGAACGGCTCCCAGTCGCGAGACCGCGCTGGCGCAAAGGTCCGATCAGGTCGTGAGCGTCGGCAGACCGAAGCCAACACCTTTAGGTTCTCAGGGCGAACCGGCAGGATCGCGCCGAGCGCGTTGCGCCAGCATGGTGCCCACGGATCCGGCGGCTAGACCCGCTCCACCGGCAACGACTGGCACGATGCCGTCCAAGCCGTTGAAGATGGCGGCGATGACGGTTGCCAGTCCGGCCGGATCGTCGTGCCTACCAACCAGAATGGAGGTCGAGATGATGGCCGTGCAGGCCACGAAGCCGAATGTTCTCACGGCGGACACTCTCCAGTTACCTTCAGACATGGTGCCTTACCTTTCCGCTGAAGGTAGGTTACTCCAGAGCCGTCGGGGGGGATGCCGGTCCCCCTCGCGGCTCGCTTTCATTAAGAAAAGATAACCGTTCGGTCGCCTTGGTGCGTCGGGTCGGGGAGATCACTCGCACGTCCGGACTGGATCTGCGCTTGGAGCCCAGCCGACCGCATGGCTCCGATTAGTCGAGCGAGTTGGGCCTGAAATCCCGATAGCCACATGGAGTTGATCGAGCGAGGCGATGCCGTTGAGGACGTTCCTCGGAAGTTAGGGGTTGCGGATCGTGCGTTCAGGCGTCTCGGGGGCAGCCAAGTATGCCGGGCAGCCCTGCTGAAGCCGCTGACGAATCAACCTTATTGAGGGGATTCTCCCCTCGGGAGGTCGAGGGAGTTACCCTCGGAGAGTCCAGGATTTTCCCTGTCGCGACTCCGTTGCCGGGTTTCGGATATTGGAACGACAGTCGAGATTCGTCTCACGGTGGGAACGATGACTGAACCCCGAACCAAGGGAAGATTCACCATGAAGAAGCTGATCGCGATGGCTATTGCCCTTACCTGCATCCTCGTCTTCGGCAGCGGCTCGCCGCCAGCCTTCGCACAGGACGACGAGGATGACGAGCCGACCTTCTGCGAACTGCTGAACAAGACGGCGAGCAAGGCATGCAGAGACGCCAGCGAAGCAGCCGAGGCGGCAGGCCCCGATGACGTGGAAGAAGTACTCAGGCTTGCTAGGCGCTGCATCCACTTCCTGAACGACTACCGGGTGGAGTGCATCGAGACCGGCGAGGCGGAGAAGGGAGACCCGAACTGATGGTGCGGACCAGGAACATGGCGACCGCCGGTGTCTGGCTGGCACTCGCGGGCGCAGCTTGCGCCGACGAGCCGCCAGGGGAGCTGGACGGCCCCCGCCGGCTCGCGGTCGAATTCGCCGAGGAGTTCCATGTGGGCGACGAGCGCTCGGAGCGCCAGTTCACGCGGGTCACCTCGATGGCGGTTGCGCCGAACGGCCAACTCGTGGTGACGGACCGGGACGCCTTTGCCGTGATGGTCTTCGACGAGGGGGGGAGTGAGGTCGCAACGTGGGGCGGCGAGGGCCATGGGCCAGGAGAGTTCGCGACCGAGCCCAACGACGTGGCCGTATCCCACGAGTCACGGGTGGCAGTACGGAGCTTCCGGCGTGTCGACGTGTTCACGCTCGACGGCGAACTGATCGGGTCCCATCTGCTCGACACGCTGACGGCCACCACGCTTGCCTTCAGCCGCGAGGGTGATGTCGTTGCGAGGGTGGAGGCGCCATCGCTGGCGCTGTTGCTGTCCTCGTCTGGAGAAGCCACCGCTGCACACGTCATGCGCCTGCGCGATCGTCAGGTGCTGTGGTCGTCACGGCCGCTTCAGCCGGCCGGCCTGCTGCGGTTCTGGTCCCCGCACGTCCAGTTGGCCGGGATCGGCGATGGCCGGATCGCAGTGGGCGTGAGCGACCGATACGACATGGACGTGCTCGACGCCTCTGACGGCACGACGCTGGGGCGCATCTCCCGGGCGGTATCGGCCAGAGGGCCGTCGGACGAGTTCCAGGACAACATGCGCGAGCAGATGAGCGGTATGGAGAGCGACCCGGCCATGAGGGAGTTGATCGACCAAATGACCTTTGCGGAAACGTTCCCAATCCTCAGCGGAGTGTTTGCTGGACCGCCCGGACGAACCGTCTGGGTTCGTCGCGGAGTGGGCGTCGGGGATGCTCTCGCACCCCCGGCCTCGGACGACATCAACGACTGGACATTTCGGCTCTACGACCTCTTCGACGGCGACTACGCGTACATCGGCACCGTCGAGGTGCCCGAGGATCTCACTCTCATGGCCGGAGACAGTGAACGCGTCGCCGGCGTCCACACTGGCCCGCTGGGCGTTCACTCCGTCCGCGTGCTGCGCGTCGAACTGCCAAAGTAAAACGAAAACGATCCGCCGTGGAGAACCGTGCGGTCGCCGTGTAGCGCAAGTCCGGGGAGATCACTGACTCGTCGGGACTGATCTCTCCAAGCGTGAGGGGGCTCTCGCTTTAGAGCGCACCGCTCTCGAAGTTGGTCCGTGAGCTGGGCATCAAGAGCACCGTCCACGGATTCAGGAGTGCCTTCCGTGATTGGGCCGCGGAGACAGGCGTGGGCCGCGTGGTAGCGGAGGCGGCTTTGGCGCACCCGGTTGGCGGTGTCGAGGGGGCGTATCTCTGGAGCGACCTGTTCGCCCGGCGCCGGGATGTCCATGCTGGCGTGGGCCGACTTACCTGCGACAGTGAAACGTACTGCCGGACCAAGCGCCGCCCCGACCCGCTCCTGATCCTCCGCCTGTGAGAGCGACGGTGACGGTCTGGAATATATCGAGGCCACAGCCGAGGGGGGGCGACAGCACAGCACCGCCCGTCGGGATGCGGAAGCGAGTGCGGCAGTGCGGCGACTACACCGCCCCACCGACGCCCCGTCCGTCGGCGAGGGCCATTTGTGCTCTCCAGTGCTGTGACGGGCTCTGACCGCGAACGCTCATCGTACGATCCAGAATCATGAAAGGTCGCGCAGGCGCCCCAAAAGGAAACTCTGTGGCCGTCTGGATCGCCAACGGATGGGTGTGCCACCTTCCCGAACCCTGTCAGTGCCTGCGGTTGAGCATACTGCCCGTCCGTGACCGGCGATCCGGCCGAGTGTGATTTTCGACGGATCCGGCGGCCGGGAACTTGGAACCGCGAGGGAGTGAGGTCGTCCCGCTCCTGGGTGCCAGAGTCCAGAGCACCCATTTTTCTCGGTCGCGTCAGCACCACAGCGGTTGTCCAACTCGGTCTCGGAAGGTATAATTGCGTCTCAGATGGGCGCACGACTCCATTCAGATCGAAATACCCGCCGCAGGGGCTCTTTCGAGGAAGCAGAGGAACCGGAGTGCGGAGATTGCCGGAGTGCTGACAGTGATCAAGGATCAGGCCGAACGCGCCTGCTGGCGGGTGGAAGTACTGGACGAGCGCCGGAAGGCCGTGGAGTCTTGGGGAGCCGACGGGCGAAGCGTGGATGTTGCTCGGTTGGACGAGCTGCTCAAGCGAGAGGTCAAGAGCCCGTTCGAAGAGGAAGAGTGGATGCTTGACGTCATGGAGTGGACCATCGTCAACTACCGCTACGATCCTGACATCATGGCGAGAAGGATGGCCACGCTTTTGCTACGAGACCTGTCCGAAGAAGGAGAGAGATTTGTCGCCAACTCCAGGGTCAATCCGATGGCATGGAGGATCTGTCAAGCCCTTGTGGGAATGTTGCGCGAGAGCGAACGCCTGGAGGATCTGAATGAATCGCCGCTACACGATTGGATACTTGACGCGGCTCAAGGCATCCGGTCAGAGCCCACAAAGCGAGGACGCGATCCGCACGAGAACATCGTCCGCAACTGCGCGATCACTTTCTGCGTCTTCCAAATCCGCGAGGTGGGCCTGCGACCGGCGACATCAAGTAACCTTGACGGGTCGGCCTGCCATCTGGTGGCCAACCGGCTGAAATGCTCGTATGAAACGGTGCGCGGCATCTGGCGACGATTCAACCGATAGGACTGGTCCACCACACCGGCCGCTGTAGAGTAGCAGCACGATTCCATTACCTCGGGCGTCACTGTGGGCGGGTAGGTAGAACCGCTTCTCCTTCTACGCCCGACAGGCCGATGCAGCTCCGCCCAGCGCGAATCGGGGTCGAAACGAGGCTGCTTGGCGTATCGGGGCCGGGCCGCAGACTGCCATTGACTCTGGCGCGTTTGCCGGGGGGCGCTCGCTCATCCGGACGCGGGTTCAATCGAGAGTCTCCAGCCGGACCAACCGGACTCCCTGTTACCGTCGATCCGCTTGTACTTTCGCTTGCCGATGTCGGGTACTTGCTTGCTGATAGCCATGCTGAAAGTCAGGCGGGAGAATCCGCCGACCTTTTCCTTGGGGTCGCTGAGCACCTTGCCGCGGTGGATGCGGCACCATTCACCCCACAAGCTGCGGCTGGCGAGGAAGTCATCGGAGTTACCGGGGACGATGCGGCGGACGAACTCTTCGAGAGGTGAAAGGTCGAGTTCAAGGCGGCGCTGGGTGGCATTCTGCACGGCGTCCGGGGCTGAAGGCGGACCAGTGAGTTTTGTCCCGGCGAGAACGAGGCGGGCGGCTAGCGCCTCGCGGAAGTCTTCGGATTGCACGGTATCGGTGAGGAAGCGGGGGTCGCGCTTCTCGCGGGGCACTTGTGGGTAGGGGAGTTCACGGACGCGATCGGCGAGAGCCTTGTCTGCCAGTCCGAGGCGGGGCACGCTCGTGCCGGGGTTGGAGAAGATGACCAGCGAGGCTGTCGCCGCGATCGTGATGGGGTCCTTGTAGAGCTTTCTCGTCGTGACGTTGCCGCCTCCGCTGAGAACCTTGAGCAGCGACGTATCAAGCCTGCCGGTGGCCGGTTCCTCGACTGTCACGAGACGGCAGGGACGGCCGAACGCTGCGATCCCGCGGTGGGCGGCGTCGCCACGATGCTTTTTTTGGAGCGCGTCCGGTAGGATCCCTTGGGCGTAATCCGGGCCGAGAGCGCCTGCCAAGGCGGAGGCGACGGTGGTCTTGCCCGAGTTGCGCTCGCCGACCACCAGGTTTATGCGGCGCGATGGCTTTCCGCGCAGTATCCATGCGAGCGATTCGATAAAGTAGGTGCGCAGGTCTTCGTCGAGATGCTCGAAGAGAATGTCGGCCTGAGGCGCCTTCGAGGGTTCGAATCTGATGCCGGTGGTGCAGGTGATGAAACGGTCGGCACCGGACACTGGATCGAGTAGTTTGCCGGTGCGGAGATCGACCACGCCGTTCTTGAAGCCGAGCACGTTGAGATCGGCGTCCAGGATGTTTTCAGAGACACTCCGTGGGCAATCGAACGTTGCGTTGTGCCGGTGCGGTTTCATGTGCAGGCGCCACGCGGTGGCGACGGCTTTGCGCACGGCGGCCGCCGTACGGTCGATATGCCGGAGTGCGACCTGGATTCGGTTGGTGCGCCGACGGGCGTTGGCAAGCACGATCTTATCTGGCGTCGCGAAATCCTCGGCGACCTCGGTAATCATTTCCAGGAGTTCGCTGAGCACCTTGCGGCGCCAAGGCTCGAATGAAGTCGTCCACCGACCGGACGGGAGCATCATCAGCGCCCCGGTATCCCCATCGTTTTGATCGACAATCAGGATTTTGCTAGCCATTCGATCGAGCAGACGGTGCGCAAGCGCGGTGGGATCTGACATGTAGCGCTGCTGCAGGTCTCCCAGTTCGCGCCGGGGCACATAGGCTTCGGCGTCATCGTCTTCCTCTCCTCCCTCCTTTCCATACACATTCGATTGCGGTTCTGCATTCTCATTCGGTTCCGGTTCGATTTCCGCCTCTTCCCGTTCCGGTTTCTCTTTCGCGTCTCCGGGCGGCCTCGTCTCCGCGTGCTGCGCCATGGACGGCTTCAGCCACTTCCGCACCGCGTCGAGGTCCTCGAGCTGGCGCAGGTCGTCGTAGTCGGTCGGCTTCGTCTCCAAGGCCGGGAAATCGGGGATGCAGTATTCGGCATTCAGCGCCTCGGCCGCCTGCCTGGCTGCGTAGACGCCGGGGTTGACCATCTCGCCGCCCCGCTTCACCAGCTTCCAGCGGTCGTTGTCCGCGGCGAAGATCAGGCGGGCTTCGGGGTACTTCTCTCGGATGATCTTGCCGACCGTCTTGAGTCCGCCGTCGAAGAACGCGACGATCACGGCCAGGCTGGTTGCCATGTGGATCGTCCAGCCGGTCGCCCACCCCTCGCAGATGTAGAGCAGCTTCGTGTCCTTGTAGCGGTGCGCGCCGATCGTGTTGTAGAGCCCCACGCTGCCGCCCGCCTGCGGCATCTGCCGGCGCCGCCCGTCCGGCCAGATCCGCTGAATGTTCCGGATCTTGCGGTCCGCGTTCCGCATCGGGATCAGAAGCATTTCCTTTTCGGTTTCCGGGTCGATGATCGACTTGAGGAAGCTGACGTTCCTGATCCCCTTGGCCTCGAGATACGGGTGGTTCTTGCAGTCCTTGGCCCGCTCCCACAAGTCGAGGATGTTCTTCGTGTCCCGTTTCTCCGCCTTCGCACGTGCAGCGTCGGCTTCCTTCCTCCGCTTCTCCACCTCGGCGGCCGACAGCGGCTTGAGGTGCTTGACCGCCTCCTTCCACTGCTCGCTGTCCCGCGGCCAAGTCCACTGCTCCTTGGTGCGCCAATCGCCGAAGATGGCGCCGCGCTGGTCGACGAACGCCTTGTACCAGCCGTTGTCGCCCTTCTCTTGGCCGATGCCTGGGAAGCGGTGGAAGCGGCCGTCCCATTGGATTGTCTCTGGCCGCAGCCCGACCTCGGCCATTGCCTGGAGGAGTTCTGGGGTCGGGTCATTCATCTTACGGACCCCGTCTGACGAATTGCGTCCTTGGTGGAAAGCACCGGGGTCGGACGGTAACAAGGCCCGCGCACTCGTCCCTCATCGTGGATCGGCGGGCCAGTCTGCCGACGGGCTGTCGCGGCACTTCGGCGGAATAACACATCGCGTTCATGCGACTAGGGGAGTGGGAGCGGATCGTGCCAATTGGCCGCCGCTTCCGTGGTCATGGTCAGCCGCCTCTAGGCCGATTTCCGATCACGAATCCAGGCATCCACCACATCTTCCCGCCACCCGACAGCCCGTGGACCCAGTCGTATGGGTCGGGGAAAGTTGCCGTCGTGGATCCATCGGTAGAGGGTCGCCTTGCATATCCCCGTTTGCCGCGTGACCTCCTTGACGCGTAGCACTCTTGATTCCATGCAGGACTCCTTCGGTTGTCCATTGCGATCTCGCATTACGGACCCAACCGTACCACTCATTACGGTCGTCTGTCATGGTGAACAATTCGACCGATTTCTTTACCCTCGAGGTCTTCCATGTAGTCCGCCATTCGCAGAAGGCCATGGCTTCACGGCATTAGCTCGACCAGATCGCGATGCGGGAAGCGCGGGGGCGGTGCTTCGCCGTTCGCCCCGTGCGATGATCGCTCGGCCCACCAGCCCCGTCTGGAACGCCGCAGTTGCGCCGCCGGGCGTCGATGCGGAATCGGACGTGTCTCTGGAGCCCGTGCCCGAAGCTTCGGGGTGGGACAGGGTCGGTAGTTCGCGTCCGCTCAAAACGGGCTGGCGGCCGGATATTTCGTCCGTCCGGGGCTGCGTCAAGGAGGTTCTGGCGGTGCCGGCGACTCTTTTCTGGTGCGGCCGGACCGCCGCCGTCAACCGTCCGGTTATTCTACGGGCTGCCGGCCGCTCATGCCGCCGCCGGGTCGTCCCGGACGTACTCGCCGCCGCCCGGCAAGCACTTCGCCCCGGTAACGCTCGCCCCCTGACAGAGTGCTTGTCATGCCATGAATGTGGTCGGGGGTCGGGCCGGTAGGGCCAGCCCCGCTCCGTTTACCGCTGCCACGTCTCTGGAGTGGGGATGCCCGAGAAACTGAGGACCCATCCCGACCGGATCCAAAAGCGGGGACGGTGCCGCCAGTCGGGCCGGAACCCGCGAAAACCGGGGGTACTCCTGCCCCTCGGGGGGTCGCGTTCGGCGCTTACAGGCGATTCTGCGGCCTCGATCCCGGCCGGAACGTCCGTTTCCGGCGGTCCGGGCCGGTTCCGCGTCCCTCGAAGCGTTCTACGGCCCTCTAAGGAACGATCACCTCCCGGACGGCCAAGGGGACGGCCCCGGCCGGGATGCGCAGCCAGCGCCAGCGCGGGGGGGCGTCACGGGGCGAATCGCGGGGGACCGTCCCCCACCCGCCGCGCCACTCCGGCCGACTTGCGTATGACGCCGCCGGGATCTCCGCCGCCCCCTTCCGGCCGCACCGGCACAACTCGGCCGTCCGCCCGCAGAACATGCAGGGGGTCCGCCGGGTCCTCCTCACCGCCCGGGCTTCGCCTTGCGCTCCACCCACTCGCGCGCTTCGGCCTCGTCCCACCCCGGCGGCCGGACGCAAGAACGCCCCCGGCGCTCGCCGTCCCTTGGTTTCATCCCATGAAGAACAGCAGGGGACAAGCGGCGCGCCGGGGGCGGTTTCCCTTGGGCGGGCGGGTAGTTCTAACCTTCGTCCGGGGGTTGCGCCCAGTAGCAGCCGTAAAGACGCTGCGTCGGCGGGTCTTCCTTCCCGTCGTTCCGAAGAGCCCGGACGCAGGCCAGCGGCGCGCCAAGGTGCTCGGCCTCGATCCGGGCCAGATGCTCGACCGGGGGCGCGAGACAGTCCGTGTCCGCCCGCTCGAAGGGTTGGTAGCCTTCCGATCCGTGCGCCATCAGCGCGCTTGCGTAGGCGCACGTCTCAAGGCTCACCAGACCCTCGTTCTGCGGGATCATCACCACCAGCTCGCCCGGCAGAATCTCGGTCGCAAAGCGCAGCGTCGAACGGTAGTCGTCCCACACCACGGCCGCGCGCACCCGGTGCGCCCCGGCCTCGTGCTCCACATCCTCGATCGCGACCCACACCGGCATTGCCGCGCCCCGGTAGGTGGTTGTGTCGGGGGGCGTCTCCTGCGCGGCCGCCGGAAGCGCCAGCACCGCCAGCGCCAAGGCGGCAAACGTCGTCTTCGTCCTCATTGTTCTCCGCTCCTTGTCGCTAGCTGCTGCAAACCTGTTGGGTCTGCCACTCGCCCCTCTCCACCGGGCGGTAGTAGACGCGGACCACCGGCACGTAATGCACCCCGGAATCCGACGGGTTGTCCGGATCGTTCGCGTTCACGTCGAACGGGTTGCCGGGCACGGCCTCCCATTCCCCCGTGGTCTCCTCCACCCGCTCCCACTCCGTCCACGTCACCCACACCTGTTGATCCGTGCACGTCGGCGTCGTCGGCTCCGTCGGGGTCTCCCCCCCGTTCGGCTCGTCTTCTTCCTCTTCCTCTTCCTTGGCCTCGTCGTGGCAATGCTCCAGCCAGAGCGTTCCCCCGGTTAGAGCATCTAGCGAGTCGTTGATCGCGACTATCTCCGCGTCGGATACAGCCCTTTGTGCGTGATGCTGGGCCTCATGAATGAGCGTTCCGAAAGCCTCGTCAACTGCAATGGTGGAGTCGATCACGATTTTCTTCGGCGTGAGCGCTTCGCCCCAAGCAATGCCGTAGATGTCCGTGGCCCACCAGATGTCGGTGTTGCTCAACGCGTCCAGCGTGTTGCCTTGGACGCTGAACGTCGGATCGTTCAGGATCGCCGCACCCACTGCATCGCACCTAGGGTCCCACTTGCTGTTGTCGTTCGCCTTGGCAGTCCACACTGCAATGTCGGACGACGAGGCGGCCCGGAACGCTGTCCATTGCGCCGTGTCTTGGCCGGGCGGAAAACCGGCGATACGCCACTTTTTGGCCCGGTCGCCCCAAGGCCTCAGGCCGCTCAGTTGTGGAACGATGAACCCGACCGTCAAGAGGATCGCAGCAGCGCACGCCAGCACGAGGCGCGCACGCCCCCACCGTCGTGTCAGTGCGTCCATATCGTGCCTCCCGGTTCCCGCCTTGCATTTCGGGGCCTCCAGTCGATCCGGGGATTGTTCGTCGGATTCACCAGTTCGGTCCGGACCTTGCTGCCGTCCAGCCGCACATCAAGGAACGCCACACCGGAATGCTTGTGATCCACCGCCTTGAACCCGATGATCCAGCCGGGCGACGGCGGACCGATCACTTCGGCCATGAAGCGGCGCTTGGCCGACTCACTCTCGAAACGGTAGTACCGGGGCAAACGGTACGCCGGCGTCGCCCCATACTGCCCCAACTCGGGCAGCGCCATGACCGGCTTGTAAAAGGTCTCCGGCGAGTGCTCGGGGTCGAAGGCTTCCGTGGTCTCCGGTTCGGCCTCGGTGATGTTGGCCGGGCCGTCTTCGGTGCAGGCGGCGGTGAGGGTGAGGGTTGCGGCCGTGAGGGCCAGGGCGATTGAGTTGGTCCGGTTCTTCATGGGATTCCGCCTTTCCATGTAGCGGGAAACGTGTGGGGACCGCCTTTCCGGGAAAGTACACCGTCACCGGCGTACTGACCATTCCGGCAGGGTCGGCCCCCTGTCTCGTCGACGGCCCGCACGGCAGGGCCGGGCCGTCTGTCAAGAACCACCGGAAAGAGCGAAAACCCTACTGCGCTCCCGCTTGTTCGCCGGTGGAGCGCGGGCGGTAGCTAGCCGCCCGGCCCACTGATACCAGCTCTTCTATTCGGCGGGCGGCCCGGCGAGTCGCCGGAAAGCGCCCTTCCCGAAAGGTTCTTGACGCCGGGCAACGTACGGCCCCGCCCGGTTCCGGCGCAAACCCCCCTTGGCCCGGTGCGATTCCGGACCTGGCCGAAACTCCCCTCGATTCCCCTTGGCCCGGATCCCCGAGCCCCCCGGCGTCCCCCGGTTGCCGGGCTACCGCGCCCGCTTCGCCCGGGCCCGCCGCTTCCTTGCCGCGTCGATCCCGTTGCGGACCAGCTGGCGCAGCCAGTCGGGCGTTGCCATGCCGTCGCCGCTGGCGGCGATCTCGACGGCTTAACGCGTCCCCGCCGGACAGTTGACGGCGATCTTGTCCGGCAGCCGCACGGCGCGGCCGCGTCCGCCTGGACGGCCCTTCCGGGTCCGGACGTTCCCGCCCTGTTCGCGTCCCTTCATGGTCGGTCTTCCCTTCTCCCGATGGTGGCCCGCGCCGGTGGCTCGCGCATTATGCGCCCGCGCGCGGTTCTCCCCCCGTGAACGCTAGCGGGAAGGCCGGAGTACCGTGGCGAACTCTGGGGACTCTGGCGAACTCTTGCCCACCCCCACCCGTGCCGCTAACTGCCATTAGCGGTACGTCCGGTGGCGCGTTCGGCCCATCGTTGGGGGACGAATCCCCGCCGGACCACGCGGACCCAGCCCGAGGAGGAGGACCATGGAACGAGAGAACCGAAGCACCGCCGCACCTTCCCCCCCCGCCGCCAGCGCCCCCGTTGGCCCTCTGGCGGGACTCGCCGCCCGATCTCGGGGCGGAGCACGTCGGGCGGATCGTCGAGGCGGCCGCCGAGTCCCACAGCGCATCGACCCGCCGCAACTACTCGTCGCTTCCCGCCGCTCCGGAGACGGTGGCCGCGTATCTGGCCGCCCGCGCCGGGGCCGGGCTGTCGCTCTCGTCGCTTCGGATCGACCGCGCGGCGATCCGCCACCACCACGCCGAGGCGGGCCACCCGAACCCGGCCACCCACGAGGGGGTGCGCCGGGTCATGCGCGGGCTCGGCCGCAGGGCCGCCCGGGAGGGAAGGGCCGCCCCGAGACAGGCCGCCGCGCTCACGGCCGAAGGGCTGGCCGCGATCCGGGCCACCGCGCAGCGCAGGAGGGCCGGGAAGACCGGGAGGACCGAAAGCCGCTCGACGGCGTTCAGGCGCGGCATCGTGGACGTCGCGCTCTGCGCCGTCATGCGGGACGCCATGCTCAGACGCTCGGAAGCCGCCGCGCTCACTTGGGCCGACATCGAGTTGCGCGGCGACCGGACCGCCCGGATCACCGTGCGCTGCTCCAAGACCGACACCGGGGGCGAGGGCGCGGTCCTCTACGTCGGCAAGGTGGCCGCCGCCGATCTCGGCCGGTTGCGCGAGCTGAGCGGGCGTAGTGGGCGGGCATCCGGCTGCTGGCGCGTTCGTTCGCCCTGGGCCGCCGCTGGCCGCTTCACGGCCGGAATCCGCGCCGGGCCTGCCCCGCCCGGTCCCCGGATCCGCTCCGGGAAGTGCCGCCCAAGTACACCAAGTACGCCGGAAAACCTTACGGTCCCCGAAGCGGGCGGCCGGGGCCGAAAACGGGCCGACCCCCCCCTTCCTCCGCCCAAACGGTCGTAAAGTGCATCTATGGTGTTCTTACTGTACTTGTTGACTAGGATATAGGGTATAGGGTCATGGTGGTGGCTTGAAAGGGCGTGACGGTCGGGCACTTTGGGGTGTACTTGCCCGGCGTCTCATTGTCCTGCTGCTCGGGTTTCGCCCCATGATGGTGGCAGCCTCGCGCGGGCGGGCGCGCGCCCCTTACCGGTAAGTTGGAAGGTGGCCGGTAGTCTGTAGTTACCGGAGACCCTCCATACACCGGGGGGCACCCTCCCGCCGAACGCTGAAGCGCCAACGTAAGGCCGTCAACCCCGCTCCGTCCAGCCCCCCGCCGCCCTGGGGCCGCTCCGGACCGATCCGGGGGGGACCGGAGGGGGGGTAGTCGGGAAGACCGCGCGCGGGTCCATCCCGGCCCGGGGTCTGTCCACCTGCGCCGGGGGGCGGGGGGGTGCAGCCGGGGCCGGTCCCCGATGCGGGCCGAGAATCCGGGAACAGCTCGCCGAATGACGGCCGTCCATGCCTTGCCGAGCCGGGCAAGGCGGGCGTCGTCGACGAACGGTTCCGTGGCGTCGGCCGACGCCTTGACCAGCGTCGCGCCTTCTCCGGACCGGATGCCTCCGCGCTCCGAACCCATGCCGACCCCGTACTTGGCCAGCCATGGCGAGCGCCCGCAGCCGCCACCGAACGGGCACCGTCTCGTCTTCGGCCATGCGCTCAAGCGCGCCGACCTGCCCCGCGAACGCTTCCAGACACCCCGCGTGCGCCCGCTCCCGCATCCGGGCCGCGTTCACCTTGTCGGAGTCCCCCGGGTCCGCGCGTAGTGCTTTCAGAACACCCGGAGCACCTTCGGATCCGGCTCCCCGCACTCGTGCCACGTCCAGTCCCGGCAACGGCCCGGGCGCTCGGTCCGCTCCCGGTCGGTTCCCCGATCCACCACCTGACCAGCAACCTTCCAGGCGCGATCCCTGCAGCCCCGTGCCATCTACAGCACCCTGGGGAAGGGAAGGGAGGTTTGTGAACCAGCTCCCGCGTTTGCCGCGTCTCGGGCCGGGACGAATGTCTGTGGGTCACCGTCCGGCGATGGTTCCCGACGAAGAGATGCGCGAGCAAGAGCGCCTCCACATCCTACGACTTCGCCGCTCCAAAGCCCGATGGCAAGTCCGAAGAACCAGAGGAGGGCCGAATCGTCCCTGGGTTTGGGCCAGCCTCCGCGCGGCGGCAGAGGTAGCTCTCGACCAATCAACCTCCAGCCCAAACTCCTGCGGGTCGAGGCCGAAACGAGTTGGCTGACCGCCACATCGACGCACCGGCGGCAGATCACGATTTCTCGCCGGATCTCCAGAAGTGCATGCTGGATAAAGACTTCCGCCATTCTTCAACTCCGGCTGTCATCGCCTGGAGTCACCTCACGTTAACTTTGCTCTCCCGCGCGGCCGCGAAACACAAGGTTAAAGGGCGAGGTGATGACAGGTGATGACACACCCCCTCGCTGGCGAAAGGAAAGTTACGACCAAGCCGGGGGGCGATTTGCCCTTGAGACCCCCTCTTGCCCCGCCCAAGGACTCGCGCGTGCGTAGTCATGCGCGTCCCAGTGTGCACACTGTCCGAAAACGAGGTTTGGAGCCTTCGTGGTGGCACGAATGGTGTGACGGTCGGGGTTCTTCGAGTGTACTCACCCGGCGCTCCACTGTCTCGCCGGTGGGGTTTCGCCCCATCGTTAGCCGATTATCGCGCCCGCAGGCACGCGCGCGAGGTAAGCCATGGTAGAGACACCGATGCACCGGCCGCCCTGGTGGAAACACGCGTGGGCGTAATGCGTCCGATCCGGCTACGACCGCGGGGCAAGGTGGCCGTGCTCTCAAGATCGTCGGCGACCCGTCAGAGCGAGGAAGCCGGTGGAAGCGCTGCAACCAGCCTATGGCCATGTGGCCGAGCCGTGCTGTTCAGGAGGGCGACATGGACCAATCCGGTCGTCCACTCGGTTAGCATCGGTGCATCGGGGCCCGGCCGAACCCGCGCGTCAGGAGTACAGATGTAAGCAGCTTCCCGGGCGCGCCTCGGGACTCCACCCTTTTCCGGCTGTGCTGTTCTCGTGCCGTTCGGGCGGCGATTGCACCTCTGTGGTGCCCGACGAATGGCCGGGGCGAATGCCTTCGCCGCCGCTATCAATCGGACCGCCGGTAATATCGGGCCACTGGACCGTTTGCGGCTGACTGCCCCCGCGAGTAGTGGGCGGGCATCCTTGCTGCCTTCCACCTGCCGACGACCATCAGGTCGGTTGTGGAGGCTCCGGCCTCGGTCAGATCCTGAGCCATTCCGACTCGCGGCGAGTGGCCCTTGAAGTCGCCCTTCAGGCCGGCGGCCTTGGCGGCGGCCCGGATGCGGCGCAAGACGGTTTCTCCGGTCTTGAGCCCGAAGACGTGCTGCGCGGCGATCGAGGCGTCGTCTTCGTCGTCGGGCCGAATGTCCATGAGCGCGGCGGCGGCGTCGGATCCGATGAACTGGACCGCACCCGTGCCGTCTTGGTCGGTCTTCGAGCGCCGAATGGTGACGAGTGCGTTGCCGTCGTCGCGGAACTCGATGTCGGCCCAGGTCAGCGCGACGGCTTCGGACCTGCGGAGCAGCGCGTCGCGCATGACGGAGATGAGCGCGATGTCCACCTTGCCCCGGCGCTCGGCGGTCTTCTCGGACTCGCGCGCCCCGCTGCGGTAGACGCGGCGCCGGAGAGCGGTCGCGCGGATCGCGCTGAGGTGCTGGGCGGTGAGCCCGGTCGCCTGCCCTCGCCCCTGTGGAGTCTTCGAGGCGGCGGCCCTGCGGCTCAGCCCGCGCAGGACGCGGCCAACGCCAGCCGACTGCGTAGGGCTCTCGACGCCGCGGAGCTGGTGGTAGTAGCGGATCCCGGCACGGTCGACCTTGAGTGTGGCGAACGTGCGGCCGTCGTCCGCGCGCTTGGTGAGGTAGGCGGCGACAGTCTGTGGGGTGGCCGGGAAGTCTTCGTAGCCTTCCTCCGCGCACCATTCGGCGAAGTGCCGCCACGCCGCTTCGTAGGCGCGGCGTGTCGCGTTGGAGTGGGACTCGACGGCGGCCGAGACGATGGCTTCGGCGTGCGATTCCTTCAACTGGGAGTCGGCCGAGTCGGGCTGGATGGGCGTGACCGAATGGTCGGTCGGTCTGTTTGGTGTCTTGGACATGAGTTGATCGCGCTCCTCTCTCGCGGGTCTGGTGGCTTCCATGGGTGTCGCGGCCCTTGGGCTCCCGCCGGGCCAGCATTGGCGATGAATCGGCGGGCGACCGGCACGTGCTCCTCGAGGGGGAAGTGTCCTTGTGGAGCGCCGTGTCGCGGTCGGCAGGGAGATGCCGGGGAATGACCCCCGGCACCCCGTTGGGGTTTCCTGACTGGACGGCAGCCGTCATCGCGGGTCAGGTCCGCGCACCCCCGGATCCGGCTGCAGGGACCGTCTCAGGTCGCCGGCGACCGGACATGCCCGTGGGGGCTGTTCACCAGGAACGCACCGTACCGGGCGATGTAGTTGCACTTCGGGCACTCCATCACCGAGTCGTGGTCCCACTCGTGGTCGCCCCTGCCGGGTTCCTCGCTCGGCACCGTGCCGTCGTCGGTCAGGTCGAGCCAGACCGTCCCGGCGATGGTGAACCGCTCGTCGTTGCCGCAGCGCGGGCACTCCACGCCCTTCAACAGATTCTCGTTAGCCATCTTCCTGCCTCCCTGTTCGGAGTAAGCTGCCCCCGCCCGCATGGCGGGAACGCAGGGAACCGAAGACGTGGCGAGCGTCCTCGGATCAGAAGTAGAAGTGATTCACGACGACGATGATCTTGGTGATGATGACGGCTACGATGAAGGCCCACACCAGCTTGTCGCCCAGGTCCATGCCTCTCTTTCGCGTCATGCGCTGTCCTCCTTGTGGCTGCGGGAACGTTGGATGGTCCCCATCGTGGGGACCGGAGAAGGGTTGAGCAAGCGGCTGGACGGGTGTCTCCTCCTCTCTGTCCTGACGGACCTTCGGATCGGGGTGATGGATGCGGGTGGCCGCCGCAGCCTCGCGGCAACGGCGACAGGCGCACGGCTGGCCGTGTCGGGCATGTCGGCAGTCGCACGACAGCCCGTAGGCGATCCTGGCTTCCTTTCGGGACATGGTCATACCGCTTCCTCCCTTTCGGCAGCGGCCCGCATCAATGCGTCGAGCGCCTTGTCGTGCAGGCGGGTCGTGTTGGCCGCGTGAACCGCCTTGAGGGCGCCGGACTCGACGATTTCGGATAGCGCGTCCCACAGCGCGTTGAATGCGCCCGGTTCCTCCGACGGCGGCCACAGCGCGAGAAAGTCCTCGCCGCCCAACTCTTGGTCGATCAGCTTCTGAATCGTGCGGTTGGCCCTCGTGCACGAGAAGCTGATGGCGGCGATCTCGACCTTCTGGTAGCCCCCCGCCATTGCGGCCTGAACCGCAGCCGCCAGACTCTCACCGGCGCTGTACAGATGCCTCGCGACCTCTACGTCGCCCTCTCTGCGTGTCAGTCCCATTTCCTGCCCTCCTGTTCTGGAGTGTCCCCGCCTCCCACCATGGAAGACGGCAAGCCGCCCGCCCCCGGCGAAGGGGACAGGCGGTACGAGACTCAGGTTTCCTCGGTGTCCTACTCGACCATCTGGCGCTCCATCGCAGCCCGACACGCGATGTTCGGATCGGGTGCCTCATGCGCCCTTCTCCTTTCGATGCCATGTCAGAATGGCGTAGCGGGCGCGGATGCCCGCCCGCATGTGCCACCGCCGGTCGATGAGGACCACGGCGTTCGCTGGCAGACGCTTCAGCCAACGTTCGACCTCTTTCCGGCTGACTTGGAACGCGCAGTCAGGGTGGAACGGGTAGAGGCTGCCGGACATCTGGCCGAGTTTCCAGCGGTAGAAGCGGGTGGCTCTGCTCTGCTTGACTGAGCGCCTCATGTCAGCCGCCTCTCCGGCAGAAGCCCGGCCCGTGCGGCGGACGCCTCCCAGATCGACAGCCGCCGCCCGTACCGGCGCAACTCCTTGTAGGCCGTGGTGCCCTTACACGTCTGGCACTTCACGTCCCTGAGCTTCCGCGTCCCGAGTTGAGGCTTGTTGTCGATCGAGAGCGAGTGCCCGCCCTCGTAGCTCACCAGCCCGCAGGCCGTGGTCTCGATGTGCCCGTCCCATGTCAGGGTCAGATGCTTCGGTTTGCTCATCCCGTGCCTCCTCTCATCAAGGCACGGCACACGTCCTTGGCGGGCATCTTCACATACTCGTGCAGCCCGCCGATGGACAGAAAGAGGTGGGCCGTGCCCGGTGCGCTGTCCTTCACCTGCACGACATGGGCGGGGTTCACATGGATGAACCCGCCCCGTGTGCCGGGAAGGCGCACCAGGGTCGCGTTTTCTCCAGCCATGGTTCCTGCCTCCTGTTGCGGAGTGAGCGCCCCGCCCGCGTGACGGGGACAACAAGGGCGGGAGCACCTGTGACGGTGCCCCCGCCGGTTGGAGGAACGGGGATCAGTACGATCCGCAGGACTGGTAGCCCTCTTCGATCCAGCCGCCGCTCACTTCGGCCTCGGGCCACCGCTCGCGGAGCGCGTCAATGACGGGCTCCGGCGGTCCCCACGGCGTATCGAAGCGGAGCAGGATCGAGCGGTCGCCCTTCGATGCGTGGCTGTGGCTGGCGTCCCATTTGACGCCCCACTTGACGTCTCGGAAGTCGTGGCCACTCGTGAAGCCGGTCGCTTCGATCTCGGCCAACTCTTCGGGTGTCGCCGGCCGCTCGTGAACCCGGCCACCGGGGGCCGCATCCTTGTCGAAAGTGACCATCACGATGGTGCCGTCCGCGCTCCTCGTCGCGTTTTCGAGGACGGCCGGCACCGGCACGAGCTTCTTGAACGTGACGCGGCGGTCGTCAACGTTCTCCTCGCCGTTCTCGGGGAGGACGGTGAGCGTGTCGAATATCTCGTCGATGACCGCTTGGTCTTCGTGGAAGATTTCGACGTTGTTGGTGACCCAGTTCGGCATAGGCTACAGCCTCCTGTATGGAGTGTGATTGGCCTCCGCATGAGACCGACAATGCACCGGGACGCCTTCGACGGCGTTCCGGTGGAGAAGGGGGGGCTCACCTGAGCTTGTCGTAGTCGAGGTTCGAGCCAATGCTGGCGCCGAGCATCTGGACCACGGTGGCGTCGTCCACCTGTGACGGATCGGGGTCGCCGTCGGCGGGCACTTCGATCTCACCGTTCTCGGCGAGTTGATTCGCGGCCCACTCTCTGGCGTTCTCGATATGCACGGCTTCGTCGTGTCGGTGGTCGCCGGAGAACACGATGATGCGGACGCGCTCATCGCTCTTCGGCGGCGGAATCGGCTTGCCGCCCTTCGCCTCCTTCCACCAATCCACGCTCGTCCATGAGTCACCGTCCCAACCGATGACACGGACGCTGTGGAGGCCAGCGGCCCTCCACGCCTTGGCGGCCTCGATCGCGTTCTCGCGGCTCGGGGTTTCGTGGCGCATGAGCTTGCCGTTCAGTCCGCCGGCGCTCACTTCGTACTCAAGCATGTTCCTGCCTCCTGTTGGGGAAGTGACGTTTCCCGCCCGCCTGGCGGAGAAAACAACGGGACCGGAGCGGCTTGACCCGCCCCGATCCGGGGGGAGGACGCCTATGCGGCGTCAGGGATGCTCACGATGCGCCGGGCGGTGTGGGCGGCATCCGCGTACTGGCGAAGCGTGCCCTGTGCCTTCCAGAACTTGTCGCGCTCGATCGGCAGACCGAACGGCTTGAACCGGATCGACAGCAGCTCGTTGAGCGATGCGTAGCCAAGCTCAGGGAAGCCCAAGCCGGGGTCGCACAGCCCGAACATCTCAATGTCGTCTCCGTAGACCCTCGCCTCGCTGAACAGCCAAGTGCCGGCGGATCCGCCGAACATCTTGACGACGGGCTTCGGGTCGTGGCCGTCCTTGTTCCGGCCCTTCGCGTTGTCGAGCAGCCTTTGCCATTCCTTCTTGGTGATGACGATCTGCCCGAGTCGGTTCCTGATCGGTGGGTGTACCACGGTGGTCCTCCTGTCCTGATGGGAAACGGAACTGCGGAGGCGACGACAGGGGGGTCGAGCCCCTGCCGCCGTGGGCTGTGCGGGTGTTGGTCAAGAAGTCCGCCAGGCGTCGTCACGCCGGGATGGGTGCGGCGTCGGTCGTCTTCTCGCGGACGTTGCCGGTCTTGCGGTTGACGGTGAGAGTCCGGTCGCACAGACGGCAGACCCACACCATGCAGCGCCGCGTCTCTTGCTCACGGTCGCGGACGTACTGGTGGAAGCCGTGGGAACCGATTGGACACGGAGGCTTCGCGAACTTCGTGCCTTTCAGCACACCACCCGTCTTCGGGTTCCAGCCGTCGAGACGGTCGCCCGTCTTGCGCGTGGCTTCCTTCTTCGCCTTCGGCTTGCGCTTCGCCATCAGTCGTCCTCCCGGCGCGATGCCAGCGGGTCGTCCACGATCTCGTCCGGCTCGCCATCGTCGCGCGGCAACGCCTTGAACGCGACCTTCACGATCCGGTACAACTCGGCCTTGCCGCCGTAGTCCTCGCGCCACTCCCGCGCCCGCTTCAACCGCAGGTAGTACGGGCTGACCGGCTCGCCGTCGTCGTCAATGACGATGAACAGGTCGCCGTAGTAGTCGCGGGAGAGCTGCGGCTCGCCGCGCTTGGGCGGGAGCGGCACGAACGTTGCCCATTCGCGTCCCTCGCACTGTTGGCAGAACGGCTTCTCGCACGCTTCCTCGAAGTCCATCTGCTGCGTCTCGGTGTTCCAGGTGCCGTCGCCCTCGAAGGTCAGCTTGTCGCTGCCGCAATGGCCGCACACCCATTTGCCCGGCCCGTCGTCTGGACCATACAACTCGTCGCTCATGGATTCCTCCCCCTTTTGAGGAAATGGGACGGGGAACGGCCGATCCGTTCCCCCCACAGGCGGCCGGGAGGCGTTGAGACCTCCCGGCCGATCTTCCCTACGCAGGGCGCAGTCCCATCACCAGCAAGTCGAGCGACCGTCCCGCAGCCTCGGCGCTCGCGTCGAGCACCGGAGCCCAAGTTGCCCGCCTCTCCTTCGGCGTCAGGTTCCGTTGCCGCAGCGTCACGGCCAAGCGGTTGTTCCCGTGGTTCTGGAAGATGCTGCCCACACGCCCCATCTCTTCGAGATAGGTGGCGTTCAGCCCGATTGCCGTCTTGGCGACCGCGTAGTGCCGATAGCGCCTGAGCACATCGTCCACGTTCGGATAGCGCCGGAAGCATCCGCCAGTGCTGGCCGGGTCGCAGCCTACCGCCTGATGGCCCGCCGCGCTGTCGAGCACATGTACGCTGCCGTCCTCGAAGCATTGGACCGTGACCGACGTGTCGAGCACCTTCTTTGCTCGCTTCCGGCTGAACAGGTCCGACGGGATCACCGCGTCGCGCTTGAAGCGGTCGGTCGGCCACTCGCCCTCCCATGTGCCGCCGATCATGCTGACCAACTTGTGGCCGTTGGACGCGATGGTGCGCAGGTTGCCGCGCTCCTTTGCGGCGGGATCCTCCGGCCGGAAGCAGATGCTGTTGAGCAACGGCCGGGCCGGGTCCATGCTCACGGCAAGCAACGCCACAAGAATGTGACGCCTGAACACGGTGAGTCGCAGTACCTCCTTCGTCGATTTCGCCATAGGTTTCCCCCTGTTGGCGTTCCAGAGACCGGCTCTCGGTCTCCCATGGGCGGGAAGGGGTGCGATCCCCCTCCCGCCGTCGCTCAGCGTCGCCAGTGCTCCCGGTCGCGCGTCGGTGGCCCGTTGGTGACGTAGCGCCCGTGGATGCCCTTCTCGTGCTTGCTCGGCATCTCGCGGATGCGCCGGTCAAGGCACGTCATGCACACCCGGTTGCTCTCCTTCGGCTCGAACACCCAAGCCGTGAGCGACAGGATGCTCGCGAACCGCGCATCGTCGGTTGCGATGACCCATGCGCGCGCCGCGCCCTTCGGACCTTTGAGAAGGCGTTGCCAGTCGATCATCAGCTTGCGCACGAGGAACACGATCAGCGTCCGTGCGATCCAGTCCCGAATCCTCTTGAGTGCCCTCATGATGCCCTCGCCTTCCTGCTCGCGGCGTCCTGAATGGAGCGCAGCACCGGGCGGACATGCACCGGCACGTCGGCGGGCTTCCTGTCCACGATCTCCCGTGCCGCGTCCCGGCAGAAGTCCCGAATCAGCCGGTGCAGCGTCGTGCGGAGCGGGCTGTGGGTGAACCCCAACACGAACAACAGGGGTCCGATCTGGTCCAACTCGTCCTCGATGTCCGGAAGGTGCGCGGTCAGGTTCGTTGCGACCTGACGGCGAAACTCGTCGCCGTCGAACATCTTGTGTGTGAGGATGTGGGCGAGCATTGCGCGCTCGACCACCCTCGCCGCCTTGTCTGCCATGGTCTCTCCCCTTTGCGGCAGTGTCCGGGGACCGTCTTTCGGTCCCCCATGGGACCGGGAGCCTGTGACAGCCACCCGATCCGGTTGGGGGGGACTACAGCGCGTCCCAAGCGCGAACGAGCGCGTTGAGGTCGCGGCGGATGTACCGGCGCGTTCGGGCTTCGGCGTCGGTCAGCGTCTCGGCGGACTCTCTCGCCGTCCAGAGGTCGCGGTCGTGCTGATCGAGAAACGCGGGCGGGACCGACCGGAGGACTTCGCGGTCCTGGTGCGCCAGCATTGCCCGCATCCGCCCGATCTGGCGGGCGAGTCCCCGCTTGGTCGCGTCGGTGCAGGGCGGTATCAGGTTCGTCGTCTGCGCCGCCTTGACCGGACTCACCTGCCGCATGGTGTCGCGGACGGCGAGCACGGCGTCCGGCCCTTCGCCCCGGTCGATGGCGGCGGCCAGCTCGCGGAACAGGACGGCCAAGTCCTCCATGATGTCCACCGCCGCCTCACCGGCCTTGCTGTGAACGCGCTCGGCCACCTCGTTGCCCCTCGCGTCGATCTCGCGCTCCAATGTCTTGAACGCGCCGCGAAGATACGCGGTGACGTTGCGGCCCTTCCCTTCGGTGCCTTCCTGCATGGGCTCTGCCTCCCGTTTGGCAGTGACTCCGGCCTCCACCATGGGGCCGAACAGTCTCCCCGCCCGGTGTGATCCGAACGGGAAGGGGGGGAGAGTCGGGGACGGCTATACCCCGGCCTCGGGATCGTTGTGGTGGTCGTAGACGAGATAACTCGTCGTCCGCTGGACATGGGCGACGACACTGCGTCCGGTGCGCTTGCCCTCGGCTATCGCCTCGGCCCGGTCCTCGCGCTCGTTGAGGCCGGTGTCCTCTTCGAGTTCGTAGGTCACACGGGCGTCGGGGTCGCGCTCGGCCTGTTCGAGAATGTCGGCCAGCCGCGCCGTGTCCCCGTCGGGACCGTGCTTCCGCTCGTGCGCGGCGTCTGCGGTCTCGAACGGTCCCGCCCACTGGCCGTGCTCCGGCTGGAAGTAGTACCAGCCCGGCTCGTTGGGCTCGCCGTGCCGGGAGCGGGAGTGAAAGCCCCCGATGTGGTCGATCCCGGCGCGACCGAAGCAGTGAATCCCAAGGTCCGCCAACTGCGCGGCGGGCCTCGGGTCGGCCTTCACCTCGCCGAGAAGCGTCAGCAACTCCAGACACGTCGCGACGTGATCCTTCGCGTCCTCTTGCGTCGGTCTCGTGGTGATGGTCCCCATGAAGTCGCCCGCGCGACCGTCGCCCGAGTCGTTGACGTACAGTTCCAAGTACGCCGCCTGAGCGTTGTGCGTCGCCATGATGGTGTAGCGGCCGTGGCTCTGGATGTCCGCAATCATGACCGCATCGTTTGGTGGCTTGTCAGCCATTTCCTCGCCTCCTGATGGGGAGTGACAGCCTCGCCACCCCGGCGAGACGCATGGGACGGGGACGGTTCGATCCGTGCCCCGCCCGTCAGGGTCAGAGTGATTCGATCTCCACCCACTTGCGCGACGGCCCGCCATCGCCGAGCGGGAAGGCGTACTGCTGGCCTTCGACCTTGGCGATGCGGCCCACCGCCCGCAGCGCGTCGCGGTCCTTCGCCGCTTCATGCCACTCGGCGTGACGGCCGAGCGTCCGCAAGAGACGGCCACCCTCGGAAAACACGGCCACCCGGTAGCTCGTGTAGTGATAGCCCCGGTCGCTCTCGGTGTAGCCGCCGATGACACCGCCCGCCTCCACCCGCTCCAGCGCCACCATGCCGTCCTCCGCACCGGCGTCGTACCAGTCGGACGGGTCGATGTCGTTGAAGTACTCGCGGCGCAAGGCGGTCACGAATCCGAGCCAGTACTCGCGAAGGTTCTCGGGACCGTCCGGCTCAATGGCCATCTGCCGGACGCCCATGGCCGTGTCGCGGCCCGCCAGATAGTCGTGCGGCAGGTCGCTGTCGTTCATGTCCCTCGCGCGCGAGTCGTGCATCCCGCTCAGCGCGTCGCGCACCCCGTCGCGGTAGGTGAGCGTGTCTGCCGCCCCCTTCTTGCTTGTGTCCATCGTCTGCCTCCTGTATTCGGCAGTGCTGCCCGATCCCCGAACGGGAGCGGGCCAAGCACCCGCCACAGTGCGAACCGTGACAGGTGTGGGGGAGAAGGGGTGACGGTCAGTGAATCTCGAAGCCGCCCGAGTGAATGCAGAACTCGGCGAACCGCTTCATGTCGTCGAGATTGAACCTGTAGATCGTGGCGTCCGGTCGAAGCGCGCCCGAGCCACCGCAGGCGTTGCAGACGGTCGGATGCGGCTTGATGTCCGTCCGCATGCCGGTTGCCCGGCAGTACTGGCAGGGCTGATCCGGCACCGCGTCGAGCCCAGCGTTGCGGAGCGCGATCAGGTCGGCCATCCGGCCGTCCTCGACCATGGCCTTCAGCTTGCGGCCCAACTCGCGGGCGGCGCGGGCACCGAGTCCGTCCCCTTCGGTTGATTGCCAGTAGGTGCAGCCGGACGCCAGACGGGGAAACTCCCTGCAGATGAAATCGGCCATCGGACGCCACGTCCACCAACTCGTCTGGAAGAAGCGCCCCGGCTTGCCCGGCTGCCACGGGCGGTCCTCGGGCGGCATGCTCAGGTGCGCCTCGGCTCCGATCTCGTCGAACAGCTTCGAGTCGGCTTCGTACTCGGCGTCGAACGCCTTTCCGAAGATGTCAACGCCCATAGTGCGCACCCTCCTTGGTGCCCTGCTTGCCATGCACCTGTTCGAGCGCGCCGATTGCAGCCCGTGCCATGGCCAGCGCGCACTCTCTGGCCTCGTGCTCGCTGAACCGCATCTCGCTCTTTGCGATCACATTCCCGTTGAGCGTCACGATGGCGTCGGCGGCGACCAGACGCGGCGTCGGCTTGGGCTGGACCAGCGCCTCGATGATCTGATCGGCCCCGTCCGTGTCCCCTTCGAGCCACCACTTGAGCACGGTGTAGGCTTCCTTGCTCTCGGACATTGGCCCTTACCTCCTGTTCAGAGGGGTGAGTCCGTCCTCCAACGCGGAGAGACGGTAGGCGCGCCGGAGGCTCTGACACCCCCGGCGCGCACCGTTGCGCCCGGTGCCTACGCTTCGAGTCCCGCCGCGCGGATCAGCGAAGCCCGCAGGTCCGCGTCGTAGTTTCGATCTGGACCGGAAACCGCCCGTCTCACCGTGAGGCGGGCCAAGCGTCCCGAAGGCTGCGGCACCTTCGGGACGTAGCGGGGAGCGGGGTCAGGTCACGGGGGTGAGCACCATCACGATCTTGCGGGCCACCGTGTACGACTGGACGGCAACCATCGGGTCGTCCGTGACGCAGACCTGATAGCCGTCGAACAGGACGATGTAGCCCGTCATGGTCCGGCGCAGCGTGACGCGGTGCTTGCCCCGCTTCTCGGTCTCCATGATGCGGGGGACGGCGCGGTCGTCGTCGATCATCCGGTCGATGTCAGCCATGGTCCAGCCCCGCCCTCTCGCGCGTGACGGCGAGCTTGAGAGCGTGGACCACAGCCGTGTGCGTCGTCTCGTCATTCCAGGCCCACAGATCGTCCGCGTAGCACTCGCCGGGCACAATCGTGCGGAACGCCCCGCACAGCGCCGCGTGTGCGTACCGATAGACCTGAGAAGGGAACGAGCGCCGGTCGTGCTCGTCGGCTTCGGGGGCGATGATCGTCACCGCCTCCATCAGCCACTCCTTGCGGTCGCGGTAGACCACCCGGCGCAGCGCCCCGTCCAAGCACAGGCACTTCGGCGGCTTGTCGGTGAGAAGACCGCACTGATCTATGCTCCGTCCCTTCCCGTCCCGCGCCCAAGCGCGTTGCGTCCACCGCTCTGGATTGCCCACCATCGTGAGCGTGTCCGTGAGCACCGTGGACACCACTTCCTGAATCGTCATGGTCTCCCCCATGGTTCAGGTACTCGCCCGAGCCACCATGGCCGGGTCAAGCGTCCGGCAGGCTGCGATACCTGCCGGGCGCGGGTCGCTACCGGACTCGGTAGCCGTTGGTCTCTGCGGCCTTCCGGGCCTTGGCCTTGGTCGGCCACATGGTGGCGTAGTGCTTCCTGTCCGTCGGCGTGTCTCCGCTGCGGTGATAGGTGCCGTCCCCGAAGGCGAGGACGTACCAGACCGCATCCCGCTTGCCGAACGGGTCAAGGGTCGGCGTGTGCGGCTCGATGGTCACGGTCTGCGTCGTGTCCTGCATGGTGCTCCCCTCTTGCGAAGGTGAAATGGGGTACTGCGGGAAGTGCCCCGCACAGGGCTGCGAAACCCTGTGGGGCCGTGTGGTGAACGGGGCTTCCTACGTTGCCGCCAGTTCGATCCGCTCCAACTCGTCGGCCAGCTCGGCGAGGCTGTCGAGATGCCTCTCGAACATGCCGCGCGTCTCGAACATGGGCTCCTCCGGTCCCTGCCGGTTCTCGGGAGTGCGGCGACGACGGGCGTTGCACAGCCGCTCCACTTCGCCACGGAACGCCTCGCGCGCCGCGCAACGCTTCCCGTCCGGCCGATACCACATGCGGAGTGCCCGGTAGGCACCGTCGATGTTGCCCTGCCGCACCCGGTCCAGCGCACACAAAGCGTCCGTCTGCGCTTCCTCGTAGAGCGACACAAGCACATTCGAGTTGACGGTGCTGTAGTCCTCCAGCGGGCGGCGGCTCAGTCCGTCCAGCGTCCCGAGCATGACGCCACCGGCGAGACACGCGGTACACTTGCCGTCTTCGAGCGTTGGCGACCTGAACCACATGGCGTAGTACGGTCGAACGTCTGGCCGCTCGGCCAGCATCTTCCGGCCGTCCTCGATTCCGACGCGGACCAATGAGGCCAGCGACGTTACCGGCATTGCGGTACGCAACGCCTCCTGCACTTCCTCCACGGTTTGCATGGTCTCTCCCCCTTGCAATGGTGAACAGGGTACTGCGGAAGCGCCCGAGAGGCTGTGAATCCCCTCGGGCGGATGCGACCTACAGGAACAGGTCGAAGTCGGCCATGTCAGCCGCCCAATCGTCTGGATGCGGCGACATGTCCATCACTGCCGACGCGGCCATGGCCTTCAGCCGGTCAGCCTCGGTCAACTCCTCGTCGCCCGTACACTTCGAGTCGAACGTCTCACAGCCCTCGCGCGTGAACTTCGCCCGCGCCTCGTCGAACGTGAGGCCGGGCACATCGTGCAGGCTGTAGATGTCCCAAGGCTCGGCGCACTTGGGGCAATAGATGTCCGCCATACTCTCCCCCTTCGGTGGCGGTACGCGGGGATCGGCGGTCGATCCCCCATGGAGGCGCGCACCGTGCGAGAGTGCGCGCCCCGAGCCATCAGCGGCGAGCCATGCGGTTGACCCGGCGAGCCTTGCGGGCAGCCTTGCGCTTCCGCTTGCGCTTTGCCCTCGCCCTGATCTCGGCCCGCCCCGGTCCAGCCGTCGGTGAAGCGCAGGACGCCAGTCCTGCCCGCCCGGCGGCAGAAGCGGGAGCAAGCCACCCAACAACAGGAGCATGCTACGGTTCATGGACGTCCTCCCCATGGTGGGTTACGGTCGCGGCCCGAACGGCCACAGACTCAAGCCACCCGCGCCCGTGTGAAGGGCACGGATGGGAAGGTTCCTACGCCTCGACATCCACTGAGGAAGCCACCTCCTCGCCGGTGCGCCAGCGAAAGACGTCAAGGGTCTGGTCGGGCAGGTCATGAACGTTGTCGGCCACCTCCTTGATGGCATCGTCAACGGTCTGCGCCCGAAGGAACACAACGCTCGCGTCCCCGTCCGCATCGCGGGACACGGTGTAGAACCTCGCCAGCACCCTTGAAGCGGTCATGCGGCCACCTCCGCTTCCTCGTCGGCCAACCAGATGCGGACGTTGGTCAGGCCGAAGCCCGCGTTTGCCCACTCGCCCGTCTCCGTGTGGGTGATCCGGTAGGAACCGTTGGACTGGCGTTCGATCCGCCACGGCCCGTAGCGGTGGACGGTCATGAAACCGTCTTCCTGGACCAACTCCAGTTTGACCTTCATCGCGGCGATGTGCCCGCCATGCTCGGCCAGCACACACGCCCCCAACAGGTCACTGACGTGGAAGTCCCCGCGGGGCGTCTCGACGAAGAACGGGAACCGCTCATCGTCCGTGTCGTAGATACGGTTCACACCGTTCACGACGCTTCGTATCACCATGGCTCTCCCCCTTGAAAGCCGTATCAGGGTTGGCAGGTCCAACCCATGGACCGGATGGGCTTCGAGACCCACCCGGTCGTTGAGGCGCTACACGATGTCGCGCGCGTGAATCAGCACATCCCGCTCCCGCTGCACCCTCCGGTACGCCCCCCCGATCCCGCCGGGGTCCGTCTCAAGGCTGTACTTCGGGTGAAGGTCGGTGACGGCCCGCTTGACGAAGCGGTGCAACTGCTGCTGCTTCCCGTCGATCAGGGCGCCGAGTCCCTTGATGACCTCCCGGCGGCGCGGCGGATGCGCCTTGCCGTCCGACGCCGCCCGTTCGATCTCGCAGTCGTCGAGTTTGACGGCCACCGCAGCCGCAGCCGCTGGCCCGGTCGGCCAGACTGCGATCTTGCGCAGGACGTAGTGCATCATCTCGGCCACCTGATGCTTGGCCCGCATCCCCGTCTCCGCTGGCGTGGCCTCCTTCAGGTCTTCGACGCCCGCTTCCAAGAGGGCGACCTCGAACCGCTGGAGCGCCTCGACGGCCCGCTTCATGGCGACGCTGGCCTTCTCGAACTCCGTGTCCATCTCCCGCTGCGCCTCGTCGGCCAGCGCCTTCACCTCCTGCTCGGTCATCATGCTCCCCCCTTGGAACTGTGACCCGCTTCGCGAATCGAAGCGGCAGACGGTCAGGAGGAGGCGAACCCTCCCGACCGTGTGGGTCAGGCGTTGCGGAAAGTCTCGTGTATGCCCGTGTGACGGTTGAACGCGACCCGCAGTACCAAGGGACGCTCGGTGTCTGCCGCCTCGTCGAACTCGTCGAAGGACATCGGGACATCCGGCCACCACTCGCGGCACTCTTGATCCCATGCCGCGCGGACGATCTCGGTCACCTCCGCCAACTTCACGGATCGGGTGACGCCTCCCGTCTCTGCCCATGCGCGACAGGCGGCTTTCAACGCCCCGTTGATCGTCTCGCTGTGCGCGACCCCGAACTCCGCCGTGCAAAGGTGCATGGCGTACAGCAGGACAAAGGCCGTCCCGTCCATCTTGGGATACTGCGTCTCCATCTCTCCCCCTTGTGGATGTGGAGTGAAGCACCCGCGCGCGCGGGCGCAAGGGCCGGGAGAGGGTACGATCCTCCCCCGACCGTTGCGGGGTGGCTAGTCCCACAGGTCCGAGCCCGGCGTCACACTCCCGTTGTACGGGCTGTCGTCGCCCATCGGGTCAGGCTCGGGGAAGCGGTCGGTGAACCGCGTCAGCCGGTCGCACTCGACGGCAAACTCCCCGGCCATCGACGACGCCCGAATCCTCGCGACCTCGGCACGGATCGCCTCGATCGCCCGTCTGGTGGACTCTGCCGCCTCGGGCACCATCTCCGCCACCATCAGCGACCCGTAGGGGCGCGTCTCCATCACCGTCACCACACTCCCGGCGGGCAGGGGATCACTCCCGTCCCACCGCCGAAGCGTGAACGTCTGCAACTCGACCCGTGTGGTCGTGACGTTGCCGGCGCGCAGTCCCTCGCCCCGTATCTGCCCGGGCTCGGCCCACAGCGTCCTGATCTCTCGCATTGGCTCTCTCCCCCTCTGCGATGAAGCGCCCGCCACCATGACGGACGGCAACGGGCCGGGGAGGGTAACGATCCCCCCCCGGCCACCTCCTCCTACGCCTTCTGCGGGCGCAACCGCATGGCGAGCCACCGCCCGCCGACCACCCGCTTCCACCACCACCGGCTCGGGCCACCCAACCGCTTGTCGAGTCCGCGTCGGCACGATCCGCACACCAGACGGGCCATGTCGTCGGCTACATGCTCGACCAACACGCCCCGGTCCACGTCGCGGACCTTCGCCACATGCAACCCCGGCGACCAACTCCGCCCGCACCACGTCCGGCCACTCCGGCCGTCCCACAGATGCAACCTCACGACTCCACCACCTCACCCCCGGTAGCCTGCACCGTCCGGCGCACCACCTCGGCGCGGCGCATCGCCTGCCGTCGCCGCGTGGCCCATGCGCACACCATCTCGTTCACCAGCACGATCCAACCATCCCCGTGCTTCCTGACCTTCAACGCCACGGTTCCCATGTCTCCCCCTCGGATGATGGGATTGGATGCGCCCGCCCCATTGCGGGCGCGCAAGGCGACGTGAGGGCATCGAACCCTCCAAGAGCCCAACTGCTGCTCGTCGCCGATCTCCTGCTCGGCCCTAACGCTCACCGTCTACCTCGGCGGGACGGATGCGGCATACCGCTGTGGCCCGGTCGGGCCGATTCGCGGCGGGTGGGCTGCTTCGCGCGGGCCGTCCGGCGGCGCGGATCCCATCCAAACCAGACGTAATGTCTGATAACGGAAGTTATCAGCCTAGACAAAAGTACGCAAGGGCATGGCACCAGTAGGGCACCAGAGATGCGGATTCAGGGAAGGGCGAAGGTCGCCGAAATCGGGGCGCAAGGGGTCGGATGCCGGTCGTTTCCACCCCCATCGGGGCGCGGCGCGGCCATCTCGCGGGCCGGTTGCCGGGGCTGGCGAGGGTCTGACGGCCCCGCTCGGTGCCCGAGGGCAGCCGGAACCGGCGGATTGGGTGGCCAGCGACACGTTCGGGAGGCGATGGCGACGGCCAGCGACCCGGATTCGGCGGTCGGATCGGTCGCCCGAGCCTGTTTCGGCCCCTCTCCGCGCCGTCCACCCCCCTTCTGGCGGTGTGGCTGCCCCGGCCAGCGGCGTCAGGGGCGCTGTCGCGTCCGATTCTGGCCTCAATCCGGCGCTTGGGAGGTGGATCGGGTGGCCAGCGACCCGCTTCGGGAGGCGATGGAGGCGGCCAGCGACCCCGATTCGGCGGTCGGATCGGTCGCCCGAGCCTGTTTCGGCCCCTCTCCGTGCCTTCCACCTCCCGTTTCGGCGGTGTGGCGTCGCCCACCAGCGTGTCAGGGGCGCTCTCGTGCCCGATTCCGGCCTCAATCCGGCGCTTGGGACGCGACCACAGCCGCCCAGCCGGGGCGAAAGCGGGTCGGTCGAGGGTCAGGACGGGGCGCGGGCCGCCGCCAGCTGCCCGGTGCGCGGTCGCCCGGTGGGCGGGCCTGGGTGGGGGGGCAGGGGTGGGTAGGCGAGAAAATGCCGCCGCCGGGACTCCTGCGGCGGCGGTCCTCCACCGCGCACATCCATGCGCACTATTGAAGACGGGGGGGTCGTTTTCGCGCATGGGTCCCATCCAGGAGTCCCGTTCCAGTGAGCAGCGGGTCCCATTACGGAGTCCCGTTCCACCGGAGGGGTTCCGATGCCGATGCAACAGACGCGGACAACCCTCCTCCGCGCGGAGGTAGCGGGCTTTCCATGGCCGGCCGTAGACCGCCCACGGCTGGCGGAACCGTGGCGCCCGGTGACGATCGCGCCTTCAGCCATGTCACGGGAGTACGGGTTCGGGGGTTTCGCTGCGTTACAGGCGATTCTACGGCCTTGAAGGGCTTGGATCCGGGCCGGACCTTTCAGTGGCCGCGCGGAGGAAGGACGGGTGCGACGGTCCGTAACCCTGGCAGCACTCGGCTTCCTTCGGGTCTGACCCCCGACGGGCGGGGCGCCTTCAGCGCGCTCGCCTACCGTCCAGAAACGCAGACGCACTCGAGAGTCGGCCGGAATCAACCTCCCACCTACCCTTCCTCCAGTGCCCCTCCAGCTCCCCCCTGGTAGAGCCCGCTTCCGATCGAAGGGGGGGGCATTCGGGGCCGGGGCCGGCACCCTCGAAGGCGCGGGGGGAGTCTTTTCCAATACGGAGATGAGCCTGAACCGGGGGAGGTGCGAGAAGTGAGGCCGGAGCCCGGAGCAGGTGGCAGTTGATGGAGTTTGATTATCTCCCTGGACGTGGGAGAG
>JAJDVT010000017.1 GCA_022826005.1 Gemmatimonadota bacterium | reverse complement strand
GCGCATCTCGTCGAGCGTCCGGATCCGTTCGGTGCGAAGTGTCACGATCATCCTCCAATGATCTCTTCGCCCCGGCCTTCAGGCTCACTCCCCGCTGGAAACCGGCCCCCCGTTCAGGCTCATTTGCCGTTGGACAAGACTCTCCGTTGACACCCTCGGGCCATGAAATCTACCTTTGTGCGCGGGCTGGCACGGCGGCGCGGGCTGGCACTGTGGGGTCCGCGCGCTGGCACCGCGAGATCCGTGAGACCGGGAAGCTTCAAGTCGCGCGAAAGGATCGCCCGTGAGGATTGCCGTCGTTCACGGCCCCAATCTGAATCTGCTCGGAGTCCGGGAGCCGGAGGTGTACGGCACCGCGACGCTGGACGACGTGAACCGCGCGCTGTCCGGCCTGGGTGACGAACTCGGTGCCGTGGTGGAGCCGTTCCAGTCGAACAGCCAGGGCGCGATCCTCGACTTTCTCGCGGAGGCGCGCGGGCGAATCGACGGTGTGGTGGTCAACCCGGCGGGTCTGGGCCACACGTCGGTTGCGTTATTGGACGGTCTGCTGGCTGCCGGCAAGCCCTTCGTCGAGGTGCACCTCAGCAACCCGGCGAGCAGGGAGGGCTTCCGGCGTCACTCCCACCTCACTCCGGCAGCCGTGGGCGTGGTCGCAGGCTTCGGGATGGACAGCTACCTTGCGGGGTTTCGCTGTCTTGTGGGTCACCTCATCCGGCAGCACAACCAGGACCCGGGCGGATCCCCGCCAGGCAACGGATAGAACCAACGACAGGACGGAAAAACCGGCTTTCATGGCAACGACTGCAAACTTTCGCAACGGCATGGTACTTGAGATCGACACCACGCTGTGGACGATCACGTACTTCCAGCACGTGAAGCCCGGAAAGGGCGGTGCGTTCGTGCGCACCAAACTCAAGAACGTGCTTACCGGCGCCGTGGTGGACAGGACATTCCGGGCCGGCGAACGCGTCAACAGCGTGCGGCTGGAGCGCCGCCCGGTAAGCTACTCGTACACCGACGGGGAGCTTTTCCACTTCATGGACCAGGAGACCTGGGACATGATCCCCATCAGCGGGGACATGCTCGGCAAGAGCCAGCTCAAGTACCTGAAGGAGAACATGGAGTGCCATGGACTCGTCCACGACGGCAACGTGCTCAGCGTGGAACTCCCGGACTTCGTCGAACTCGCCGTGACCGACACCGACCCTGGATTCAGGGGCGACACCGCCCAGGGGGCGACCAAGCCCGCAACCCTGGAGACGGGGGCCGTAGTGCAGGTGCCCCTGTTCGTCGAGGTCGGCGACGTGCTGAAGATCGACCGGCGTGAAGACAAATACCTGACGAGGGTGAGCGGATGATCGACCTCGAGTTTCTCGAAGCCCTGGTACGGCTCCTGGACGAATCCTCTCTGGACCGTCTGGAGATCGACCGGGAAGGAACCCGCATCCGGCTGGCGAAGTCTCCGAAGGGCAGCGGGGCCGGAGTCGCCGCTCCGGTGGTCTCGTCCCTCCCGGCGGCGGCCCCCCAGGTCGCCGGGCAGGCTGCGGCGGACGTGGGCACGCCGGCCGGGACCGCCGCCGAGCCCGGCGCCGCGGAGGCGCCTTCCGCCAACCTGGTCGACGTCACCTCTCCCATGGTCGGGACCTTCTACCGTGCGCCGTCGCCGGAGGCCCCGCCCTACGTCGAGGTGGGCGGCACCGTGGCGGCCGGCGACGTGCTTTGCGTGATCGAGGCCATGAAGCTGATGAACGAGCTGGAGTGCGAGGTTTCGGGCCGAATCGTGGAGGTCTGCGCCGACAACGCGGAACCCGTGGACTACGGACAGCTTCTCTTCCGCGTCGACCCGGCCTGACCCGGGGGCGGCACCGATGTTCAGGAAGCTCCTGATCGCGAACCGGGGCGAGATCGCGCTGCGCATCGTACGGGCGTGCCGTGAACTCGACATCGCGACGGTCGCGGTCTACTCGGAGGCGGACCAGGAGGCTCTGCACGTTCGCTTCGCCGACGAGGCCGTCTGCATCGGGGCGCCCCGCGCGGCACAGTCGTACCTGAAGGCGGCGCGGATCATCGCCGCAGCCGAGATCACGGGGGCGGAGGCCGTGCACCCCGGATATGGCTTCCTCGCGGAAAACGCGGAGTTCGCGGAGATCTGCCGCAGCTCCGACCTGGTGTTCGTGGGGCCTACGCCGGACCAGATCCGCGCCATGGGCGACAAGGCGGTCGCGCGCGAGACGATGCGCGCGGCCGGCGTCCCGGTCGTCCCGGGCTCGGGCGGGACGGTGAGCGACGAGGCGGAGGCGCTCAAGCTGGCCGGCGAGATCGGCTACCCTGTCATGATCAAGGCCACGGCGGGCGGTGGGGGAAAGGGGATGCGCATCGCCGGGTACGAAGGCTCCTTCCCCCGCCACTTCGCCGGGGCGCGGGCCGAGGCCGAGGCCGCCTTCGGTGACGGCGGCGTCTACCTGGAGCGGTGTCTGGAGCGGCCCCGCCACGTCGAATTCCAGGTTTTCGGTGACGTACACGGGCGGGTCCTGCACCTCGGCGAGCGCGACTGCTCGATCCAGCGCCGCCACCAGAAGCTGGTGGAGGAGTCTCCGTCGCCGGCGCTCACGCCGGAGCTGCGGCGGAGGATGGGGGAAGCGGCGGTGCGGGCGGCCGAGGCGATCGGCTACGTGGGCGCGGGGACCGTGGAGTTCCTTCTCGACGCGTCGGGTGAGTTCTACTTCATCGAAATGAACACACGCATCCAGGTCGAACACCCCGTCACGGAAGCCACGACCGGCCTCGACCTCGTCAAGGAGCAGATCCGTGTCGCGGCCGGCGAGCCGCTCTCCTTCCCCCCCGGCGAGCAGGCACACCACGGCCACGCCATCGAGTTTCGCATCAACGCCGAGGACCCCGCGCGGGACTTCGCCCCGTCGCCCGGGCTCATCACCACCTTCCACCAGCCGGGGGGCCCCGGGGTGCGCGTGGACACCCATGTCTACTCCGGCTACCGCGTGCCCCCGTTCTACGACTCGCTGATCGCGAAGCTGGTCGTATGGGGGAACAGCCGGCGGGAAGCGGTGGTGAGGGGCCGGGAGGCGCTGGAGTCGTTCGTGGTCGAGGGAATCTCCACCACGATCGGCTACCTGGCGAGAATCACCCGTGACGAGGGATTCCTTGGCGGCGATGTGGACACGAGCTTTGTAGAGGCATTTCAGGACAGGAGTTCGTGATCGTGGGCAGGCTCCGGGGACGCAAGGCATCCAGGGTTTCGGGGAAGCGTGTGCCCGGCCGGAAGCGCGGCGCGGCGGCTAAGAGCCGTCCGAAGAAGAGCAAGGCCGCCGACCGGGTCGTCGATCCGCGCGCCACCGGGGCGGTGCTCCTTGTGGTCATCGCCTTCCTGGTGGCCGCCGCCATCTTCCCGCTGCACTGGCTCGGGTCCGCAGCCGGGGTTTTCCCCGCGGGCAATCCGGTGGGGGAGGTTGGAGTCTGGCTGAAGGACCTGCTGGTGACGTGGCTCGGGCTTGGTTGTGGGGCTGTGCCGCTCGGGCTGCTTGCCGCCGCTGGATCCATCGGAGGTTGGTGGCACCCCGCGGTGCGCCGCTGTCTGTGGATTCTGTCGGTGGCGCTGCTGCTGATCCTGCCTGTGGTCGCGGGGCTCCTCGCCGGTGGCGATTCCCGGATCGCCGGGTACCTGGGAAGCGCGCTGGGCGTGCCCGAGAAGCTTGGGCCGGTGGGCTGGTGGGTGGTGGTGGCCGCCGCCACCGTCGTCACGTCGATCGCGGCGTTCCGGTTCAACCCGCTGCCGCCCCTGGCCGGGCTGGCCCGGGCGTCGGGCCGGGTGGCAGGGCGCGGGATGCGGGGAGCGGTGTCCGGGGTGCGGCGGTGGTGGGCCGGTCGTCCCGTGCCGGATAGTGAGGTCAGCGCGGGCAGGGAAGCCGTGCCGGCGGACGGGGTGGGATCCGCCGTCGCCGCAGTCGGGCCGCGGGTGCCGGAGCCGGGGCCGGGCGAGGATCCGTTCCTCCCGCCCGGGGCCGGGGCAGTGCCGGAAGCGGATCCCGCGCCGACCGTCGCGGACCTGGTGCGGCAGGGGTCCGATGTGGGGGCCTCCGCACCCTCCGCTCCGCGTGGCTCCGATGCGGGGACCGAAGAAATACCGCTCCCGGAAGAGCTTCCCCCGCCCGCCTTTCCCCTGCCGCCGCTCGAGCTCCTGAACGCACCGAAGCTCGCCAACCGCTACGGGATGGAGCGCGATCTGGACAGGCTGGCGGGGGTGCTGCTCAACACGCTGCGCACCTTCAACATCGATTGCGAGATCGCCGGGCGAACGACGGGCCCCGCCGTTACACAGTACGAGGTCGTGCCCGCCGCCGGCGTGAAGGTCAACCGGATCGCCAACCTGGAAGCCGACCTGGCGCTCGCGATGAGGGCCAGGAGCGTTCGCATCGTCGCGCCCATTCCGGGCAAGGGCGCCGTCGGCGTGGAGATCCCGAACCCGTACCCCGAGATGGTGCGGCTTCGCGAAATCCTCGAGACCGGCGCCTTCACGCAGTCGCGGGGCACCCTCCCCCTGGCGATGGGGAAGGACCTCACCGGGAGGCCCTGCGTCGCCGATCTGGCCGGGATGCCGCACGCGCTCATCGCCGGCGCGACCGGGTCCGGCAAGTCGGTTTGTCTCAATACCATCATCACCAGCCTGGTGTACCGGCACGGCCCGGAACGCCTGCGCATGCTTCTCATCGACCCCAAGATGGTGGAGTTGTCCGCCTACGCCGACCTGCCGCACCTGCGCCACCCGGTCGTCACGGACCCCAGGGAGGCCGCCAGCGTGCTGAAGTGGGCGTGCATGGAGATGGAGCGCCGCTACACCCTGCTGAGCGCGAACGGGGTGCGGTCCGTGCAGGAGTTCAACGCGCGCCTGGCGCAGGGGGCCGAACTCAAGCTCCCCGTGCCGGCCGGGCCCGAGGAGGACCCGGAGAGCTGGAAATATGCGGACGGGCCGCTGCCGTGGATCGTGGTGGTCGTGGACGAGCTGGCAGACCTCATGATGACGGTGCAGGCCGAGGTCGAGCGGCCGCTCGCTCAACTGGCCCAGAAGGCCCGGGCGATCGGCATCCATCTTCTGGTCGCGACCCAGCGTCCCAGTGTTAATGTCGTGACTGGACTCATCAAGGCCAACTTCCCATGCAGAATAGCGTTCCGGGTCGCCTCGAAGATCGATTCCCGGACCATACTCGACCAGAACGGGGCGGATTCCCTTCTCGGACAGGGCGACATGCTCTTCCTCCCTCCCGGGCAAAGCGAGCCGGTGCGCATGCAGGGCGCCTTCATCTCGACCGGAGAGACCGGGAAGCTGATGCAGTGGTTCCGGGAGGAGGCGGACACCCTCGAGGCGATCAAGGCCCGGGTGAAGGCCGGCGAGTCCGACATCCTCGAAGAAGTGCAGGCCGTGGATGGGGACGGGGATGGGGAGGACGAGGCCTTCGCGGGCGAGTGGGACGACCTCTTCCGAGGCGCCGCCGAGGCGTGCATCGCGCAGGGATCGGGCTCGACCTCCCTCCTCCAGCGCAGGCTGCGGATCGGGTACGGGCGCGCGGCCAGGATCGTCGACCAGCTTCACGACGCCGGCGTCCTGGGCCCCCCGGACGGCTCGAAGCCCCGCGAAGTGCTGGTCGACCTGGACGGGCTGGACGAGATATGCCCCGCCTGAGCGCCCCGGCAGCCCGTGGACGAAGCCGCTCTCGGTGCTCACGCGGGTTCGTCCACGGACTGCTGGCGGCAAGGCCCCGCGGGCTGGCCGTCCTGTTGAGCGCCCTCTTGTGGGGGGTGGAGCAGCCCCCCGTGGCGGCCCAGCAGTCCGTTCCGGCCCTGGAGGAGGCTGCCCGCCGGTACCGGGAGGTGGGCGCCATCTGCGCGGACTTCGAGCAGGTGCTCGAGGTGCCCCTGCAGCGTCGGACGATCGAAAGCGCGGGACGGATCTGCCAACAGCGCCCGAACCTCTTTTCCATGCGTTTCACCGACCCGGACGGCGACATGGTGATCGCGGACGGGGAGTACGTGTGGGTGTACCATCCGAGCCTCGACGACAAGCAGGTGAACAAGTTTCCGGCGGCGAGTTCCCCCGGCCGCGAAGACTTCCTCCGCGAATTCTTGGAGGATCCCGGCCTGAAATACGACGCCGAGGAGGGCGGCATCGAAGCGGTCGGCGGGCGGGACTGCCGCGTGGTGGTCCTGACACCCCGCGAGGGGGCGTCGTATCGCCGCGCACGGCTCTGGGTGGATGTGCGCAGCCATGTGATACGCCGCGTCGAGATCCACGAACAGAGCGAGAACATCCGCACCCTCACGCTGAGCAACATCGACCTGTCCTCGACGCCCGACCCGGCGCTCTTCGTCTTCGAGGTCCCGGAAGGCGCGAGGGTGATGGAGATGCGCGGCTCCGGCGGCGGCGCGCGCGGACCCGAGGGGGCTGCCGCTTTCCCCGGTGCGCGCGGACGTGTGCCCTCCGTCCCCTCCTCGCTCCGATGAGGCTCAGGACCCGCGACCTCCCGGTCTTCCCGGTCAGCTCCGGTCCGGTGCGGCCAGGGGTCGATCCCGGCGTCAGGGCCGTCGATCCGCGTTCCTTCGCAATCGGGCCGGCGGAGGGGCCGCGCCTCGGGCTCGTGACGCTCGGCTGCGACAAGAACACGGTCGACTCCGAGCACATGATGGCGGCGCTCGTGGCCGCCGGCGCGCGGGTGACCAGCGATGTCGAGAGCGCCGACGTGGTGGTGGTCAACACCTGCGGCTTCATCGACGCCGCGAAGGAACAGTCGATCGACACGATCCTCGCGGCGTGCGACCTCAAGGCGCGGGGGCGGGTGCGGGCGGTGGCCGCGGTCGGGTGCATGGTGCAGCGCTACCGCGAGGAGATGGAGCGGGAGATTCCGGAGGTGGACCTGTTCCTGGGGATCGCGGAGATGGGGCGCCTCGTGCCGGAACTGCGGGCCCGTGGCTACGTCGGCAACGAATTCGTACCGAACATGGAGCGGCCGCTGCGCATCCTCAGCACGGAGACGCGCCACACATCCTTCCTCAAGGTGAGCGAGGGGTGCGACCACCGCTGTGCCTTCTGCGCGATCCCGCACATGCGCGGCCTGCACCGCAGCGCGGACCTCGACGGCCTGGTCGCCGAGGCGCGCTCACTGGGACGGCAGGGCGTCCGGGAGATCAACCTGGTGTCGCAGGACACGACCTGGTACGGCCGGGACCTCCGCAGGCGGAATCCGGCGGCGCCGCTGCTTCAGGACCTCCTGGAGGCGCTCCTGGAAGGAACCGGGGTGGACTGGTACCGGCTGCTCTACATGTACCCGTCGGGGATCACGCCGGCGCTCGTCGACCTGATCGCGAGCCAGCCGCGTCTGATTCCCTATCTCGACATGCCCCTGCAGCACGGAAGCGACCGGGTGCTCGCGCGCATGCGCCGTCCCGAGCGCCAGGCGACGGTGCGGCAGCGGGTGCGCTGGCTGCGGGACAGCATCGACGATCTTACGCTCCGCACCACCGTGATCGTGGGCTTCCCCGGCGAGACGGAGGAGGACGTACGCATCATGATGGAGTTCCTTGAAGAAATGCGTTTCGACCGGGTCGGAGCCTTCACCTATTCCATCGAGGAGGGTACCGCGGCGGCTGCGATGCCGGACCAGGTGCCCGAGGAGGTGAAGGCGGAGCGGCTCGACAGGGTGATGGAGCATCAGCGCGACCTGTCGCTCGAGTCCAACCTGCAGAGGGTGGGGACCCGGGCGAAGGTCCTGGTGGACGAGCTGACGCCGGACCAGCCGGGCCGCGGTGCGGTGGGGCGCACGCAGGGTCAGGCGCCGGAGGTGGACGGACGGACCTTCCTGACGGGCGCGCGGGGTATCGCACCCGGTGACATTGTGGATGTCGAGATCGTCGATGCCGACGACTATGACCTGTCCGGGAGGCCGGTCGATGCGTGAGGCCGGGGGCCGCAGGGTCAGGATCGGAGTGGTGGGCACCGGCGTGATCGGCCAGCTCATGCACCTTCCGATCCTCGCCGAGCGGGGGGACGTTGAGCTGTCGGCGGTGGCCGACCTGGACCGGGCGAAGGCGAAGACGATCGCCGGGCGCTTCGGGATCTCCAGGGTGCTCAACGACGACGCGCTGGTGGCCGACGAGGAGATCGGCGGGGTCGTGATCTGCGCGCCCAGCTTCGTCCACGAGGACCTGGCGACCGAGTGCATGAGGGCGGGGAAGCACGTGCTGGTCGAGCGTCCGCTGGCACTGTCGGCAGGGGGGGTGCGGCACCTGTTGAGGGTTGCCGAGGAAACCGGCAGAGGGATGGTGCTGGGGATGTCGCACCGGTACCAGCCCAATGTTCGGGCGCTGCGTTCCGCGATCGCCGACGGGACGCTGGGTGAGATCAGCGCGGTGCGGGTGGACTGGCTCAACCGCGCCGTCCGCCGCCCGCGGACGGGATGGCGGCGGCGTGCCCTGGAGTCGGGCGGCGGCGCGCTCATGGACCTCGGGGTCCCGGCGCTCGACCTGGCGCTGTGGGTGCTGGGCTACCCGGCGGTGGAGCGCGTGTCCGCGATCACACCCGGTGACGGCTTCGATGTGGAGGAGGAGGCACACCTCCACGTGGTCACCGAGGGTGGCGTCGTTCTTTCCATGGCGGCCAGCTGGCGCCTCCACGCCCCGGCGGACCGGCATGGGCTGTGGGTCGTGGGCTCCGAGGGAGGAGCGCGGCTGACGCCCCTCACGATCTACCAGCAGGTGGGCGGGCGCACCGTGGAAGTGACCCCGCGGCAGCCGATCCCGCGCGGAGGCGAGGACATCTTCACCAACGGATACCGGCGCCTGCTGGACAAGTTCGTGCGGGTTGTCGCCGGAACCGCCGCGGCCGCACCCCCGTCCGAGCAGATCACCCTGATGAGTCTGGTCGAGGCCGCGTACGATTCGGCCCGGGAGGGCCGCGAGACCCGCGTGGGGTAGCGGCCTTGCCGGTACGGCACCTCGCCGCCCTCGCCGCGGAGGCGGTGCTCGTTGAGGCGCCCGTGGGCCAAAACCCCGCTGCGTTCAGTCGGCGATGCGGCCGCGCCGGAACACCGCGCGACCCGTGAACAGCGCACGCGTCCCGCGCGGGTTGCTCCTGGCGGCCGCGTCGGGGGTCGCGGTCGGCGCGACCTTCTCGCCGCTCGGGGGCGCGCTGCTCCCCTTCCTGGCCTTCGCACCGCTCGGTGCCGCCCTGGTGGCCGGAGGCGCAGCCGCGGCCCCGGCCGGCGCGACCGCCGGCGCCAGGGCCCGCCCCCGCACGGCTCGCACCCCCGCGCCGTTCGCTCTGGGCTTCACGGCCGCGGCCATCGGGCACGGCATGGGGCTCTACTGGATGATCCCGGCGCTCACCTGGCGCACCGCGCTGGCGATTCCCTCCTACCTGGTCGTGGTGGGTCTCATCGGGATGCTCGGGGGCGCGGCATGCGAGGGGGCGGTCGCGCTGCGCCGCCGGTGGCGCTGGCCGTTCCCCCTCGCGCTGGGGGCGTGCTGGACCGGATCGGAATGGGTGGCGGCACACGTCCCGGGCTTCTCGTACGCGTGGCTGAGCGCCGGTATGTCGCTCGGGTGGACGCCGTCGCTGGCGGCGGGAAGCGAGCTCCTGGGCGCCCGATTCCTGACGTTCTGGACGGTGGCGGCGGGGGGTTGGGCAGGTGTCGCCTGCGCGACCTGGGTAGCCGGCCGCGCCGGGGGGCGGGGGGCGGCGGGGGCGAGCCCTCTCCCGCACATCACCAGGCGCACGGCAGCGGCACTTGCTCTGGCGGTGTTCCCCGCGGTGGCGGGCCAGGTGCGCCAAGCCACGCTCGCTCCCGGTGAGGCCGCGTGGCGGGTGGCGGCGGTTCAGCCGGGGCGCGCCAGTGGTGGACTCGGGGACTGGCTGGAGCCGCTGCGCGCGGCGGCGGCCGGGACCCTCGACTTCGCCGCCTTTCCGGAACGGTATCTGGCGGCGACTCCGCGGCAGCCGACGGGGGGCGAACGCGGCGGCGCGGCGCTCGCCGATGTCGAGCCCACCGGTCCGGCACTCACCGGCCCGCAGCCCACCGCCACCGGAGCGACACTCGCCTCCTTCGCCAGGAGCCTCGGCACTCCGGTGCTCGTCGGCGCGATGGATGCGGAGTTGGCGGCTGCCGACACCGTCTGGTACAACGCGGCCTTCCTGCAGGCGCCGGGCGCAGCCCTGTCGTCCGCCTACCGCAAGGTCCGCCTCGTCCCCGGGCTGGAAGGGTGGGGCTGGTGGCGCGTTGCAGCGTCCGGCTTCGGCCGCGCGGGCTATGCCGCGGGACGGGACACACGGCCCCTCGTCTCCGGCAACCGGCGGGTCGGCGTCATGGTCTGCTACGATTCGGCCTTCGCCGCCACCGCCCGCGTCCTTGCCCGGGAGGGGGCGGAGTGGCTGGCTGTCCTCTCCAACGACGACTGGCTCGACCCGGCGCGTGAGTTCAGGGTCACCTGGGCCTACTGGCAGCATGCCACCCACGGCCGGCTGCGCGCGATCGAGAACCGGATTTCGCTGCTGCAGATCGCCGCGACCGGCTACACCTTCGCAGTGCCTCCGACCGGCGCTTCGGCACCCTACGCTCTGGAGCCCGGGGCCGCCGGCGTGGCGGTGCTGGAGGCAAGGCGCCGCGAGCGGACCACCCTCTTCACCCTGACCGGAGACCTCCTCGGTCCGGTGTGCCTGCTTGTCTTCGCGGCCAGCCTGCTGGTCGGACGCATCAGACCGCGTCCGGGCGGTTACGTTGAACCCCGCTCGGCCCTCTGACATATTTCGCGTTCGTCACCCCTCCCCAAGGAGACTCCCGATCGAGCCCCGCCTCGAGAAACTCTTCGCCGCCACGGAAGAGCGCTTCCACGCCATCGAGCGCGAGCTTTCGGAACCCGAGGTGGTTCGGAACCCGGCCCGGCTGCGCGAACTCGGGCAGGAACGGGCCGCGCTGGCCACGGCGGTCGGGGCCGGCAGGGCCCTCTCCGCGCTCGAGGCCGAGATGGCCGGGGCCAGGGAGCTGTACGCAGAGTCCGGCGACCCCGAAATGCGCGCGCTCGCCGGGGAGGAGATCGCCGCGCTGGAGAGCCGCCTCCAGGAAGCCGCCGCGCGGCTCCGCGCAGCGCTCGTTCCGCCGGATCCGATGGAGGACCGGCCCGCCGTGGTGGAGATCCGCGCTGGGACGGGGGGCGACGAGGCCGGCCTCTTCGGCGCGGATCTGATGCGCATGTACCGCAGGCTCGCCGAGCGGCGCGGATGGACGGTGGAGCTGATCGGCCTCTCGGAGGGGATCCCCGGGGCGATCAGGGAGGCGGTCTTCACCGTGCGCGGTCGCGGCGCGTACGGACGCCTCCGCTACGAGTCGGGGGTGCACCGCGTCCAGCGGGTCCCCGAGACCGAGAGCCAGGGCCGCATTCACACCTCTGCGGCGTCGGTGGCGGTCCTCCCGGAGGCCGGGGAGGTGGACATCGAGATCGACCCCGCGGAGCTGCGCATCGATGTCTTCCGGTCGTCCGGGCCCGGCGGACAGTCGGTCAACACGACCGATTCCGCGGTGCGCATTACCCACCTGCCCACGGAGCTGGTGGTCACCTGCCAGGACGAGAAGTCCCAGCACAAGAACAAGGCCAGGGCGATGAAGGTGCTGCGCTCCCGGCTCCTGGACCGCAAGATCGCCGCCCGCGAGGCGGAGCGCGCAGCCGAGCGAAGATCGCAGATCGGCTCCGGCGACCGCTCGGCGAAGATCCGCACCTACAATTTCCCCCAGAACCGGGTCACCGATCACCGCATCGGCCTCAGCCTCTACCGCCTCGGCGACATTCTGGACGGCGACCTCGACGAGCTCGTGGCGGCACTGCGGCTGGCGCACGACGAAGAGCGGCTCGCGGGAGAGCCGGGCGGTTGAGCACACGCCCCGCGGCGCCCCCGCGCATGTGGAGGGTGCTCGACGTCATCCGCGTCAGCGGCCGCTACCTGGAGGACCGCGGAATCGAAAACGGCCGTCTCGACGCCGAATACCTGTTGGCCCACGTCCTGGGGATGGACCGGCTCCACCTCTACCTTCACTTCGACCGGCCGCTCACGGGCGCCGAGCGGGCGCGCTACAAGACGCTGCTGCTGCGCCGCGGCGCCCGCGAGCCGCTTCAGTACGTGCTCGGGTCGGCACCGTTCCGGAACCTGGAGCTGGAGGTCGGTCCGGAGGTCGCCATCCCCCGCCCGGAGACCGAATACCTCCTCGACGTACTCGCCAGCATGGCGGGCCCGCACCAGGTCTTCGAGTCCGCCCTGGACGTGGGGACGGGTTCGGGCTGCATCGCCATCGCGCTGGCCGACGAGGGGATCGCCCGCACGATCGTCGCCACGGACATATCGGCCGGCGCGCTCCGAATCGCCCGGCGCAACGCGCGACGGTGCGGACACCGGGAGATCGGCTTCCACGCCGGGGCCCTGCTGGAACCCGTGGCCGGGCGGAGCTTCGACCTGGTCCTCTCCAATCCGCCCTACCTCAGTGAAGAGGAGTGGCGGAGCGCCGAGCCGGAGGTCAGGGAATGGGAGCCGCGCACCGCCATGGTGGCGCCGGACGCGGGACTCGGCCTGATTCGCGGCCTGGTGGCCGGGCTGGGCGGGATCCTGCGCCCCGGAGGCTGGGCGGGCCTCGAAGTCGGGAGTTCCCAGACGGAGGCGGTCGCGGGGCTGATGCGCGGAAGTGCGGGCCTCGGCGAGGTGACCGTGCATGAGGACCTCGGCCGGCGGCCCCGCTATGTTTTTGCACGAGCTGAAGGAGGTTGACGAGATGTCCAGGATCGAGGAATTGGCGGAATCGCTCGGGCGCGCCCTCGGCGGAACCCCCGAGTACCGGACGCTGGCCAGGGCAAAGGAGAGCGCGGACGATGACCGCGATATGACCCGGCTGCGGAACCGTCTGGTCAAGATCGAGGAGTCGTTGCAGACGGCGTTGCAGCGCGGCGAGCAGCCCGCCCCCGGCGACATGGAGGAGTACGAGTCCGCACTGGGGGAACTGCAGGCGCTGTCGGCGTACCAGAGCCTGGTCGCGGCGCAGGCGAACTTCGACCGAATCATGCATCGGGCGGACGCGGCCATTCAGGAGGGGATGCGCGCCGGTTCCGCCTCTCCGATCATCCTGACCTCCTGAGAGGACGGACTGACCAGGTGCCGCACGGGCGCTTCATCGCCGTCGAGGGGGCCGAAGGGACCGGAAAGACCACCCAGGCCGGGCGGCTCCGCGCCTTCCTGCGCGCGGCGGGCCTGCAGGTTGTCGGGGCGCGCGAGCCGGGCGGAACGCGGGTGGGGGAGCGGATACGCCAACTGGTCCTGCACGACAACGATCTCGCGGTGCCGCGGGAGACCGAGCTGCTCCTGATTCTGGCCGCCCGGTCGGCCTTCGTCCGGAGCGTCGTGGAGCCCGCGCTGGCCGGTGGCAGCTGGGTGGTCTCCGACCGCTTCGACATGAGCACCCTCGCCTACCAGGGGTACGGCCGCGGGATCGGGGTGGAGCCCATCGTCCCCCTCAATGCCTACGCGACCTCGGGGCTCGTGCCCGATCTGTATATCGTGCTCGACCTGCCGGTCACCGAGGGCATGGCCCGCCAGCGTCGGCAGGGGAAGGGTGGCGACCGCTTCGAGTCGGCGGGCGCCAGCTTCCACCAGCGGGTCCGGGAGGGGTATGTTGAATTGGCGGCGACGCTGGCGAACGCCGTACTGGTGTCCGGGTGCGGCAGTCCCGACGAGGTCGAGAGCCGGATCCGCCGCGAAGTCGTTTCGAGGTTTCCGGAGGCTTCCGGCAGTTGTGGGGGGTAGTCATATGCGCGGGGGCAAGGCGAAGGAGGCCGATGACCCGATGAACAGGGCGAAGCGGGCACGGCTGCCGGGGCTGGTCTTCATCGTCGCGGTCGTTTGCGGCGGATGGTTCCTGCAGAGCGATGTGGGCTCGGGCGGGAACATCTACATCCACGCGCGCGTGCTCGACGAGGTCAGGCGCCACATCGAGAACGACTTCGTCGAGATAGTGGATGTCGACAGTCTCTACGAGATGGCGATCAACGGCCTGGTCGACCGGCTCGAAGATCCCAACTCGCGATTCGTGCCCGCCAGCCGGTGGGAAGAGGTGCGGATCCGCACCCAGGGCGACTACCAGGGCGTCGGTCTCGAAGTCGTCGACCGGGACGGGTTCATCACGGTTTCCGCCCCGATACCGGCGACGCCCGCCGCGAGGGCCGGGATCAGGTCCGGAGACCGGATCGTCGAGGTGGATGGGCAGTCGGTGGAGGGATGGGTGTCCGACCAGGCCGTGGGGCTGATGCGGGGCGAACCGGGGACGAGCGTGCGGATCGGGATCAGGAGGCCGGGTGTCGAGCGCGTCATAGACTTCGAGGTGGAGCGCGCCGCGATCCGGTTGCCGTCGGTTCCCTTTGCCGCCATGCTCGAGGGTGGGATCGGGTACGTGCCGCTCCTCAACTTCAACCGCACCACCACACAGGAGGTGCGTGCCGCCGTCGATTCCCTCGCGGCGGAGGGAATGACGTCGCTCATCCTGGACTTGCGCGGCAACCGGGGTGGCCTTCTTACCGAAGGAGTGGGACTGGCCGACCTCTTCCTCGACCGGGGTAGCGAGATCGTGGAGATCCGCAGCCGGTCGGCGGAACCGGAGGGATTCGCGGCCACGCGGGAGCAGGCCTATCCGCAGCTGCCGGTCGTCGTTCTGGTCGAAAGGAGCAGCGCGTCGGCGGCGGAGATCGTGGCGGGGGCTCTGCAGGATCACGATCGCGCCCTGCTGATCGGAGCCACGACGTACGGCAAGGGGTCCGTCCAGTCGCTGTTCGAGCTTCCGGGCGGGAATGTGTTGTGGCTCACGACCGCGCGCTGGTACACACCGGCCGGGCGCTCCATCGAGCGCGATCGAAGCGCTCGGTCCGAATCCATCGGTGACGGTCCGATCACGGTGGAGGGGAATCCGGCGGACCGGCCCGACCAGGGCGACAAACCTCGCTTCACCTCCGCCGGGGGACGCGTGCTCCACGGCGGGGGCGGCATCGTTCCCGATCTCTGGATGTTGCAGGACACCCTGCCCCTGGCCGAGCGGACTGCCGTGGACGAGATCCTCGCCTTCGCCAACGGTTTCTCCGCGGCCGTGCAGAACTGGGCGGTCCGCTACGTTGCCCAGCATCCGGACCTGGAGCCCGGCTTCGCTATCACCGATGCGGACCTCGAGAGCTTTCACGCCACGCTGGAGGAACGCGGCGCCGAAGTACCCTTCGAGGCGTTCATGCGCGCGCGCGGCACCCTGGCCCGTCTCCTGGGCAGCGAGATCGCGCTGCTCGCGTGGGACGACCTGGGACGTTTCAGGCGTACCCGCGAGGCCGACGTCCAGCTCGGCCGGGCGGTGGAGCTGCTGCTCGCGGCGGAGACCCAGGCCGAACTCTTCGCGCTGGCGGGCTCTCCGCTGGCGGCAACCGCGCCGGTGGACGGCGGCTCCGCCGGGGGGGATGGCTCGCGCTGAGAAAGGTAGGACAGGCGGCTGCGATGGACCGCAATGACCGCCTTCCCGGGACCGGCGCCCATCGCACCATGGCAACGCCCCCCGGCTGCCGCCAATGTTGAGCGTCGCCGGGAGCCTCCTCCCATGAGACCGGGGGGCCAGCCTCTGACGGTCTCCGCCGGCAGGGGGGCGCTGCGCGAGTCGACCCACCGGGTACATGCGGTGGTCGCGGACGCCGCGGGGCACATTGTCGGCAGCTGGGGAGATGCCGGACGCCCCACGGTGCTGCGGTCGGCGGCGAAGCCGTTTCAGACCCTGCCGCTGGTGGCGGACGGGGCTGCGGACCATTTCGGGTTTTCCGAAAGGGAGATCGCGCTATGCTGCGGTTCACACAACTCGGAGGAGGCACACCTGGCGGCAGCGCGGTCGATGCTGGCGAAGGCCGGCGTGGAGGAGGCGCTGCTCGTCTGCGGTCCCCATCCTCCACTGCGGCGCGAACGCGAGCGGGAACTCGCAGCCGCGGGCACGCCCCTCACTTCGATCATGAGCAACTGCTCGGGAAAACATGCGGGGATGCTGGCGCTGTCCGCCTTCCACTCCTGGCCCCTGGAGGGCTACGAGCACCCGGCGCACCCGGTCCAGCTGCGAATGCGGCGCGAGCTCGCGCGGTGGGCGCGGTGCGATCCCCGCGCAATTCCATCGGCCGTGGACGGCTGCGGCGTGCCCACCTTCGCGATTCCGCTCCGGGATCTCGCCGGGGCGATGGCGCGGCTGGTGGTGGCGGCGGAGGGGGGTGGGGCGCCCGGACGCGTGATCGGCGCCATGGTCTCGCACCCGTTCATGGTGGCGGGAACCGGCCGGCTCTGCACCCGGCTCGTGGAGGTGGAAAGGGGGCGCGTACTCGCCAAGACGGGGGCGGAGGGAGTCTATGCGGCCGCCGACCGGGAGCGCGGGCTCGGCGTCGCCGTCAAGGTGGAGGACGGGGCCTGGCGGGCAGCCGCTCCGGCGCTGCTGGCCGTGCTGGCCCGGGCCGGCATCCTTTCGCCGGGCTCTACCCGGGCGCTGGCCGAGCACGCGCAGCCGCCGCTCACCAACACCGTGGGAGACGTGGTGGGTCGCCTGGCCGTGGACCCGTGAGCGCCCGCAAGACGGACGGAGAGGGTGGGTCATGTTCCTGGACTCGGTGACGATCGAGGTGCGCGGCGGCCGCGGCGGTTCGGGCGCCGAGGCGTTCCGGCGCGAGAAGGGGGTCCCGCGCGGGGGGCCCTCGGGTGGCGACGGGGGCAGGGGTGGCGACGTGCGGCTGGTGGCCGACCCCGGGCTCACCACCCTGAGCGACTACCGCTACAAGCGGCACTACCGTGCGGAGCGGGGGATGCATGGCCAGGGCTCCAACCGGACGGGAAGAAGCGGGCACGACCTCGATTTGCGTGTGCCGTGCGGCACGATCGCCGTCGACGACGGCAGCGGGGAGGTGCTCGGCGAGCTGCTGGAGGCGAACGAGGTCCTGGTCATCGCGCTCGGCGGGCGGGGCGGACGCGGGAACGCGCGCTTCACCTCGCCCACGCGGCAGGCGCCCCGCCGATGGGAGCCGGGCGGCGAGGGGGAGGAGAGAAGGGTCCGCCTCGAACTCAAGCTTCTCGCCGACGTCGGCCTGGTCGGCGAGCCCAACGCCGGCAAGTCCACCCTGCTCGCCCGCGTCAGCCACGCGCGGCCGAAGATCGCCGACTACCCCTTTACGACCCTCACACCCAACCTGGGAGTCGTCGAGCTGCCGGGGTTTCGCTCCTTCGTCGTCGCCGACATCCCCGGAATCATCGAGGGGGCGCATGAGGGCAAGGGGCTGGGCCACCGCTTCCTACGCCACATCGAACGCACCCGCGCCCTGGTGATCCTGCTGCCCGTGGACGGGCGGGACCCCGCGGAAACGCTGGCCGGACTGCTCGACGAGCTGGGGCGGTACGCGGCCATTTACGCGCCCGGGCTCGCCGATCTCCCCTACGCGGTGGCGTTCTCCAAGATGGACCTGCGCGCCCCCGGCGACGAGCCGCCCGCGGTGGAGGCTCCGGACGCGTGGGGCATGTACAGGGTCAGCGCCGTTGCCGGGGAAGGCCTGGCCGAGCTGCTGGAGGGGTGCTGGCGCCAGCTCGCCGCGTCACCTGCCGCGGCGGAGTCTCCGGACCGGGAGGACCCGTGATCGATGCACTGACCCTGTACTGTGTCCCGGGAGTCGGCCCCAAGCGCTTCAAGGACCTGGTGGACAGCTTCGGCTCGCCGCGCAAGGCGCTGGTGGGTGACGCCGACGAGTTTGTGCAGCAGACGGACCGGCCGACCGAGGAGGCCCGCCGTGGGGCGGCGCCCGGCCGGCGCGCGCGTTCTCTGCTGCGTCGGTGCAGGGAAGCGGGCATCGGGGTGCTGGTCTACAAGGGCGACGGGTACCCCGAGCTGCTCTGCAATCTGGATCAACCGCCCGCGGTGCTCTTCACCCTTGGGAGGACGGAGCTGCTTCACGGGCCCTGCGTCGCCGTGGTGGGGTCCCGCCGCGCCACCGCCTACGGGCGGCGGGTGGCCCGCGGACTGGGAGCCCGGCTGGCCGAGCAGGGCCGCTGCGTGGTGTCCGGGATGGCGATGGGGATCGACGCCGAGGCGCACCGGGGGGCGCTGCCGGGGGCCACGGCGGCCGTGCTCGGGTCGGGAGTGGACGTCCCTTCGCCGGCGAGCAACACCAGGCTCTACCGGGAGATCCTGAAGCACGGCGTGGTGGTTTCGGAGTTCAACCCGGGACGCGCGCCGAGCCGGGTCACTTCCCCCGGCGCAACCGGATCATCGCCGCGCTCGCGAGCGATGTCGTGATCGTGGAGGCGGCGCGGCGCAGCGGAGCGCTCATCACCGCCGATCACGCCCTGGAACTGGGACGTGACATCCACGCCGTGCCGGGTCCGATCGACCGCGCCACCAGCGAGGGAACGAACCGCCTGATCGAGCAGGGCGCCGCCATCGTTACGAATACGGACCTCGGGGCGGATTCCTTGACCGTACGGTCCGTGCCCGCGGAGCCCGAGCTGCGGGATCTCCTCGCCGCGGTCCCCGCCGCTCCCGTAACGGTGGAGCAGGTGGCGGCGGCGGCCGGCGGCCCGGCGGACGAGATCGGGACCTCGCTGACGATCCTTGAGATCCGGGGCTACGTGACGACCACGCGCGACGGGCGGGTCATGCGTATGCCGGGCCGGCGGCCGATGATGGTCCGGTAGGGGGCCGCGTGAGGACCCCTGCCGGAATCCGCAGTGTGTACGTGCACGCGCCGTTCTGTGCACGGCGCTGCTGCTACTGCGACTTCGCGGTGGAGGTGAACCGCCGTCCGGACAGCGCGGAGTGGCTGGCCGCGATCCGGACCGAGCTGGAGTGGGTGGAGGGAACCGGCCACGTCCGGGTGGCACGATCACTTGAAACCCTATACGTGGGCGGTGGCACGCCGTCCGTGCTGGATCCGCGGCATGTGGCCGGGCTGGCCGCCGTGTTGGGAAGGGAGCGCACGCAGGCACCCGGTTTCGAATGGACCGTCGAAGCCAACCCCGAATCCTTCACGGGACGGGTCGCGCAACGGTGGGCCGGCGGGGGAGTCAATCGCGTGTCCTTCGGAGTACAGAGCTTCAGTCCCGCGGCGCTGCGATGGATGGGCCGCCTGCATTCGGCCGGTGACGCCGCCGAGGCCGTGGCGGCGGCAAGAACGGCCGGGATCGCCAACCTGTCCGTCGACCTGATCTTCGGACTTCCCGCCGCGGTTCGGCGTGACTGGAAGGGCGACCTGGAGCACGCCCTGGGACTGGAGACGCCCCACATCTCCCTGTACGGGCTGACCGTCGAGAAGGGGACGCCGCTGGCCCGCGCCGTGGGAGAGGGGCGGATCACCCCGTGCGGCGACGCGCGCTACCGGGACGAATACCTCCTCGCCGCCGAGACCCTCGCCGGCGCCGGCTACGAGCACTACGAGGTTTCGAACTTCGCGCTGCCCGGATTCGCGTCGCGTCACAACACCCTCTGCTGGGAGGGGGCGCCGTACCTTGGGCTGGGGAACGGGGCGCACAGCCACGCGGGAGGGCGGCGCTGGTGGAACGAACGCGACTGGGCCGTGTACCGGGAGCACGTCGCCCGCTCCGGAAGCGGCCGCGCGGGCGGGGAAGTCCTCACCCCGCGGCAGACGCGGCTGGAGGCGGTCTGGCTGGGGCTGCGGACCAGGAAGGGACTGGCCTCGGCTGCCCTGGGACCCGCCGCGTCGGCTGTCGTGCGCCGCTGGGAAGACGGGGGGCTCGCCGAGCGGAAGGACGGCACCGTGCGCCTCACTCCGGAGGGCTGGCTCGTCCTGGATGCACTGACGCTGGAACTCGAAACCGCCCTCGAGCCGGGTGGCGTCGAGGGATCGCCGGACCCCCTTCCGGCGTCCGAAGCGGTTGACGGCGGCGGTCCACGGGAGATGTTCAAGTACCCAGGGGTTCGCCACGGAACGATGTAGACATGGAATTGCACCACCGCACAAGACGCCCGCCGCTCACCGAACGCGAGCGCGCGGTTCTCGAGGCGGTGATCCGCACATACGTCGAGACGGCCGAGCCGGCGGGGAGCCGCACGCTGACCCGCCGGTTCAACTTCGGCGTGTCGCCGGCCACGATCCGCAACACGATGGCAGATCTGGAAGAGGATGGCTACCTCACCCACCCGCATACGTCCGCGGGGCGGATCCCCACCGACCTCGCCTACCGGTTCTTCGTGGACAGCGTCGTGCAGCCCGAGAGTCTGACCGAGCGGGAGAAGGCCCGGATCGAGCGGGAACTGCGGACGGCCGACGCCACCCTGGAGCGGGTCCTCCAGAATGCGACGCGGGCGCTCGGCCTCCTTGTCAACGAGCTCGGCGTCGGATCCGTTCCCCAGCTCGACAACGCCCGCCTGGAGAAGATCGACCTGGTGCAGCTGTCTTCGCACAAGGTGCTGATGGTCGTCACGGTCCAGTCGGGGATGGTCCGCACCGTCTACGTCGACCTCCCGGGCGAGGCGCCTCCGGACATCCTCGACCTGATCGGCCAGGTCCTCAACGAGCGGCTGGGCGGACTCACCTTCGCCGAGATCCGGCGCTCGTTCGGAGCGCGCCTCAGGGACGCGGTGGAGGATCCCGCCGCGCGCGACATCCTCAACATCTTCGTCGAATCGGGCGAGGAATTCTTCGCGGCCGAAACCAGCGGCGAGGACCAGGTCGTACTGGGTCAGACGTCCTCGATCGCCGCGCAGCCTGAGTTCTCCACGAGCGACCGCCTCAAGGACCTTATCGCGCTTACCGAACAGAAGGAGCTTCTCGCGAAGGTCCTCGGGACCCGCGGCGCCCAGCGGGGGCCGTTCGTCACGATCGGGTCCGAGCACGCTCCGGAACTCGCCGGGTTCACGCTCGTCACCTCGGGGTACCGATTCGGGCGGCTGCGCGGAATACTCGGCGTCATCGGGCCCACGAGGATGCCCTACGAAAAGGTCATCGCCCTCGTGGACCACACTTCATCCCTTGTCACCCGCATGCTGGAGCCATAGCCCGTGAACCGATCCCCAGTCACGCACAGGGTGCCGCGGCGCCAGGCCGGATAGCGCCCCACCACACCCATGTCCGACTACTACTCTCTGCTGCGCGTTCCCAGGAACGCCGGCCAGGACGAGATCAAGAAGGCCTACCGCAAGGTGGCTCTGGAGTACCACCCGGACCGCAACGCCGGCTCCAGCGAGGCCGAGGAGCGCTTCAAGGAGGTCACCGAGGCGTACGAGGTGCTGCGGGACCCTGCCAAGCGCGCCCGCTACGACCGCTACGGGAAGGAGGGGCTGCGGGGCTCAGGCGGTTTCGGCGGCGGACTCGACTTCTCGGAGGCGCTCGAGGTCTTCATGAGGGACTTTGGCGGCTTCGGGGGGTTCGAGGGGCTGTTCGGCGCACGCAGGCGCGGCAACCGGGCCATCCGGGGCAAGTCGCTGCGGCTCCGGCTGCCCCTGACGCTCCAGGATGTTCGTGAAGGCTCCAGCAGGAAGGTGCGGGTGTCGGTCCTGGACGCCTGCGATGCCTGCTCCGGGACGGGGGTGAAGGACGGCGCCCGCCCGCTGACCTGTCCCAACTGCAACGGGGCGGGGGAGGAGCGGCGCGTCGAACGTTCGGTCTTCGGCCAGTTCGTGAGCGTGACGCCCTGTCGCCGCTGCCGGGGGGAGGGGACGATCATCTCGGAGAACTGCGGTCGCTGCCGCGGGGACGGGCGGGTGCGTGCCGAGCGGGAGATCCGGGTGGATATCCCGGCCGGGGTCTCGTCCGAGAACTACATTACGCTGCGCGGGGAGGGCAACGCGGGTCCGCGCGGGGGGCCCCGAGGGGACATCGTGGTGCTGCTCGATGTCAAGGAGGACGACCGCTTCGTGCGGCGCGGCAACGACCTGGTCGTGGAGGTGCCGCTGACCTTCAGCCAGGCCGCGCTCGGATGCCGGCTCACGGTGCCGACCGTGGATGGAAGCACCTGGGTGGACGTGCCGGCCGGGATCCAGAGCGGGGAGGTGATCCGGATCGAGGGCGAGGGCCTGCCTGAGCTGAACGGGCGCGGGCAGGGCGATTTGCTGGTGCACTTCCTCGTGTGGGTGCCGACGCGGCTGAGCGCAGAACAGGAGAGTCTGCTGCGCAAGCTCCGGCGGATCGAGGACGCGCCCCCGGAGAAGATCGAGCCCGGGCAGCGGCGCGGCTTCTGGTCCAGGGTAAAGGAGGCGCTGAGCTGACCTCGGGCTGCTACAGACGCCGTCCGAGGCGTCTGGGGCGCAGGGTTCCGTGGTCGGAGGCGATCGAGCAGGCGAGTTGGGCGCTGCGTGCGGTCAGGATCCACCGGCACACCTCAACCCTCGAGGACGGGTCCAGATCCTCCGCCAGGGCCGCGAGGCTCCGCCAAAGCTCCGCCGCAATCTCCGGCCGGCTGGGACGGTCTTGCGGGTCGGTCAGGAAGACCCAGCTCTCGACGACCGTCCTCTTCGCGTCGTCGAGCCGCACCTCCAGGAGGACGAACCGCCCTTCGGCCTCCTCCATGAGGTCTTCGAGCCGTTCTTCCGTCAGCAGGATGGGGGGACGGGACCGCCTCAACTCCGCCTTCAGTCTTTCCGTGGACAGTGCGCCGGGACCGCTTCGGCGCAGGATGTCCACCACACATTCCGTTGTCCAGGCCATGATTCTCCGGTGTTGTCGTCTTGTTCGCGGGGAATCTAGGGTATCAGCCGTTCGGGGGCCGTGATATGGCTGGATGGGACACCGGGTCAGGAATCGGCGTTCCGGGGCTCCACGGACCACCTGCGGGCTCCGCCCGGCGCCCCGGGGACCCCCGTGAGACCTCCTCCGGACCTCCGTCACACCCCGGGTGAGACCCGGGCGCGGCCGTCCCCGGTCCCCCGCGAGGCCGCCTGCCGGTATCTTGAGGATCGAAGCGATGGTGCGTGGGCCGAGAGGAGGTGACGGCATTGAAGGATTCGCTCAAGGAGAGGCTGAGGTCGGACCTGAACGAGGGACGCCGGGCCAGGGACCGGGTTCGCACGCTGGTCCTTTCGACGACCCTCGCCGAACTGAGGAACAGGGAGATCGAGACCGGGGGACCATTGGACGACGACGGGGTCCGTACGGTCCTGGCGAAGGCGATCAAGCAGCGGCAGGACGCGGCCGCACAGATGGAGGCGGGCGGGCGCGCGGATCTGGCGGCGCGCGAGCGGGAGCAGGAGCGGGTGCTGCGGGACTACCTCCCGCCCGAGCTGACGGAGGGCGAGGTGCGGGACATGGTTCGTGAACTCATCGGCGCGGGCGCGGGTCACATCGGAGCCGTGATGGGCGGACTGATGCCCCGGATCCGCGGCAGATTCGACGGCCGGGCGGCTTCGGCGATCGTCCGGGAGGAGCTGGGGTAGGATGCCGGGCCGCGCCCTTCAGGTGCTCGAATTCAACCGGGTCCTGGAGCACGTTGCGGGGTTCGCGTCGACGGCTGCGGGGCGGGAGATGATCCGTGGGCTTCGGCCCGTGGACGACGCGGATGCGGCCAGGGCACGGCTGGACGCGGTGGCGGAGACGGTCCGCTTCCTGGAGCCGCGCGCCGATTGGGGGCTGCCTGCCGTCCCGGACGCGGCGAACACCGTGGCGCGCCTGGAGGTGGAGGGCTCGGTCGTTCCGGCGGCCGGGCTGGCGCAACTCGGCGGGCTGCTCGCGGCGGGGCGCGCCGTGGACCGCGTCCTGGCGGAGGGGGCGGGTGGGCTGCCGGCGCTGCAGGAGTTGCGGGGCCGTCTCCTGTCCCACCCCCGGCTGCAGGCCGCGATCGAGCGCTCCGTGGATCCGGACGGGACGGTCCTGGATGGCGCGAGCCGGGAACTCGGACGGATCCGCGCCCGTCTCCGCGGTGCCCACAACCGCGTCGTCGGGCACCTGGAACGCCTGCTGGCGGGGATCGACGAGCGCTACCGGGTTCCGGAGGCGTCGGTGTCGATTCGCGAGGGGAGGTACGTGATCCCGGTCAGGCGGGAGGGTAAGAGGGCCGTCGGCGGCTACGTCCACGACGAGTCTTCCTCCGGCGCCACGGTCTTCGTCGAACCTCCGTCGGCAATCGTGGAGATGAACCGGGTACGGGAGCTGGAGCGGGCCGAGGTGCGCGAAGTGCAGCGCGTGCTGCGGGAGCTGGCCGGCCGGTGCCGCCCGCTGGCCGGGGCGTTCGCCGACTCGTTCGCCGCGCTCACCCTGATGGACGCACGGGTTGCCCTGGCCCGGGTGGCGGTGCGGTGGGAGGGGACGGTGCCGGAGATTGCGGACATGGCCGCGGACGGTGCCGCGGCCGGTGCCCCGGGGAGTCGCGCCGGTGGAGGGCTGTGCATCCGGCAGGGACGTCATCCGCTGCTGCTGGCCGGAGGGGGCGACGCGGTTCCCTTCGACATCGACCTGGACCCCGGGGAGCGGGTGGTCGTCGTGACGGGTCCCAACACCGGCGGCAAGACGGTCTTCCTCAAGTCGGTAGGGCTCATCGCGTCCCTGGCCCAGTCGGGCGTGATCCCGCCGGTGGGGCCCGGCACCCGCATTCCGGCCTTCGACTCCGTATACGCCGATGTCGGCGACGAACAGTCCATCGCCGATTCGCTGTCCACCTTCTCGGCACACCTCCGCAACCTCCAGGAGGTCCTGCTCAACGCCGGACCGCGTTCGCTGGTGCTCATCGACGAGCCCGGCGCCGGTACGGACCCCAAGGAGGGCGAGGCGCTGGCGCGCGCTCTGATCGAGACGCTCGCAGGGCGGGGCTGCCTTGCCGTGGTGACCTCGCACATGGGCGGGTTGAAGCGGCTGGCCGCGCCGGGAAACGGCATCGTCAACGCCTCGCTCGACTTCGACGGCGAGCGCCTCGCGCCCACCTACCACTTTGCGAAGGGGCTCCCGGGCCGCAGCTACGGACTGGCGATCGCCCGCGGTCTGGGCTTCCCGGAAGAGGTCCTGGACCTCGCCGACGGCTACCGCGACCGCGCGGAAGCGCGCCTCGACGACCTGCTTGAGACGCTGGAGCGGAAGGAGCGCGGCGTCTCGCGCCTCCTCGCGGCCCTGGAGACCGAGCGGCGGCGCGCCCGGGAGCTCGAGGCCGAGCTGATGACGCGCGAGGCGGCGCTGCGGCGCTCCGAGCGGGAAGCCGCCGCCCGGGCCCGCAGGGAGGCGCGCAGGATGCTCCTGGAGGCGCGCCGCGAAGTGGAGGCGGCGATCGAGCGCCTGCAGGACCGGGAGCGGGACGGGGTTTCGGCCCGGGAGGCCGCGCGGAGGGCCCGCAGGACGGTGGAGGAGGCCGCGCGGGCGCTTCAGGAGCCAGTGGCCGGGGAGGGAGGAGGGGAGGGAGGACCGCCGCGGGAGGGGACCGCACCGGACGCGCTGGAGCTGGAGGCCGGGGCGGCGGTCCGGATGAGCGACACCGGCGCGGAGGGCACGGTAATGGAGGTCGAGGGGGACCGGGTGGTGGTCCTGGTGGGCGGCGTGAGGATGCGGGTTGGGCGTGGCCGCCTGGGCCGCGTGGGGGGTGGGGGCGGGGATGGGGGCGGGGTGGGAGTCGTGCCGAAGCCGTCCCGATGGGGCGGCGACATCGCGGATCCGGCCACCGAGGTGGATCTGCGCGGGCAGCGCGCCGACGAGGCCGAGATGTCTCTGTGCCGGGCGCTCGACGAGGCCGCGGTGGCCGACCTGCGCGAGCTGCGCGTGATCCACGGCCTGGGCACCGGGGCGCTCCGCAAGAGGGTGTCCGAAGTACTGGGCCGCGACGCGCGGGTGCAGCACTTTCGCGCGGGCCAGCCGGGGGAAGGCGGCTACGGCGTCACGATGGTGAGGATCCGGTAGATGATCCCGGATCACGTGGTGGAGGAGGTTCGCGCACGAGCCGACATCGTCGGGATCATCGGCCAGTTCGTGCAGCTGAAGAAGGCGGGCAAGGATTTCAGCGGACTCAGTCCCTTCAAGAAGGAAAAGACGCCTTCCTTCTTCGTGATCCCTTCCAAGGCGTTCTTCCACGATTTCTCGTCCGGCGAATCCGGAGACGTGTTCTCGTTCCTTATGAAGCACCAGGGGATGAGCTTCACCGACGCCGTCAAGTTCGTCGGGGCGCGCAGCGGAGTCGAGGTGAGGGAGGTCAGGCGCGGCAGAAGGGGGGACGACCCCCGGCGGCCCTACTACGAGGCCTCCGCGCACGCCAGCTCGTTCTTCCAGGAGCGCCTCTGGGAGTGGGAGGGGGGCAAGGGCGCCCGCGAGTACCTCGAGCGGAGGGGGATCTCGCGCGAGACCGGTGAACGTTTCGGCCTGGGCTACGCACCCGACGAGTGGGGAGCGCTGCGCGACGCCGCATCCGCCCGGGGCATCGGCGAGGGCATCCTGCTTGAGCTCGGGCTGCTCAAGAAGAGCGAGAAGGGGGACCAGCCCTACGACGCCTTCCGCAGCCGCGTGATCTTCCCCATCGAGTCCGTCTCGGGACGCGTGCTGGCCTTCGGCGGACGGCTGCTCGGCCCGGAAGGGAAGGGTGCGCCGAAGTACCTCAATTCGCCCGAGAGCCCGATCTTCCACAAGGGCGAGGTACTCTACGGCCTCAGCTGGGCCGGGAATCCCATTCGCCGGCAGGGGGCCGCGCTCCTTGTCGAGGGCTTCATGGACGCGCTCTCGCTCGCCGCCGTGGGCGTCGCGAACGCGGTGGCGCCGCTAGGCACCGCGCTCACGGAGGCGCACGCCCGGCTGCTTGCCCGCTACACCCGGCAGGTCCGCATCCTCTTCGACAGCGACCCGGCGGGGTTGCGGGCCACCTTCAGAGCCGCGGACACGCTCCTCGCCCAGGGGCTCCACGCGTCGGTGGTCACTCTTCCGGAAGGCGAGGACCCGGACTCGGTCGCGCGCGACGGGGGTGCGGAGGCGGTCCTGGGGTTCGTACGCCAGGCCGTCGACGTGCTCGACCGCAAGATCGCGATTCTGGAGGAGCACGACTACTTCGCCTCGATCGAGAAGACGCGTTCGGCGCTGGACCGGCTTCTCCCCACGCTGAGGGCGGTCAGGGATCCGCGGTTGCGGGACATCTACCTCTCGCGGATCGCCGAGCGCACGGGGGTCCGCGCCGAGACCCTGGAGGCCGAGCTGGGGCGGGCCGCGACAGGGCCGCGCCCGGCCAGGGTAGCGACTCCGCCACGAGCGCGAGTACGGCCTTCGCCCCGCTTCCAGGGACTCGGCTCGGACCGGCAGCTGGTTCACTTCGTTCTCAAGAGGCGGGACTGGATCGAACGGGCCGGGGAACGAGTGGGGCCTTCGGACTTGGAGGATGGTGCCTTCCGTGCCATCTTCGAATGGCTGATCGACAATCCGGAACTCGCGGTCCCGCCTGAAGGGGCGATGCCGGAGGCGGTCCAGCGCTTCGAGGAGCTAAGCCGAAACCGGGAGGTTCCACCGGACGAGGTCTTCGAGGATGTGGCCCGGGGAATCGATGTCCGGACGATCGACCGCCGTCTGGAGGCGCTGGACCTCCAGATGCGCGGGGCGGCGGAAGAAGCGGAAAAGCGCAGGCTCCTCAAGGACAAGGAAGACCTGAACAAGGAAAAGCGGGCCCTGGGTCCGGACTGGCGCAGGTCCACCCACAGGGCCGCGAAGAGCAGTCAACGGAAAGGGGAAAGCGCATCGTGACGGTCGAAACCGGCCCGGTCTCCAGCCAGCTGCTGGAACTTCAAATCATCGATCAGCAGATCCGGGCCATTCAGGACAGAGTCGAGTCCTTTCAGGGACAATTGGAGGCCGTCGAGGAACCGGCCATGCAACTCGCGGAAGAGGTTGCCGCGACCGAGACCAGGGTTCGCGATCTCAAGTTGGAAGAACGGCGGCTGCGCCTTGCGGCGGAGGACAAGCGGTTGCGCGTACAACGGCTGGAGGAGCGCCTCAACCTGGTGAAGACGGTCAGGGAAGAGGCCGCGGTCCAGGCGGAACTCGGGCTGCTGCGCCGCGCTCTGGACCAGGAGGAACACGAGGTGATCAGCCTTCTGGACCAGATCGGCCGCCTGGAGGAACGGCTCGACGATCAGCGGGCCGGGATGGAGGAGGCCCGTTCCGCCGTGGTGCCGAAGAAGGAGGAGATACGCGCGAAACAGGAGGCCATCCGGACCGAGGCGGCGGAGCTGGAGCTGCGGCGCGGACTCTTTGCCGAGGGCATTGACCGGAGGTACCTGGCCGTCTATGAGGGTCTCGCCAAGGGCGGACGAAAGGTGGCCGTGGCGGCGATGACCGATGACGGCGCCTGCGGAGCATGTTTCTCGCTCATCCCCCTGCAGCTTCAGAACGAGATCCGTTCCACGGGACGGCTCGTCAGCTGCGAGGCCTGCGGCGTCATCGTCACGGCGCCTCCCGACGTGGTTCCAGACGAACTCCCGGAGCCGGCGAACAAGACGTGAAGCCCGGTTCCCCCGGGACTGCCGGCCGGCTCTCGGCGCGCCCGCTCTGGAGGACCCGGCCACCCCCCGAACCCGAGGCCGTCCGCGCCCTGCAGAACGGCCTGAGGCTCCCATCCGCCCTCTGCCGGCTACTTCTGATCCGGGGGCACCGGACAGTCGCAGAGGCCAGATCCTTCCTGCGTCCGGTGCTCGGGTCGCTCCACGATCCGGCCGGCCTTGCGGGTGCGGACCGCGCCGCCCGGCGGCTGGCCAGCGCGGTCGCACGGGGCGAGCTGGTGGTGGTGCACGGCGACTACGACGTGGACGGGATCAGCGGGGCGGCGCTTCTCACCGCGTGGATCCGGGCGCTGGGCGGCAGGGCCGACGCGATCGTGCCGGACCGCATCCGGCACGGCTACGACCTCTCCCGTCCCGGCGTGGACCGCGCCGCGGCCCGGGGTGCCGCCGTGCTGGTCACGGTGGACTGCGGAATCGTGGCCCTGGATCCGGTGCGGCGGGCCGTCGCGGCCGGGATGGACGTAATCGTCACCGACCATCACCGGCCCGGCCCCGAGTTGCCTGCCGCACTCGCCGTCGTCAACCCGAACCGTCCCGGCTGCGCGTATCCGAACAAGTACCTCTGCGGCGCGGGCGTCGCCTTCAAGGTGGGGCAGCTGCTGGCGGCGGAGCTGGGGCGCCCGGAGGACGAGGCCTGGCACTATCTGGACCTCGTGGCGCTCGCGACCATCGCGGACCAGATGGAGCTGTCGGGGGAGAACCGGGTGCTCACCCGCTACGGCCTCCGCGCCCTCACGCACGCCACACGCCCCGGACTTGGGGCGCTGATCCGGTCTGCCGGCCTGAGTCCCGGTCCCGGCAACCCGATCGATTCGGCGGCGGTTGCCTTCCAGCTCGGTCCGCGCATCAACGCCGCGGGGCGGGTCGGGGACTCGATGGCGGCCCTCCGGCTCCTGCTGACCCACGACCACGCCGAGGCCGGGCGCCTGGCGCAGACGCTGGAGGCCAACAACCAGGAGCGCCGCGCCATCGAGGAACACATCACAGCGGAGGCGCTGGAGGCCTTGCAGCGCGACTACGAGCCGGTCCGCGACCGCGCGGTCGTCGTGTCGGGAGACGGTTGGCATCCCGGCGTGACAGGCATCGTGGCGTCCAGGCTTGTCGAGCGCATCTGCCGGCCCGTCGTGGTTGTTGCCTTTGACGGCGACCTCGGCCGCGGTAGCGGACGGTCGATCCCCTCCTTCGACCTGCACGCGGGCATCTCCGCCTGCTCCGAGCACCTCGTGCGCTTCGGCGGCCACCACCAGGCCGCCGGACTGGACATCGTCCGCGACCGTCTTCCCGCCTTTCGCGAGGCCTTCTGCTCCCTGGCCCGCCGCAGGCTGGGTGGTGCGGAGCCCCGGCCGGAACTCCGCACCGATCTCGATCTCGGACTGAACGAGGCCGGGCCGGAGCTTCACCGCTACCTGCAGTATGCGGGTCCCTTCGGACGAGGGAATCCCGAGCCGGTCTTCGTTGCCCGGCGGGTCCTGCTCGCCGGTCCGCCCAAGGTGCTCAAGGGAGAGCATCTCAAGTTCCGCGCGGTCCGTGACGGTGCGAGCCTCGGATTCATCGGCTTTCGTCTTGCCGGCCGCGTGCCGCCGGCGGAGACCCTCGCCGCGGGACCGGTGGACGTGGCCTTCAGCCTCGTCGAGAACAACTTTCGGGGCCACACCACCATCGAGGGCAGGGTCCGGGACATCCGTCCCTCCGGCGAACCGTCCGCGGCAGGACCCGCGTGAGCACCGCGTTCCGGATCGGCCGGATGCATCGCCGGACGAATGCAGCGGCGACCTGTTGCACCGGCTAGCCGTGCGCATCATTGCCGGAAAGTGGAAGAGCCGCAGGATCGGCCCGGTGCCGGGGCGTAACGTCCGCCCCACGACCGACCGGGTCCGGGAGGCCTGGATGTCCATCCTCGCAGGCCGGATCGAGGGCGCCCGCGTGCTCGATCTCTTCGCGGGCTCGGGAGCCCTCGGACTCGAGGCGTTGAGCCGGGGGGCGGCGCACGCCACCTTCGTGGAACGCAGCCACCGTGCCCTGCGCGTCCTCGACCGCAACATCCATGCGCTGGGAGCGGGCTCCGACGCGACGGTGATCCGGGGCGATGCGATGGCGCACCTCCGCGCGCTGGAGCCGTGCGCATGCGACCTTGCCCTCGCGGACCCTCCCTACGACCGTGGTTACGTGGCCCAACTGGTGGCGCTCCACCGAGCGAGCCCCTTCGCCCGCGAACTGTGGGTGGAGCACCGCGCGGGAGAGCTCCTCCAGCCGGAAGCGGTCGCCGAGCAGCGCCGATACGGAGACACCGTCCTCACGAGAGTGACGCAGCCAGGAGACGAATCCGCATGACGAACCCCCGTCCGGTGGTGGGTGTATACCCCGGGTCCTTCGACCCGGTGACCCGCGGGCACGAGGATGTCGCGCGCCGGACCCTCCGCGTCTGCGACCGCCTGGTGGTCGCCGTGGCGGAATCCTCGTCCCAGAGCAAGCGCCACCTCTTCGACGTACCCGAACGCCTCGAAGTCATGCGGGAAGTCTTCGCCGGCGAGCCGCGGATCGAGTGCGTCTCCTTTTCGGGGCTTCTCGTGGAATTCGCCCGCTCGGTGGGCGCCTCCTTCATCGTGCGGGGGCTCCGCGCGGTGGCCGACTTCGAGTACGAGTTCCAGATGGCGCAGATGAACCGGGAACTGTACGACGGCGTGGAGACGCTCTTCCTGGTGCCGGATCTGGGGTACTCGTTCCTGTCGGCGTCGCTGGTCAGGGAGGTGGCCGCGCTGGGCGGAGACGTGAGCAGCTTCGTCTCGCCTCCGGTGCTGGAGCGCCTCCGCAAACGCCTTTCGTGACCTTCACCGCCGGGCTCGAGGCGCGCGCGCGACGTCTGGGGCGGTCGATCGCATTCCCCGAGGGGGACGACCCCCGGGTGGCCGAGGCCGCGGCGATCCTGGCGCGCCGGGGCGTCGTCCGGCCGGTGGTGCTGGAGGCGGGAGACACGGCCGCGGATGCGGCGGACGCGGAAGCGCCGGGACCGCTGGGGCGCGCGGTCGGCATGCTGCGGAGCGGGGAAGTGGACGGGGTGGTCGCCGGCGCCGTCCACACCACGGCGGAGGTGATCCGGGCCGGGTTGAAGGGCCTGGGACTCAGGCCCGGCGTGCGAACGCTGTCCTCGTCGTTCTTCATGGAGGTGGACGACTTCCGCGGGGCGGGCCCCGAGGTGCTGAGCTTCACCGACGCCGGAGTGGTGCCGGAGCCGCGGCCCCGCCAGCTGGCCGCGATCGCGTCCGAGGCCGTGCGGGTGCGGCGGCTGGTGGTGGGGGACGAACCCCGGGTCGCCTTCCTGTCCTACTCCACGCTGGGCAGCGCCGGGGGCCGCCCGGTCGAGCAGGTGAGGGAAGGACTGCGGCGCTTCCGCGAGGCCTGTCCCGATGTTGCCGCCGATGGCGAACTGCAGGGAGATGCCGCCCTGATCCCCGAAGTCGCACGGGTGAAGGCTCCCCTTTCCCCCGTTGCCGGCAACGCCAACGTCCTGGTCTTCCCCGGCCTGGATGCGGCGAACATCGCCTACAAGCTGGTCCAGCGACTCGCCGGGGCGGTTGCGCTGGGCCCCATCCTCCAGGGACTGAGCGCGCCGCTCAACGACCTGTCGCGGGGCGCGTCGGCAACGGACATCGTGCGCGTAGCGGCGATCACCGCGCTGATGTCCTCCAGCCGGGACTAGGCCGGGATGCCGGCGACGGACCGCCGCGAACGGCTTCCCGTGTCCACTTTCCTGCCCTAGTCTTCTTCAGCGGTTCCCCGGCCCCGGCGCCGTGGGACGGCCGAAGCAGGGAGAAGAGTCGAATTCACATCGTCTGGAAGGAAGCACATGTCCTTCAACTTGAGAAAGTTCGGACAGGTCGCGGTCGTCGAGGTCGCGGGGCAGCTCATCGTGGGCAACCGCCAGGAACTCAAGCGCATCGTTCTCGCCGAGCTCGAGGAGGGGACTCGCGGCTTCGTCGTGGACTTCGCCCTGACGGGCTACATCGACTCTTCCGGTCTCGGAATCCTGGTGAGCCTGTCGAAGAAGATCCGCGAAGCGGGCGGGCGGCTGCGGCTGGCCTCGCTGAACGACGATCTGCGAACGCTCTTCGAACTGACGAAGCTCTACACCCTGTTCGAAATCTGCGACAGCCGGGAGGAGGCGCTCGCCGAGTAGCACAGGGGACCGGCCCCATGCAGAGCAGGACCAGGGTGTACGGCGGGACCACGTCCACAAGGACAGCGTGATGATCGCCGTGCTGGCGGAGAGGGCGCCGGCGCCGACGCTGGTGAAGCGGCTGTCGCACGATACGCGGGGTCTCGGTGAGGCGGTACCGGGCGGGATAGGGGGGTGGTGGCCCACGACCGGACGAAGAAGATCACCGTTTTCAAGCGGAAACGCCGCAAGGGATACCGGCGGAAGCAGGGGCATCGCCAGGGCTTCACGGTGTTGCGGGTCACCGACATCAGCATCCAGGGGGAATCCGATGG
>JAJDVT010000082.1 GCA_022826005.1 Gemmatimonadota bacterium | reverse complement strand
GCGGCCGATGACCGGCTTCGAGGGCGATACGGTGGCCTCCGCGCTCTACGCGAACGGAGTCCGGATCTTCAGCCGCAGCCTGAAGTACCACCGTCCCCGCGGGCTCTACGGCATGGAGGGCGAGTCGTCGAACACGCTGATGGAGATCGACGGGGTGCCGAACGAGTGCGCCGAGACGATCTGGCTCCGGGCGGGGATGTCGGTGCGGGCGCAGAACGTCCGGGGCGACCCGCGGACAGACCGGTTCGCCTTCATCGACGCCTTCGACCGGCTGATGCCGGCGGGGTTCCAATACCGGCTTTTTCACCGTCCCTACCGGCTTTGGCCGCGGTTTCAGAATGGGCTGCGCCGGATGGCGGGGACGGGGGTTCTGGATCTGGGGAGGAACCCCGATCGGGCGGTGCCGGTGGGCCGAGGCACCGGACGGGACCCCGGGGTGGGGGCCAGGGGGGCCGAGGGACAGGGCTCCGGGGTGCGCGCGGAGGGAGCCGCACGACAGGACTCCAGGGGGCAGGCGGAGCGCTACCTGAACACGGATGTGGCCGTGATTGGAGGGGGTCCAGCCGGGATGGCGGCGGCGCTGGCCGCGGCCGAGAGCGCGCTACGGGTGTGCCTCTTCGAGCGCCGGGGATGGCTTGGCGGACACTTGGCCTGGCGCGTGCGGGAATGCGAGGGCGAGCCGTTGTATCAACGGGCGGAAAGGCTGGCGGCGCGGTTGCCGGCCGGAAAGACGGCGCTGCCGACGAATGCGGCCCCGGGGATTGTGAAAGTCTTCACAAACTCCCCGGTGACAGGTGTGTGGGGCGAGAATCTGGTGACGGGATTCACGGTGGGCGGCGAGGACGATCCCTTCCGCGAGTGCCACTGGGAGTGCCGTGCCAAGGCTGTGGTGGTCGCACAGGGGTGCATGGAGCGGCCGCTCCTGTTCAGTCACAACGATCGGCCTGGAGTGATGCAGGCGGGTGCGGCCTGGCGGCTGGCGCGGACCCATGCCGTGAGTCCGGGGAACGACGCCGTCTTCAGCGTGGCGGAGGACCTGGGCCTGGAAGCGGCGGTGGACCTGGCGGACCTGGGCGTGAACGTCCGAGCCGTGGCGGACGCCCGGGAAGCCGGCCGGCAGGATCCGGAGCTGGTCGCGGCGTTGGAGGAGCGGGGAGTTCCGTTCCTCTGCGGTTGGGCAGCTTCGCGGGCGATCGGCCGGAAGCGAGTGACCGGGTGCGAACTGCGGTCGCTGCGTGGCCCGGAGTCACGCCGCCTTCCCTGCGACCTCCTCGTCGCGAACGCCGGAACGCAGCCACGGGTCGGGGCACTCGCCACCGCCGGCGCACGGCTCGCGTACTGCTCCCACACCCACACCTTCCAGCCCGCCGAACTTCCCGGCGGCGTCTTCGCAGCCGGGAGCCTCACCGGGCTGCGCGACCCGCGCGCTATTCAAGCGTCGGGGAGGCTTGCGGGATACCGCGCGGCCGAATGGTGCGGCGGCGCAGTGCCAGGCATCGTCCCCGCCCGGCGCGAGTGCGAGTCCCTTCCCGGTCCGGAACCCGGGTGCGACATCCGCCACGGCCCGGACATCGGCCGCGGCGCCAAGGCCTTCGTCGACCTGGACGAGGACGGCACCTATAAGAACGTCAGGGAATCGTCCGCGCAGGGTTTCGACGTGCCGGAGCTGGCCAAGCGCTTCGGCGGGTTCGGCCTTGGGCCGGGCCAGTACCGCGTCACGGGCCAGAATCTCGCCATGATCATGGCCGACCTGCGCGGCGACCCGCTCGAGGCCGCGTCGCCGACCACGGTGCGTCCCCCCCTTGTCGCGCCCAGCCTCGCGACGCTCGCGGGCCCCAACCACGAGGTGCACAAGCGAACGCCGCTTCACGCGGAGCTCGCCGCCCGGGGTGCGGTCTTCCGCCAAGCGGGACCCTGGCTGCGCGCCCGCTACTTCGGCAACGATCCCCGCACCGGACCTGCGACCGCTGATCACGGGCTGCGTGACGAGATTCTGAACGTCCGGCGCAATGTCGGGATCCTCGACAGTTCGCCGCTGGGCAAGTTCCGGATCTTCGGTCCGGATGCTCTGAACGCGCTGCAGCGGGTCTACATCTCCGACATGCGCACGGCACGGCACGGCCGCTGCAGGTACTCGGCGATGTGCAACGACATGGGCCACCTGATCGACGACGGCGTCGTCGTCGGGGACGGCGACGGCGACTACTACTTCACCACCAGCTCCGGACGCGCGGGATCGACCGTGGAGTGGTTCCGCTACCACACCCGCTACGACGGGTGGGACTACAACCTCGTCAACCTCACCGACGTGCTCGGATCGCTCAACATAGCGGGGCCCAACGCCCGGCGGGTGTTGCAGAAGGTGACGGGCAACGATGTCTCGAACGAGGCGTTCCCCTACCTGGCCTGTCGGCGAATCGTCGTCGGGGACGGGGTACAGGCGCGCTGTCTGAGGCTCGGTTTCGTCGGCGAGCTGTCGTTTGAGCTGCATGCTCCGTCGAGCTGTCTCCAGTACCTCTGGGATCTGTTGATGGAAGCCGGCGCCGGCCTCGGCATTCAGCCGTTCGGCCTGGAAGCCCAGTACTGCCTCCGTGCGGAGAAGGGGCATGTCATCATCGGTGCCGAATCGGAGGCGCGGGTCACGCTGACGGACATCGGGATGGGGTGGCTGTGGGACCGCGAGGACACCGTGTCCGGGAAGGTGGGGGCGCCGGCGTTGTTGGCGTGTGAGAGGCAGGCGGGCCGGATGAAGCTGGTGGGATTCAGGGTGGAGGAAGCGCCGGGGTCGTCCTGCGACGGGGTGGGGCCGGACGGTGGCCGGATGGGGTCTCCCCGCGACGGGGCGGTGGTGGTCGACGGCGGCGAGATCGTGGGGCACGTATGTACGACGCGCCGCAGCGACACCCTGGGGTGGCGGTACGGGATGGCGCTGGTGCGTGAGGAGGTAGCCGTGAAGGGCGGGAAGATCCTCCTCCGGGAAGAAGAGGCGCCGGGGAGGAGGGTGACGCGCTCGGCCACCGTGGTATCGCCGCCCTTCTACGATCCCGCGGGCGAGAGGCTGCGCGCATGAGGGCTGCGTTCCGCCGGTCCCCGGTCGACCTCCCCGGTACTCCCGCGGCAACCGAAGCGCGCGACGGCTGGACGGTGGTGCTGCGCTACCAGGAGGAGGACCGGCACCGCGGCCCCTGGCTGGTCGACCTCAGCCACCGGCGGCGCTGGGACTTCCAGGACGGCAAGCTCCCGGCCCATCGGCCGCTGGGTCTGAGGGTACCGGATGCAGCCGGCCAGGTTGGAATCCACGGGCCGCTCGTCATCAACCGCATGAACCGCACCCAGGTGGCGATCTGGCACCTCGGCCCGGGCCGCCCGCCGGAAAGCGCCCCGGAATCCGGGCGCACGGAGACGACCGACGGCCACGGCATGCTGGCGTTCGCCGGGGCGGGCGTGCCGGATGTCCTCGAACTCCTCACTCCGCTGGACCTCTTCGAGCCGAATCGACCCACCCCCTTCCTCACCCAGGGACCGGTCCTGCACATCCCCAGCCGGGTGGTCACCTTCGCGGCGGATCTGGTCGTGATGACCTTCGCGCGCAGCTATGGCGAGACGTTTGCCGCTGCGGCGCTGAAATCGGGTGCTGGCCGGGGGCTTCGGCCCGGTGGCGAAGAGGTGTTCCGTCGGGCTTTTCGTGCAGCAACGGCAGGCCGCCGGTGACTCCGGTCACCCACCCACCCGCCGAAAGGTCCAGCCGCCGTAGAGCAAGCCCTTGAAGAAGCGCTGCGGGTCGGTGAAGCCGGCATCGCGGGCCAGCGCCACCACCCTCTCGGCCGGCGCGAAGTGGATGCCGTGGCGAATGCGTTCGTCGAAAGCGGCCGCTTCCTCCGCCGTCATCCCCCGGATCCTCCAGTAGCGGCGCCACGCCGGCATGTAGCGGTCGTGCTCCTCCGAGCCGGGGTCGCCGTGCAGGTCGAAGAGCACGAAGACCGCGCCGCGCCGGAGGCGTTGGGCGATTTCGTTCAGCAGCGCCGCCTTTGCGCCGTCGTCCGGTACGAAATGGAGGACGTTGATGAGGGTCGCGGCATCGAATCGGGGACTCGCCGGGACATCCGACGCGTAGCCGGTCTGAAGGGACACGCCGCTGGCCACACCAGCCTCGGCCACTCGCCGTTCGGCGATTTGCAGCATCTGCTCCGAAGGGTCGACTCCGTGGAGGCGAAGATCCGGCCGCGCGCGCTTGAGTGCGACAAGCTCGATCCCCGTGCCGGCGCCGACAACGAGCACGCGCCCGCCCGGCGGCAGATCCGGCTCGATGATCGCCGTGAACATCGGGAAGAGGGTGCGGTACCCCGGAATGACCTGCCGGGCGAGGGCCTCGTACCCCTCTCCGTAGTCGCCGTCGAAGTCGAAGACTGTCTCGTCCAACGCCGCCGCACCGCCTATTCTGAGGTGATTCTCTCATGACCGACTGCCAGGATAGAACGATGCTCCCCGACTCGCCAATCGAAGACCATCGCCGGTTCGGACGGCGGGATTTCCTGAAGCGGTCCGCCGCGGCCGCGGTGGCGTTCTCGACAGGATTCCCCCCCCAACCCCCCACCATCGACGCCTCACGCGTCAACGCAATCCTCGCCCGCTTCCGCCGCTTCGGCGGCACCGGCGACGGCGGTACGACGCGGCTCGCCTACAGCGACGAAGACCTCGCGGGCCGCGACTACGCCACCGGGGTCATGCGGCGGGCCGGCCTGGAAGTCTCCACCGACCTTGCCGGCAACCTCATCGGCCGCCGCCCCGGCACCGACCCGGCGGCCCTCCCGATCATCATCGGGTCCCACATGGACAGCGTGCCCGGCGGCGGCAGCTACGACGGGCAGGTCGGCTCGGCCGCCGCGTTCGAAGTCGCGCTCACCCTGGCGGACCACGACATCGCGCTGCGACACCCCCTCGAGGTCATCATCTTCCAGAACGAGGAGGGCGGGAAGACCGGGAGCCGCGCGCTGGTCGGCCGGGTCTACGCGTTCGAACTCGACATCGTCACGGCCTCCGGCCACCCCATACGGGACGGCATCGCGCGGCTCGGCGGCGACCCCGCGCGGCTCGCCGAGGCCCGGCGCGAGCCCGGCTCCATGGCAGGCTTCCTCGAACTGCACATCGAGCAGGGCGCGCTCCTGGAGGCAGGCGGCACCCAGATCGGCGTCGTCGAGGGCATCGTCGGCATCCGGCGCTGGAACGTCACCGTGCGTGGCGCCCAGAACCACGCCGGGACGACCCCCATGCCCCTGCGCCGGGACGCGCTGGTCGCCGCCGCCGACTTTGTTCGCGCGGCGAACGAAGTCGCCACCACCATGCCGGGACGGCAGGTCGCGACCGTCGGCCGCATCGAGGCGATCCCGGGCGCGCCCAACGTCGTGCCGGGCGAGGTGCGGGCCACGCTCGAGATCCGCGACCTGGAGATGACCGGCATCGATCGCGTCTTCACCGGGATCGCGGCCCGGGCGCGCACGATCGAGGCCGACCGCGAGGTCGCCATCACCCTCGCGCAGTTCTACGAGAGCCTCGCCGCGCCCACCGACCCCCGCTTCCGCAACATCGTCGAGGCTGCGGCCGCCGGGCTCGGCTATTCACATACGCGCATGCCCTCCGGCGCGGGCCACGACGCCCAGAGCATGGCCGAACTCGGCCCGGTCGGGATGATCTTCGTGCCGAGCCGGGCGGGGATCAGCCACTCTCCGGACGAGTACACGGCGCCCGAAGACGTCGCCCGCGGCGCCAACGTGCTGCTCCGGTCGCTTGTCGCGCTGGATGGCAGGTAGCTGGCGGGGTTACAGGGGTTCCGCTACCGCAATGCTCACGAGGTACCCGCACAGCTCCCCGTTGAACTCGCCCACAACCATCGGGTTTTCCGGGTCTGAAAAGTCGGACTCCAGGTCGGTCACCAGATCCAGCTGGCAATCGCCGGAGCTGCGTCCCGACACCCATTCCAGCACTCCGAAGACGAGACCATCCAATTGGAATGCCCCGGAGGACCGCACCGTCTCGATCCGCGTCTCTTCAACCACCGCCGGTCTCCCGAACAGGACGTAATCGACACCTCCGGCGTCGAGCCGGCAGCTGTTCGGGGTGATCTGCAATACGGCGTAGGTCCGGGTCGTGTCGCCCACCGCCTCCTGCTCCATCGTCCTGATGAACTCGGTAAGCCCGCCGAGGGGACACGTGGTCGCGAAGCGCTCGCGCAGCCCCGGAATGCCTGCAAACCGTACCTGCTGCCGATAGTCCCAAAACGCCTCGAAGAACTCGATCGCCTCCTGCTCGGTCAGTCCGCCCCCGGGCGCCACCGAGTTGCCACCACAGGCGCCAGCGCTCAGAACCAGCGTGATCGCGGCGGGCAAGATCGGTCTCGACACTGACATTGTCCGTTTTCCGCTGCTCCGTTTCCCTCGTGCTCCCGGACCCGGCGGCCCGGATGCCGTCGCCGACCGGTGCTACTCGATGGGCAGCTCCGCCACGTCGATACTGACCTCGTGCCCGCACAGCATCCCGCTCAAGGTGCCGTTCACGCCCGGATCGGTCGGGTTCGAAAGGTCGGGTTCCGCGCCCAGCTCGAGGTCGATGTCGCATGTGCCCGAGCGGTCGCCCAGCTCCCAGGCCAGAGTGCCGACGGTGCCGCCGGTGATGTCGAAGCTCTCGAAGAAACCGACGATCTCCAGGGTGATTTCCTCACGGACGCTAGGGTCCCCGGTGAGAGTGAATTCGGTACCGTTGCCCGAGACCCCGCATCCCATTGGATTGACCCGGATGTCCAGATGGATCCGCGCCGTGTCGCCCGCGGATTCCTCCCCGGCGGTCCCGGTGAGTTCGGCCTGTCCCCCGAGTGGACACGCGATCACCGCACCGTCCTCGGACACGGAGACGACATCGGGATCGGTCAGCGTCTGCAGCGTCCTGTACCCATCCAGGAGATCCCTCGCCTCCTCTTCAGTCAGCTGTTCCGGCGGTTCGGTCGTGTCTGTGCATGCGGCGGCACCGAGCACCAGCGCGACCGCGGCAGGCAGAATGATACGTGCATTTGACATTTTTCTACTCCCTCCGGCATTCCTCTTGAATCCGCCAGGCGATCTGACGGCCCCAACCCGTTACACCGGCAAACAGCGCCAGGTTCCCGAAGCGACGCCGGCGCTCGTCCCCTCTATTCAAGATACGTCAACCACCCCCACGGATCAGGCCCCTCGCCCTTCGCCAGCTCCAGGAACCGCTGCTGGATGCGCTCCGTGACCGGCCCGCGCCGGCCTTCGCCCACCGTCAGTCCGTCGACCGAACGGATCGGCGTGACCTCCGACGCCGTTCCCGTGAAGAAGAGCTCATCGGCGCCGTAGAGCATCTCACGCGGCACCAGCTGTTCGCGCACGGTCAGGCCCAGGTCCCCCGCGATCTTCAGTACCGTATGCCGGGTGATGCCGGAGAGCGATGTACCGTCCAGAATAGGCGTCACGACCTCGCCGTTCACCACCAGGAAGAGGTTCTGGCCGCTCCCCTCGCTCACCAGTCCGCCGGGCCCGAGTCCGATCGCCTCGGCGTAGCCGTGGGACGATGCCTCCATCACCATCAGCGCGGAGAGGATGTAGTTGCCCGCCGACTTGGCCCCGCTGGGGATGGTGTTCGGCGCCGGGCGGTTCCACGACGACACACAGACATCGACGCCCCTCTCCAGCGCGCCCTCGCCCAGGTAGGCGCCCCACGGCCACATCGGGATATAGGTCTCGATGGGACTGTTCTCGGGGTGCATGCTCGACGCGCCGTACCCGCGCAGCACCGTTGGGCGGATGTAGCAGGCGGTGAGCTCGTTCTTCCCGATCGTCGCCGCCGTGGCGTCCGCCAGTTCTGCGACCGTGTGCTCGGGCTGCATGCGGTAGGTCCGGCTCGACGTCATCAGCCGCTTGAGGTGGTCGTGCAGCCTGAAGACGGCGGGCCCGTTCGGGGTTTCGTAGCAGCGGATCCCCTCGAAGACCGAAGCCGCGAACTGCACCGCCAGGCTCATGACGTGAACCTGCGCGTCCTCCCAGCGAATGTAGTCCCCGTCCTTCCAGATCCAGGGGCTGCCCCTGAGCTTGCCTATGCTCCCCATCGGGTCAGCTCCCCTCTCCGCCGCCGCGAAGATAGGCGTCGTCCCCGTCCAGCCAGTCCTGCCGCGGAGGCGTGAAGACGTCCACGTCGATCGTGTCCTCGAGCGCTTCCGCCTCGTGGGGGACGTTGCCGGGCAGGTGCAGCACCTCGCCCGTGCGCACCACCAGCTCGTCCGGCCCCCCGTCGCCGATCCTGAACCTGAGCGCGCCCTCGAGCACATAGGTGATCTGCTCGTTGTCGTGCGAGTGCATCGGAACCACGGCGCCCTTCTTCAGGTAGACATGTGCGAGCATCGTGCGCTCTCCGGTGATCAGGCTGCGGGAGATCAGGGGATTGAGCTGCTCGACGGGTTGCTCGGCGATGCGGAAATGCCGGACCTGGGGGGCGGTCATGGATGGCTCCTTGGACGGATCGGTGGGGGAGGTCGGGTGCGGCCCGGGACGGAAGCCGCGGCACACCAATCTGTATCCGAAGGAGAGATTATGAAAGGCGCGAACCGCGTGACGGATCCATGTCCCGGCGCTTACTATTCGGGCGTGCGCGCAACCTTCCTCCTCCTGTTCCTGCTGATCGGTCTCGGACCGGCCCCTGCGGCGGCGCAACCCGTGCCAGGCGTCGTCGTCGAAGAGGGGACCGGTGTGCCGGTGACCGGAGCGATGGTCCTGCTCCTGGACGTGGAGGGCAACCAGGTGGACCAGTCGCTGACCGACGGGGCCGGCCGGTTTCAGCTCGAGACGAGCCGGCCTGGCCCGCACACCGTCACCGTTGAGCGGATCGGCTACGCGAGCTTCTCCGGCGATCCCTTCACACCGGCCGCCGGCGCGGAGGAAATGCGCATCGCGGTCCCCTTTGAGGCGATCAGGCTGCAGGGCATCGTCGTGTCGGCGGAGCGGGACTGCCAGGTGAGGCCCGAGGAGGGAGCTGCGGCGGGGCAGGTGTGGGAGGAGGCCCGCAAGGCGCTCGCGGCGGAAGCCTGGACCCGGGAGGCCGAGCTCTACCGCTATACGCTGCTGCGCCGGGTGATGCGGCTCGACCGGGACGGTCGCGAGGTCCTGGCCGACACGAGCATGCTCAGGCCCAACCAGCGCGCGGCCTTCACGTCGGCCCCCATCGAGGATCTCGTCGCGGAGGGATTTGTGCAGAACGAGGGCGACTCGATGTCGGTCTACTACGCGCCGGACGCCGGGGCGCTCCTCTCCGACACCTTCCTGGACACCCACTGCCTGGCCGTCGTGAACGGTGGCGGCGGAACGGTGGGACTCGCCTTCCGGCCGACCCCCGACCGCCGCGTCCCGGAGATCGGCGGCGTGCTCTGGCTGGACGCCGAGACCGCCGAGCTCCAGCGGATCCAGTTCGGGTATGTGGGCCTCATGGACTCACCGGAGGTGGGCTACCCGCCCGGAGAGGTGAGCTTCACGCGCCTGCCCGACGGCGCCTGGATCGTGAAGGACTGGTGGATCCGGATTCCGTCCTTCGCCGAAGCGAGCCGGGGAGAAATCCTGCGCATCGGGCATCAAATGGTGGGGGGCTCGACGGTCGCCGTCACGGACGCGGCGGGCCGCACCGTCCTGGATGCCGGGTCTGCCAGCATCTTCGGGGTGGTCGCGGACTCGGCGGGGACGGGACCGCCTCCAGGGCCGGTCGTGGTTGCGCTGGAGGCCGACCTTCCCGCCGTCACGGGCATCACCACCTCCGCCGACGGCTCCTTCCTCTTCCGCGGGCTTCCCGCCGGCACCCACATCCTTCGCATCCCGAATCCGGCGCTGAGAGCGATGGGGCTGGCCGAACCCCAGGTAGCGGTCGAAGGCAGTCTCGGGCAGGTGTCCTACGTGAGGATGAAGGTCCCGACGGTGGCCGATGCCCTCGTCTTCTCCTGCGGCGGGGCGCCGCGCCCGGAGGGAACCGCGCCGGTCATGGGGCGGGTGGTGCATGTCGGCGGGAACCCGGCCGGGGGCGTCAGGGTCGACGTGCGGTGGCTGCGGGAGACAGGGTACGCGTCGCCTCCGGTTGCCGCCCCAGTCGGCCCCGCCGGCGAGACCGGCGGCGGTTGGTCGATGGAACTGGACGACAGCTCCGTGACGGTCTCGACCACCACCGATCACCGCGGCTACTTCCTGCTCTGCGACGTTCCCTACGGATCCAGCCTGCAGGTGGCTGTGAGGCGTGCCTCTGGCGAAGGACCGGCCGTCCAGCAGACATTCCTCGTTCCGCCGGAGGTGCCGGCGGTCGTCAAGACGATCACTATGTCAAGATAACACGACATAATGACAAGTAAAATTTACACATCTGCACTCAATCGATGAACCGAATCCGAGGAAAGACCGCGATCGTGACCGGGGCGACGGCCGGGATCGGCGAAGCGTGCGCCCGCGCCCTGGCCGGGATGGGGGTGCGCGTCGTGCTTACCGGGCGCAGGAGCGACCGCCTGGAGGCGCTGGCCCGGGAGATCGCGCACACCAGCGAGATGGAGCCCGTCACCGCCGTCTTCGACGTGAGGGACCGCTCTGCCGTGAGGGACTTCGTCGCCCGCCTGGAGAGGGAGGGCGTGGTCCCCGACATCCTCATCAACAACGCGGGACTGGCCCGGGGCCTCCACACCGTGCAGGAAGGCAGCTACGAGGACTGGGACGAGATGATCGACACGAACATCAAGGGCCTGTTGAACATGATGCGGACGATCCTGCCCGGGATGATCGAGCGCGACTCGGGCCACGTCGTCAACCTCGGGAGCATCGCCGGGTACGTCGTCTACCCGCAGGGCGCCGTCTACTGCGCCACCAAGTACGGTGTCCGCGCCATCAACCAGGGCGCCAACATCGACCTGCTGGGCACCCGGGTGCGCATGTCGAGCATCGATCCCGGCATGGTGGAGACCGAGTTCTCGCTGGTGCGTTTCCGCGGCGACGAGGACCGGGCGCGCACCGTCTACGAGGGCGTGGACCCGCTCAAGGCCGGGGACATCGCCGACGCGGTCTGCTACGTCCTGAACACCCCCCCGCACGTCAACGTGCAACAGTTGCTGATCATGCCGACCGTGCAGCGGTCCCCGTACGCGATGGACCGGCGGGCCGTGGGCGCGGAGAAGGAGTAGGATGCGATGTCGCCTGGAAAGCCGATGACAATGGGGGTCGTGCTTGGGATGGTGATGCTTGCGGCGGGCGCCCGGCATGGCGCCCCACCCGCACACAACACTCCGCCGTGGGGGTTGGCGGGCCACGAAATGGCGGCGCGCGCCGCGGTGACCCGGCTGCCGGCCGAAATGCCCGCCTTCTTCCGCGAGGCGGGGGACCGGCTGGTCTACCTGAACCCCGAGCCGGACCGCTGGCGCGTTGGCCGGCTGCGCGAGATGGACCAGGCCTTCCAGTACGACCACTACATCGACCTGGAGAACGTGCCCGAGGGGGCGCTGGAGGCGCGCGACCGCTTCGATTTTCTGCGGCAGCTCTACGCGGCCGGGCTGGAGCGGCCCGAGCGGGACGCCGGATTCCTGCCCTTCCGGATCACCGAGCTGTACCAGCGCATCGTCACCGAATGGCGGCTGTGGCGGGCGGAGGACGACCCCGGGCGGCGGGCCTGGATCGCGGAGCGGATCGTGAACGACGCGGGCATCCTGGGCCACTACGTGACCGACGGATCGCAGCCCCACCACACCACGATCCACTTCAACGGCTGGGACCGGGACACCCCCAACCCCGAAGGCTACACCACCGACAACGGATTCCACGCGCGCTTCGAAACGGCATTCGTGAGAACGCGCGTGCGCGACGCGCATCTGGCGCCTTACCTGGGCACGGCTCCGTTGCAATCCGTGGCGGGGGCGGCCCGCGCGGCGGTGATCGATCACATCATGGCGGCCCACGCGGAGGTAGAAACGCTCTACCGCCTCGACCGCGATGTCGGCTTCGATCCCTGGGAGCCGGCTGCTCCCGAGGCGCTGGAGTTCGCGGCGGAGAGGCTGGCCGCCGGTGCGGAGATGCTGGCGGTCCTCTGGTGGTCGGCGTGGGTCGAGAGTGCGACGCCGCTGCCCCCCGATAGGCGGGGTGGCGGGGAGGGTGGCGATCCCGGGGCCGCGGTGCGTGGGGCCCCGGCGGGTTCGGCGGAGGCCGTGCGCCGGTGAGCGATGTGGCTGCCGTCGTGCTGGCGGCCGGCGCCTCCGTGCGGATGGGCCGCAACAAGCTGCTGCTGGAGCTGGGTGGCGAGAGCCTCGTGCGGCGCGCGGCCCGGAGGGCGGTGGGGGCCGGGATGAGCCCGGTGGTGGTGGTGACGGGCCACGAGCGTGGGGCCGTGGAGGCCGAATTGCACGGAATCGGGTGCAGGAGTGTCTTTAATGGAGAGCATGCGATGGGACAGCACACGTCGGTGGGCGCGGGGGTGGCGGCGGTGGGGGCTGGTTGCGCCGGCGCCATGGTCGTGCTGGCCGACATGCCGTTTGTGACGGTGGCCATGTTGCGGGCGGTGGCGGACCGCTACCGCGAGACCGGCGCCGCCCTGGTCCTGTCGCGTTACGGCGGCGAGACCATCGCCCCCCCGATGCTCTACGACCGCTCCCTCTTCGGCGAACTCCTCCGCATGGACCGGCGCTGCGGCCGTGAGGTGGCGAGGCGGCACGGCGCAGCGGCCGCCGTGGTGGACTGGCCCGCCGAGGCGCTGCGCGATCTGGACACCCCGGAGGAATACGAGCGGGCCCGGGTTGAGGTTGAGGGTGAGGTGGCCGGCGCGGCCCCGGCACGGGCGGCGATGGGTGGCACGGCCCGTGGATAGCGCGCTACTCCGCGTCGCCCGGCGCCTGCTGGACGAACGGCGCCCATACGCGCTCGCGACGGTGGTGCGCCGGGAACGCCCCAGCTCGGCGGCGCCGGGCAACACCGCGCTCATCACGGGCGAGGGGCGTGTCCATGGCTGGATCGGCGGGAGCTGCACCCAGCCCGAGGTGGTGCGCCACGCGCTGGCCGCGCTCGCCGAGGGGCGGCCCAGGCTGCTTGGCTTCGGGGCGCTCCCGGGCGAGAATCGCGATATCGTTCCCGTTCCCATGTCCTGCGGCAGCGAAGGGAAGGTGGAAGTGCACATCAATCCGGTGTTTCCGGTGCCCCGGCTGGTTGTGGCCGGATCGTCCCCGATCGCGGACGCGGTGGCCCGTCTGGGCGGCGCGATGGGCTATGAGGTCGAGCGGGCCGGGGTCGAGGGGGAGGATGGGTTGGGCCGTGCGGCAGGCGAGGCGGGCGCCGGCGCGGCAGGCCCGCAGGGGGATTCGCTCGACGCCCGGGCCAGGCAATGGGCGGATCGCTCGCCGGGTGCCCGGCTCCTTGCGGTGGTGGCGACGATGGGGCGGGGCGACGAGGACGCCGTGCGGCACATCCTGGCCGCGCGGCCGGACTACGTGGGCGTGGTGGTGTCGCCGAAGCGCATGCGGCAGGTGCGGGCGGTGCTCGGGGACCTGGGCGTCGGCGCGGAGGAGGTTGCACGCGTGCACGGGCCCGCCGGGCTCGACATCGGGGCCGACAGTCCCGAGGAGGTCGCCGTGAGCATCCTCGCGGAGATCGTCGCCGTGGGCGCCCGGAAGGGAGCGGGGGCATCCGCCGCGAAACCCGCAGGCGCACCTGCACAGGCAACGGACCCGGTCTGCGGCATGACCGTTCCCGCGGACGGATCGCGGCCCTCCATCACCTACAATGGCAAAACGCTGCACTTCTGCTGCCCCGGCTGTCGCGCCCGCTTCGAAGCCGATCCCGCGGCGTATGCATAGCAGGCCGTGGCATGAGTCCCCGCCGGGCCGGCGCCGCGGACGACCGCGGACGCGAGGTGGCCGATGAGGCCCGAGATCCGCGACCTCCAGGCCTCGATGCGCGAGCAGGGCTACATCGCCGAGCGCTCGATCGTGACCGCCGTCCACCTGGCCCGCGCGATGGAGAAGCCGCTGCTGATCGAGGGCGACGCCGGGGTCGGCAAGACCGAGGTCGCCAAGGTCATGGCGGCGGTCCTGGGCACGGAGCTGATCCGGCTGCAGTGCTACGAGGGGCTCGACGTCAACACCGCGCTCTACGAGTGGAACTACCAGAAGCAGCTTCTGCGGCTGCGGATCGCGGCGGACCCCAAAGCCGATGGGCACGCCGAAGACTCCCTGGAGGACATCATCTTCGGACGCCGCTACCTGTTGGAGCGTCCCCTGCTGCGGGCCATCACCCGGCCGAACGCGCCGCCGGTGCTGCTGATCGACGAAATCGACAGGGCCGACGAGGGCTTCGAAGCCTTTCTGCTGGAGGTGCTCTCCGACTTCCAGGTGACGATCCCGGAGCTCGGGACGATCCGCGCCGAACACCGCCCGGTGGTCATCCTGACTTCGAACCGGACCCGCGAGATCGGTGACGCGCTGCGGCGGCGCTGCCTCTACCTCTACATCGAACACCCCCCGTTCGAGAAGGAAGTGGAGATCGTGCGCACCCGGGTGCCCGGGATCGCCGACCGGCTCGCCGCCGAGATCACCCGCTTCGTGCAGGCTCTGCGGCGGCGCGCGCTGATGAAGCCGCCGGGCGTGGCCGAGACGCTGGACTGGGCGCACGCTCTGGTCTCGCTCCACAAGGATGCGCTGGACGCCGAGACCGTCGCCGAGACGCTCGGGTGCCTGGTGAAGGACCAGCACGACATGCGGGAGATGGAGGGGGACGACCTCGAGGAACTGGTGCGGGTGGCCGCAGCCGGCTGAACCGGCACGGACTGGTACGAGGTGGACGTACTCTGGTGATTGCCTGAGCCGTGCCTCCCGTCGCCCACCCTTGATCCCTCTTCGCCGCCTTCCTTAACTTCCATCGTGACCAGTCGATCCCCCGCCACCTCCGCCGGGCACCGCCCCTCCGCGGCAGCCTGAATCATGAGCCACATGACGACGCATCAGCACGACGTGATCATCATCGGCGGAGGCGGGGCGGGGCTCCGCGCCGCCATCGCGATCGCGGAGGAGAACCCGTCCTTCTCGGTGGCGTGCGTGTCGAAGGTCTACCCGATGCGCAGCCACACGGTGACCGCCGAGGGCGGCGCCGCGGCGGTGATCAAGCCGAACGACAGCCTGGAAGACCACATCTACGACACTATCAGCGGCGCCGACTGGCTCGCCGACCAGGACGCGGTCGAGTACTTCGTCAACCGCGCCCCGAGCGAGATGATCCAGCTGGAGCACTGGGGCTGTCCCTGGAGCCGCATGGCCGACGGGACCGTGGCCGTCCGCCCCTTCGGCGGGATGAAGATCGAGCGCACCTGGTTCGCGGCCGACAAGACCGGCTTCCACATGCTGCATTCGCTCTTCCAGACGACCCTCAAGTACGGCAACATCGTTCGCTACGACGAGCACTTCGCGTCGAAGCTGCTCCTCGACGACGAGGGCCGGTGCCGGGGGTGCGCGGCGATCGAGCTCAGGACCGGTACGGTACGCTCCATCGTGGGCAAGTCGGTGATCATCTGCACCGGCGGGGCCGGCAAGGCCTTCCCGTTCACCACCAACGGCGCGATCAAGACCGGCGACGGGATGGCGATGGCCTACCAGGCCGGCGTGGCGCTGAAGGACATGGAGTTCATCCAGTACCATCCGACCGGCCTCCCCGGCACCGGCATCCTCATCACGGAGGCGTCCCGCGGAGAGGGCGGGATCCTGGTCAACAAGGACGGATACCGGTACCTGCAGGACTACGACCTGGGCGAAGCGCTGGACGTCGGCGATCCGCGGCATCCGCAGAAGCGGGCGATGGAACTCGGGCCCCGCGACAAGCTGAGCCAGTGCTTCATCAAGGAGAAGAATGCGGGCCGGACGATCGAGACCAAGGACGGCCACGCCGTTCACCTCGACCTGCGCCACCTCGGCAAGGCCAAGATCGACAAGCGCATCCCGTTCGTGCGCGAACTCGCGCGCAACTACGCGGGCATCGATCCGGTGCATCAGCCGATCCCGGTGCGGCCGGTGGTCCACTACGTGATGGGCGGGATCGACGTGGACAGCAATTCGGCGACGAACATCCCCGGGCTCTACGCGGCCGGGGAGTGCGCCTGCGTGTCGATCAACGGGGCGAACCGGCTGGGGTCGAATTCGCTCACCGAACTGCTGGTCTTCGGGGCCCAGGCGGGCACGCACGCGGCCCGTTTCGCCATGGACAATCCCGACTACGACGTATCGGGACTGGAGGCGCAGACGGCGGACGAGGGCGAGCGCATCCGGCGCACCTACTTCAGCGTGCGCGCCCGCTCCGGCACCGAGCGTATCGCGGTCCTCCGCAACGAGCTCCACGACGCGATGGAGGACGGCGCCGGCATCTACCGCGACGCCGATTCGCTCGACGCGGCCTGCAACAAGATCGCCGAACTGCGCGACCGCTACGCGAACGTCACCCTCGACGACCAGTCGAACTGCTTCAACACCGAGCTGACGGCCGCGCTCGAGCTGTCGTCGCTGCTGGACGTGGCCGAGTCCATGGCGCATTCGGCCCGGGAGCGCACCGAGTCGCGCGGTTCGCACCAGCGGCTCGACCACCCCGACCGCAACGACAACGATTTCCTCGCCCACTCGCTGGCCTTCCGGACCGGGGTCGGAGGCGCGCCCAGGATCGAGTACCGCCCCGTGACGATCACCAGGTGGCCACCCGGTGAGCGGACCTACGGCGCGGATTCGGGGCTGAAGCGGCCTGCGGACGAGACCGGCGCGGCCGGCGAACCCTCATAGCGGGGCAAGACCATGGCGAACAACGGCAAAATCACGCTGGAGATCTTCCGCTACCACCCGGAAACCGACTCCGAGCCGCGCTACCAGTCGTACGAAGTGCCCTACAACGAGGACTGGGTGGTCCTCGACGCGATCAACTGGATCAAGGACCACATCGACGGCACGGTCACCCACCGCTGGAGCTGCCGCATGGGGGTTTGCGGGAGCTGCGGGATGATGGTGAACGGCGAGCCGAAGCTCACCTGCGCGGCCTTCCTGAAGGACTACCATCCGCGCGCGGTGAAGGTCGAGCCGCTGGTCAACTTCCCCGTCGAGCGGGACCTGGTCGTGGCGATGGACGGCTTCATGGACAAGCTCGACGCGGTCAAGCCGTACATCATCCGCGACGACGTGAACGACACCTCCGAGGGCGAGTACCGGCAGTCCCCCGCCGAGCTGGCGCGCTACAAGCAGTTCTCGATGTGCATCAACTGCATGCTCTGCTACGCGGCGTGCCCCGTGGTCGGCCACGAGGAGGAGTTCCTCGGCCCCGCGGCGCTCGCGCTCGGCCACCGCTACAACAAGGACTCCCGCGACGAGGGCCAGTCGGAGCGGATGGAGGTCATGCTGTCGGACGAGGCGATGTGGGGGTGCACCTTCGTCGGCGAGTGCTCGGTGGTGTGCCCCAAGCACGTCGATCCGGCCGGCGCGATCCAGCAGGCCAAGGCGATGGGCGCCCAGGAGTACTTCAAGGGCTTCGTGATGCCGAGGGGGGCGGGGGAATGAAGGGAGCGCGCGAATGAGCGGACAGTATCACCGCCCGCACCGCTGGGCCTGGTGGACGGAGCGGCCCGGCTACATGCGCTTCATGGTCCGGGAGCTGACGAGCGTGTTCATGGCGGGATACCTGGTGGTTTTCGTGATGACGCTGGCCAGCGTTGGCGGCGGGGAAGCGGCCTTCGCCGAATGGATCGCGGCGCTGGGCACCCCGGCGTGGATGGCGGCGCATGTGGTGGCGCTGATCGCCGCGGTGTGGCACGCCGTCACCTTCTTCGGCGCGGTGCCCCAGGCGATGCCGGTCTTCCTCGGCGAGAGGCGGCTACCGGGACCGGTCGCGCAGATCGTGATGGGGTACGGACCGTGGCTGACCGTGAGTGCGGTCATCGTGTGGTGGGTGGTCAGGTGAGCGCGGGCGGCGGCAGCGGACCGGGTGGCGGCGGCCCCGCCCGTCGTTCCGGCGAAGCCTTCTGGTGGGCGCTCTTCTCGGGCGGCGGCGTGATGGCGGCGCTCTTCGTGCCGGCGTTCGTGGTCGTGACCGGCTTCCTGCTGCCGGCGGGTGACGCGGCGGTCGTGGCGGAGCGCGCGGCGGCGTTTGCGCAGGCGGTGGGATGGTGGCCGGTGAAGGTCGCGCTGCTCGGCGTCATCACGCTGTCCCTCTTCCACTGCATGCACCGAATCCGCCACCTGCTGATGGATGTGGGGCTGCGGCGGTACGCGGGTGCGCTGAAGCTGCCGTGCTACGGGGCCGCGCTGGCCGCGAGCCTCTGGGCGGCGTGGGTGCTCTGGGGGATTTAGGGCGGGGCAGGCGCCAGGAGCTTGCGCCGCAGAAGCGCCGTGCGGGTGAGGAAAACAGGGTAGGGCCGCTGGGGGCCAGAGGGACACGGGGAGCACGCATGCTGGCTGAGCCCATGCGGTCCCTCCTGGCGATGCGTCACAGGAATTGTCCCGATCGGGAAAATTTCAGCGCTTTTACACGCAGAATTTTCCCGATCGGGAAAACTGTGACCGGATACTGCAAAAGTTTTCCCGATCGGTAAAATAGCCGTGACGGTCCCCGGAGAGGGCTAACGGTCCCCGGGCTAATGGTCCCCCGGATGAATGGTCCCGCGGATGAATGGTCCCATTCTGCGGCGCAGGCTCCTGGCCCCATCGAGTAGGTCCCCGCTGTTCCGGCTCTTGACGGCAGCCGCAGTATTGGTGATACTTTATTATCTCATTCAAGATTACAAAGTATCAGAAGATGGCGTTAGCGACCAGAGAACGAATCCTTGAAGCGGCCGGCAGGGCACTGACGCGGAGCCCGAACGCCACCGTCGACCAGATTGCGGCCGAGGCGCGGGTGGGGCGGGCGACGGTCTTCCGTCACTTCGAGAGCCGCGCGGGGTTGCTCAAGGCGCTGGCCAGGCGGGCGATCGACGAGACGGACAGGGTGGCGCGGGAGGCCATGGCACGGGCCTGCACGGCGACCGACGCGCTGAGACTGGTCACGCGGGCCGTTGTCGGCGTGGGGGAGTCCTATCGGTTTCTGGGATCGGCCCCCGAACTCGACGACGAGCCGGAGATCGCCGGCGCGTACCAGCGGCAGATGTCCGAGCTGGCGGAACTGGTGAGAGCCGTCCGGCGGGAGGGCTTCATTCGGCCGGATCTGCCCACCGCGTGGGTAGTGGCGAGTATCGACGGACTGATATGGGCTGCCTGCCGTGCCGTCGGCGACGGCGAACTCGGAGTGGTTCAGGCCCAGGATCTTGTCTGGGACACCATCGCAAAGGGGCTCTCAAACGAGAAAGCGAGCGGATTTCACGATGGCGAAGAGCAGACCGAATCGGATCGAGGACTTGCGGATGACTGAGTCAGGGAGAGGCAGGCGGGAGTACGCGCTTCGCCTGATGCTGTCGGGTGTGGCGGCCGCGGCGTTCGCCGGGGCGTGCAACGAGGTCGTTACCACCCCTCCCGGAGTCGACGAGCAGCCGGCGCCGCTGCAGGGGGAGGCCGCCGAGATCATCGGTGCCCGCTACCTGGACGTGGACGGGAACATCCGCGCTCTGGGCGACGAGAACGGGTCGGGTCCGGCCGCCCTGGTGTTCGTGGACGGCGAGTGCCCGGTGTCGGCGGATTACCTGGCCGAGATGAACGACTTCACCGCCCAGGCGGAAGCGCGGGGCATCGACTTCTACGTGGTGGTGTCCAGCCCCGACCGGACGTGGTCGGACGCGCGGGCGCTGCGCGACGAGTACGGCTTGCGGGCGCCCGTTCTGTTCGACCCGTCGGGCGACCTTGCCACGCGTCTCGGGCCCGCCACGGTCGTCGAGGCGTTCGTGGTGAACGAAGCGGACCGGCTGGTGTACCGGGGGCGGATCGACGACCGGCACGAGACCGACCGGCCCCCTTCCGAACGGAACCACGATCTCCGGGAGGCGTTCGGCAGGGTCCACGACCCCCGCGCGGAACTTCGCAAGACCGCCCCGGTCGGGTGCGACATCGTGCCCTGGCCCGGCGCCGGCGAGCGGACGGTCACCTACAGCCGCGACATGGCGCCGATACTGGCCGCCAACTGCGCCGAGTGCCACCAGGCGGGCGGCATCGCCCCGTTTGCGCTGTCCACGTACGAACAGGCGTCCACGCGAGCCCGCAGGCTGGAGCGCGCGACCGCGGCGGGGCGGATGCCGCCCTGGCGCCCCGAACCCCGTTACGGCCGCTTCCGCGGCGAGCGCTACCTGTCGCAAACCCAGATCGATCTCTTCCGGGAGTGGGCGGCGAGCGACGGGGCCGAGGGCCTGCCGGATCACCGTCCCCCGGAGCCCCGGTTGCCCGATCCCGGCTGGCGCCACGGGGAGCCGGACCTGGTGCTGCCGATGGTCGAGCCGTTCGAGGTCCCCGCCGAGGGCGACGATATCTACCGCTACTTCGTCATTCCGTCGGGGTTCCAGGGGACCCGGACGGTGACGGCCATCGACTTTCAGGCGGGCGACCCCACGGTGGTTCACCACGCCAACTTCTTCGCCGACTACAGCGGCCGGGCGAGAGAGGAGGACGCGAAGGACGACGAGCCCGGGTTCTCCGTCTTCGGGACCGGCTCGTTCATGTCCTACGACAACACCGACGAGCTGTCCTACGGGATCGGCGGATGGGCTCCGGGAGCGGATCCGTACACGCTCCCCGAAGGAGTCGGCCTGTGGCTGCCGGGGGGCGGCGACATCGTGATCGAGGTGCACTACAAGCTGAGCGGCCGGGCGACCACCGACCGGAGCCGCATCGGCTTCTACTTCGCCGACTCTCCGACTCCCGAGTACATCGACGGCCTCCTGATCGGCACGCAGGACCTGGACATCCGGGCGGGCGATTCGGCCTACGTGCGCCACGTCCACATGGACGTTCCCGTCGGGTTCCGACTCGTCGACGCCATGCCGCACATGCACTTCGTCGGCTCGAAGGCACGGATGGTGGTGACCTTCCCCGACGGCCGCAAACACACCGTCTTCGGCATCGAGGACTGGAGGATGCGCTGGCAAAACATCTACTCCCTGCGCACGCCGCTCCACGTCCCGGCGGGCTCGCGGATCGACGCATGGTGGGTGTGGGACAACTCCGCCGGCAACGCGGACAACCCGTTCGACCCGCCCCGGGACATCGCCTGGGGCTGGCAGAGCGAGGAGGAGATGGCCGAGGTCTGGCTGGGCGTGGTCCTCGATAACCCGTCGCGGCGCAGGGCCTTGATCCGGGCGTCCTGGGAAACCTGGTACAACGCCGACTCCCAACCGTTGCCGGGCGGGTAGTCGCGGTCGCGGTGCTCGGGTGGGCCTTGTCCGCCTCGACCCGGCTACGATTCCGGCCCCGGCCCCGACGAATCCGCCCAGAGGTCCAGGTGGCGTGAAAAGACCTCGTCGAGGTCGATCATCCCCACACGCTCGGTGCCGAGCCGGACGGGCATCTCGCCCGTGAAGCGCTCGTACCCCGGTGTGTCCCCGAAGCGCCAGACATCCACAACGTCCCGATCCGGATCCACGATCCAGTATTGCCGCACACCGCTCCTTGCGTACAGGTCGAGTTTGATCCCGCGATCCCGGTGTGCGGTGGAAGGGGAAAGAATCTCGACGACGAGGTCGGGAGCTCCCAGCATCTGCTTCTCCGTGATGATCCCCCGCCTCTCGTTGGAGACGAAGAGCAGGTCGGGCTGCACGCGGTCGCCGGTTCCCGGGAATGCGACGAGGCACGGAGCGTAGAACATCTCCCCGTGGCCAGCGTGCTCCAGAATCCGCATCAGGGCCTGTTGCAGCCGTTTGGAGATGCGCTGGTGGCGGGTTGCGGGAGTCGGCGTCATGTACAGCCGCCCCCCAATCCACTCGTAGCGATTGCCGTCCTCCGGCATCCGCTCGACATCCTCCCAGGTGCGTGGTGCTTTCGTCTGCATAGTGGACACATCATACCTCCTCACCCGGGTAGGGACCATCCGCCTGCCACCCCCCAAACGCACCACGGGGGGCCCGCCGCCTCCGGCGAACCCCCCGCGGGGGTACTGCTGCTGCGCGCGTCGGCCGCGAGCCGGGGCCCGCGACCGCCCGCGTACGCGTCCTAGTTGGCCGTGATGGTCACCTTGATGAAGTCCATCACGTTGGTGATGTCCGGGTAGACGAAGCAGACCTTCCGTTCGTCCACCATCTCCATCTCGGGCGTGCCCATGTCCGGCATCGCCTGGCGCAACACCTGGTTGAGCCCTGAACCCGGCCGCTCATTCAACTCGGTGCCCGCGTCCCAGAGCGTAAGCATGTCGGTCACGTCTCCGGAGAAGGGCCGCGCGCCGTCCGGGAAGAGGGCGATGCCGTCCGGGCCGGGCGCGTAGAAGAGGTCGTTGGCCTGCGCGAACCCGGTGGCGAAGGTGAGCATGTCGCCGGGCCGGCCCGCCACGGTGAACTCGTATGCCTGGCCAGGATGCAGGGGCCCAGGGGCCATCCCGCCGACCGGTACGAGGAACGCCCCCGCCTGGTGGATGCCGTCGTCGGGCATCACTTCTCCGGCGAGCATTGTGGGGTCGCCGGTTTCCGCGTAGACCTTCAGGCCGGCGCTTGCCGGCGTTCCGGGCATGAACAGCACACCCGATCCCGTGTGGGAAGCGTAGGGCCCGGGCCCGAGCACTCCGGTGATTCCGGTGTGGGCACCCAGGGCGGCGGCGAGGTCGCCCGCCATGCCCCTTCTCGCGAGCGCGGCGAGTCCCGCACCCCGGTCGGGCATGCCCGCCGTGAAGAGCGGGTCGGGCGTGGAGTGCACCACGGCCACGCCCTGCGTGAGCATCATCGTCTGCTCGCCCCTCACCTCTTCCGTCACATTCAGGATGTTGAGATGGAAGGACGCCGGCCCGATCGATTCAAGCGTGACCATGATCACATCCGACACCTCGGGCACGTCGTCACCCATGGCCGCGGTCACGTTGTCGCCCATCTGCCAGAGCATGACCTGGTCGGTCACGTCGCCCGTCACCTGGGTGCCGTCGTCGTTCCACAGCGCGATGCCCCCGCCGTCCGGCCCGAAGAACATGCCTTCCGAACCCATCAGTCCGGCCGCGAAGGAGATCATCTGGCCCGGGGTGGCGTCGAAGTTGAAACCGTAGGACATGCCGGGCGCCATGTCGTCCATCATTTCGCCCAGCGGCGTGGCGAGCATTCCACTGAAGGGGAACGCCTTGAGCTCCGACATGTTCTCGATCCGCACCGTGAAGGGGATCTCGCCGATCATGCCGGTGAAGTCGGCGGTCACGGCCTGGCCGAGCCCGGGCGAGACCTGTTGGCTGGTGGGATCGAAGACGTACCGCGGTTCCTCGTACCCGGAGATCGTGACGGTGTAGCTGCCCATCCGCAGGTTCGAGATGTTGAAGGTCCCGTCGTCGCCGGTGGTGCCGCTCCCGGACTCGGTGCCCGCGAGCGAGACCGTCACGCCCGCGATCCCCATGTCGTTGACCGAGACGGTTCCGTTGACCGAGGCGGTGCGGATGTAGTCGCCGCCGAAGTCGATGACCTGGGCGCGTCCCTGGGTGGCCACGGTTGTACTGCCGGAGGTCTGGGCGAACGAGACGTCCTGCGGGAAGCCGCTGATCGTAACGGTGTAGGACCCCGCCTCCAGGTTGGGGAAGGAGTAGTTCCCGCCGCCGCTCGTCGTCGCCGAGGCGTTGGCCGCGCCGCCGAGCGCAACGCTGACGCCGTCGAGTCCGGTGCCCTCCACGGTGACCGTGCCCTGGACCGCGCCGATGATGGGCGGCTCCGTCGATTCGCCGCATGCCGCCGACAACGCCAGCGCCAGCGCCAGGCTGCAAGCCGCCAGTCTGCGCGACATCGGAGTTCCGCCTTCGGTACCTTGGATGTTCACAGTGTGACCGTCCTTATCAAGTGTGAATGTGAGGATCAAGCACCAAACTACCATGCGAGCGCCAGACTTGCCACCCACAGGTGAGAAGCACCCAGCCGCGGAGGCGGATCTGGTCTCCCACGTCGCGCGTTTTTCCGGCGCCCTGCGGCACGCCGGCGTTTCTGTCGTGCTCGGCGACGAGATCGATGCAACTGTGGCACTTGGCTACATGGACATCGGCGACCGGGAGGAGGTTCGGCTCGGCCTCAGGGCCGCCCTGCGGGTCGAACCCGGGGCCTGGCCGCTCTTCGACCGCCTCTTCGACCGCCACTGGAGGGCGGGTGGCGCCGGGCGCGAGAGGCGGGGCTCTCCCAGGGGACGAACCCGCCGCGCACCCCGTCCGTGGCGCGGTCAAGTCAATCCGCTGGAAGAACTTCGGCGTTCCGTGGGCCCGCAGCGGGGCGTCGAGCCGGCCGACGACGCGGGGGCGGGAGGCGGGCGTCCGGGGTACAGCCCGCGCGCACTGCTCAGGCGCAAGTCCTTCGAGGCGTGTACGGAGGACGAACTGCGGGAGATGGAGCGTCAGCTGGCGCACCTGGTGCGGCGGTTCGCGACGCGGAGGAGCCGGCGGCTGGTGCCGTCGCGGACGGGGCCGGTGGTGGACTTGCGGCGGAGTTTTCGCGGGGCGCTGGCCCGCGAAGGGGAACTGATCGAGCTGGCGCGTCGCGAGAGAGCGGTGGAACTCCCCCGTTTGGTAGTTTTATGCGACACCAGCGGTTCGATGGACCCGTACTCGCGCTTCCTCCTGACGTTCGTGCTGTCGCTGGGCAAGGTGGCGCGCCGCACCGAAACCTTCTCCTTCAACACCTCCCTCACGCGGCTCACCCCCTGGATCACCGCGGGGAACGTCCAGGCCACCCTGGCCCGTTTCGCCAGCCGGGTGGAGGACTGGTCCGGCGGAACCCGGATCGGGGAATGCCTGCGCGAGTTCGTCGACGATTACTTGCGGCAGACCGTGACGGGCGATACATCCGTCATGATCCTGAGCGACGGGCTCGACCGCGGTGATACCGGGGCGCTGGACCGCGCCCTCCTGGCGATCCGCCGGCGGGCGCGCCGCGTGATCTGGCTCAACCCGTTGATGGGCGATCCGCGCTACCGCCCCGAGGCCCGGGGAATGAAGGCCGCGCTGCCCCACATCGACCGGCTGGTGCCGGCGCACAACATCGAGTCCCTTGAGGAAGTGATGCACACAATTCAGCCCTGAGGCCCATCCCCCCATGCGAATCGAAGAGAAGTTCACCGTCGCCGCCTCCGCCGACACCGTCTGGGCCTTTCTCACCGACCCCGAACGGGTCGCGGCCGCGCTCCCCGGCGCCGAAATCGCCGAACAGATCGACGAAACCACCTATTCCGGAGGGATGTCGGTGAAGGTCGGCCCGCTCGCTGCAGCGTACACCGGCACCGTCGCCTTCGAGCTCGACGAGGAGGCGAAGTCGGCGGTGGTGCACGCGAAGGGGCAGGGGAAGGCGGGGATGGGGAACGCCGACATGAGGATGACCAGCCGCGTGGTGGCGCTCGGGCCCGGCGAGACGCAAGTTACCGTCGAGGCCGACCTGAGCGTGACCGGGATTCTGGCGCAGCTCGGGCGCGGCATGATGCAGCACGTCAGCAGGAAGATGTTCAAGGAATTCACCGAGGTATTGGGTAAGGAGCTCTCATGATTCCCCCGCAATTCGACTATCACGCCCCCGGCAGCCTGGAGGAGGCGCTCGCGCTCCTTGGGGAACTCGATGACGCCAAGGTCATGTCGGGTGGCCAGAGCCTGCTGCCGATGCTCAAGCTGCGCCTGGCGTCGCCGGCCAACATCGTGGACATCAGCCGAATTCCCGGGCTGGATTCGATTACCGAAACGGCCAGTTTCCTGAGGATCGGGGCGCTGGTGACCGAGACGGCGCTGGAGGAGAGCGAGGTGGTTGCGGAGCGCTATCCGATCCTCCTCGACACCGCCAGGGTGATCGCCGACCCGCTGGTGCGGAACCGCGCCACGATCTGCGGCAACGTGGCGCATGGGGATCCGGCCAACGATCACCCGGCCACGATGATGGCGCTGAGGGCGCAGATGGTCGCCACGGGGCCGGACGGCGAGCGCGTGATCGGGGTCGACGACTTCTTCCACGGGCTGTTCATGACGGCGCTGGAGCCGGGCGAGATCCTGACCGAAATTCGCATTCCAACGCCCGGCAGCGCGGGCGGCGGCGCGGGCGGCAACGGACTTCGTTCGGCTGGCGAACAAAGTGGCGGTGCCTACATCAAGCTGGAGCGCAAGGTGGGTGACTACGCGGTTGCCGGCGCGGCCGTGCAGCTTACGCTGGACGACAGCGGCAAGGTTGCGAGGGCGGGGGTCGGGCTGACGAACCTCGGCATGGCGCCGATCCGGGCGACCGTCGCCGAGGAGGTGCTGACGGGCGCGAGGCTGGTGGCGCGCGGGGGATTCCGGGGCGCTATCGACAAGATGCGCGACGCGATCACGCGCGCTCCCGACGCCGACGAGATCATCAATGCCGCCGCCCAGGCCGCCGCCGACGCCACCGACCCCGTCGCCGACCGCCGCGGTTCGGTCGAATACAAAAGGAACATGGCCCGCGTGCTGACCGCGAGGGCCACAGCCAGGGCGCTCACGCGCGCCCACACGCCGGCAGGAGGGTAGGGACCATGGCCAAGCACCATATCACCGTTACCGTCAACGGCGAGGCGCACTCGCGCGAGGTCGACTCCCGCCTGCTCCTCGTCCACCTGATCCGCGACGAACTCGCGCTCACCGGCACCCACATCGGCTGCGACACCACGCACTGCGGCGCGTGCACCGTGCTCGTCGACGGCGTGCCGACCAAGTCGTGCACCGTCCTCGCCGTACAGGCCGATGGCGCCGACATCGGCACGGTCGAAGGGCTCGCCGGCGCCGACGGCATGAGCGCGCTGCAGGAGGGCTTCATGCAGGAACACGGCCTGCAGTGCGGCTTCTGCACCCCCGGCATGCTGATGACCGGGACCGCCCTGCTCGCCGCAAACGCGAACCCCAGCGAAGCCGAGATCCGCGAGGCGATATCGGGGAATCTCTGCCGCTGCACCGGATACGTGAACATCGTCAAGGCGGTGGAGTACGCCGCCGCGAAGATGGCCGGGGCCGACGCCGACGCCCCCGCCGCCGAGGAGGCCAACTGATGTCAGACGCAAAACCCAGGACTTCAGCAAAGATCTGCGGCATGGGCCACTCCATGAAGCGCAAGGAGGACCCGCGCTTCCTGCAGGGCAAGGGCAACTACATCGACGACATCACGCTCCCGGGGATGCTGTGGCTCGACATCGTGCGCAGCCCCATCGCCTACGGGAAGATCGTGAACATCGACGCCTCCAAGGCGCTCGAGATCGACGGCGTGCTCGCCGTGCTCACGGGCAAGGACCTCGAGGCCTACAACCTGCACTGGATGCCGACCCTCATGTCGGACACGCAGATGGTGCTGCCGACCGATACCGTCATGTACCAGTCCCAGGAGGTCGCGGGCGTGATCGCGACGTCGCGCTACGCGGCGGCCGACGGCGTGGCCGCGGTCGAGGTCGAATACGAGCCGATGAAGCCGGTGATCGACCCCTTCCAGGCGCTCGAGGACGACGCCCCCGTGCTCCGCACCGACAAGGAGGGCCAGGAGGACAACCGCATCTGGCACTGGGAGGCGGGCGACAAGGAGGCGACGGACAAAATCTTCGCCGAGGCCGACGTCGTCGTGCGCGAGAAGATGCACGTCCCGCGCATCCATGTGGCGTCGATCGAGACGTGCGGGTGCGTGGCCGACTTCAACCCGGTCGAGGGGCACCTGACCGTGTACATGACCACGCAGGCCCCGCACGCGATCCGCACCGTGCTGGCGCTGGTGGCGGGTCACGTGGGGCTGTCGGAGGAGAAGATCCGCGTGGTGTCGCCCGACATCGGCGGCGGGTTCGGCGGGAAGGTGCCGGTGTACCCGGGGTACGTGGTCGCGATCGCGGCGTCGGTCGTGCTCGGCAAGCCGGTCAAGTGGATCGAGGACCGGATGGAGAACCTGCAGGCCGACTCCTTCGCGCGCGACTACCACATGGACGCGGAGGTCGCGGCGGACGCCAGCGGGAAGATCCGCGCGCTCAGGATCAAGACGCTGGCGGACCACGGCTATTCGGACGCGCAGGCGGCCCCGTCGAAGTTCCCCGCAGGCCTGTTTTCGATCTGTACGGGGTCCTACAACATGGAAAATGCGTACGCCGAGGTGGACGCGGTCTACACGAACAAGCCGCCGGGGGGCGTCGCGTACCGCTGTTCGTTCCGCGTGACCGAGGCGGTGCACTGCCTGGAGAGGGTGGTCGACACGCTGGCCCACAAGGTGGGGAAGGACCCGGCGACGCTGCGCGAGGAGAACTTCATCCCGAAGGAGGCGTTCCCGTACCACTCGCCGCTGGGCTGGGAGTACGACAGCGGCGACTACCAGGCCGCGATGGACAAGGCCAAGGAGATGATCGGCTACGACGACCTGCGCCGGGAGCAGGCCGAGAAGCGCGCGCGCGGCGAGCTGATGGGGATCGGTGTGTGCAGCTTCACCGAGGTGCTGGGGGCGGGGCCGTCGAAGGACTTCGATATCCTGGGCATCAAGATGTTTGATTCGGCCGAGGTGCGGGTGCATCCGACGGGGAAGGCGATCGCGCGGTTCGGAACGAAGTCGCAGGGGCAGGGGCATGAGACGACGTACGCGCAGATCATTGCGGAGGAGCTGGGGCTGCCGGCGGCGCATGTTCAGGTGGAGGAGGGGGATACCGATACGGCGCCGTATGGGCTGGGGACGTACGCGAGCCGGTCGACGCCGACGGCGGGGGCGGCGGGCGCGATGGCCGCGCGGAAGATCCGCGACAAGGCCGCGAAGATCGCGGCACACCTGCTGGAGGTGAGCGAGGAGGACCTGGAGTGGGAGCCGGGCACGTTCTCGGTGAAGGGGGCCCCGGACAAGTCGGTGAGCATCCAGGACTGCGCGTTTGCGGCGTACACGAACCTGCCGGAGGGGATGGAGCCGGGGATGGAGGCGACGAACTACTACGATCCGCCGAACCTGACGTTCCCGTTCGGGACGTATATCTGCGTGGTGGATATCGATCGGGGGACGGGCGAGGTGAGCGTGCGGCGGTTCGTGGCGGTGGATGATTGTGGGAACATCATCAATCCCATGATCGTGCAGGGGCAGATCCATGGCGGGCTGACGCAGGGGCTGGGGCCGGCGCTGTTTGAGGAGATCCCGTATGACGAGGATGGGAATAACCTGGCGGGGTCGTTCATGGATTACCTGGTGCCGACGGCGGTGGAGACGCCGGCGTGGGAGACCGGGCATACGGTGACGCCATCGCCGCATCATCCGCTGGGGGCGAAGGGGGTGGGGGAGTCGGCTACGGTGGGGGCGCCGCCGGCGATCGCGAATGCGGTGGTGGATGCGTTGGCGCACCTGGGGGTGACGCACATGGAGATTCCGATTCGGCCGGATCGGGTTTGGGAAATTCTGGCCGCGAAGGGGGTGGCAAAGTGACGTGGTGCGTGGGATGGCTAGGTGTGAGCGCGGGGATCGGGGCCGGCGCGAGGCAGGTGAAGGGGAGTGGGGGAAGGTCTGAGCGTGGCAATGGTGACTGGGCCGAAGCGGGTGTGGGAGAAGGGGGTGGGGGGTAGAACGATGGCATTCCAGACGCCGCTTACGATCGCGGAAGTGCTCAAGGACATCAGTAGCAACCGCTACGTTCTGCCTGCAATCCAACGGAAGTTCGAGTGGAAACCGGAGCAGATCACGAACCTGTTCGACTCCCTAATGCGGGAGTACCCGATAGGCACGTTCCTGTTCTGGCATGTGGAGGCCGAGCGAGTGGAGGACTTCAAGTTCTACAAGTTCATGGACGACTATCACCAGCGCAACAAGCGTCGCAACGAGCCGTGGCAGCCGTTTGGTGAAGCGAATGGTGTGACTGCCGTCCTAGACGGGCAACAGCGACTTACCGCCTTGAACATCGGATTGCGCGGAAGCTACGCCCGGAAGCGAAAGTGGGGTCGATGGGATAACCCAAGTGCATTTCCCAAGCGGACACTGCACCTCAACCTGAACGCGCCAGCATCGACAGTCACCGATGTGGAGTCTAAGTACGATTTCCGGTTCTTAACAGAGGATCAGGTGAACGCGTCAGAGTCAGATGATCGATTCCATTGGTTCAGGGTCGCAGAGGTCCGCGATTGGAGTGACCTGTTCCTCGATGCATCCGCGTACCTTGACGACCATTCCCTTGAGAAGAACGCCCATGCTCGACTGTGCTTGTCTCGGCTGTGGAACTTGGTGCACAAGGATGCGGTGATCAGCTACTATCGGGAAAGCGAACAGGACATCGAGAAGGTGCTGAACATCTTTATCCGGGTCAACAGCGGTGGCACCGTCTTGCGTTATTCAGATCTGCTGCTCAGCATGGCGACCGCCGCATTCGCCACTCTAGATGCCCGGGAGGAGATTGATGACTGCGTAGACGAACTCAACGAAGTCATGAAGGGATTTGCCTTCACACAGGACTTGGTCCTGAAGTCATGTCTGGTTTTGACGGGTGTCCCTAGCATTGGATTCAAGGTCCGGAATTTCACAACCAGCAACATGTCAGCCATCGAAAGCGCGTGGCCTCGCATTCGTGAAGCCCTACGAACGGCCGCGCTGATTCTATCTCGGCGAATGGGGTATGACGCACACACGCTGACGGCGGGCAGTGTCATCATCCCGATCGCCCACTACGTCTATCGGCGTGGACTCGAGGAGCACGACATCAACAAATCGAGGTTCAATGACGATGCTGCGGCGATTCGCGATTGGACGAGACGCGCTCTCCTAAAGCGCGGCACGTTCGGGGCGGGACTCGACACGACGCTCCAGAAAGCTCGTGACGTGATCAACCAGGAGTGCATTGCGGGGTTCTCGACGGCGGCCATGGACGCGGCGTTTGCCAGTATCGGCAGACCGCTTCGTTTTGTGGAGGAAGAGCTAGACGACCTACTTGACTCGCGGGGCGGCTCAGCCTTCTCGGTGCTGGCGCTATTGTTTCCAGACTTTGGGCTGACGGCCGAGTTCCACATCGACCATGTGTTCCCTCAGAGAGATTTCACGATCCCAAAGATGCGCAAGTTGGACCTTGAGCCAGCGGAGCAGCAGGCGATCCTGGACCGGCGGGATCGGGTCGCGAATCTCCAGTTCCTCACAAAGACCGACAATCTCGAGAAGGCAGCCAAGAGTCCGACGGCGTGGCTGGCGGGCCTGAGTAACACGGATCGCGCGGCACGTGTCGGCGACGCTGATCTTGGTAATGTGCCAGATAGCATGGTTGGCTTCATAGAGTGGTACGAAGCGCGACGGGAAAGGATGAAGACGAGACTGACAGAGTTGCTTGGGGTTGCTCTCGGTAGCGGCATGGCCGGTGCGGAACCGGAGTAGGACGTGCAAAGGAACGGGCCCGGAGTGGTTCCCGTATCAAGTCCATGAGACCCCATGGGATCGACACCGTGTGTCGAGTGGGACATGGGTTGCGACACGATTTGTTGGAGATGTCGGACACCTGCTAGGAGCCAAAACAGGTAGTGCTTGCAGGTCCTGCGCCTGCGGGAACGTCCCGGAGAACGCCGGTTCAGTCCGGTCCCCACGCATCGTCTGAGAGTTTGCCGCTCAACAGGCGCAAGTGACCCATCTCGACGTAGGCGGCCTCGTCGTCCTGAAGAATGGCCACATAGTCCTCCACCTGATCAATGTACCCTGCCACGACGGTGAGCTCTTCGCCGATCGAGATCGGCCGGATCACCTCCGAGTCATCCCGCGGATACACCCTGACCACAGACTCCTGCTTCGCTTCTACTTGCCCAATCTGCACAAGCCGTCTCCAAGGGTCCTTCTGAGTATGGCGCGCACCGATTCGCAGCGCAGAATCCACAACGAACTCAACGCAGAACGTGGCGTCTTCCTTGGTGAGACCATCGGCATGAGTAGAAGCAGGCCCCCCGGAGGTCGAAAGCGCACCCGTCATTGTAGGGGCCCCATGCGAAGTCAGTTCCAGAAATCGCCAATATCCCGTGATATCCAAACCGTGGCTCAGAAGGTCCATGGCCATATGTATTTCATCAAAATGAGCTATTACCCATCGCGCAAATGACCGCAGCGGATGACCTGATTCGTAGTTCTCTGGCGGGCCCCAAAGACGATGGCTGTTGCCTCGTGCTTTATGTACAGATCTAGAATTCAAGTATATCTGGAAAGCCGTTGCCGCGTGTTTCAACGCCGTACTATAGTCATCGTCGGCGAGTGCTGCTTGGGCCTTGTGGAGCCAATTTTCTGTGCGTCGGTGACCTATCGCGGATATAAGCGATGCACGTTCGAATTCGAGACCCAGGGCGTCTTTCGTTACCTCCGTCAGAAACGTTCTTGCGGTCTCGCGGAAATGGACCGCATCGTCGCGGAACACAGAAACGGCGTGATGTTTGAAGCCGACTCGTGCCTTGTTGAGTCGGGACAGCGCCGCCTTGTGTTCGGAAACGGACCCGTAGCAGACGCCTACCTTGTCGATTAGAGCATCGAACGATACTTGGGGACCGACGTTGACTCCGCCAGTCTCGGCCAAGATACGCAGGAAGGCCTCGACGGAATCTTGAAACAGCGAGGTGGCAAGACCGGACGCGTACGGACCGGACCCGTCGAGCGCAACTGCTCCGGCTCGGTAGAGAAAGCGGGGAAGAGACAACCGGCGGATCAGTGATTCGTGGTCCATGGAGTACCCTTCATGCTACAGACAGCGGTAGTGCAACGGGAGGTACGTCCACCAGCCGCTCCAGAGAGTGTGACCGCTCCTTCGCGACCTCCTCATATGGCGTCTGCGTCCGGGTGGCCGGGGCATCTGGGATGCGGCTCTGGCGGTCGCTCAGGTATTGGTCGATGTTGCCTTCTTCCGAGGTGCCGAACTTGTGGACGAGCGAGCAGATCAGGGATTTGGCGGGGTCGCGGAGCGCCTTCACGAGATCGGCTCCGCTCTTCGTGTGGTAGATGTCCTCGTCCACACCCTTGAAGACCTTCGCGAGCTGCTTGTCGAGGCCCCTGAGGTTGGTGACGACGAGCACCCGCCCGTCCACGTGGCTGAGTTGGCAGTTCCACTCCGCCTGCCGCACCATCGTGAGGCTCTTACCGCTCCCAGGGGGTATGCCAGATGGTCCTGAAGCGTTCCTCACACACCTCCTCCGAGTACCTCGAGGAACTCGGCGACGACCGCCAGAGCCGCGTCTTGCGCGTTGGTCAGAATGATCGGCTCATAGTCGGGGTTGACTGACTCGAGTCTGATCTCCGTGTGGCGCCACGCCGTGCTGTCTGCCGCCTTCTCACTCTCGTAGCGCTTGACGGTGTACCGCTGACCGCTCTCCGGATCAGTGCCGTCACGCATCTGCACGAGGACAATCTTGCCCTGTCGGGTGCCGTCCACCGGGGCCCGGAAGAGGCAGTAGGCGCCATCGGGGATGGTCGGCTCCATGGACTTGCCGACCGCGCGGGCGACGAACATGCCGCGCCGGAGACGGTGGGCCGTCTCGAACGCGACCCACTCGAAGTTCTCTTCGTCGACGCGCTGGGGGTCGCTGAACGCTCCGGCCGCCGCCGCGAGAGGGACGAGCGGCACGCAGGTCACGTAGCGCTCCTCCGGCCGAGGAGTGACGATTCGAAGGCGAGGCGGTGGCGGGTCGGCGTGGGCAGGTTCCGGGGAGCTGCCCTGGGTGCGGCGCCGCAGGCGGCGGTACGCTTCTGACGCCATCCAATCCGTCACGATCTCCTGGACGGGTCCGTCGTTCATGACGTGGACGAATACGTCCTCGTTGTGATCCATGCGCTCTATGAACAGGCTCTTCAACAGACTCTCGAAGACGAGCTTGAACTTTTCAGCGGGGTTCACCTTGGCCGCCTGTTGCAGTCCGTCGTCGGCTATGGCGGTTTCGAGGATCTGGTCGAAGAAGAGCTGGTCGGCCTGGTTGAATTCGGTTCCGACTCGATCGTTCAGGATGTCGATAAGCTGGGAGAGCGGCACGGGTTGGGGTCGCACGAGGCCGCTTCCCACCTCCGAGGGTCCGTCGAGGGGATGGGCCTCCCCGGCACGCAGCGAAATGGAGCCCTCGCTGATCTTCTGGAGGCGGTAGTACTCTAGTTGCACCTCGTCATCGAACTGGTATACCGGTCCACTGCCGCGACGCGGCAGCTTCGTCGCGAGATGGCGGAGAAACACATACAGACGCTCGAGATCCGAGTCCTGGTAGGGAATCACCTGGCTCAGGAATCCGTAGAGGCTCAGAAAAGCGTACATCTTGGCGCGCCAGTCTTCCGCCTCTTCCGCCTCGGCCTCCCGGCGTGCCTCGAAGCGCGACACTGCAGGGTCCAGAGCGGCGTTCATCTTCTGGTGGTCCAAGGTGCTCTGCCGCCGCTTCGGCGTGAAGTAGACGGTGCTGAAGCGCTCGACCTCCTCATCGAGATAGATCCCCGAGGAGTCGAGTTCGGCCTTGACAGCGTACATGCGGGTGGGATCTACCTCCTCGCCCATCTCCGCGCCCTCGTAGTAGGTCTTGAACGCCTCGCGGATCTCCTCCGGGTTGTTGACGAAGTCGAGAACGAACGTGTCCTCCTTTAGCGGGTGAGTGCGGTTCAACCTGGACAGGGTCTGCACGGCCTGAATGCCGGCGAGTCGCTTGTCTACGTACATCGTGTGCAGGAGCGGTTGGTCGAACCCGGTCTGGTACTTCTCGGCGACGAGCAGGACCTGATACTCCTGCGTTGCGAACCTCTCGGGCAACTCCTTCTCGGAGATGCCGTCGTTCATCCCCGGTTCCGTGTAGGAGATGTCCGGGAGCTGGTCGTCCACGACTGTTCCGGAGAACGCCACCAGCGACTTGATGGCGTATCCCTTGGTACGGATATACCGGTCGAAGCTCTGCTTGTAGCGGACCGCCTCCAGGCGTGATCCGGTCACCACCATCGCCTTGGCGCGACCGCCGATCTTGTGTCGAGTCGCCGCCTGGAAGTGCTCGACCATCACCTCGGTCTTCTGCGCGATGTTGTGCGGGTGCAGCTTCATGAACCGCGCCAGCCCCAAGGCGGCCTTCTTGCGTTCGACGTTCGGATCGTCCCGGCAGGCCTTGAGCAGCTTGAAATAGGATCGGTAGGTCGTGTAGTGCTTCAGCACGTCGAGGATGAAGTCCTCCTCGATCGCCTGCCGCATGGTGTAGCGGTGCGCCGGCCGCCCGCCGTCGGCGAACACGGAAAACGTCTTGTGCTTGGGCGTGGCAGTGAAGGCGAAGAAGCTGAGGTTCGGTTGCCTGCCGCGCTTGGCCATGCTGCGGAAGACCTCCTCCATGTCCTCGCGGCCCTCTTCGGCCGCTTGCTTGCGTGCCCGTTCGCGAAGCTCTTCGCCACCCAGTACACCCTTCAGATCGATTGCTGTCTCGCCACCCTGCGAGCTGTGTGCTTCGTCGATGATGACCGCGCAACGCCGTGTCGGGAGTGTGCCTGTGCCGGTCGTTCCGCGCTTCTCGGCCATCTCGAGCAGTCGGCGCGTGACGAAGGGGAACTTCTGGAGGGTGGTGATGACCACCGGAACCGCGTTGTCGAGGGCTTCGGCGAGCTGCCGTGAGCTCTTTTCGATCCGGTGGACGACCCCGCGCTTGTGTTCGAACTGGTAGATCGTATCCTGGAGCTGCTGGTCGAGCACAACGCGGTCCGTGACCACGACGACGGTGTCGAAGACGCGCTCGTCGGCGGCGTCATGCAGGGACGCGAGCCGGTGCGTGAGCCAACCGATCGTGTTGCTTTTGCCGCTGCCCGCGGAATGTTCCACGAGGTAGTTGTGTCCCACTCCCTCGCTGCGAGCGGCGTCCACCAGGGTGCGCACGGCCTCCAGTTGGTGGTAGCGCGGGAAGATCATGGTCTCCGTCTTCACCCTGCGGCCCCGGTCGTCCCGCTTCACGTCGATCTGCAGGTGGATGAACCTGGCGAGGAGGTCGAGCAGACTGTCGCGCTCCAGCACCTCCTCCCACAGGTAGGCCGTGCGGTAGTTGCGGCCCGCAGGGTCCGGAGGGTTTCCGGCTGCTCCGTTGCGGCCCTTGTCGAAGGGGAGGAAGCGTGTGGCTGCGCCGGCGAGTCGGGTGGTCATGAGGACCGACTCGGTGTCCACGGCGAAGTGTACCAGCGAGCGGCGCTTGAAATCGAAGATCGGGTCGCGGGGGTCCCGGTCCTTACTGTACTGCCGACGGGCATCTTCGACCCGCTGGCTGGTCAGCGGGTTTTTCAACTCCGCCGTGACGACGGGAATCCCGTTCACGCTTAGCGCAACGTCGACCGAGTTCTCAGAGCGCGGCGAGTAGCGAAGCTGGCGCGTGAGGCCGAGACGGTTGGCCGCGTATCGCTTCTCAAGCTCGGGGTTCAGCCCGTGAGCCGCCTTGAAGTACGCCACGCGGAACGTCCGGCCGTAGCACTTGAAGCCGTGTCGCAGGGTCGCGAGCGAGCCGTGGATGTCCATCCACTTGCAGAGGTCGCCGAGGATTTGCTCGCCGGTCTTGTCGCCGAGGAGGGCTTCCAGACGGGCCCATTGGTCCGACTGTGTCTCGAGAATGAAGGAGAGGGTCGTGTCCGGGAAGATGGCGCGCTCACGGTCGAAGCCGTCGCGGGCAATGGGGAGGTAGCCGTGGGCGAGTAGGTGGCCCTCGATGACGGTCTCGAAGGCGGCTTCGGAGTGGGGACTGACCCTCGGCACGTTACCGGTTCCTCCTTGCATGTCTCCTACGCTGCTGGAGTCTCGTGAGACGCTGAAGGTGCGCTTGCAGGGCCGCGCGCAGCACGACGCAGAACTCGCGGAATGTACCATCGTGAGTACGATCGCAAATCCGGTCGAGTGCACGTTGGGCAGCTGCCGGAGTCATCGGGTCGCTCCTGGTCGGTCCGAAAATGAACTCCTCGATGACGCGCCGTCGGTCCTCGGTGAGACTCGTGTTATCAAGACCCAGTACGTCGATAGTGGTCTTGGCTTCGATTCGATCGTCGATCACCTCAATCTCGCCGTCGAGCCGAAACCGAAAGACCTGCTCGCAAACGGGATGAAGGGGTGACACGAAACGTGCCCCATCGTCGTCCCACCAACCACCCTTCCGATGTGCCCCATAGCGACACGACGCCTCCTGGCCATCTCGCGGAAAGCACGCCACGAGATTCCCATAGTCCAAATCGGATCCGGCATGGTCCTCCCGGCAGCGACTCTGCGGCTTGACGTGCTCCACGTGCGACGACTGCTCGTCGATTCGACGCATCGTATAGGCGCACAGGCCACCCTGTTCCGCGATCATGCTCGCCAGCACCTGTCGCTTCTCGGAAGAACGCACGTTCCGCCAATCAGCTTGGTGCGTGCCTGCAACCTCGGCACACCACTCGGCGTAAGCACGTGGGGTTCCACTCTTCGCGATGAACTTCATTCTGCGAGAATCTCCAGGCGAGCGATCCGCGCCTCCAGAATCGACCACTCGGGCAAGTCGAAACCTCTCCGTCGCGCCTCCGAAATCTCGGTCCGCGCATCAGCGAACGCGCCCTCCTCGACCAAACGCTCTACGGACTCGAGGATGGCCCTCGCATCCATCGGTCGGTCATCGGCCTCCATGAGATGGCGAAGAATCCAGTTGGTGTCCATCCCGCGAGTACGGTCCGGGCGGATCACGCCATCGGGGGTCATGAGGTGAACTTGCTCTGGATCCACGGATGCGACGACCTGGGGAGAATGACTCGTCGCAATGAACTGGCACTGCGGGAACGTCGCCGTGAGTTTGCCAACGATTTGCCGCTGCCATTTCGGGTGCAGGTGGAGGTCGAGTTCGTCGATCAGCACAACCGCCTCCGACTCCGCCACAGGGTCATTCAGTTCTGGATTCGCTTGTACGAGGCGTCGCGTGACATCTAGCCCGCATATCTCACACTGAGGCCGAGTGACCGTCTGAGGGCAGGGTCAGGGGCGTTATTGCGGCAGGGCGCCGTGACCTGGGTAGTGAAGTGGCTGGCGGATGTACCGGTGGAGCCTTTTTGTACCGGCGATTCAG
>JAJDVT010000002.1 GCA_022826005.1 Gemmatimonadota bacterium | reverse complement strand
TCGGCGGCCCCCGCCGGCCCGGCCGCGCCTCCGGCCGGCGGCCCGCCCGCCGCGTCACCCCTCCCCACCGCCATCCTTCACCTCCCGGTTCGTCGCCGGATCCCTGGTCGTCCTGAACCACACCCCGCACCCCTGCCCGTGGTACCACCATTCGTGTTGCAGTTGGCCCTGCCCGCCGGCGCGCGGCCCGGCATCCTCCCCGGCTCCCATCCCGCCCGGAATCATCCGGAACTGCACCCAGCGGAAGTGTTCATCCGCGCTCAGCCCCTCCTGCTCCGGCCGCGGCCCCCGATCCTGTCCCCCGAAGGTGAATTCGTAGAGGTCGCGCTTGCCGCAGACGGGGCAGGTCAGCCGGAAGGTCATGGGCGCCTCACCCCCATCAGTCCCAGTGCCCGTACTTCATGACCGCCGCCGTCTCTCCCGAGTAGCGGTTCTCGAGAAAACGTTTCAGCTGAAACGTCCTGAGGATGTCGGGCCGCTCGCCCGTCGCCATGTACTCCGCCATGTACTTCCCCGCGACCGGCCCGGACTTGAAGCCGAAGTATCCCCAGCCGGCGTCCAGGTAGAGGCCGCCGAAGCCGAGGTCGCCCTCCAGGATGGGCGCCATGTCCGGGGTCATGTCGGCGAGGCCGGCCCAGATTCGCATGAAGCGGACCCGGCTCAGGGCGGGCATCAGGTCGACGAGCGCTTCGGCCTGGTGCTTGAGGTAGTACGCGGTCGCGTCGGTGGTGTAGTTGACCTGCGGGTCCATGTGCGCGCCGGCCGCGATCTCGCCCTTGAGCGTCTGGTTGGCGTAGACGTGGTAGGCGCCCGAACTGAAGACATGGTGCAGGAAGGGCTTCAGCGGCTGGGTGACCGTCGCCTGGATGGTGAGGGGGTGGACGGGGAGCTCGATCCCCAGCATGGCGGCCACCGCTGTGCTGTAGCCGCCGGCCATGATGCCGAGACGGTTGCACCCGATGCGGCCGAGGCTGGTTCGCACGCCGGTGACGCGGCCCCCTTCGGTGTCGATCCCCCGCACCTCGCAGCCCTGATGGATGTGCACTCCGTGCGCCGCGGCGCCCTTCGCCAGCCCCCACACCACCGCGTCGTGCCGCACGATGCCGCCGGGCGGATGGTACAGCCCCCCGTGGATCGGGAAGGCCGGCCGGTCGGAAATGTCGAGCCCGGGGATCAGCTCCGCGCACTGCTGCGGGTCGAGCAGCTCCGACCTCACGCCGAGGAAGTTGTGGGTGCTCGCGGCCATTCTGAACCCGTTCAGCGCGGCCTCGCTGTGCCCCAGGTTCAGGTTGCCGCAGTTGAAGAACATGAGGTTGTAGTCGAGCTCGTCGGTGAGCGTGCGCCACAGCTTCAGCCCCTCGGCGTAGAAGCGCACGTTCTCGGGCGTCCTCTGGTTCGCGCGCACGATCGCGGTGTTGCGCCCGGAGCCGCCGAAGCCGATGTACTGCGACTCGAGGACCGCCACGTCGCGGATGCCGTGGGTGCGCGCCAGGTAGTAGGCGGTCGCGAGGCCGTGGACGCCGCCGCCGATGATGACGGTGTCGTAGCGGCGCTTCAGCGGCGCGGGATGCCACAGTCGGCGCAGCCTGAGCCAGTTCACCGGCGGGCCGCGGTCAGCGGGTGTCGCCCGGCCAGCCGCGCGCCGCCGACCGGTCCGTCATCCGATCACCGAATACGAAGAATCCGGATTCAGCGACCGCCGCCGGCTGAAGAAGCCGATGTCGCAGGTCCTGCGGGTGTACTTGAGCGGCATCGTGACCGGGTCGGCGTCGTGGTCGTGCCCGCCTTCCACCCTCTCGATCAGTTCCGCCATCAGCTTCCCCGCCACCGGCGCGTTCTTGAACTGGTTCCCCGAGGTGCCGACGGCCATGTAGAACCCCGGCAGGTCGGAGTTGTCGTAGATCGGGATCCAGTCGTCGGAGACATCGTAGAGATCGACCAGCCCGCCCGTCTGCCCGGGGATTCCCAGCCCCTTCACCCGCTGCGCCTCGCGCATGACCTGGGTCTCCCACTGGCGGGTGAAGCCGGTGTTGTAGTCGTCGGGGTCGTCGACCCACTCGAGCACGTCGCACTCCGGGTCCTCGGAGCCGATGAGGATGTGGTTGCCGGTGGTCGGGCGCGAATAGCAGCCGATGTCGCCGTCCGAGATGAGCGGGGCGATCTGGTGGTAGTCCATGTCGGCGGGGGCCGGGACATGGCAGACCTCCTGCTTGAGGGGGCGGGTGCTGATGTTCATCCCGTCGAGGACGCCCGCCATGCCGTTGATGATCGCCGAGTGCGGTCCGCCGACGTTGACGACGATGGGGGCGCGGATCGTGGAGCCGTCGGCGAGGCGGACGCCGGCGACGCGCTCGGAGGGGCCTCCCTCCCTCGGAATCTCCACCACCTCCGCACCGAACCGGAACTCCCCGCCGCGCGCCTCGCACGCGCGCTGCACGTTGTGGCAGGCCAGGGTGGGATCGTCGATGTAGCCGGACTCGGGGATGTACACGGCGCCGCGGATCTTCCCGCCGCTCGGAGCGCCGAAACGGTCGTCGGCCATGGTGACCGGGGGGCCGTAGGAGCGGGTGTCGATCCAGGGGAAACGGGCGGCGACCTCGGCCGCTGTGAGGTCCTCGCAGGCAACGTGAAGCTCGTCCAGCGCCGCCATCACGTTCACCAGGTCGCGGTTGCGGTCGTTCTTGACGACCAGGCACCCCGTGTTGACGTACCTCGCCAGCCCCATCTCGTCGGGCACGCCGAGATAGCGCCCCCAGTCGAGCCAGTAGAAGTAGCTTTCGCGTGCCATCGCGCACCCGTCGGGCGTGGAGTAGTGCAGCCGGATGATCGCGCAGGTGTTGCAGGTCGACCCGGACCCCGCGGCCGGCTGTTTGTCCACGTTGAGGGTGCGGTAGCCGCGCTTGGCGAGTTCGAACCCGGTGCAGACGCCGATGACGCCCGCGCCGATGATGATGGCGTCGTAGTCCTGGCTCATCGGCTAAGTATGGGGACCGGCAGCCTTTGGTGAAACCGCCGGTGGCGGGCGGCCCTGGGATCTCCGCTATCCGACCGCCCGCTCCAGCCTCAGCCCCACAACGTACTGCACGTCCAGCTCGTCCCAGCGGATCCCCCACACGTGGGTGGCGTTGACGTCAAGGGGCCTGAACCGCTCCGGCAGGACGACACTCCGAATCGGTGAATCATCCTCCCCCTTCCGCACCGCATACCACATGGTCGGGACTTCGTGGCCGGCCGGCTGGAACCAGATCTCGCCATTCGACATGAGCCGGATCTCGTTGGTGGCGGGCCAGTGGCTCGGAATGATGTACGAGGCCCGAATCGCACGCCTCAGCATTGGCGACGGGGCGCTGGAATCCGCCCCGAGGAACGGCGCCTGCTCATTCACCGCCGTCTCGACGTCGTCCTCCGTAACGGGGATGGGTGGCAGCTGAACCTGGCGAGTCCAGATTGTATCGCCAGGAAGCGAGACCTCGATGAGTTCCAGCACGCCCGGCTGGCTCCTCGACGACCGGCTGATCACCACGCTGCTGTTCCATGGATCCATCTGAAAGTGGTCGGGCCGGATCCACGGCTGTACGGGGCTGATTTCGCCGTATTCCGGGTGGTCGAGCGTCGCGTACACATCCGTGAAGCTCAGGAGGCCCAGCGTGTCGATTCCCCAGGCGCCGTCGTCCTGCGAGGCACGAAGGACGGGAACGGCCGGGTCTTCGTCCTCCGGCACATCGCCGTCCATCACCCAGGGAAGCAGGCCGAGTGCCCCGATGCTTCCGTCGGCGAACATCGCGAAGTCCTGGATGAATGTGAAGGAGCGGCGCTGCGTGGCCATGTCCATATTCCGGTCCAGCAACCCCACCCCGGGCGGGAAGCCGTCGGTCCGGAGGACCTCGCCCTCGAGTGCAAACGTGGTGTACCTGGAGTGGTCCCCGACCTGGAAGCGGTCGTCGAAGAGGAAGAGCGGGCCGGGATCCGAGAACTCCCCGGGCCCCTCACCCCGGCCACCCGCGTGCCCGATCCGCGAGCCGTCGGGCGTCCAGATCGTCACTTCCAGGCTCTGGACGTCAAGCACGTAGACGCGGGAGCCGTCGGCGGCCGGGCGCACGTCCGTGATCCGGCCGAAGAGCGCGTCGCCCTCCAGCTGATCGCCGATTTCAAACTCCGGCTCGGCGGTCCACTCCTCGATGGGGGCGGGGGTGACGGTCGATTCGTCCGCACAGGCGCCGAGCGCAAAGGCGGCAACGGTCCACGCTGCAAGTGCTCTCATTGTGGCGATCTGCTTCGTCATGGTGATCTCTCCTCCGCGGGCTGCAAACGCAGGCCGGCGACGTACTGCACGTCCATTTCGTCTTGCCGGGTCCCCCGGAGGTGCGTGTCGTTGACGTCCCGCGGTCTGAGGGATTCCGGCACCACGATCCTGCGGATTGTACCCCGCACCACCCCCTTTCGGACCGCATGCCATATTTCCGGATTCTCGTATCGCCGAATTGGCCGGCAACCCTGGAAGCCAACCGGTCCAGACCGTCCTCGACGTCCTGCTGACCGACCGCGATGGTTTGAGGCCGCGCGACTCACCAATCGACCTCCAGGAGCCGGTTCCACGGAATCACCTCCGTCGCACTGCGGGACTGCCGGCGGTCGCCCCCATAGACCAGCCGCCTGTCCACAGCGAATCCGGCACTCTCAAGCTCGCTGCCCAGCCTGCGCATCCCCGAAAAGAAGCGCGGGGTGACGGTGCTTCCGGCCTTGGCCTCGACCAGCGTCGTTCGGGCGCCCATCTCCATCACGATGTCGACCTCCGTGCCAGCGGCCCGGTAGTGTCTCAGCCGGGGCTCCTCACCACGGTGGGTGCGGGCCTTGAAGATCTCCGAAGCCACCCAGCTCTCGAAGACCTGGCCGCGCAGGGGGTGATGGCGCAACTCTTCGGGTGACCGGATTCCGAGCAGGTGGCACACCAGACCCGAGTCCAGGAAATGGAGCTTCGGCGCCTTGATCTGGCGTTTTCGCAGGTTGCTCCGATGGGCCGGCAGTCGAATGACCAGGAAGCCGGCCTCCAGCACCGACAGCCAGGCACGGACGGTGTTGTGGCGGACTCCGGCGTCGCCCGCCAGCGCGGACAGGTTGGTCTCGGTGGCGGTCCGTCCGGCGGCCATCCGCACGAACGTCGAGAAAGCCTCCAGGTCCGTGATGTTGCGGAGCGAACGGACGTCCCGCTCCACGTATGTACCGAAGTAGTCCCGCAACCAGACGTCCGGCGGTATGCCGCGGTCGTGAATTCGGGGATAGGCACCGGTCCACATCACCTCCAGCATTCCACGCTGCGGACCTGCGAAGCGGGCCAGTTCGTCGAGCCCGGGGGCCAGCAGATGCAGTATGCCGACGCGACCGGCCAACGACTGGTTCACCGCCGCGCTGAGCCCGAAGTGTTGCGAACCGGTGAGCACGAATCGCCCCGGCTCCGGGTTTTCGTCCACGACTTCCTGGAGGTAGGAGGGAAGATCCGGCGCCCGCTGCACCTCATCGATCACGGCACCGTCGCGGTATTCGTGCAGGAACCCGCGCGGGTCCTCAAGCGCGTAGGTGCGCACATCCATTCCCTCGAGTGACACGTACGGCAGGTCCGAACACACGGTTCGGCAGAGCGTGGTCTTGCCCGACTGCCTGGGACCTGTGACGGTGACGACCGGGTAGTGCCGCATGCGATTCCTCAGCGGTCCCGCAAGGTTGCGATCTATGACAGGCACATTTCCCTCCTTTCCGCCCCAAGTTCACCGATACCTTGCAGATTGTCAATCCGAATGACAATCGGCAAAGATTTGCCGGCACCTCCCGGCACGCTTGTAGATTGTCCACCACTCCGCGTCCGACGCGGCCACAGTCCACTCCAGCCCGGGAGCCCGAAGCCCGATGGGCGTGATGGAACGCCTGACCGCAGACATCCATGCGCTGCCGCTGGACATCGGGCGCATCGTCGTCGGCGCGGTCCTGTTCGTGTACTTCTTCAACACGCTCAGGCAGGCGCGCGATTTCAGCGACCCCGACGGCCTGATCGACCACGGCCTGCTGTCACGGCTCTTCCCCCCCACCCGCGTGAGCCTCTTTCAACCGGGAATGCCCGGGATGCTGTTCCGCGCGGTCTTCGTCTGCGCGTGCGTGGCGGCGCTGCTGGTGGTCGCGGGCGTACATCCCCGCCCGGCCGGGGCGTTCCTCTTTCTGGCGGCGTTGTCCACACTGCGCTGGAACGTGCTGGCCTCCTACCTCGACGACGCCATGATCCACATTTTCTGCCTGTGGATCGTGCTGCTGCCGGTGGGGACCACGCTGAACATGCCGGATCTGCTGGCGGGGGCGTCGGGCGGCCTGGCCGGCCCGGTGGGGAACCTGGCGGGCCCGGGCGGGGATCTGGCGGGCGGCCCAGGCAGCGCATCAGCCGCAGGCACCCCGGTCCTCGACACCTGGCTCGCCGCGACCGTCCCCGGGGCGGCACCCCGCGCCTTCATCGCCAACATGGCGCTCGTCTACATCGTCGCCGGGATGTACAAGTTCACGAGCCCCATGTGGCGGGACGGCTCCGCGATGCACTCCGCCCTCCGCATGCCGATCGCCCGCGCGCCGGACTTCTGGACCCTCTGCTGGCGCACCCCGCTCCGCCTCGTGACCTGGGCCGCGCTCATCCTCGAGCCCCTCTTCGCGCTCATCTTCGTGCTGCCGCCGAGCTCGCCGCTCAAGTGGATGCTGGTCGCGGGAGCTATCGTCTTCCACCTCGGGATCGCGTTTACGCTCAAGATCCCGTACTCCAACCTGGCGATGCTCGGCGCGATCCCGCTCGCGCTCGCGCCCGAGATCATGCAGGGGTGGCTGGGGGCGCAGCCGCTTGAAGGAGCGGTTGCCGCCAGCCCCGGCCCCGCCGGCTGGATCGCGCTCACCCTCGTGGCCTTCATCACCGTCCAGGTCGTCTGGGAAGCCGCGAACACCGGACGCCGGCTCCGCCCCCGCTACTCGTCAACCGGCTGGGACAATCCCGTGCGAGGGCTCCTCTGGATGTTCGGCATCTTCCAGAGCTACCGCCTCTTCGACTGGGTCGACGAACGCAATCACCACGTGCGGTTCGAGGTCACGCGGGTGGGGGGCGACGCGCCGGCCGACACCGACAGTCCCGACGAACGCAAGACGCCGCCCGACCCCGCAGTCCCGCTCGACCCCGACGCCCTCTTCCCGCAATCCATGCGCCACCTGCTCCTCCAGTCCTACCTTGTCGGCAACATCTGGATGCGCATGAGCCCGGCCCAACTCGAGCAGGTCCGCCGCGCGCTGCTCATCCGTCACGCCCGCCGCTACGCCCGCACCCAACCCGACGCGGGCACGATTGAAGCGGTCGCGATCGTCCAGCGGGTCACCAAAGACAATCTTGAGTTAACCCGGGGCGAGCGGCGGCCGATGATGCGCTTCACCTGCCGGGGGGGTCGCGCCGTCATGCATCATCCGAAGGAGGAATAGAGGGCGACGATGTGCGGCATTGCAGCGATCCTGTCCCGTGATGGGCCCGTCGACGCGGGGGCGGTGCGCCGCGCCACCGGGGCCCTGCGGCATCGTGGACCGGACGCGGAGCGCACCTGGGTTTCGCCGAGCGGCAGGATCGCTCTGGGCCACACGCTGCTGGTGATCAACGACCCCGCCGGCCACCAGCCCATCGCCAGCGAGGACGGGCGGCGGCACATCGTCGTCAACGGCCAGTTCTACGATTTCAAGCGCATCCGCGCCGAGCTCGAAGCGAAGGGACACCGCTTCCGCACCCGCTCCGACAGCGAGATCGCGCTGCACCTCTACGAGGACCATGGGGCGGACTGCCTGGAGCACCTGCGCGGCCAGTTCGCCTTCGTGATCTGGGACGAGGAGGCCGGCACACTTTTCGCGGCACGCGACCGTTTCGGCCTCAAGCCGCTCTTCTACGCGGAGCATGACGGCGCGCTCTACCTCGCAGCCGAGGCGAAGGCGCTCTTTGCGGCGGGACTGCCGCGCGCCTGGGACGAAAACGGCGTGTACCACTGGCTGCTCGCCTGTCCGGATGAACGGCGGTCGCTCTTCCACGGCATTCGGCAGGTGCCGCCGGGGCATGTGATGAGGGCGGGGAATGGGGCCGTCCGGCTGCAGCGCTACTGGGACCTGCCGGCGTCGCCGCGGGGGCGGAAGTTGCAGCGGAACCGGTCCGCGCCGGCCGCTTCCGGCTTCGCGCCCGCCGTCGAGCAGGCCCGCGAACTCACCGAGGAAGCGATCCGGCTACGCATGGTCGCCGGGGTTCCCGTGGGCTGCCTGATCAGCGGCGGCCTCGATTCCTCCTCCGTCCTGGCTGTCGCAGCCACCTGCACGGACGGCCCCGTCGCCGCCTTCACCGTGGGGTTCGAGCGGCGCGAATTCGACGAGAGCGACGGGGCACGGGAAGCGGCCGCGGCCGCGAACGCCGACCACACCGTCGTCATGCTCGGCGACGCCGATCTGGCCGACCACTTCGCCGACGCCGTCTGGCACGCCGAGACGCTGCAGTTCAACACCCACGGCGCGGCGCGCTACCTGCTGAGCCGGGGCGTGCGCGACGCCGGCTACCGCTCAGTGCTTGCGGGCGAGGGCGCCGACGAGGCCTTCTTCGGCTACGAGTTCCTGCGCGCGGCGGCCGGTGCTTCGCTTGGCGGCCTCGGCCCGGCGAAGATCCTGCGCATCCTGTCGGGACTCCTGCGCTCCCCCCGCCGCCACCACCCCACCCTGGCCGCCATCTCCCCATGGCTGGCCCGCCTCGCCCTCCTCCTCCCGGCGGCCCCCTCGCTCTTCACACGCCTCTCCGGCGGCCTCGGCCTCATCCAGTCGGTCTGCTCACGCGACTTTCTGCGCGGCTTCGACGGCTACGACCCCTACCGCACCTACTACCGTCGCTGCAAGGAGGCCGCCGCCATCTCCCGGCGCGAACCGGCCCGGCAACTCCTCTACCTCTGGCTGCACTCGATCTTCGCCAACTACCACATGGCCGCCGACCGGCTCGACATGGCGCACGGCGTCGAGGTCCGCCTCCCCTTCCTCGACCACCACCTCTTCGAGCACCTGAACCGCCTCCCGCTCGCCCTCCTCACCGACCATCCCCGCGAAAAACACCTCCTCCGCGAGGCCATGCGCCCCCACATCCCGGACTCGGTGTACGGGGCGGTGAAACGGCCGTTCATGGCGCCGTCGGCGGTCGGCACGGAAGGGCCCCTGCACGACTTCCTGCAGGACACGCTGCGGGGGGACGCGCTCAAGTCGGTGCCGTTCGTGGATGCGGCGGCTGTGGGGGGGATCCTCGACGGGCTCCCGCGGCTGGCCGACCGGGATCGCGGTTCCGTGGACTCGCTGCTGCTGATGCTGGCGTCCGTGGCCGTGTTACAGGAGCGGTGGGGGCTGTCGGGGCGGCTCGAGAGGCAAAGCCCGACGTCCAACGTGGAGCACAGTCAGGACCATGCCGGACTACGTGGCTGAATCCCCGCCAGCGCCTCGCCCAGCCGCCGCTCCGCCACCGCCAGGTCGTAACGGTCCTGCAAGTTCATCCAGCTCTGGGCGTCGGTGCCAAAATACCTGGCCAGGCGAAGGGCGGTGTCCGCCGTAATGCCTCTCCGACCACGCACGATCTCGTTGATCCTTGCAGGCGTCACGCCGACCGCCCTGGCAAGCGCGGTGGACGACAGCGAAAACGGCTCCATAAAATCGTGCTTCAGCACCTCCCCGGGGTGGACGGGGTTCAGTCGAGTCATGGGCTTCTCTCCCCTAGTGATAGTCGACGATCTCCACCTCGAACGCGTCTCCGGACCTGAACCGGAAACACAGCCTCCATTGGTCGTTGATTCGGATGCTATACTCGCCCCTGCGGTCTCCCTTGAGGGCCTTCAACCGGTTGCCCGGTGGCACTCGCAGGAATTCCAGCGTTGCAGCCGCATCCAACTGCGCCAACTTTCGTTGGGCAACCCGCTCGAAGGGCTGAAAGCGGCGGACCCGGTATCCGGACGCAAGCCTTTCCGTGTCCTTGCAACGAAAACTCCGAATCATCTACGAATCTATACCGGATATCGATATACGGGCAAGCTTACCCTCCACCAGAAGAGCGAGTTGGCTGAATGAACTACCCGGTGGACGGCTGTGGAAGGCGAGGAACGTATGATTCTCGAGGGCCCAACCGGTCGGTCGGCAGTTCGTTCAGCAAATGATCGACCTGCCGACGATCCTGACGTTCCTGCCCGGGCGTGTACACCGACCATAGCTCGGCGTACACGGACTGAAAGTAATCCTGTCCCCCCCGAGCCAGCGTTCTCCGGGCTGCGACGAAGGCAAGTAACTTCAAAGCCAGGATCTTGTCGCTCCGGTCAAGGAGCTTCGGAGGGAACTCCAGTATCGCGATGGCTGTCCTTTCGGCCTCGTCGATCGAACCGAGGGAGAGCCACAGGTATCCACAGTGCTTGAGGGTCTCGAGCCCAAACCGCGTTCCGTCGCCAAAGCGCTCCGATGCGATGGACGCCACCTCGGTTGTGATCAACTCGTCTTGGCTCGGTTCGGACTTCCCCTCACGACTGTTCTTGACGGCTCGCTGGTCGAGCAGCTTCCACAGGACGCGAGGGCCAACTGCCGGGTCCCGGGCTCGCTTCAGTAGCCACCGATCGCTTGGCTCGCCGTGTTCAATCACACAGCACGCGCCATACTCGGCCGCGACTGACGATTCAGGATGGCTGTGGAGATACCGTCCGACAAAACGGCAATGGGCCCAAAGGAGTTCGGCCAGGGAGCGCACGACCGGCGGAGCAACCCGGTTCCCAACTTGCGCCATCACTTCGATGGCGTGAAATGTCAACAGGAACCAGTGTTGGGCCACCCGGTCGGCGGCGATGAGAGAATGGTGGTTCTCTTCGGCATCCGCATCCCATGCGGTCAGGGGTAATTCGCGGCACCGCTTCGCGATCCATTCGATCACGTCAAGCTCACCGTCCGAGAGAGCAAGCGACGCCCCCAAGCTGAGAATCCACGCCCGATGGTCCCAATGGCCCCATTCCAGGTAGAACTGGTTGCGTTCCAGCGCCTCGTCAACGTGTCTTCCGTGCTCATTGAGAGCCGTTCGCGCGATGTCCACCGCTCGACCGGGAACCGTCTCCCAAGCAGCCCAGGCGAGTTCCCCCAGATGGCGAGTCCAAGTCGGCTGTCCATGCGCGGATAGTCCCTCCTGCAGCGCACTGAGCAGCTCACTGGACCAAGACTTGCTGACCACGTTTGCGAGCAGACTCGTGCAAGCGGCTTCAAGCTGCTTGACACGGAGCGGCTTCCCTCCGTCGCGATGCGAATGAAGTACCACCGGGCCAGCGGTGAGCAGTTCACCGACCCACCTTGCGCTCGCCGGTGGATCCAGCAACGACAACCGATCGACGAGCTCCGCCAACAGGTCTGCCGCCGCACCATCCAGATCGTCCCGACGAGGACGGAGCTCGGTGCGCCACTCACGTTGGTCCGCGTCGGGGGAGTCTGCGAATCGGAGGTCATGGTCGAGGTCGTTGACGGTCGCCAACGAATACACGATGGCCATCGCCACCAGGGCGTCGCATGAGTCGGCACAGATCCAGTCCAGAGTTATCCGATGATTCGACGGGAGCACCGTGGCGACCATCCTGCGGGCCGCCCTCGCCTGCACCACAGGATGATCGAGCCTCTCGATCAGACGCCTGAACAAGTCCGGCCGCAACACAATTATCAGGTCTGTCAGATTGGCGACAGCGGGGTGCAACACTTGAACCACGAGTTCCAGGCGATCGTTCAACAGCCTCCGGAAGGTCTCGACCCTGCCCTCGCACACCACCGCGTCTCGCGGGATCTTCACGCGAGCGGAATCGAGTTCCAGGCGGGTACTTCGGCTCGCGTCGAGGACTCGGTCTTGCTCGCATGCATGGGCCAGGGTATCCAGTGCCGCCTCCACGAAGGAATCGACTTCCGTGGTGGACCAACGGGACGAGATGATCCTTGCCGCCAACTCGACCTCGATTGAATCGAACGACCATACCGCGGCCTCGGATCGATCCCCCCTCACCCTTTCGAGGACGCGTTCCGCAGCCGACATGTCGTTCCCCGAGGAAACCGGGTAGTTGTCGGTACTCATGAGCCTTCTTCCCCTTGGGCAGCACCGGGGTTCTCGCTGATCGGGACTCCGGTGTTCCACAGTTTCTCTGCTTCGGCACGGTAGACGCCGTATTGAAGCTTGACGAACGTCACCCCATCGTCCCAGCGGTTGATCGAGTGCGTAATCAGGATTTCACGCTCCGGTGTGACCAGGCAACGATCATGAAAACCTGGATTCCGTCGAACACCGACTAGGGATCTCATCGATCTCGGACAGTCTGACCACCATTCCGGCAACTGCTCTCCACCCTTCTTGCCACACAGGATGCGAAGTGCCGCGTCACTAGTCGCCACGAACATCTTGAGGCACAGCTCGATCTCATGCCGCTCGCCAAGCGAGTGCATGAAGTACGGATCGGCGAAATAGACCGGCCGCCTCGTGTCGCAATCCTGTCTTAGAATGTCGAGGAAGTGTCCAGCAGCCTCCTGCCACTTGCCCGGCCCGAAGCGCACGAGATCTCCCCGCCTCCTCGCGAGGGCTTCCCGTTCCCGCAAGCGGTGATCGAGCCACTTCCGCCTGATGCTCTTGTCCAGTTCGGCACTATCCTGATCGGTGCGCACACTGACTGTGGACATCAGCTGCGGTGTGCCGACCCTGTAGCTCGTCTGGCGGGCACGGTCCCGGACGCGGACCGAGTGGCCCGTGTCAAGGCTCAGGCGAATGGAGACCTCCGAATACTCGTCAAAGACCATACGATCAACACACTGCCCGTCCGCGAGCCGCCAAATCGCGAAGCCGACCCGATCGATGTCGGACTCGAGCTGAATGGCGGACTCCCTCTGGCTGATTCCTATTTCCCGCCGAAGCACTTCGTCGCCACTGTGGCTGGCCCACACCGTTGCGCGGTGGGTCCGCGCCGACAGTTCGTCAGCGTCCACGACCAGACTCAGCGTGCCATTGCGATTCGGTACGAGATCACACGCGATCGCATCCTCCGCTCGGGCGATCATGAGGTTCCCCAGCCTGTCCGAGCGACGGTCGAGAGGGAACCCAAGACGAGCAAACCGCGCACGCACATCGGGGCCGAGCGATGCGAGGGCCTTCCGCCATCCTCCGGGTGGTTCCGCAGCGAAGCTCCAGTACTCGCGGATTTCCGCGCTGTGCCTCAGGAACGGACTCACCAGGGACTCTTTGAACGGGACACGGCGATCACGATACGCCCAATGTCGCCGGGGGAAGGCCTCCAGGTCGTATCGGATCCTAGCGGATTCCGGGAACACCGGGTAGCCTGTCCCCGGCCATTTTGGTTGGCCCACTTGCCACGACCCAAACGGATCACGTCGGCGATGTCCACCTGGACACCCGGAACGTAAGCAGCTTATGATATATGCATGAACAGCCAAGTCCGAAGATACCTCGCCGAAATCGGTCGCCGAGGAGGCCGCAAGAGCCGCCGCACGCTGGACCCCGAGACCGCCCGGGCCATGGTCCGCGTACGGGAGGCACGCCGCGCGCTTCGAAGGTTCCATGCCATGTGCTTCTGGTCCTGCCGCAAGGATCTGGAAATCGGCCCGGCCGATGTGGATTGGGTGGCCGAGACGCTGAAGAAGAACGGGGACATGAGGGCCTGGCGGATGGCGGGGCGACTGTGCCGCTGACGAGGTTTCAGCGCGAGCTTCTGGCATTGCTTGCCCACTCCAGGGATTCCGACGGCTATCTGGCCGGGGGAACGGCGCTTCACTTCGCTCCCACATCGCATCGTTTCAGCGACGACATCGACTTCTTTCACGACTCCGTCGAGGCCGTCGCGGAGTCGTTCGCCAGGGACAGCCAGGCGCTGGAGGAAGGCGGCTACCGCCTGGAGGTCCTCCTCAGTCAGCCCGGCCTGATTCGGGCCCACGTGCGGTACGGTGACGAAGCAACGCGCGTCGACTGGGCCCACGATTCGGCTTGGCGCTTCATGCCCCTGGCACGACACGAGACGGGCGGCTTTCTGCTGCACGAGGTGGACCTTGCCATCAACAAGGTGCTCGCTCTGGCGGGTCGGGACGAGGCGAGGGACTTCGTGGACATCCTCTACGCGCACGAGCATGTCCTTCCGCTGGGCGCCATGGTCTGGGCGGCCGTCGGGAAGGATCCGGGGTTCAATCCGGCCTCGCTGCTCGAGCAGCTGAAGCGCCGAGGCCGCTACCAGCCAGAGGAAATCGACCGGCTGGCCCTCGCCGCACCCTTCGATCCCGTTGAGGCGAAGGCCGCCTGGCGAAATGCACTCTCAGACGCGGACGACTTCATCCGCAGCAGACCCCATGATGAGGTTGGCTGCCTGTACTACTCTCCGAGCCGCGACGGCTTCACCGCCCCTTGCCCCCAGCCGTCCCTGGAAGAACAGGGACTGGTCCCCCACTTCGGACGGCCCGGGGGAATCCTGCCGAGGGTTGCGGAGTCCGAGCGTTAGCCGCTAACTCGCCGCCGCCCTCACCACCACCTTCACCTCCACATCCGAATACAACCCCCCATCATCCGCCCGCCCGCGCAACAGATACGTCCCCGGCCTGTCGAAGGTCACGTCGACCGTCCAGCGGCCGTCCTCGGGCAGCGCCGGCGGCACCCATAACGGCGCCCACGGGGAATTCGCGCCGGCGCGCGTGTCCTCCCACACCTTGATCTGAGGCGGGTCGAAGGTGACCGCGCCCGCGAGGCCCGCGTCGTTCGCGCCCACCTCGGCGCCGACCGCCATCTCCGGGCCCGCGCCACCTTCCACACCCTCCCCGCGGTACAGGAACCACGACATGAACAGCCCGTTCACCTTCTGCACGGTGATCCGCGACGGGGGCCTCAGCTGCCGGCTGCTGAGGGTTGGCGGCGCGCTCCAGATCGAGTCCGCGCGCGCGGAGTCCTCCGCTGTCTCCGGCGGGTCCGGCGCGGAAGGGCGCCGCGACCGCAGCAGCCCGTCGTCCTCGACCAGCACGGTGATGGTCAAGGGGCGCCCCACGAGGGCCACGAGCTCCTCCGGGCCCTCCAGGGTGATGGCCGGGGGCTGGTTGCCGCGAATCCGCGCGTCGCTGGAGCCGGCCCCCAGCGCGCCCGTCTCCGACATGACCACCGTGTTGTCGACGATGTAGTCCGGCCTCAGCGTCGCGTACGCCCGCTCAGTGACGCCGTTCGTCGTCAGCGTCCAAACCAGCTCCTTGTCACCCCAGTCGGCGGGTACGCGCACCTCGAAGACGAAGCGGTTGCGGCGCGGCAGGAAGTGGGTCGGCTGGCCGCGGTCCGCCGGCCCGGGCGAGAAGCTGTTTTCCTCGCCGACCGGAACGTCCAGCTCCTCGCGCCAGTTCCGGTTCATGTAGCCGAAGAGGAAGCTGAAGGTGCCGTCCTCGTTCGGCACCCACCCCTCGAAGGCGGGCGCGACGTTCTGGCCGCGCTGGTAGGTCTGGGCGGCGGCGTTCTGGAAGCTGCCGTGGAAGCCGATGGCACCGGCCGCCAGCAGCAGAACCGCAATCCTGATCGTCATCCTGCGCATCGCGCTACCGGCTGCCGCGGCCGGGCTCGTTGCCACGGCCGGCGTCGCCGCGGTTGCCCGCGCTTCCCACTTCGCTGCCCGACCCGTTCCCGTTCCCGGGCCCACCGCGGTCAGACGAGCCCGATCCGCCCGCATCACCCCCACCATCCGCCCAATACTCCGGATTCCCGTTCGCCGGGATCACCATGCAGAGCGGACACCCGACCACATGGTCGTTCGGGCCCAGCGCGAGCTTCATTCGCCGCCTCGCCATCTCCTCAACGAACTGCTCGTCGGTGAGCGTGACCCGCATCCCCAGGTCGATGAACATGTTGGCCACCGAGCGGTTCCCCGAACCCTGCCAGTTGCGGGTGTCCGGCACGTTGCGGTTCGCGTCCGAGGTGTCCATGTAGCCGATGATGTGCAGGATCGTCCCCTTCGGCAGCAGCGGCTGGTGATCCTGCGCGTAGGTGTAGCCGCGCACCCAGTTGTGGTCGTACCCGACGCAGTTGATCGTCTCGACGTTGAAGCCCCAGATCGCCTCGAGGCACATGCGCATCCCGGGCGCGTGCAGGTGGGGTTCGAAGGTGACGATCTTGGTGTGCTGGTTCAGCACCTGGTAGGCGTGCAGCTCCTGACCCGCCTCGCCGGCCCGGATGTCGATGTCGCTGCCGTTGCCGAGCCCGAAGGAAGTCCGCCGGTACTTCGGCTGGTAGTCGGGGGGATGGAAGCGGAAGCCGATCTCGAGGTGGGCGCGCGTGTCGCGTCCGTTGGAGTGCAGGTGAAGCGAGTTGGAGACGATCGATGAACCCGCGCGCAGGAGGCGCCCGGCGTCCTGGTCGAAGATGTCGGGCTCGCGGCCGACTTCGTGGACAGGCCAGGTCACGACGCTGGGCCGGGTCCGGGTGCCATCCTCCAGGGTCTCGGCCGCCTTGTACGTGCTCCAGATCATGTGATGCACGACGAACCGGCCGCCGACGGTGTGGCGGCCCTCGTGTCCGCCGTCCGCGGTCCGTCCGACGTCGTTCACCTCGCGGATCTCGACCGACTTGACGTAGCGGTCCTCCTCCAGACCCGTGGGGATGGGCTCGATGTCGCCCCACCAGTCCGGCACGTCGCTCTCCACCAGCACCTCGGGCAGCTTCACGATCAGGTCCGGTTCGCCCGCGACCCACACGACGTCGTCGTCGAACTCGAGGGGCGGAGGCAGATCGGCGGGGTCGCCCTCCGGGGTGCCCGCGCGCCACCAGCGCGCCAGCGCGCCGATCTCCCGGTCGTCGAGCGACATGTCGTCCTTGAAGTGCTGGATCCCGATGTCCTTCTCGACGTACCAGGGAGGCATGGCCCCGGCTCGATCCCTGATCCCGGTGCGGCGGACGATCTGGCTCGCGTACTCCTTCACTTCGTCGAACTCGACCAGCGACATCGGCGCTACGCCGCCGTCGCGGTGACAGCGCACGCAGGAACGCTGCAGGATCGGCGCGATGTCGCGGCTGAAGGTGACTTCGTCCTGGGCTGTGCCGTTGGCAGAGCCGTTGGTCTGCGCGGCTACGCCAGGCGCGACGAGGGCCAGGGCGGCAACCCCCGGCAGCGCGAAGGCTCCTGTCAACAGGGATACTCTTGTCAGCTTCACAATCGACATTTCTGCGCGGCTCCTCGCCAAAGGGGGCGACCCGGTCACGGTGGAAAGTCTACCCGGTCAGTCCGCGCCGCGCAAAAGCCGTGTCCCGACCCGGCGACCAGCGCGGTTGACCTTGCCGCCCCGGGCGCCAATCTTGTCCCCGACACCGCCACGATCCCCCGACCACCCGCCGCGCCCGCATGCATCGTACCCACCTCGCCGCCGCCGCCCTCCTCGTCCCGCTCCTCACCGCCTGCGGTACGGCGGACACCGGTTCGGGCGATGCCGCCCCTGCCGACGCTCCCGCGACCGCCATCGCTCGGTCGCTCCCCGACGGTGCGGAAGCCTTCTCGCTCCTTGGCGAGCCGCTCTATCCTCCAGCGGCGCCTGCGGAGGTTGCGGCCCGTCGGGAAGACGACATCGCCACCGCCCGGGCCGACTACGACGCCAACCCCGACGACGCGGACGCCATCATCTGGCTCGGCCGCCGCATCGGCTACACGGGCCACTACCGCGACGCCATCGACGTCTTCTCGGAGGGCGCGGCCAGGCACCCCGAAGACGCGCGCATGTACCGCCACCGTGGACACCGCTGGATCAGCATCCGCGAATTCGACCGCGCCATCGAGGACCTGTCGCACGCCGCCTCGCTCGTGCAGGGGCAGCCGGACGAGGTGGAACCGGACGGCCAGCCGAACGAGCGCGGCATCCCGACCAGCACGCTGCAGTCGAACATCCACTACCACCTGGCCCTGGCCCACTACCTGAAGGGCGACTTCGAGACCGCGCTGCGGTCGTACGAGGACTACCTCGCCGTGACCACAAACCCCGACCAGCTCGTCGCGATCTCGCACTGGTGGTACATGGCGCTGCGCCGCCTGGGGCGCGACGACGAGGCCGCGGCCGTGCTGGAGCCCGTCACCGCGGAGCTGGACGTGATCGAGAACACCAGCTACCACCGCCTCCTGCTCATGTACAAGGGAGAGATCGAGGCCGACGAGCTGTGGGACCCGGAGAGCGAGGACCCGGCCGGCGTGGCGATCGCGTACGGGGTCGCCAACTGGCACTTCTACAACGGGCGCGCGGAGCAGGCCGACGAGATGTTCCGCCGCATTCTGGAGGGCTCCGGCTGGGCCGGCTTCGGCTACATCGCGGCGGAGGCGGAGATCGCCCGTCTCGGAGGATAAATCCGCTGGAGGTGCTTCGGGGCTGACCCGGGGCCGGCCCGTCACGACGGGGTGGTCGGCGCGTCCACGCGTACGGTCACGATGTCCGCGTCGTGGAACTTCTGGTGGCGCACCGACGAGGCGATGTGCCGCAACAGCCGAAGCGACACTTCCCGCTCCATGAGCAGGTCGTCGGGTTGGTCCGCCAGCATCGCGATACGGTCCTGGATGTTCTCCTCGCCAGCCGCGGCGACGAACTCGAGGACCGCGCCGTCTCCCTCCTTGCGCGCCGACAACATCAGGCGCCGCCGCGCCCGAGGCTGGCCACCGCCGTCCTGACCGACCAGCGCCAACAGCGTCTCCTCGCTCGCGGCGTCGAGGCGATCCACCATCGCCGAGTCCCAGCCGCTCCTCGCGGCGAATTCACGGATCAGCTCCCGGATCTTCGGCAGCGCCGACAGGTCGGACTCCCCCTCGAATCGACTCACCCGGGGGGCGGTCACGTCCAGAAACAGCGTCATGAGGATGGCTGTCAGCCCGCCCACGGTGATGCCGTTCGCCAGCAACCCGCCCGCTACGCCTTCCAGGTGCTCGGGAAACAGCATGCCGTTCTGAAAGCCCACGCCAACCCAGAACCCCAGGCCCGCGATCAGTGCCTTGCGGTGGTCCATTCCGCCCTGGATCACCTCGGACATGCCCCGTGCAAAGATCAGGGCAAGGAGAACCATCAGATATGCGGCATACACGGGTTCCGGGATCGCGAGAACCAGCGCCAGCGCCTTCGGGACGAACGCGAGCACGATCATCAACGCTCCGGCCGCGATGCCGACGCGGCGGGCGGCGATCCCGGTGATCTCGATCGTCGGAACGCTGACCGTGGTCGTCTGGGTCGGCATGATCCCGCCGACGCCGCACAGCAGCTTGCCGACTCCGTCCGCAGCCACTGCACCCTGCACGACGCGGTAGTCCACCGCCCGCGACCGCCGCCAGGACACCCGCTGAACGGCAACGGAGGCAGTGATGGTCTGGATGGTCCCTATGAGCGCCACAAACACGAAAGCCGGCAGCAAACCCAGCACCACGGGGTCGAAGTCGAGACCGAGGCCCGGCCATGCGCTCGGCGGCAGCCCCGCCCAGGATGCCTGGAGCACGCGTTCCAGATCGTACAGTCCAAAGGCCGCCGCGACGGCCGTCCCGGCGACGACTCCGAGCAGCAGCGCCCAGAGACGCAGCCGCGGACGGGTCTTGAGATGGATCACGCTGATGACTGCGATCGTCACCGCGGCGGTCAGCGGCCCCGCCAGTGTCGGCGCAGCGTCCGGCACGTCGGACAGGCGGCCAAAGACGACGGGCAGCGCCGTCGCCGGTATCAGCATGTTCACCGTGCCGACGACGGTCGGCGTCAGGATGCGGCGGAAGAGCGACAGGCGCGCCGAGATGGCCAGGGGAACCAGGGACGAGACGATGACCAGGACGGCCAGCACCCCGGGGCCGGCTACGGTGAGAGCGGTCACGCAGATCCCGATGTAGGCCGCCGCCGGACCGATCGTGAGGATGTATCCCGCGCCGATCCGGCCGAGCCGCGACGCCTGCAGCATCGTCGCAACACCACTGACGGCCACCGTGCAGAACACGGCCCACGAGAGGTACGCCTCGGTTCCTCCCGCGGCCCGGACCACGATCGTGGGGAACGCGACCAGCCCCGTGATGCCGAGCACGACGATCTGCAGGCCGCTCCCCAGCACGAGGCCGGCCGGAGGACGATCGTCCGGCTGGTAGCGAAGGAGCCGGTCCGCGTCGCCGGGAGAGTCTTGTCCAACGGCAAATGAGCCTGAACGCGGGGCCGGTTTCCAGCGGGAAGTGAGCCTGAAGGCCGGGGCGAAGAGATCATTGGAGGATGATCGTGACACTTCGCACCGAACGGATCCGGACGCTCGACGAGATGCGCGCCTTCCTTGAGGGCAACGAACCGGCCGACTTCCAG
>JAJDVT010000105.1 GCA_022826005.1 Gemmatimonadota bacterium | reverse complement strand
CTCTCCGGACTTCTCGTCCTCGCTCGCTTCTCCAGAGTCGCTCGCTGCCCCTCTCCACCGTTGGAAGGGCGAAAGCACAAACCAAATCACACACTATCAACCCCAAGAACTAATCGTCCGTGAAAGCGGGGCAGGTCCACGACAACAGGCGTGCCGTCATTCGCTTCGACGTGTCGTCGGGCGAGGTGCGCGAGCAGACTCTCGTGGAAGCGTGGGTGCCGCAGAAGCGGGACGAGGGTGGCGAAGCCCCCGCCACCCTGGAGGATTTCGTCGGCGAGGTGTGGGGGTTCGAACCGGCTCTTCTGTTCGATGTGTTGCCATCGGGCGGGATTGCGTTCGCGGATTCGACGGCCTACGTCGTCAAGCTGACCGATCGTTCAGGCGTGGTCACGCGCATCCTGCGCAGGCCGATCCCGCCGTTGCTCGCTACCGACGCGATCAGGCGGGCCGAGCGCAACCGTCGGCTCGAGGAGCAAGCGCGGAACCCGCGGACCGAAAGCAGGGAAGGAGAGCCGACTGCCGAGATGGAGGCGTTGACAAGAGCCCTTGCGGCGGCGCGGGTGGCCGCGGTCGAGAACATGCGGTTCTTCCCCGAAGTCCCGGTGATCGCGTTGGTGCGAACCACATGGGATGGCAGGCTCTGGATCCGGAGGAGCACGGAACCGGACGCGGCCGAGCCGGGGGCCATCGACGTGATCTCGGCGGACGGACGCTACATCGGCACCTTCCCACGGGGCAGCCTTGACATGCCTCACGCCTTCGGACCCGATGGCCTGGTCGCCTTCATCGAGACGGACGAACTGGATGTCCCGGTCATCACGGTGGTGCGACTCCCGGTCGAGGTGCGCTGACCGTCTCGGTTGCCACGCCGAGACCCCGGCCGATGGCATCGGTCGCATCTGCCGGACCCACAGCCGCGCGATTCGCCGGGTGGTGGGGCAGGGGACAGACGCCGACGGCCAGTGACCCGCAGGGTACGGCTCCACAAGCATAAGCCGCGATTTGGGACGGTGCGCCTGGTTCCGGGGCGCGCTGGCCCGGCTTGCGGGTTCTTCAGAGCCGGGGCGTACCGACCTCAACTTCACTGAGGCTCACCGCCTCGCCTCCCCCCGGGCCATCCGACCGAACACGACATGGCGAAGGAGGTCTACGCATGACGGATTGGAACACATGCCCGGCGGTGGAACGCAACCCCCGCAAGATCAGCGGGGCCTGGGCCTTCACGGGCACGAGGGTGCCGTTGTTGTACGCGCTGTTCGAGAACCTGGAGAGCGGCGCGACCGTGGAGCAGTTCCTGGAGTGGTTTCCCGAGGTCAAGGAGTGGCAGGTGACGGCGGTTCTCAACCATGAGACGGAGTACTTCAAGACGCCCGCCACCGTGAAGATCCTGTTCGACCACGGGACGCCGGCACCGCTTCGCCGCCATCTTCCGGGGAATTCCGTGGACAGGTCGGCGGAGAGGGGCTGGGAGTTGTCGTTGGACAACGCTGAGAGTTGAGGGTATGAGCCAGTTGTGGTACATTGGTGTAGATACCCGTCGGCAGCGTGCTGTCGGCTCAAGGGCTGCTCCTCCGGGGTGGCCCTTGCTTTTTGGAGGTGCCTATGAGGACTCAAGTCTACGTTGACGGATTCAACCTGTACTACGGCGCTCTGAAGGACACGCCGTTCAAGTGGCTCGATCCCGTCAAGCTGGCGTACCAATTGCTCCCGGCCAGCTACTCCGTCAGCAAACTGAAGTACTTCACCGCCCGCGTATCGGGGATTCCCGATGTCGGCGCACCAGCTCGGCAGCAGGCCTACCTGAGCGCCCTTGCGACCTTGCCCGAGGTCGAAGTCATCTGGGGAAGTTTTCTCTCCAAGACCATTTGGCGGCCTTTCACCAACCTTCCGGTCGCGGGGCGTCGGATCGGCACTCCCAACCCGGTCATCATGCCCGCAGGGCACTCACTCCGTCTCGGGGCCAACAACCCGGAAGCTGCCTGTCGGCACGTATAGCCCGCCCACCAAGGGGGCGAAGAAGAGGCGAAGACGCACGCGGCCGCATCCAGATGCCGTAGTGTCCGAAGTCCATACGATGGAGGAGAAGGGGTCTGACGTAAACCTGGCCGTACATCTGGTCAACGATGCGTGGAAGAAGTCATTCGACGCCGCCGTAGTCATCTCGAACGACACCGATCTCGTCACGCCGATTCGAATGGTATCTGCCGAGCAGGGTAAGCCGGTGTTTGTGGTGTGCCCAGTGGCAAGCGAATGGCTGCGCAATTGGCTGCGGTTGCAACTCATAAGCGGCATGTTCGGACGGCCATGCTTCGGGCCGCACAGTTTCCGAACTACATCCCAGGCAGCGCGGTCTCGAAGCCTGCAGCCTGGTGAAGGGCCCTGCTGCCCCACCGACCCGCGACGCACCCTCCAGTGCGACTGGGATCGGTTCATCCGGGCGCGACGGGCGGGCAGGGTAGTCCCGAGCGGCAAGCCGGTGTGCAACCAGACCATCGGACACCGGAGGGGTCCTCTTCCCGATTGGCGGTAACAGGTGGACGGGAATCGGAACCCCGACCCCTCAAAAACCCAATGTCCCCGCCAGGACTCGAACCTGGGGCCTACTGCTTAGGAGACGATCCAGAAGGGACGCGAATCAAGGCAAGAAATCCTGTAAGTCTAACTGGGACTGCACGATCTGCGCTTCTTGCCGTTGGGGTGCGTCGGGGTCGATCTGGCCGAAATGGCGGGAAAATGGGGGTAAGTGTCGGGAATCTGGGGGGGCAGGGCCACGCGATAGTGCGCTTCCGCCGCGGGCCGATCCTGCTGGTGGAGCACCATGCTTGCCAGAAAAGAGGTTGCGTCGTAGCGTGAATTGCCCCGAAGTCACCTCCACCTCCGAGCATCGGTCGGGACGGATTCGCGGGGGCTGCTGCCATCAGCGGGACGAAAGGAGAATTTGTCTGTGAGTGAGCGCGAACCAACAGGGAGCCTTGAGGAAGCCTGGAGCAGGCTGCTTGATCTTGAGGATGATGTCTCGGAGATACAGTACAAGGGCCAAAGCCGGCCACTCATCAGTGTTGATAGACGGTTGGCTGGGATGCTCCTGGGTATCTCCGGAGTTCTCCTTGACTTGATGACACGCCTTCCCCCGAAACAGCAGTTCGAACTCGGCGAGAAGCTATCGGACGATGTTCAGCGTGGACTGTCTGAGCTGGAAGACCTGGATCCACGAGATCGGAGCAAGATCGACTTCGCCGAAGGGCACATCGGGTGGCTGGCATTGATCGCGTTCTTCTTCCGTAGGGAGGCCAAAGACACGACAGTCGCCTACCTTCCCAAGAATGTGACCCCCCAGCAGATTCGTCGATGGCTGAATCCAGACCATCCTGCGGCAGAATGAACCGCCTCCGGCGCCCCGACATCGCCCCCTGAGAGAACCTTGATCGTGACCGGGCCAGGGCGGCGTGCATCTGGAGAGGCAATAGCGCCAGGAGCCCCGAGGAGAACGACCCTCCACCTGCCGAGGTAGTCGTGGCGGTCGTGGCTCAATTGGTTAGGTTGGTGCATCCTATGAACTCACTCAGCTAGACTGACTGCCAAGTCCCGAACGTTCTCTCGGCCGGTCGCCGAAACGGAGCAAAGGCTGCGTGGCCCAATCGCCATTCGTCTTCCATCCCAGGATGCTAATCACCGGTCCATTTCAGGCATGTCCCCAGTGCGGACAGTCGGAGTTGGGCACGCTATCCATCAGCGACAACGTTCACACCCGTCAATGCCGCAACTGCTCCCACACGGAAGAGGAGCGGCTGCCACCACTCGCAAAGAAGCTGGTCTACTTGGACCAGATGGTCCTCAGCGGCATCGCGAAGGAGCTTGATCCGGTTTGGCGACAGAAGACGCGGCAAAGGGACGAGTTCTGGCTGGAAGCTTTCGACCGCATCGACCGGCTGGTAAAGCTCCAACTGATCGTCTGCCTGTCCGGCGACAATCAAGATGAGAACGTTGCGACAATCAAGGTGAGAACGGGGAGGGGTCGCGACGCTTCGGGTACTGGGATGATGGTGGGGTCTTCGGTGGGGGGCAAGGGGGG
>JAJDVT010000069.1 GCA_022826005.1 Gemmatimonadota bacterium | reverse complement strand
CTCTCCGGACTTCTCGTCCTCGCTCGCTTCTCCAGAGTCGCTCGCTGCCCCTCTCCACCGTTGGAAGGGCGAAAGCACAAACCAAATCACACACTATCAACCCCAAGAACTAATCGTCCGTGAAAGCGGGGCAGGTCCACGTCGACCACGATCATGGGCATGCTCATCGCGAGCCCCGAATCCATGAAGTAGTTGATGCCTTCGTTGCCGTTCAGGCTGCCCTTCGCGACCATGAGGTGCGTGCCCGTCATGAAGAAGGGCGCTTCGACCGGCGGGGTGTCGCCGAAGGTTGCCATGACCTGCGCGAGGGCGTCGGGAGTGCGTTCGCGCAGCGTGATGCGACGGTTGGCGAGGGTGGCGAGCCCGAGGCTCGCGTAGATGTCCCTGTCTAGGTAGAGCCGGTCGCCGCCGGTGTCGAGCACGAGCGATACGGTCTGGCCGTCGATCTCCATGTCGACGAGGGGAAGGGCGCCGGGCCGGGTGATGTCGTTGGTCATCTCCAGATGCGAGATGCGGGCGTCGGTCGTCCACTCGATCCCGTAGGGCTCGCCCTCGAAGGCCTGCATGAATGTGAGCAGCTTCGACTCGTCCTCCCCCTCCGCCGGCTTCGGCAGCTCCCGTGCCCTGGCGAACCGAGATGGCGAGGATTGCCGGGAGTGCCGCGAAGGTGATTGCCGCGGTCCGCAGGGTGCGCCTCATGAATCACTCCTTGTTGATGGCCATCTGAGTGTATCGAAAACCGGTTCAGGTGCCCATTGGTCGCCAACGTTCCTGTCTGTCAGTGTACGAACTGAGGTGGTTGCCTGGATTGCGACGACTGCCGAGGTCGGTACCGCAAGGGCGCGGATCCTTGACATGCCTCCTGCCCGTGCAATCTTCCCCATGTGTGGCACGCGGCCAAATCAGGAGGGCCGTGACTGGGTGAGCAAGGACTGGAGAAACATTGATGGACACAATCACAGTTGCAGTGGATGCGGATGTGGCGCAGGCCTACAGGACGGTTTCGGCTCGCGATCGCCGGAAACTGGATGTCCTCGTCAATCTCCGGTTACGGGAAGCCACGAGTAGCAGCAAGTCCCTTCGCGAAATCATGGAAGAGGTCAGCCGCAGCGCACAGGAGCGCGGCCTTACCCCGGAGATCTTGCGCTCCATTCTCGACGCTTGATGACCCGGTATGTCTTCGACACCAACGTTATCGTCAGCGCCCTCCTTTTCAACGCTTCCAAGCCGGGTCTTGCCTTCCTGCACGCGCTGGACAGCGGGAGGATCCTTACATCCGCGGCATTCCTGACAGAACTACAGGATGTCCTTTCGCGCCCGAAGTTCAACCGGTACGTGGAACCCGATCAGCGCGAGCGTTTCCTCGTTGAGTTCGTCCGCATGGCCCACCTGGTTGAGATTCGTGAATCGGTTCACGCATGTCGAGACCCCAAGGACGATCAGGTGCTGGAGATGGCCGTCAACGGGGAGGCGGACGTTATCGTCACCGGTGACGCGGATCTTCTGGCCCTGGACCCTTTCCGTGGCATCAAGATCGTGACGCCTGCGGACTTCACTGAGACACTCAAACTGCGGTAGGAAGCGCGCGATTGATGGCCACGGTGTACCTTATGGTCGGCACCGTCACGCATCCCACCCCACGGAAAGGCGCGGTGAACCGATGGCGACCTCGAACACTGGAACTGCGACTCCCGATCGCCCGGCGGCCCAGCCGTCGCCCCGTCGCTCTCGATGCACCCGGGGACTTGCACACGGACTGACGGCGGCGGCCCTCCTCACCGCCTGCAACCCGTCTCCGCCCCCGGACGACGCCTTCCTCACCCGCGCCGAGCGGACCGACTACCGGGAAACCAGCTCGCACGCCGAGGTCGTGGACTTCCTCCAGCGCGCCGCGGCCGCCTCGCCGTCGGTCCACTACACGACATTCGGCTATACGACCGAGGGGCGGGCGCTCCCATTGGCCATCGTCGGCGACATCCCGGATCCGAGTGCGGCATCCATCTGGCTTTCCGGCAAGACGGTGGTCTACCTGCAGGGCAACATCCACGCCGGCGAGGTGTGCGGGAAGGAGGCGCTCCAGATGCTGCTCCGCGACCTCCTCGCCGGTGAACACCGGGAGTGGCGCGAGTCGATGGTCCTGCTGATCGCGCCCATCTACAACGCGGACGGCAATGAGCGGGTGACCCTCACCAATCGGGGCCGCCAGCATGGGCCGATCGGCGGGATGGGCCAGCGCCCGAACGCCCAGGGTTACGACCTGAACCGCGATCACATGAAGCTCGAGTCGCCCGAAGCGCGGTCGGTAGCGCGGCTGTTCAGCGGATACGATCCGCACGTGGCCGTCGATCTGCACACGACGAACGGGACGCAGCACGCCTACCATCTCACCTACTCGCCCCCCCTCCATCCCAACACGCCCCCGGCCATCGACGCCTTCCTGCGCGACGGGCTCTTTCCCCACGTCACCGGCGAGATCCGGGACAAGTACGGCTGGGAGTTCTACTACTACGGCAACGCGTCCGCGCGCGGCGGAGGCGAGCGCGGCTGGTACACCTTCGACCACCGCCCCCGCTTCAACAACAACTACATCGGCCTGCGCAACCGGATCGCGATCCTGAGCGAGGCCTATTCCTACGCGACCTTCGAGGAGCGCGTGCTCGCGACGCTGTATTTCGTCGAGGAGATCCTGGACTACGTGCACGAGCACGGGGAAGAGGTGCGGCAGATCGTCGCGGAGGCCGATGCCGCGTCCGTGGTGGGTGAATCGCTTGCGCTTCGTGCCGTTCCAGAGCGGTCAGCCGAGCGGGTCGACATCCTCATGGGCGCCACGGTCGAGGAGGCGCATCCGCTCACGGGCCGTCCTCTGCTCTTGCGCGCCGACACCCAGTACGTCGTGCCCATGTACGAGTACGGGACGTTCACGCCGACGCTCAGCGAGCGCGTGCCCCGGGGCTACCTTATCCCCGCGGAGCTCGAGGATGTCCTGACCCGCCTCGCCGCGCACGGTGTCTGGTTCGAGCCGGCCGACGCGGCGCCGCTGGATGTAGAGGCGTTCCACATCGATTCGGTGAGGACCTCCGCTCGCCCGTTCCAGGGGCGCAACGAGCAGACGCTCTTCGGGCGGTACGAGCCCACGCAGGTGACCCCTGCCCCCGGAGACATGTGGGCGAGCGCCGATCTGCCATTGGGCCGCCTGCTCTTCAGCCTGCTGGAGCCCCAGTCCGACGACGGGTTCGCGAACTGGGGGTTCCTGGCGGATCGGCTGGAGGCTGGGGGCTTGTATCCGATCTTGAGGGTGCCGGGGGGCTAAAGTGTAAACTCGACTTTACGTTCTGTCAGGCGCAGTTGACATGACCGTGTGAGCAACCACTTGCCGCAGCCAAAATATCCAAGCTGACGAAGATCCCCTTCCTCTTATGGCGCGAGCAATGAAGACCAATCCGATCATCTTCGCAGCTGCGCTCGCCCTTCTGTCCGCTTTGATTGCGTGTCGTAACGGTCTTTGGCCTCGTCCTGCGCAGTCCATCCTGGTATACGGCTCCGACGGCACCCTCGATTCCGTGTGGGGCGGTCGAGGCGAGGGCCCGGGCGAGTATGGGACCATCAGAAGACTCATGGTGCTTCGTGGAGACTCACTGGGCGTGCTGGACGGATCGGTTTTGCGACTGACGGTATTGAACGCCGACGGCTCCGTGGCCCGCACACAGCTGCTCCCGATCAATCCGTATCCGCACGACATGGCCCAGCTCGACGACGGCACCCTCGTCGTGGCCGGGGGCGAGCACACGGCGGCCGCTACCGGATACATCATGCATGTGATCCGGCCTGACGGATCGGCCAGCCCCCTGGTGCCGGCCGGGCCGATCCTCCAGTTCAGGCCGTCTGCCTATCAGCGGCGTCTCGTTGCCGCGGGGATGACCGTCTGGGCCGGGCGCCCCGATCGATATGAAGTGTCCGAGTATGCCGCGGACGGGACCCTGCTGAGAGTGCTGAAGCGCGAGGCAGAGTGGTTCCCCGATAGGGAGGTGGAAGGCCCCTTGGACCCTGCCAGGGAACCCGCCCCACCGTACTTGATGGCTGTTCACATCGATGAAGAAGGCTTGATCTGGACGCTTGTCACGCTCGCCGACCCCGAATGGGCTCCTGTAGACCATGTGGGGTTGATCGTGGACGAGCGGCGTCGCGACACGATTGTCGAGGTGATCGATCCGGATCGCGGTCTGGTCCTGAGAAGCCAGCGATTCCCATGGGTCGGCACCGGCTTCACGAACGACGGCCTGATCGTCTCCGAGCGCAAGGACGATTCGGGCGTGACCGTCCTGGATGTCTGGCGGCCGGAGGGCTGAGATGGGCACGGCCGCCAGATCGATCTCCCCCGCAACCGTCCTCGTCGCCTTGGCGTCCGTGGCCTGCCAGTCGGACGACCCGTCCATCGGCGACTCTGCCGTCCAGATCCGCGACAGCGCCGGAATCCGCATCGTCGAAAACCCCCGCCCTCCCGAAGGCTCGCGGCTGGACTGGCGGATCGGCCCGGAGCCAGACCTGTCCATCGGGGAGGTGGACGGCGAAGACCCGTACACGCTGTACTTTGTCCGCGATGCGATGAGGTTGAGCGATGGGCGAATCGTGGTGGCGAACGGCGGTTCGCACGAACTCAGGTTCTTCGACGCCCGGGGAAGTCACTTGACGAGCCGGGGAGGCGAGGGCCAAGGACCCGGCGAATTCGAGCGCCTCCTGACGTTGTGGCCGTGGCCGGGCGATTCGATCGCGGCATGGAGGGCACCGGGTTCGGGCATCTCCGTTTTCGACACGGAGGGCAGCTACGAGCGCACATTCGCCCTGGCGGACCACGCGACTACCCCCGGCTTCCGATGGAATCCGCTGTCCGTCACGAGGGACGGGGCGATCCTCGTCGCCGGAATTGCCGACGATGAGAGCATGATCGAGTTGCAACTCAGAGGCGGCCAGGGCCAGCTGCTGACCTCGCTGGGGATGCACCCGGGCTCGGAGCGGAGCGGGACGACACGGGCCACGGCCTACCGGAGAGGGTCGGTCCTGACACTGTGGAACGATCTTGTAATCGTCGGCACGAACTTCCGCTACGAGTTGAAGGCGTTCACCACGGACGGCAGGCTTGCCCGAATCGTTCGGCGTGGTCACGAGTTGCGTGCACCGACGGAGGCAGAGGTGCTCGCTTATGTCGAAGAGAATGCCCGTCCCGGGACCGCCCCCGACGAAATACGCCGCCAGGCCCGATCGACGCCGGTGGCCGAACACTTTCCCGCCTACGGTTCGGTCGCGAGCGACGCCACGGGTCACCTCTGGGTGCGGGAGTACAGCTTCCCGCTCGAGGCGAGGCCCGCGGCCCGGTCGGGCCAATCGGCCCAGGGAGGGGCGCAGGACGGTACCCGCGGCGGGGAAAAGTAAAGAGAACATGACATTTTGTAAAATTGACATGACGTTCGCCTGATCGCGGGAGTTGGGGGACCGATCCCCTTGGCTGTGAGACATTATGGGGCCCGGAAAGGTTGGAACCGTCCCCGGGCTGGCCAGCTTCCCGGGCGTCCGGATACCTTGCGACCATCGACCACCGGGTCGACCTGCAGGGACCCGCCCAACCGAAGGAACGGCAAGATGGCAGCCAGCATGCCCGTAGCGGAGCTCGCGGAACAAAGATCGCTCAAGCCGCATCGTGCCCACCGGGATCAGCGTCCGCGAGCGTTTCTCCTGGCGTCGGCCATCGCCATCGGCTGCGTCGGATGCGACACACCGGCTGACACCGCCATGATCACTGTGAGCGACAGCGCGGGGACCAGAATCGTCACCTACGCCTTGCTCGAAGATGAAGCCTTCCCCGTCATCGATTTCGCGCCGGGAGTGGACACCATCGGGGCCGCGGACGGCGCGGAGGAGTACTTCTTTCGGTGGATCGTGAGCGCGGAGCTGGTGCCTGCCGGGATCGTGACCGCGGATCTCCAGGACTACGAACTACGGTACTTCGACGGCAACGGCCGCTTCGTATCGAGCATCGGGGGCGAGGGAGAAGGACCAGGGGAATTCGAGGTCCTCGACTGGATGCAGAGCCTTGGCGACAGCCTTTTCTTCATTTGGGACAGGCTGATCAATCGCCTCACCAGGGCGCGGTTGACGGAGGCGGGCTTGAGCCATGAATCGAGCGTTCCAGGTCCGTGGTCACCATCAATCAGCCCGATCGGCGTCTTTTCGCCGGTACGGATCGCGGTGGACAATGCCCGCATGATCCCCGTAGGTAACCGGGGGAGCTTGAGCAAGCCGTTCCAGGTCGTCGCAAGCGTGGTGAACCTCGATGAGGGTCCCTCCGCAGAGCGGCTTCCGGGCCTCGCGACCGTCGTCGCGGAGCCTCATTACGTCAGCCGGGAGGGGATGTTCGCGCCCCTCCTCTTCCCGACGGGCCATGACTTCTTATTCGGAAACGGCCTGCTGTGGGTGCAGGACGGCATGAACGGCGAGTTCCGCCGTGTACATGCGGACGGAACGCTGGAACTCGTCGTCAGGCTGCCACCCGAGCGCCCGGTGACCGATCGCGACATCGCCGAATTCCGCGAAGCGAATCTTCGGCGCGCTGCCGGGTCGGAGGCGAGGATGCGGCGGGCTCTTGACGAGGTGCCCTATCCATCCTTCGTTCCCCCCCTGCGGGCCATGGCCGTGGACGATGAGGCCGGCATTGTCTGGGTGACGGGGTTCGCGACGACGGAAGAACCCGCGCCGTGGTACCTCTTCGACCCGCTCGGTTGCCCCGTCGGGCGGGTGACGGTGCCGCGCGGCAACCGGCTGCTGGACATCGAGGGCGGGCGAATCGCCGTCCGGGACGTGGACGAGATGGAAATCGAACGCATCCTGATCCATAATCTGCCGGAATTGCCCTCGGGCCGGGTCGGGAGTGCGACTTCCCCGTGTCCGCGCTGAGCGTGCACTCCGGAAACACTCCCGTTACCGCTTCGCCGCTGCCGCGAACGGCTGTGGACCAAGGAGAAAGACAATGCGAACAACGGGCATGTTCCTGCTGGTAGCCCTGCTGGCATGCACGGACACGACCGCACCCGAAGAGTTCCCCGACCTGGCAGGCCAGTACGTGGGCACAGGCGCCTGGCGCGCGGACGGGCTCGCGAACATGTCGGTGCTTGACCTGACTGTCGAACAGGAGGGCGATTCGATCTACGGCGCCGGCCTGATCTCCAGAGTCATTCTGACCGACGAGGAGACCGTCTGGTTCGGCGGCATGAGGTGTCTCGGAGGGCTGACCGCTGGCGGACTATCTTAGTTCGCCGACAGCACCTCCACAATGTACACCTTCCGCCCGTCCGAGTTGTGATCCTCGGGACTATCGCCGATGTCGGTGCTGTACCGAAGCTCCACCAGAGCGGTTCCGGGATCGGGGAAGACCACGGTCACCGTGCGCCAAAAGCTCCGGCGTATAAGCGTGCAGACAGCGAGAGGGTCACGGTCGACCAGCAGCGAATCGTAGGGGGTCACGATCGCTGACGGCCCCGCCATGCGAACGTCGGTATGGCCACCCTCATGGCAGCCGCCGCCTACTGTCCTGAACGTGATCTCCAGAGCGGCATTGGCGGTTACCGTGTCAGCGATCTCCACCGTGTCGCGGAAAACGGGACCGTCGAATTCCACATACCCCACCACGACATGCGTCTCCACGGGAAAGAATAGATTGTCGCAGGCGATGGGCGCGATGGCGCCCACCGAGACCAGCAGGCATGCGAGGCGCCGACCGAGCGGGCGCAGGCGTTTCGGGCGGGCCCAGCGGGAAGGAGCGGGCGGGAGAAAGGCGGCGTGAGTCATCGGGATCGCTCCTGTCAAGGGTGCCGCAAGACTTCGAAAACAAGATAGTGGCGGGACGGTCGTTCCAGCCAGCCGTAGGCATTCTGGCGGAACGCCGCAGGCTCAGATCCTTGAGGTCCCAACTACTCGGGCGGCTCTTCCGTGCCCTCCCGCAAGACGGCCAGGTAGCGCTCGTAGCGGTAGACCTTGCCCCTCTGGCGGCCGGTGATCTCGCGCACGATGTCGAGCTTCTCGAGAAGCCGAAGCGCCGCGGCTACCGTCGGTGCGGACAGCCCGGTTCGCGACGCGAGGCCGCCGATGCGCCCGACCAGCCGTTCGACGAGGGCCTGGTGGACCCGGAGCGCCGAACCCGCACGCCTTCCCTGACGCCCGATTCGCGACCGGTCGTCCCGGATCGTTTCGCTGGCGGACCGGGCCGTCGCGAAAGCTCCCTCCGCAACCTCTCGCACACCCTCCAGGAAGAACCGCAGCCACGCTTCCCAGTCCCCGGTGTGCCGGATGTCGTTCAGGAGCTGGTAGTAGGCGCTTCGATTGCGCTTGAAGTAGAGGCTGAGGTAGAGGAGCGGCGCCCTCAGAAGTCCGGCATCGCAGAGCATCAGGGTAATCAGTAATCGTCCCAGTCGGCCGTTACCGTCCAGGAAGGGGTGGATGGTTTCGAACTGCACATGTGCCAGCCCGGCCTTGACGAGGACCGGAAGTCCGTCGTCCGTGGCGTGAATGAACCGCTCCAGGTCGGCCATGCAATCCTGGACGTGGTTGGGGGGTGGCGGCACGAAGGCCGCATTGCCGGGACGCGAGCCCCCGATCCAGTTCTGCGATCGCCGGAACTCGCCCGGCAGCATCGCCGCTCCGCGGCCGCTCGCCAGCAGCCTGGCGTGCATCTCGCGCATGAGACGATTCGAGAGTGGGAAGCCGCCTCGCAGGCGCTCAACACCATGATTGAGGGCCACGACGGCGTTCGACGTCTCAATGATGTCGCTGAAGGGGACATCGGGCGAGCCACCTGCTTCATGGAGCATCAGGTCGGCGAGTGAGGACTGAGTGCCCTCGATCTGGGAGGACAGGACAGCCTCTTTCCGGACGTAGCCGTAGACGAAGACGGTCGCGTCCGGAAGCAACTCCGTAACCGCATCGAGTCGCCCGAGTGCTGCGGTGGCGGCTTCGAGGGGACGACAGAGCCCCTCCCGGAAATCGACCTCCGGGACAGGTGGGAGTGGCAAGGGCACGAACGCTCGCACGGTCTCTCCCCCGCCAACTGTCACTTCATGGGTGCCAGTGGATTCGCGCCGCATGGCTGTAGGGCTTTCGTGTGGCCAGCGAGCTCTGTCCGCTGTCCCGGCGGCAGAGCGTCGCGGAGGTGGAATCGACAGGTTGGAATCCCAACTTGGCGGTTTTCTAAGAAAGATTCAAGCCTTTTACTTTTCTTAGCTGTCTGGCTGGGGAAGAAACTTTGCTAACCATCCCCCCCGCCCGTTCCCTAACGAAAGTGACTGGACATATCGTTTCTTTTAGGGTATTCGCAACGAACGAACGATCATCCCGTACTTGCGTTTGTCCACGAAGCGTACGGCGCCGTCCGCGTCCAGGATGAAGGTGCTCGGCCAGGCCCGGATCACGCATCCCACTACACCCCCTCCCACCCCTCCTCCCGCCGCCGCAGGACCAGCTCCCCCTGGGCCCGGTCCCGCTTCGGCACCTCGTGACACCGCCGGCACCGCGCCTCGTAGCTCTCCGCGCCCGCCACCTGGATCGTCGGGCCTTCCGCGGGCGCCGGCTTCCCGCCGATGAGGCGCTGGCTTCTCGTCGCCGAATCGCCGCACACCACACAGATCGCGTCCAGCTTGTCGATCCGCTCCGCGCGCGCCAGGAGCGGCCCCATGGGACCGAAGGGCTCGCCACGGAAGTCCATGTCGATGCCGACGACGATGACGCGCTTTCCCGCATCGGCCAGTGCATCGACAACCTCGCAGATGCCATCGTCCAGGAACTGGGCCTCGTCGATGGCGACGACCTGCGTCTCCGCCCGGACCTTCTCGGCGAGTTGCACGGAGTTTGAGACGGGCTCGGCGTCGATCTGCCGCCCGTCGTGGGACGAGATCAGGAACTGGCCGCCGTAGCGGTCGTCGAGGTGCGACTTGAAGAGCTGAACCCTCCGTCCGGCGATCAGCGCCCGCCGGACGCGCCGCATCAGCTCCTCGGACTTGCCGCTGAACATGACGCCGGCAACCACCTCGATCCCCCCGCGTATCGTGCTGTGTACCATTGCCCTCGTCATGCCCGGACAGGCGAACTCGTCACCACAAACGGCGACATGTCCAGTCTCGTAGTCGGAAATGAAAACCACACCGGGCAGGCTGATGCGGCACACACGAGGGGCAGGGTTTGGCGTCGCTTCATCTTGATCTCGCGGAACCGTGGCGCAGCGGGCTGGACTCCTGGACCAAGCTAGCGATGGGCCCGGGGGTGGTGCCAACGCCTTGCGGCCGCGGGACGTGCGAGCTTCGCAGTGGGGTGAGCCGTGCAGGTCAGCCGCCCGACGGCGCCAATTCGTACAGAACGATGTACGGTATGTCCATCTCGGTCTTCCCTGTGCCCCAAACCCGATCCCCGTGCGCGGCCTTGAAGGTCACCCCCGGCGGCGCGCCTATCCGGAACTCCGGGGTGCCGTCCGGTCCGACAACGACCCATTCGTCCGCCGCGTCGTCGTCTCCGCCTGCGCTATCCAACCGCAGCCAGACGCGGCCTTCATGGGTAACGAACAGCGACTGAACAGGCGGATAGTAGTCGGGGATGATCGATCCCCGGATGACGGCGGCCCGCAGATTGGCGGGCACCTGCCGGCCGACGGTCTCGGGCAGCGATTCGGCGGTGCGCCGGAACATCGCGATGCCCTCCTCGATGTAGGCTTCCCTGACGTCCGCCGGAATCTCGCGCAGAGCGAAACCCAGTGCGCTCTCGGTCGTCAGTCGGCCATCGAGACCGTAGCGCCGGACGGTCACGCGGTCGGGCAGGTCGATTCCCCAATCAACGACGACCACACCGCTCCCGTCCGGCAGCCTGCCGTAGATCGGGGGTGCCGCCACCAGCCTGTGAGCGAAGCTCCCGACCCCTTCGATCTCCATCGTTGTGCTCTCCAGAACGAACGCCACGGTGTCGCTCCGCGATCCGTCGCGTGGCCCGATCGCAACGGCCATCCTGGACCGCTGGCCATCGGCCGCCTCGCCCGCCGGCCCGACGACCAGCTGCCGGCCATCCGCGAGCGGCCTCTTCATCGCGTATCCCGACCCCATCTCCGGCTGGCCCGTGTTCGCGTCGGTTCTGATGTGGGCGCCCGCGGTATCGAAGAATGACGTTCTGGCCGCGAACATGTCCTGTGCCCACAGCGTATCGCCGGCGAAACCCGTCCGGTAGAGATAGGAGAACTCACCGGGCCCCGTTCCCCTGTTACCGATGTATCGGATGAATTGGCCGTCCGCGGACAGGGCGCGGATCCGCGGGTCGTTGCCGGGCACCGCGAAGAGTCGTCCGGAGGCGTCCAGCATGAGCCGTGGCTCGGCCGCGAAGGTGAGCCAGTCGGGCACGTCGACGGCGTCGCCGAGGCGCAGTATTTCGCGCACTTCGCGGACCGGTGCGTTCGCGAGGTCCTGGCCGTGAGCGGAAGGGGTGGCCAACGGGGCCACGCACAGTGCGAGAATTGCGGCCCGACGAACAGACGTTGGGGCGACCTCGGGGCAGGCGGGCGGCGTCGCGGGGTTCATGACAACTCCGTGTACGAGTTCGAGGGACTATCCCCGCCTGTCACCGGGGGCGGCGAGGCGTCGGCTGTCGGCGGCAGCGACCTGTTCGATGGACAGCGGGGGGTGGCGAAGGGTTGCACTGGTCGACACCTGGTCGGCACGAAGGCTGCCATCGACGCCGCGTTGGCGCTGGCCGATCCCCGGCGGCCTGTTCGCGGGCTTTTCACGGCAACACTGGCGTCAATCCGAATGCCAAACGCATACTGGAGATCAAGAGCGATCGGACTGCCGGCGAGCGAGGAGATGCCACGATGCGAACAGCTGCCTTCACCCTCCTCCTGGCCACCTCCACCGCCCTCCTCACCGCCTGCGGCGCCGACTCGGCCCGTCCCGGCTCCGCACCCGAAGCCGTCGTCGAAACCATCGGTGACACGACGGTGGTCCGCACCCTTTCGGGAGCCGTCTGGGGCGCCGAAGCCACGCTCGTGCCCGAGATGACGATCGGCCGGCTGGACGGCCCGGAGGAGTACCTCTTCGGCAACATCCGCTCGATCGCGGTGGCCGGTGACGGGGCAGTCTACGTCCTGGACCTGCAGGCGCAGCACGTCCGCGTCTTCGATTCGCTCGGGGTGTACGTGGAGACGCTGGGGCGGCGCGGCGAGGGTCCCGGCGAGTTCACCGAGGCGGAGGCCATCGCCGCGCTGCCGGACGGGCGGCTTGCCGTGCGTGATCCCGAGAACCAGCGGGTCACGGTATTCGGCCCCGGGCAGGGCGAGACAGCCGTGTGGAGGTACTCCGGGGGTGTCTCAACCTTCTCGCCTCTGTACACCGACACGCGCGGCCGGACCTATCTGCTCGCCGGCGACCTCTCCCGCCTGGACGAGCTCGTGATGGAGATCATCGTTCTCGGCCCCGACGGGACGCATCTCGACACCCTTCCGGAGCCATCGAGCGACTACGAAGCCCCCTACGTAAGGGCCGAGGCGCCCGGCGGCATGTCGGTGACCTACGGCGTCCCCTTCGCTCCCCGGTTTCACTGGACCTTTCACCCGAGCGGCCACTTCCTCACCGGCCTCTCAACCGACTACCGGATCGACCTGTCGCGGGACGATGGCGTCCTCCGGATCGAACGCAGCCGGGATCCGGTCACGGCATCGGACGCGGAGCGGGCCTACCAGCGCGACCTCACCGTGGCGCGCATACGGCGGTCGCTCCCGGGCTGGGACTGGGACGGCCCGGCGATCCCGGGCCGCAAACCGTTCTTCCGGGCGCTGCGGGCCGGCCGGGACGGGCGCATCTGGGTGCGGCTTTCGACCGAGGGACGCCCGGTGGAGAACGCGGACCACGACCCCGGCGACCCCGCTTCCTTCCCCGTGACCTGGGAGGAAGACACCCTGTACGACGTCTTCGAGCCGGATGGAACCTACCTGGGTGTGGTGGTCGCGCCGGACGGGTTCACCAGCTTTCCGGTCCCGGTCTTCGGCAGCAACCACGTGTGGGCCGTGACCCAGGACGAGCAAGGGGTGCAGCGGGTGGTGCGGTACCGGATCCAGAGGGAGGGATCCTGAGCCCTGACAGGCCGCGGACAAAACTGCCGCGGCATTTGCGCTGCCCGGAGCCTGAGGAAGGCCATCGCGCGCTTGTCGGCCCGCGTTGCCAGGAGCAACCATCGACCTGCTCCCTGTGACAACGCTTTACACCGTCCCAACGTCGAATAGACGAGCGCTGTCCTCTCCAGTGCATGCGCAACCAGCCCTCTCAGGAAGGCCGACCCATGACACGCCGCCCCGCCACCCCGCTTCCCGCCACCCTCGCCGCCACCGCCCCCGCCGCCGCTCTCGCCACCCTCACCCTGGCGGCCGCCTGCGCCGACGCCCGCCCCCACAACGCCCTGATGTCCGACGCCGGCGCCGACGTCGAAGCCATTCACCTCGAGCGCGCCATGCACCGCTTCGATTCGGCCCGCACCGCCAGGCCGGACGACGCCGAGGCGCATGCCCGGTACGCCGCGCTGGCCGCTTACTTCGAGTTGAACGCGACGGCCGCGGAGGCCTGGGAGCGCGTCCTCGAACTGGAGCCCGGGGACGCCGCGGCGTGGGACGGGTACTTCCACTCCCTGTACTGGGCCGGCGCATACGAGTCGGATCGACGGTACGCGGAGAAGGTGATGGAACTCCTCCCCCGCGCGCTGCAAAACGCCAGCCAGCGACCTGAACTGTACGAGAATGCGCAGGATGCGGCGGCGGACCTGGGGGAACTCGAGGCCTACAACGCAGTCCTCATGGACTATCGCGTCGCGGAGTCCGACAACCCGGTGTTCCTCCATCACCTGGGTCTGGCACAGCTGGCGCTCGCGGACCTGCAGGAGGGTGACCGAAGCCAGGTTCTGAGGGACTCGCTCGGCGCGGCTCTGGCCGATCTGGGCGCCCGGCACAGGGAAGACGCCGAGACCCCGGCCCCGATCCTCTACCGGCTGGCGTACGGGCTGAGTCGACTGCAGCGGGACGAGGACAAGGACTACTGGATGTCGCGTCTGCTGGCGGCTCCGGACCGGGGAATCCTGGCGGACGATCTGCGCTACTGGGATCTGGTCGTCAAGTTCCAGACAATCCTGTACGGACCGTCGGAGTCGGAGTCGACGGACGAGGTATTTCGCATCGTGGACGAGGGAATGCAGTTGCCAGCGCTGCTGCACCGTGCGATCTGGGCCAGCCGCCGCCTGATGGCCGTCAGGCAGATTGCGGACCGGTCCGTGGCCGAAGAATCGGCGGAAGGCGACCAACCCGTCTCCATGGCGGCCGAGCCGCGCAGTCCGGGGCTCGCTACGGAGCATGCCGAAGCCCTGTTCGAAGCCACAATGGACTATATCGCCTGGCAGAACGCGTCGCCCATCTCGTCGCTGAGCCGCCTGCTTCACTACGGGATCCAGCCGCAGCGGGTCCTCGAGGAGGCCACCGACTTCGAGGAGGCACTGCGCGCGGACCGCCCGGGCTTCATCTATGCGGGGAGCCTGGGCGAGGCGCGGGAGCGGTCCCGGCAGTCGCTGATCACCTCCGCACGGGTGCTGCAGGCTCGGGCGCTGGCCCAGCTCGGCGAGACCGAGGCCGCGGGCGAGCTGTTCGAGGAACTTGCGACCGAGTCCCCGGGCAGCCAGACGCTCGCGCAGTTCGGGCGCCACCTCATGCGCACGGACCAGCCCCAGCGGGCTCTCGGCATGCTGGTCGAAGCGCTCGCTCACGATGGAGGCTGGCGCGCAACCGCCGAGGAGGCTGCGACAGCCGCCGGCCTTCCGGTAGAAGCCGTCGATGAGCGTCTCGCCGTGCGCCAACCCATCGTGCAGGCGGAGCTGGAAGCTCGCGCCCTCGGCGCCCGGCTCGAACTGGGGCCACCCGATCTCGCACTGCCCGACCAGCACGGCGTCCAGTGGGCGCTCGGCAACCTCACCGGCAAGGTCGTGGTCCTCAAGTTCTGGGCCACCTGGTGCGGGCCCTGCCTTGCGGAGTTACCGCACTTCGTCGAACTGCTGGAGAAGTACGAGGGCGACGACGAGGTCGTGTTCCTGACCGTGGCCGGCGCCGGGTCATCCCGCGACGCTGTGGCAGAGCTGCTGTCGGAGGAAGGCTACACCTTTCCGGTCCTGCTCGATGACCAGGGGAGAGCCACGGACTTCAAGATCCTCGCGTGGCCGACGACCTTCTTTCTGGACCCGGACGGGCTGATACAGTACCGGCGCGAGGGGTTCTACGAAGAGGGGTACGAGCACCAGACGGCGATCCGGATCGATGCGCTGCGGACGGGCGGGGCGCCTTGATGCGGTGACCGGTTCATGTCCCTCGCACCGGTCGCTGCGACTTGGGCGGTAGCGCTTCCCTTTCCCCCAAAGGCCCCACCTGCTAGTCTCCGCGCTGTGGAGGAAACGTGCCCAATCGGCTGGAGGCAAGGAAGTGAACAGGATCATGACGGCACTGTGCGCCGGGCTGCTGCTCGCGGGCTGCACGAACACGGAGGCCGGTTCGGCGGGCGGCGGCGCTCCCGAACGGATCGAGGCCTGGCAGACGGTCGAGAGCTACAAGGTCGACCAGCGGATGAACCGGCTGCGGGCCGGCGAGTGGATGAGGCAGGCGGGCAACGAGGGCAAGTCGATGGGTGACGCGCAAGCGGCGCTGGGACTGCGGGAGCTGGACCCTGGCCCGGCCATGGCAGCGGCGATGCGGATCGCCAGGGCGAATCCCACGGACGATCTGGGCTTCCTTGCTCTGCACTTCGCCTTCTACGAACTGCGCTCAGTCGACGCTTCCGAGCGCCAACGGTACGAGGACACCGTCTACGAACTTCTCGAGGCGCACTACATCGACGACCTGCGGCTCAATCGGATGCTCCTGGGGCTGATCCGCTTCGGCGGGGAGCGCGGCGTGGATCTGGTCGACAACGTCGTCGCCCACAGCGACCGCCGCGTGCTTCGCGCCCGGGGCGCGTTCTGGTCCGCCACGGAACGATTGATGGATGTCGACAATCTCCGGTCCACCCCGGCCGACCGTGCGCGGGTACGTGAGGAAGTCACCCGCATGGCGCAACTGGTGGTCGACGAGTACAGCGACGTGGAAGTCTTTCGGGGTGAGCCGGGCGGCGTGGCGATCGAGCCCGTGCTGTACGCACTGGAAAACGTGACCGTAGGCGCCGTCCTCCCCGAGGCCACTGCGCTGCGCGTCGGCGGCGGCCAGGAGTCGCTGAGCGATTACCACGGCAACGTGCTGCTCCTCGATTTCTGGGCGACCTGGTGTGCGCCGTGCATCGCCAGCCTGCCGGATGTCGAACGTCTCCAGCAGGTGCTCGCCGACCGGGACTTCCAGGTCATCACGATCAGCATCGACGAGAACGTGGAGCTGGTCGAGGGATTCATGGACGACCGCATGGATCTGCCCTACGTCAACTGGTTCGTCGGGGAGCGGTCCAGGCTGTACGACGACTGGTCGATACAAGGCGTGCCCACCTACATCGCGGTGGATCGCGAGGGGGTGGTGCGCGGCAGGTCGCACAGCGTGGAATCGCTCTACGACGTGATCTTGCAGGCAACGGGGGCCGACGAAGAGGCACGGGTGGAGTTGCTGGGGGAGGACGGGTTCACGCCCGGACCCGAGGTCATCCCTGTGACCAAGCCCGAGGCCGATCCGCCGAATGTAAACTGAACTTTACAGTTGGCCAAGTCGAGTTTACAACTTCAACGCTCCAGCGGCCACAACTGCACGGTTTCCACTCCGAGTTCGTCCCGCACGCGGAATAGAATGTAGTCCGCACCGGCCTCCAGGATGAACATCCCCTCCGGAATCTCGAAGTACCCCAGGACCCGGCCATCGGGCTCGAAGACGGTAAAGAGCGTGCCGGGGGTTTCCTCTCCGGGAGCCTCGTATTCCCAGACCCAGAGGTGATCGAGGGCGTCGGTCCAATAGACGGCGAAGGCCGGCAGGTGTTCGGCGACCGGCATGTCGAGCAGTTCCCCGCGGAGCTCCGCCCGGCGCCCTGCCTGGTCACTCGGAATCGAGGACAGTCCGTCTTCGATGTACGCCTCGATGTGGGCGTCGGCCGGGGCGCGCGGCGGGCGGTCGAGGCGAACGATTCGGGCCAGCGAGCCGTCCAGCGCGAACCCCTGCAGCTCGTAGCGGCGGTTCGTACTGATGAAGAACAGGCCGCCCCAAGCCTGCAGGAACGTGTTGCGGGAGAACATCAGTGGCTCCAGGGGAGTCCCCCAACCGTCGCGGATCGCCTCCCGGCCGGGGTGCATCCCCAGCGAACCCCGAAGTTCACCCGCCGCGTCCCAGACTTCCACATCCGCAGGGTCGTTGTAGAGCATGTCCTGGACCGCAAGGAGCAGGCCGTCGCGCGACACATCGCGCGGCCAGAGGCTTTTGGTCCAGTCCTGAATGTCCCGCTGGCTGCTCTCCGGCACGAAGCGGCGCAGGAACTCTCCGTCCGGGCCGTAGACGCTGAGCTCCGCGAAACCGTATTGCAGAATGATGACGGAGTCGCCGGGCAGCGGTGACAACCCCCACAGCTGGACGGGACCGAACTCTCCAGGCCCCTGCCCTTCCCCCGCCCACGTCTCCAGGTGGTTTCCCTGCCGGTCGAATACCCGCAACTCCTTTGTTCCGTCGTCGCCGATCACGATCCGCCCGTCGGAGAGCATCGTGGCACCGAAGATGCGCGTAAACAGGTAGGGCTCCTCGCCCTCCATTCTCCCGATCGAAACGAGCGGCTCGGGCCCCAGCCGCCAGTCCAGCCGCGAACCCTCGGGAGGGTTGGCGTTCTCGACGATGCGGATCCCGGCGCTGTCGCGGAACTCGGTGCGGACTCCGGGCGGGCGGTCGGCCTCCTGGTCTGCTGCACAGGCCATCGCCGCGAGTGCGGGGATAGTCGCCAGGCTGCGAATCTTCATCGGCCTGCCTCCGGGTCGAGGGGGATTGCGAATGGCCCACCCGTTGGACGAGGACCAACGTCTGCCGGTTTGCTATCCCAGAATACCGTAGTTGCCGTCCAGGATCAAACGAACGGAGACGTACAGCCCGAACGCCGGTATCAGGATCCAGATCGCGTTCGGGGCAATGACGTAGGTGTACAGCTCCCGCCTGGTTACGTGCCTCCCCCTCCCCGCCACGAAGAAACTGACCCAGTAGAGCGAAGACACGTACACCCACTGCCAGAACAGCATGGCCCCGACAATCCCGGCGACGACTGCCGGCAGGAAACCGACGGTATACGCCGCGTACAGGATCAGTGTCGGGATGGGCGTGACGAACCCGTTGCCGATGTCGACGGTAAAACCGAGGGTCCGGCGATCTGTGTACGACGGATCGGTCATCGAGTACGTCGCCCAGGCGTCCGCCCAAACGGTAGGGGACAGGATCCGCTTGAGCGGCACCCTGGTGGCAAGAAACTCGACGGCTGGTGTGCGGCCGGTTTCGCGTTGTCGACCGCGCCAATACCCGGCGCGCGCCTCGATGTAGTCGTGGCGGAAGAAGAGACACGCCTCCCAATAGCAGATCAGCAGGTTCAGAGAGAAGAACAGACTGAACAGACAGTGGATGACGTTGAAATCGCCGGAGAAGTGGTAGCGGGCACCGATGCCGAAGAGCGCCAAGACCGCGACGATCAGCGCCGCCAGCAACCCGGCCGGAATCCCGGGCGCGCTGTTGTTTTCGTCCTGGCGCGAAGCCGAACGATCCCGCTTGTCTTCGGCCATGGCCGGTGGTCCTCCTTGACGGGAGCCACCCGTTCCGCGGCCGTTTTCGCCGGCCGAGGCGACTCCTCGACCCGGGCCCGGACGGGGTGCTCCGACCTGAGTGTGGCGCTATCTCAGTGCCCTTGGCAACCTCTTCACGACGATGCTCGGAACATCGAGTTCGTCCAGCTCCCAGAAGGCCACCAGGCCGCCGGGTCCGAAGGCGGCCGGGATCTCCGCGGCGCCGGCGGGGAAGGTGCCCGCGTACTCGCGATCCGCGCCGAAGACATCGATGGGGCCGTCGTCATCCCAGGGCTCGTCACCGCGCCGCTGGACCCAGAGCGTGCCGCTCCAGCCGGCCCGCACCTGGCGAACGACCGGCACCTCGTGGAAGAACTCGCGGCTCACCAATCCCTCGCGGAATGCGTCAGGCAGGTTGGGCGCGCGGGCCAGATCCTCCTCGTCCGCGCCATCGAGTTGGCCCTCGAAGTCGCGAAGTGCCCACTCGATCATGCGGGATCGGATTTGCCCGGTGACCGGCTCGGGCTCGTGCGGCCGCCGCAGCATGCCGCTCGGGGAACCGTCCGTCGCGACAAGCCTGACCTGATAGGCCGAGGAGTCGGAGTAGGCGATCGAGCCATCGGGCAGAGCATCCCAGTGCAGGTCGGGCTCAAAGTACATCTCGGCGTCGGTCATCAAGCCGACGATCGCATCTGTGGCTCGGGACTCGTTCGCGAGGTCGTTCAGGGTGAATTCCCCGGTGCTCTTCTCACGGGGTACTTGCCAGCCCTCAACGACCGGCTCCGCAACCGCCACTTCTCCGCCCAGTTCCAGTCGCTCGAGCCCGCGGTGATCGACTCCCGAGGTGCTCAACTCCCCGCCCAACAGCTGCCCCAGAACACCGAACACCTGCCCAAGGACATCGGGCTGGCCCTGGCGGTACACTTCGCCTGTCCGCGGGCCGGGCCGCAGGGAAAGACCCGCCGGGTCCATCGCGAGGGGCGACTGCTCGGCGGTCATCCTGACGAAGTGCTCAAGCGCGCCGTCCGTGCCGAAGATCTGGAACGCGTTGTGGCCGGCGTCGGGAACGGCGAAGGTCCCATCGCGCCAGACCACCAGGTCGCCGGGCCGCTGAAACTCTCCGGGTCCCTTGCCCTGGCGCCCGACCGTCCTCACCAGCTTCCCGTTCGTATCGACGACGATCACCCAAAAAGCCGCCTCGTCGAGGACGTACAGATTGCCCGAGCCGTCGAAGCCCATCGGCCCGGGGCGGGTGAACTGGGCCCAGTCCTCCGCCATCAGCCCGCCTACGCGGTAGACCTCGGGGAAATCGGCGGTCAGCGGCCGGTCCTGGGCCTGCGACTGTGCCGAGGCAACGGTGAGCACTGTGCCGACTACAGTTGCTACGAGCGGTTCGTGAAGATTCATGTCGTGTTGCTCCCTGGAATTCGGCGGGCCTGCGGATGCACATTGAAGGCGAGTTCGTATTCAGCTACGGGACCCGAAGTGACCGGGTTTCGCCTTGCCGGCGCTGCGCAACGCCGCTTTCGGCGCTGGCGCGGATTCATCCACCGACAACTACCTTCCCCCCCATGCCAACCCACTGGGCCATCGACCTCGGGACATCCAACACGACCGTCTGCGAAGACCGGTCGGGGCGGGCGCACGTCGTGAACCTCCCGGAGCTGGCGAAGATGGAGCCCCTGACGCAGACCCCGGTCATCCCGTCGTGCGTGTGCGTGATGGACGCGGGCGGCGAGGACGTTCTGATCGGGCAGAAGGCGGTCACCTACAACTGGGACGGGCGGGCGACGGGGTTCGCGCGCGGATTCAAGCGGCACCTGGGAATGGAGAGCGGACGGGCGATGGCCCGCGCGGGCGGGAGGATGTTCACGGCGCAGGATGTCGCGACCTTCTTCCTGCGCGAGGTGATCCGGGCCCTCGAGACGCGATTCGGCGAGGAGGTCGCCGATGTGACCATTGCCACGCCGAGCGGGTTCTACGAGACGTACCGGGCGGAGCTGCTGGGGATCCTCAGGGGTGTGAAGCAGCGTGGGTGGTGGGAACGGATCTGGGCGCGGCTCCGTGGGAAGCCGGCCGGGATCACGTTCCGCACGCTCGACGAGCCGGTCGCCGCGGCGCTTGGCTACGGCGTGGATGTCGGACGCCCCACCACGCTCGTGGCCTTCGACTTCGGCGGCGGATCGATGGAGGCCGCGGTGGTGCGCACCCGGGGCGCGAGAACGGTGGAGACCGGGCGGGCGGAGGTGCTGGCGAAGCAGGCGGTCGAGATCGGCGGGGACGACGTCGACCGGTGGATTCTGGAGCGCTTCGTTCCGGCCGCGCTGCACGACTGGCCCGAATGGGAGGTCGCGCTGAAGTGGGAGGCGGAACGGGTGAAACTGCTCGCGAGCGCGGGAAACGAGGGAGACTTCACCTTCCGCAACGAATCCTACGGGAGGCTGGACTACCATGTTCTGCGCGACCTTCTCGCCGAAAACGGCCTGTACGGGCGGATCAGGGAGCTTCTGGACGCCCTGCTCACCGAAATGCAGACCCGGCACGGCGTGCCGCCGGCCGACATCGACGACGTGATTCTCGAAGGGGGATCCACCCTGCTTCCCGAGGTGCGCAACGTCGTGAGCGATGTTCTCGGGCGGGAGAAGGTGCGGGAGTGGCTCCCCTTCGAGGCGGTGGCCCGGGGAGCGTGCCTGTTTGCGGGAGGCGCGCACGTCGAGGACTTCATCTACCACGACTACGCCATTCGCCTCCTGCCCGACGATGTCGGCGAGTCCGAGTACGAGCTGCTCATCCCCGGCGGCACGTCCTTCCCGACGGCGGACGACTTCGTGACCCGGTACTACGCCCCCGGCTTCGATGGCCAGCAGCAGATCAACCTCTTCATCTGCGAGGTGGGGCGGGTTGCGGGGCGTCCGGTCGCATGGGACGAGCGGGCCAACGGCTCCAGCTACTTCGTTCCCCGGACCGCCGGCGAACGGGCGTTCTGCCTGTGCCTCAACGAGGCCGACCCGGCTCTGCCGCTGAGTCCGCCCGGGCGGGGGACGGCACCCCGGCTTCGCGTGACCTACTCGGTTGACGAGAACCGCTGGCTCTGTGTTACCGTATACGACCTGCAACGCAAGACCGACCTGAAGGTCAATCACCCGGTGGTGCGACTGCGATGAGCTTTCTCAAAGCCCTCTTCGGGCCGAGCCGCGACGAAATCTGGCGGCAACTCTCCCGCGAGGTGGACGGGCAGTTTCACGAAGGCGGCTTCTTCGGCCAGTCGGCCGTCCAGGCCCGCACGGGCGACTGGATCATCACGCTCGACACGCACACGCAAAGCACCGGCAATGTGCACCAGACCTTCACCAGGCTCCGCGCTCCCTATTTCAACCCGGAGGGCTTCAGGTTCGAAATCTACAGGGCCAGCCTCTTTACGGAGCTCGGCAAGGCGCTGGGCATGCAGGATATCCACGTCGGCCACCCGCGCTTCGACGACGAATTCGTAATCAAGGCAAACGCGCCGGAGCGCGTGTGGCGGCTCTTCGACAATCCGAGGATCCGTGAGCTCATCGACGCCCAGCCCCGGATTCACCTGTCCGTTCAGGGGCACGAAGGCTGGTTCAGCAAGTTCCACGCCGGGATGGACGAGCTTCACTTCCGGGCCCAGGAGGTGATCAAGGATCTCGCCCAGCTCCGGAGCCTCTTCGATCTCTTCGCCGAGGTCCTGCAGGAGCTCTGTCACGACGGCAGCGGGTATGAGGACGATGTGCGGATCCACATGCGGCGCCTGCGTGCGCCCGGGGGCCGGATCGAGGACACGTACGTGCTCTGGGATGGCAACAAACCGCGACGCGACGCAGCAGCCGCGTTGGGCGGGCTGGGGAACGCCGCGGCGGTTCCGGCGCTTGCGTCGGTTCTGTGGGACGAGGACGCTCCGCTCAGGGCGCTGGCCATCGAGGCACTCGCCGAGATCGGGGACCGGGACGCGGTCGGCCACCTCATCCCGCTGCTTGGCGACATGCGGGAGGCGGAAGGCCGGGCGATTCAGGGCAGGGTCGCCGAGGCTCTGGGGCGACTGGGCGAGGAGGAGCTGGCCGAGACCCTGCTCGCTGCGCTCGAGGGCGATTTCGCGCGCCTCAGGGCACGGGGCGGCGAGTACCGGGCGGAGATCATCGCGGCGCTCGCGGGCGCAATCGAGGGGGCGGCCGGCGTGGATGCCGCGAGGGCGCTTGCCGAGATCCATGCGATGGAAGCGCTCCCCCGGCTTCGCGAAGTCCTGCGGAGCTACCGCGTGCCGGAGGTGGTGGAGCGGGCGGTCACGGACACGATCAGAAAGCTGGAGGCGCGAGCCGCGCTACCCCGCGCCGCAGCCGCGGCCGACTTCGAGGTCGACACGCTGCCGCGGGCTGCGCGGGATCCCGGACCGGATACCGCAACGCTGCCGCGAGGTGCGCGGGAGTCGGCGGGCTGACACGCGCCCGGCTGTGTGGGGCGAGCTCATCCAGCGGGCTCGCCGCCGGCCAGTTCGGCGACATGAACCACCCGGTCGGCGAGGTACGGGTGCTTGCGCACCTTGTCATGGAAGCGGGTGTCCGCCGTTACGACCGAATAGTTCTCGTGAATCGCCAGCGCGAGGTAGAAGCAATCGTACACGGGATGCCCCAGGTCGCTCGCAAGACGTGTGCTTGAGGCGGCGAGCCGGCGCATTGAAAGCGGTGTGGCCACCGGGGCGGTACGCAGCAGGTCGACCGCTTCGGCGAGCTGTTCAGGGCTCATCTCACCCTGCCGGTGCTTGGCGGCCAGCGCGCTTGTCGCTTCGGCGAAGAGCAGATCGGGCGCCAGTAGCGTCACACCCGAGTCAAGCAGCGTCGCCGACTCTTCGGAGAGGGATTCGGCGACCAGCCACTTCACGGCCACGCTCGCGTCGACGACGTACCCGGTCACGGCAACGTGTCCCGGTCTCGGTCCGCGCGAATCGTGTCGGTGCTGTCGATGCAGGATGCGAGACGCTGCCGCATCGCCCGGGCCCGCTCGGCGAACGTCCCCTCGGCGGGGAGCAGGGTATGCCGCAGGATCTCCCGGTGTTCCGCTTCGGCGGACCTGCCGTTGGCCGCGGCGCGCTGCTTGAGACCGTCGATGATCTGACGAGAGAGCCGACGGACCGTGAGTTGAGCCATTGTCCACTGCTGTCGTTGGAGTGCATTCATTGACATCACACATTATATCGTGATGTCAATGCTGTCAATGGCAGGTCAGCTCCTGGCGGTCGGCGGATAGTCCGTGCGCCGCACCGAGGGCGGCGTGGCGCCGGACGTTCTGCCTGGAACGGCGTAGTTGGCCGCAGGACTTCAGGCGCCGGGAAGCCTGTACCCCACTTTCCTGGCGACTGCCTCGTCCACATCCTGCGCCGTGAGCAGAACGGTCACGGACACCGTGAGTGCGCCCGCAGCGGCAATGTTCAGCGAGAGCGCCGTCGCGGCCGCCTCGTCGGGCAGGTCGGTGATGAGGTACAGGTCGCAGTCGCCGAAGGCGTAGTAGAACCCCTCCAGCGTGCCGCCGACGCCCTCGACCGTCTGGCGCAGGGCAGCCTCCCGGCCGGTGCCGCCCTCGGCGAGCAGTCCCTTCAGACCGGATTGCGTGTAGTTGGTGCGGAACATGTACTTGGCCATGGTGTCCTCGTTGCCCGGGGTGATCGTCGTATCGCGATGGTACAATATGGCATGCAGACACGGCACCGACTATCCTTCGGGGCGATGCCTGCTGCAGGCCGATCATGAGACGCCGGACCAGACCGGAGGCGGACCCGGCAAGATGAGTCCCGACGAGAGACACCACAGCGAACCTCCCGGTCCGATCGCCTACATGGCGAGCAACGGCGTTGCCGCCAATCTGCTGATGATCGGAATCATCGTCGCGGGAGTGGCGTCGCTGTTCGGGCTTGAGCTGGAAGCGTGGCCCACCGTCCCCTTCAACCAGGTCGAAGTCTCCGTCGCCTATCCGGGCGCCACGCCCGAGGAGGTGGAGGAGGGCATCGTCGTCAAGATCGAGGACGAGGTCGAGGGGCTGGGCGACGTGAAGGGGGTCAAGTCCGTGGCGGCCCCGGGCATGGGATCGGTCAGGGTGGAAATGCGTTCGGGCACGGACATGAACGATGCCCTGGCCGATGTCGAAGCGGCGGTCGGCCGCATTCAGACCTTCCCGGGCGAAGCGGAACGGCCCCAGATCAGGGAGATGACCAACGCCCAGAGCGTGATGCGCCTGGTCGTGTTCGGCGATGTGAGCGAGCGTTCTCTGAAGGAGCTCGCATACCGCGTCGAGGACGAGCTCGCCGCGCTGCCCTCCGTCTCCCAGGTCGAGACGAGCGGCGTGCGAAACTACGAGATCTCGATCGAGGTGCCCCTGGAGCGGCTGAGGGCCCTCGGACTCACGCTGACCGATGTTGCCAACACGGTTCGGCGGAGCTCCCTGGACCTGTCTGCCGGCAGCATCGACACGGAGCAGTCCCAGGTCCGGGTGCGCACCCTGGGGCAGAGCTACGATCAACAGGACTTCGAGGAGATCGTCCTCATCAGCCGCAGTGACGGGACGGTCGTCCGGGTGGGTGATATCGCCGAGGTGCGCGACGGCTTCCAGGACGTCGATCTGATCGTCCGGCACCAGGGCCTGCCGGCCGTGTTCGTGGAGGTCTCGCGCGCCGACGGCGAGAAGGTGATGAATGTGGCGCGCGCCGTGCGGGAGCACGTCGCCAACGAGATTGCCCCCTCCCTCCCGGACGGCGTGGGCATCACCATCTGGAACGACGAGTCCGACGCCTTTGAGGAGCGCGCCGCGATCCTCATCAAGAACGGTCTGCTTGGACTCCTGCTGGTGCTGATCGCACTCGGGCTGTTTCTCGAACTACGGCTTGCCTTCTGGGTAGCCGTCGGCCTCGGCGTTTCGGGTATCGGTGCCCTGGCCGTCATGTTTGCACTCGACCTGGCGATCCACGCGGTCTCCCTGTTCTCGTTCGTCCTCGCGATCGGGATCGTCGTGGACGACGCGATTGTCGTCTCCGAGCACATCCACCTGGAGCGTATGAAGGGCACGCCGGGCGTCGTCGCGGCGATCCGCGGTGCACGCCGGATCAAGGTGCCGCTGATCTTTGCGGTGCTGACCACTGTGGCCGCGTTCGCTCCCCTGCTCTTCATTCCGGGAGGTGTCGGACAGACCTGGAAGGCGCTGCCGACCATCGTCATCGCGATGCTGGTGATCTCGCTGGTCGAATCGCTGCTGGTGCTGCCCAACCACCTGTCCCACCATCTCCACGGCCCGGAGTGGGCGCCCCGGACGCGCGCGGGCGTAGTCGTGGCCCGGGTTCAGGGTCGCGTCGATCTGCTGCTGGGCAGGTTCGTGCAGGGACCGCTTCATCGCGCGGTGACTTTCGCGACCGACCGTCCCGGACTGACGCTCTCGGGAGCCGTTGCGCTGCTCATCCTTTGCGCTGCGCTGCTGCCGGCCGGCATCGTTTCGTTCACTTTTGCCACCGAGGTCGAGGGCGATTTCGCAACCGCCACCCTTGAGATGCCGGACGGGACGACGGCCGAGCGAACCTACGAGGTGGCCCGCGAACTGGAAGCGGCCGGCCACCGGGCCATCGCGCGCATCTCCGCAGACCGGCCCGCCGACGCTCTTCCTCTTCTTTCCGGAGTCACGATTACCGTTGGTCAACGGCCGCGGATCGAGGGAGGGGGACTCAGTCCCAATCCCAACCTGAACCCGGAAGCCAATGTCGCCACCATAGCGTTCAAGCTCCTGGACGCGCAGCACAGGCGAATTCCCACAGGAGACGTCGTGCAGGTGTGGCGCGAGGAGGTGGGTATCCTGCCCCATGTGCGGTCGATCACCATCACCGGCAAGATCTACGACCTCGGCAATCCGGTCGAGGCGGTGCTGTCGCATCCCGACCCCGAGCGCCTCCCCGGGATCGCAACGTCGGTCGTCAATCGTCTTCGTGAGGTTGGCGGCATCCACGACATCCGCTCCGATGTTACCCCCGGCATCCCCGAGATCCAGCTCGGCCTGCTTCCCGAGGCGCGAACCCTGGGCCTTACCCTCGACGACCTCGCCATGCAGACGCGCGCCGCGTTCTTCGGCGCGGAAGCCCTGCGGGTGCAGCGCGGCCGGGAAGAGGTGCGCGTGTACGTGCGGCTGCCCGAGGAACAGCGCAACTCGATCACCGACATCGAGAGCTCCCTGGTCCGGACGGCGGCCGGCGCGGAAGTCCCTGTGAGCCGGGTGGCTTCCCTGAGCTCGGGCAGGTCGCCGACCGCCATCCATCGCCAGGACGGCCAGCGCGTCGTCAGGGTCTCCGCAGATGTGGACGCGGCGGTGATCTCCGGCGGGCAGGCCAACAACATTCTGGAGAACGACATCCTTGCGCCGCTCGTCGCCGAGGACCCGAACCTCAAATACTCCTTTGGAGGTGAGCAGCAGCAGCAGCTGGAGTCCATGAACGCACTGGGGCCCGGGTTCGGGATCGCCATGATCCTGATCTTCGCGCTGCTGGCGATTCCGCTGGGCTCCTACACCAAGCCCTTCATCATCATGGCCATCATCCCGTTCGGGTTCATCGGGGTGATCCTGGGCCACTGGATCCTGGGCGTGACCCTGAGTTCGGAGTCGTTTATCGGGATCTTCGGGCTGGCCGGCGTGGTGGTGAACGATTCCCTGGTCATGATCGACTTCATCGACCAGGAACTCGAGGAAGGACTTCCGGTGCGAGAGGCGATCATAGAAGGCGCCAAGGGACGCTTCCGCCCGATCATGCTCACCTCGCTGACCACGTTCCTCGGCTTCACGCCCCTCATCCTCGAAGATGCCATTCAGGCGCAGTTCTTCGTCCCCTTCTCCGCCTCGGTCGGCTGCGGCATCCTCTTCACCACGGCCATTCTGATGTTCCTGGTGCCGGCGCTGTCCTCGATCCACCTGAAGTGGGTTGCGCGGCGCAAGGGGCGGGCGGTGGAGGCACCCGCCGGTCGGACCCTTACCCCCGCGCCTTCCTGAACCGCCATCCGTGCAGGATGCTGCCGTAGTGGTTGAATGACCGGCGCGCTTCCGCGTCGTCGAAGGGGTAGTCTGCACCGATCTGGGTGGCGGCGGCGAGCCCGCTGACGAAGCAGGTTTCCTGGCTGTTGACCAGTGTGTGGGCGCCGCAGTGCCACGTCCGCCTCCTTCCCTGAATGAATCGGAAGAGGGGGACGAGGAGGGCGACGTGGCGAACATCGTGGACGACATGCTGAAACCACCACCTGCCGACGATCCTGCGTTCGTCGATGCGGCTGACCGGGTTGTAGGTCACCAGACAGGGCTTATCCGACCTGCCGGCCCACGGCTGCTGGTTGTGCATTATGTAAGTGATTTCATAGTTGTCCGGCCTGGCCCCGTATTGCTCGATGTGATTGCTGCGCGTAGTAATCGGCTGTACTTCGTTGTCCGGAAGCACCGACGCGTCGGAATGCACGATAGCGTGGTTGTGGAGTTCGCTCTCGTACCGTATCGAGGACAGGATATAGCGCTCCAGCATTGTGGGCCGGTCGAGTATCATCAATGTCTGGTTCGCATTGCACGCGAAGATTACCTCGTCGAACGTCTCCTGTGCCCCGTCTTCGTCCTCGACCACGACATGGGACTTCCGGCGGTATACCTTGCGTACAGGACGGTTGAGATGGATCCTGTCCCGGAAACCGGCGGTCAGGTTCTCGTAAATGCGTCTCGTTCCCTGGTCCCACGTTTGCATGGGCGTCGAGGATTCGATGTCAAAAAACTCGAGGTATCTTGCAAAAAGCGCGGCGGGCATGTCGAACACGTTCGTCGCCATCAGGAAGTTGACGAACATCGGCTTCAGCACCTTGTACCTGAAGTCCCCGGATAGCCCGGCCAGGTTCAGAAGGGCTCCCATGCTGATGTAATTGAACGGATTGAGGGCGTTCAGGAACTTCGATCGGGCACGGGTCAGCCCGCCAAAGCGGTGCAGGCGCCTCAGGAGTCGCTGGAACTTCACAATCTCCGCCCGCAGCCGATCCCGGATGTCGGAATCGAAATCGTGGGCATAGACACGGCCGCGGTACTTGACGCTGTAGCTGAATCTGGTATCGATCAGGTCGATGCCGAACTGCTCCATCAACAGCAGCATGTGCCGGTACACCGACGGAATGCAGGCGGTGACGGATATGTCGAAGGGAATTGAGCCACCATCATCCTGCGGCATGTCGGCAGTGACCGCATTCCCCCCTACGCAATCCCGCGCTTCAAAGAGCTGGAAGTCGAACCGGTCCGGGTGATGATGGAGCGCCCAGGCGGCTCCGAGGCCCGAAACGCCCCCGCCCACGATGGCTATCCGTCGCGGCGCTGCCTTCCCGTCACCGGCCGCGCGGCTCCCGGGCCCCGCGGGGTTCCCATACGTCAGACCGGCACCTCACGGACCGTTTCGGCGACTCGGAACTTCAGTTTCTTGCTCGGCTTCATCGACGGAAACGGGCTGAACCGGTGCTTGTAGTTCTCCGGTGCCACCTCGAGCGTGAAGTGGTGTGCGACCAGCATAACGTTGACCATCAGCTGTAGCTCCATCCACCGGAAGCCCAGGCACCTGTGCGTGCCCAGCCCGGACGGCGCGTACCCGGGACCGCGGTGCTCACGGCGTGGCGGCAGATAGCGGTCGATATCGAATTTGAAGGGGTCCGGGAAGACATCTTCCATGTAGTGGGGGGCCGTCTGGGCAATGGTGACCCGCGCGCCAACGGGCAGCTCGTAGCCCTCCACCACGCACGAGTTCATCACGTTTCGCATGGATGCCGGCACGATCGGATACATGCGCAGGCACTCGGTGACGAAGCGGTGGGTCACGTCCACCGCTGCCGGGGTGAAGGCATCGCCATCGGGATCTCCGTTGGCGAACATGGCATCGGCTTCACGCCGAATCCTGGCGTAGTACTCGGGCTGCGTCGCCATGGCGTACAACACAAGGCTGAACGCGTCACCGAGATACACGCTCGCAATCAGCGCCGCCGACAGGGCGAAGCGCAGATTGGACTCCGGCACCAGCTGAGGATCACTCGCATTGAGACTGAAAAGATCATCCGCCAGGTCCCTCGGGCAGCCGGCCCGCTGCGCAGGTGTATGGACGCTCTGGACACGCGCGAGAAGCGTGTCGATGGCCCGCGCGGTGCGCTTCATTGCCGGAGTCTTCATCGCGAACCCCGGCAGGAGCTTCATGATATGGACCGTGAGCGCCCGTTCCTTGTACGCCATCAGGTCGTCGAAGATATCCTGCGAGTCGACGCTGACGGAGAGAGGTGAGATCTGACCGTTGATCATGTGTCGGCACATGCGCCGTGCCTGGAAGGAATCGCCGACCTTCCAGCCGGCCATGGATTCGCGGGCATGGCGGTACAGTTCATCCGCCTGGCCCTGCAGTCTACGGCGTGAATAGGCGGGCGCCATGGCCTTGCGAAGCCGGAAGTGGTCGGCGCCGTCCAATGCAGGCAGGACTCCGGACGCACCGTAGACCTTTTCGAAGTCGGCAAAGTACTCTCTCGCCCGGAGGTACATGCGCCCGTGCCGGTTCGTCCAGTGGTTGACCTCCGGGCCGGCCAGGAAGATCATGGGCTCCGCGAACGGCATGGGGAGCTTGAAAACCGGGCCGTGTTTTCCTGCCAGCTCGGCAAAGAGCGCGGGAAGGTTGCCGTCGCGCACATGGGGACTGCGCAGCAGGTCACGCAGCCCCACAGCCGGGATCTGCTTCGTGAGGTGAGCACGCCGGAGCAGGGGCGCAGAGGCGTTGTGCAGGACCGCTTCGGATATCGAACGACCGATGAGATCCATCCTGCAGATGAACTCGATGCGCTCCTCGGCCTCTTCATCGAGCTTGAACATGAAGCGAAAGACGTCGCAGGTGTTGACGAGGCAGATGAGGATGACTTCTCTCGGATCGGGAATCATGTCGGTCAGGATCAGGTTGCCGATCCGCGTCTTGATGAAATGACCGACGGTGACTTCCCGGGGTCTGCTGTAGGGGTCGGGCTTCCAGGCGGTACTGGCCAGCGTCCAGAACTCGCCTTCGTGGTGTTCCAGGATCTTCTCTTCGACCAGGCGGTCCAGGGTCAGATCGATGATCGACTCCGCGCGAAGAGCGAGCCGTTCTATCCAGTAGGTGGCATTCCGTGTCCGGGATTCCTTCGCGATCGTCTTCAGAATCGGGTCGAGGGCGGGGTCGCCTGTTTCCGACTCGTCCACAACGAAAAGGGACTCCAGATCCGTATCGATGCGCGACTGGAGGGAGAGTTCCGCGAGGACAGCGCCGATGACAGCACAGTTCAATTGCCAGCCGGGCACCTGATGAAAGTAGCCGTTCTCCTCGTTGAGGAGCATCAGGATGAGTTCCTCGGGGAGGCTCAGGTGCTCGGTCTTCACCGCTTCTGCAGCAACTGACATCGGCCTGGCTCTACTCTCTCTGACCCGGATCTCACGCCTGGCCCTGATGGGCAGGGCGCTCGACTGTTTTCGCCAAACCGATTCGGCTCGGTGGCGTGACGCGTAATTGTAAGTCAGGATAGAACTGACGGCAATACAGCCGGTACTTCCCGATCGGGCCGTCGGCCTGGCATAGGCGGGGGGGTGACCGGTAGCGCTTGCGGTCCCAAATGACCACGTCCTGCTCTACGTATCGCCTCTCCTCGCTGATGAAGAGGCGGGCCATCAGCCTGTGACGGAGGCTCACCGGGAGGAACCCCAGGCCCTTGAAGAATTGCCCCGGCTTGCGGATCTCATGCACCTGGGTGGCCAGCGTCAACTCCACAAACGTGCCGTCGACCGGCGTTGAGAGCACCCACATGCGCGAGTGCATGCCGATGCCCTTCTCATGGATTTCGACGAACGAAAAGCCCAGGCCATGGACGTGGGCGACCGCCGACACGTCTGCCACGACATCGAACAGGCCCGCGGTCCGTCGCACGCTGGTGAAGTCGAAGGCGCTCTTGAGGTAGGCGCCGTCGATCGCCATTTCCGTCGGCCGCACGTTGCTGTAGCCGTGCGTGTACTCCAGATGCTCCACGTCCACGGAGTTTTCCGTCGTCTCCTGGGGGTGGCCGCGGAACCGGAGGGTCGTGGTGAGCACCCTGCTCCACTTCGGGCCGGCGGCCGGTTCCTCCGGAAGGTCCCACTGTGGCGGCCGTCCGCCGGTGCCCCACCACGCGAAGATCAGGCCGAGGATCTCCCTGGTACGGTAGACCTTGAGCCGCGCGGCCTTGGGGGCCGGGGCGTTGGGAGTGGCGACGCACTGGCCGGTCGTGTCGAAGGTGAACCCGTGGAAGGGACAAACCAGGCAACCGTCGCGCACACGGCCGCCGACCGTCGGTCCCATGTGCGAGCCCAGGTGGGGACAGAAGGCGTCGGCGACGCAAATTGCACCGGTCTCGTCGCACCATGCGACGATCTGCTCGCCCATCCACGTCTTCTCGATCAGCCTCTTCTTCTCGATGGACTCGCGTGTGGCGATCAGATACCATCCCTCGGGGAAGGGCGGCAAGGCGTCGATGCGAGTTGGGCGCGGCCTGCTGGCTGTCGTTGGCATAGGGCGCGGGCCTCGGCGATCGGGTTGGCGGAACCTGGGGATGCGACACTCCAAGCACAGACTGTAGTGGAATATAGCGCACGTGATCCTTCAACTGAACAGCGACTCCCCTCGCTGACGTCCTGGCGGTACATTTCGGCCCCTCAATCTCCCACTTCCCAAGGCAGACCGATGGCACCCCACCCCCCCACCCCCCTCGCCCTCCTCCTCACGGCAGCGGCCCTGACCGCCCCGGCCACCCTCGCCCCGGCCACCGCCTCGGCCCAGGAGGCCACCGCCTCCACGCGCGAAGCCCCCGCGCCACCCCCCGCCGACCCCGCCGATGTCGAGTCCATCGACGCGATCATGAAAGCCGTCTACGATGTCATCTCCGGCGACGCCGGCGTGGCCCGCGATTGGGACCGCTTCCGCTCGCTCTTCGCTCCCGGCGCCACCCTGAGCCCGGTCGGCCGCTCGCCCGGCGGCGCCTACGGACGGCGCATCATGACCCCGGACGAGTACGCCGAGAACTCGGGCGCATGGCTCGAGCAGAACGGCTTCCACGAGGTCGAGATCAACCGCGTCACCGAGCAGTACGGGGTCATCGCGCACGCGTTCAGCACCTACGAGTCGCGCAGGCTGGAGACGGATCCGGAACCCTTCGCCCGCGGCATCAACTCCTTCCAGCTGCTGAACGACGGCACCCGCTGGTGGGTCGTGTCCATCTACTGGCTGGGGGAGAGCCCCGACCACCCGATCCCGGCGCAGTATCTGCCGGGGGGCGGGAGCTGACAGCGGGCCGACCGCTCCCCTGCCCGCTGCCCCGGGTTGTATTGCCGGGGTATCACGCTGAACCCCGGGGGAGACAGCGGACCGAGCCGCCATGGCCTCCCGGTGATCCCGGTCGACGTCGGCCCCCTGGTGGCCCTGTTCGATGCGAACGACCACCAGCACGACCAGTGTCGCCGGATCCTGCACGAGGTGGACGACGAGCTTCTCACCACTACCCTTCACGATCATCGGCGACAAGGGAGGGCCAAGCGTCGTCCGGGAATGCATGTCGGTGGAGGAATCGGCGGCTGTATCGTATTCTGTAGGCACGCAACCACCGGGGCCCTCGCCATGACCTTCGTCACACTCAATCGACCAGAAGTCCGTTTCCCTTTCGTCGGGTGGGCGGTCCCATTTCTTCTGCTGTGCGTCGCGTGCGCCGATTCATCCTCCGCGCGTCTCGATCCTCCCCTGGTCGAGGGCGAGCGGTTGGGGACGGCCGGGGCCCACGAACACGGCATCGCTCGACTGGGCCTGGCCGTGGACGGCACCCGCCTCACCGTCGACCTGCAACTCCCGGCGGAATCCGTGTTCGGCTTCGAGCGCGCTCCCCGCTCGGCGGAGGAGCGGGCCACCGTAGCGGAGGCCCTCGACAGACTCCGCACCGGTGGCGCTCGTCTCATCGCCTTTCCGGACGGGGCGACCTGCGCGCTGGATTCGGCGGAGGTGCAGGCTCCCGAGGGTGTAGAAGATGACCATGCCGGCGAGGACCAGCACGCTCACGAGGATGAAGGCCACCAGCACGAAGAGGACGAGGGCGGCGAACACGAAGAGGATGAGGCCAGCCAACACGAAGAAGTGCGCCTCCTTGCCACCCTCACCTGTTCCCGCGAGCCGCTTGGAGGGGCGAGCCTGCGGTTCGCGGACCTCCTGCCCGACGTGGTGCAGGTGGACCTGACGGTGTTCACCGCGGCGGGAGAGGCGGCCGGTCGGGTCGCGCCCGATGCCTCGTTCCGGTTCTGAGCCGGCCGGGCGTGCCGTTTCGGGGCCGCCATGTGCGGCGGCCGGCCTGACCGGATGAGGGCTTTCGTCACCTCCCGGTAGTACGACAGCGTCTCTTCGCTCGTTGCTGACGGTCACCCGCCAGCCGGATCGGTGGATCTGGGAGATGCACGGCAACCCGGCCCATGTCACGACCAGGCGTGTCTGGCTGCGGCGATCGACGAGCTTCCGATGGCGCAGTCGGTGGACCTGTTGCTGTACGACTCGATACGAGATCAAACGTTGCGGGAACATATCCGCCAGCGGGGCATCGAGTGGTACGACCGCCGGAGCTCCGGGTATGGTGGCGGCGGTATGCTCTTCTGAACGGGTCGCACCCTACAAGCCCCCTTGACCCTGACGTAACGGCGGGAGGTAACAGATTCGCATCGTGTTGCGATGGTTGAGGTTACGGGATTGGAGGTCAGGACTCCCGCCGATTCGTTCCCGCTAAACGGGATTGAGCGCCCCGGTGCGGCGACTCGCGAGCGCCTTCCGAAGCCGGTCCTCGTCGGCCCTCTGGTAGCACTGAAGCACGGTCTTGGCCGTCTTCCAGCCTCCCAACTCGCAGAGCACCTTCAGGGGCTGGTCCATCAGGTCGCTGGCGAACTTCCGCCTCAGCGAGTGCCAGCCTCTGCCGCGCTGGGGTTCCAAACCCCCGAGCTTCTCGGCTCGGTTCCACCAGTAGCGGACTAGCGAGCGGCCCACGCATCTTGAGGTATCCGTGGACGCCGGCAGCACCGGA
>JAJDVT010000063.1 GCA_022826005.1 Gemmatimonadota bacterium | reverse complement strand
GCCGCTCTGGCCCCGGCCAACCGGCGTATATCAGGAGGATTCACCGTCGAAGCGAACCTCGGGCGACCCCTCATCCCTCGGCTCACGCAGAACAACGAAAACCCTACCTTGACAGAGGGCCCTTCCATATCAGCAGGCCGGCCGGCCCGGGCGTTCGAACGGTACGGAGTGGTCGAAGGGCGGGACCCCGGACGGGCCCCGCCCACTGATCCTCGGAGGGAACAGGAGACACAAATGGCTTCGCAACCATTGTCTGATGCGAACGATGGGTCGCTCGGGCAGTATCTGAGGGAGATCGCCCGCTATCCGCTTATCGATCGCGATGAGGAGGCGCGGCTCGCGCGGGGAATCCGCCGCGGCGAGGAAGGCGCCCTGGACAAGCTCGTCCGGTCGAATCTCAGGTTCGTGGTTTCGGTGTCCAAGAAGTATCAGAACCAGGGGGTGCCGCTCTCCGACCTCATCAACGAGGGGAATCTGGGACTCATCAAGGCGGCCCGCCGCTTCGACGAAACGAAGGGCATCAAGTTCATCAGCTACGCGGTGTGGTGGGTCCGGCAGGCGATCCTGCAGGCCCTCGCGGAACAGAGCCGGATCGTCCGCGTCCCGCTCAATCGCGCCGGGATGCTTCACCGGATCAGCAAACAGAGGTCGATCCTGGTCCAGGAGCTCGGCAGGGAGCCGACCGCGGCCGAGATTGCCGAGTCTCTGGGGTCGGACCCGGAGGAGGTGGAGCAGACGATGGCGGTGGCGCGTTCACACCTGTCGCTGGACGCCCCCATGGTGCCGGGCGAGGACAGCTGTCTCATGGACTGCCTGCCCGACCACCTGTCGCCGGGACCGGACGAGGAAACCTACGAGAGGGCGCTGACCGACACCCTGAACCACGCGCTCGACACGCTTGAGGCGCGCGAGGCGAAGGTGCTCCGCCTGTACTTCGGGCTTGGCGACCGGGCGCCAATGTCGCTTGAGGAAATCGGCAGGAATCTCGGGATCACCAGGGAGCGCGTGCGCCAGATCAAGGAGAAGGCACTTGAGCGCCTGAGGCACGCATCCCGGGCCCGCTATCTGGTGACCTTCGCCACATAGCGCCCGCCCGCATGGCGCCCGCATGGCGCACTAATTGACACTCCCGCATCTGATGGGTATGGTTTAATGCTGTAGATGATCTCGTGGAGCCGTTCTCCGCCTCTCCTGCGACGCGGAGGCGGCTTCATTTCGCGGATGAGGAAATCGCGTGACCAGGACGATTACCCCCGGAAAAGACGACATCCACCGCGCGTGGTGGGTGGTTGACGCCGATGGCAAGCCGCTCGGCCGGCTCGCCACGGAGGTCGCCCGCGTCCTGCGCGGGAAGCACAAGCCCATCTACACACCCCATCTGGACACCGGCGACCACGTGATCGTCATCAACTCGTCCAGGGTGCGCCTCACGGGCCGCAAGGCCGAGCAGAAGACCTATTTTCGTCACTCGGGATACATGGGCGGCGACAAGCACATTCCGTTCGCCACCATGCTGGAGCGATTCCCGGAGCGGGTGATCGAACTCGCGGTGCGCGGCATGTTGCCAAAGAACAAGCTGGGGCGGCAGATGCGCCGGAAGCTGCGGGTGTACGCGGGCGCTAGTCACCCCCATCAGGGGCAGGGTCCCAAGCCACTCGAGATCTGAATCCAACGGACACGACGAACATGGCCGCTCAACAGCCAGCGCAGGCAGTGGGTCGCAGGAAGACCAGCGTAGCCCGGGTGCTCCTCCGTCCCGGGGCGGGCAACTGGTCGATCAACGGACGCGCCCTCGACGATTACTTCCCCCGGCCCGCACACCGGGTCCGGATCGAGGAGCCGCTCCAGACCGTCGCATCGGAGGGCAGCTTCGATGTCCGGGTTCGAGTGAAGGGGGGCGGGCTGACCGGCCAGGCCGACGCAATCCGTCTCGGGCTGGCGCGGGCGCTCGCGATTCAGGACGAGAACAAGCGGTTGGCGCTCCGCGAAAGCGGCATGCTCACTCGCGACGCGCGCAAGGTGGAGCGGAAGAAGCCGGGCCGTCCCAAAGCGCGCAAACGCTTCCAGTTCAGCAAGAGATAGAGTTCATCCGATGGATCCTGCCGCAACCCAGGTCGGACTGACCGAACTCCTCGACGCCGGCGTCCACTTCGGACATCAGACCAGGCGCTGGAATCCCAAGATGCGCCCCTTCATCTTCGGGGAGCGCAACGGGATCCACATCATCGACCTCCGCAAGACCCTCGATCGCCTCAACCGGGCGTGCGACGCGGTGCGCCGGACGGTCCTCAAGGGCGAGAATGTGATGTTCCTCTCGACCAAGCGCCAGCTCCGGGTCGTGATCGAGGAGGAGGCCAGGCGGTGCGGCGCTCTCTTCGTGACCGAGCGCTGGCTGGGAGGCATGCTCACCAACTTCCAGACCATCCGCCGCCAGATCCGGCGCATGAAGGAGCTGCAGCGCGGCAGGGACGAGAACGCCTTCGACTTCTACACCAAGAAGGAGCGCCTGCTGCTCGAGCGGGAGCGGGAAAAGCTGGAGAAGTACTTTCACGGGCTGAGCGACATGGGCCGGCTACCCGGCGCCGTCTTTGTCGTGGACGCGAGGCGCGAGATCATCGGGGTGCGCGAGGCTCACCGGCTGGGCATTCCGGTCATCGCCATCGCCGACACCAACGTCGATCCGGAGCTGATCGACTACCCCATCCCCGGGAACGACGACGCCATCCGGTCCGTCAGCCTCATCGCCGGGCAGATCGCGGACTCGATCATTGCCGCGCGCCGGGAGGTCCCCGACGAGCAGCTCCGCCGCCAGGTGGAACTCGAGGCGACCACCTACTCGACGGAGACGGGTGAGAAGTCGGCGGATACCCGGGAGATCATGCCCCGGGCCCGCAAGCGGAGACCGCGGCCCGAGGCCATCGCCCAGGTCCGCCAGGCCGGAGACGGCGACGATGCCAAGGGGCGGAAGGGGCGCAAGCCCGGACAGGGCTGAGGCTCCGGGTGCCCGGTCGGGGCGTGCCCGGGCGTCTCTGCCGATGACTCCGCGGCCGTTCGGGATCCCAGGCCGCTGCCTTCCGGCTGCCCGTGAGTCCTCCGTGCGCGTCGGCGCGCGGCAATTTTCCAGGGAGATTCCACAACCATGAAGATCAGTGCGAGACATGTGAAGGAACTCCGCGACCGGACGGGCGCGGGGATGATGGATTGCAAGAAGGCCCTCCAGGAGACCGGCGGCGACATCGAGGCCGCCATAGACCTGCTCCGCAGCAAGGGCGAGGCCAGGGCGGCCAGGAGGGCCGGCCGGAGGGCCAACGAGGGCACGGTCGCCAGTTACATTCACCATGGCGGAAGGATCGGCGTCCTCGTGGAACTCAACTGCGAGACCGATTTCGTGGCCAACACCGATGATTTTCGCGCGCTGGCGCGGGATCTGGCCATGCATGTGGCCGCCGCCGACCCGATCGCCGTCGCCCCCGGCGACGTGGACCCGGCGGTGGTGCAGCGGGAGCGATCCGTCTTCGAGGAGCAGGTCGCCCGCGAAGGGAAGCCGGAACACATCCGGGACCGGATCGTGGAAGGCAAGCTCGGCAAGTTCTTCCGCGAACGGGTCCTGCTGGAGCAGGCCTACATCAGGGACCCCGACCGCAGCGTGGGCGACCTGATCACCGAGGTGGCGGCGCGCACCGGCGAAAGGATCGAGGTGGCGCGGTTCTCCAGGTTCCAGGTCGGGGGGTAGCAGGATGAGCAGCCCCGGTCCGAGGAGTTCCGGCTACGGCCGCGTGCTGCTGAAGCTGTCGGGCGAGGCGCTGGCGGGGGAGCGGGGGTTCGGCATCGACCCGGAGGTGGTCGACGCCATTACAGACGACGTAAAGGGCATCCACGAGCTCGGGGTGGCCCTCGGGCTGGTGATCGGGGGCGGGAACATCGTCCGCGGGGCCATCGCCAGCCGCAGGGGCATGGACCGCGTCTCGGCCGACTACATGGGCATGCTGGCGACTATCATGAACGCGCTCGCCATGCAGGACCTGCTGGAGAAGAAGGGGATCGACACGCGGGTGATGACGGCAATCCGCATGCCCCAGCTCGCCGAGCCATACATCCGGCGCCGCGCGGTCAGGCACCTCGAAAAGGGCCGGATCGTGATCTTCGCCGGAGGGACGGGCAACCCGTACTTCTCCACCGATACCGCCGCGGTGCTCAGGGCCATCGAAATGGACGCCGACGTGGTGATCAAGGCGACCCGGGTCAGGGGCGTCTTTACGGCGGACCCTGCGAGCGATCCCGACGCGACCTTCATCCCCGACATCTCGTACCATGAGGTCGTTGCCCGGGACCTGCGCGTGATGGACGCCGCGGCCGTCTCCCTTTGCCGTGACAACCGCCTTCCCATTATCGTGCTCGATCTTGAGGATCAGGGAGCGGTGCGCCGGGCGATCCGCGGTGAACGTGTGGGCACCCTGGTTTCCTAGCCCGGCCCGGCATTCGGTTTCGACGAGGAGGACACCCTTGGAGGTAGTGGACGACACCAGGAGCAGGATGGAGGACTCGCTCGACGCGATCGGACGGGAGTTCGCGACGGTGCGGACCGGAAAGGCCGTGCCGTCCATCCTCGACACCGTCCGCGTCAGCGCATACGGAGGCATCATGCCGCTCAACCAGGTCGCGACCGTGTCCGCTCCCGACCCGTCGCTGCTCGTGGTCCAGCCGTTTGACCGATCGCTGATCGGCGATATCGAGAAGGCGGTGCTGACTTCGGGGCTGGGACTCAATCCGTCCAACGACGGCGCGCTGATCCGGGTGCCGATTCCCCCGCTCAGCGAGGAGCGGCGGAAGGAGTACGTCAAGCTCCTTCACCGTATGGCCGAGGAAGGGCGCGTCTCCGTCCGCCAGGCCCGCCACGCGGCGAACGACCGGATCAAGGAGCGCCTTCGCGCCCACGAGGTGGGCGAGGACGACGCCCACCGGATGATGGCGAACGTGCAGAAGCTGACCGACGAGTACTGCGGCAGAATCGACACGCTGCTGGCCTCGAAGGAGAAGGAGGTGATGGCGATCTGAGGGACCGACTCGACCGGATCAGGATGGCCGGCCATCTACCGCGGCATGTGGCCGTCATCATGGACGGAAACGGCCGCTGGGCGGCTCTGAGGGACCTGCCGCGATGCGTGGGTCACTGGGAAGGGATGAATGCGGTTCGCGAGGTCGTCGAGGGCGCGTGCGCCGCGGGGGTCGGGATCTTGACGCTCTACGCGTTTTCGACCGAGAACTGGCGCCGTCCCCGGGAGGAGATAGAGGCGCTCATGGGGGTTCTTCAGACCTTTGCCGAAAAGGAACGGGAGCAGCTGGCCCGCGAAGGAGTGGAGGTCCGGGTCCTCGGCGAGATCGAGCGTCTGGACGAGCCTTCGCTCGAGGCCGTTCGGACGATCGTGGAGACCACTCGCGGGGGCGAGCGCCTTGTTCTGAACCTCATGATTTCCTATGGGGCGCGGGAGGAGATCGTGGGGGCGGCGCGGGCGCTGGCGGCTGCTGCCCGCGCCGGCCTGGTCGATCCCGAATGCATCGACGAGGAAGCCTTCCGCGGCGCACTGTTCACCGGGAACATCCCCGACCCCGACCTCCTCATCCGCACATCCGGCGAGATGCGGATCAGCAATTTCATGCTCTGGCAGTTGGCGTACACGGAATTCCACGTTACGCCGGTACTCTGGCCGGACTTTACCAGGGAGGACCTGTTCGAAGCCATTCTGGACTACCAGCGCCGCGAGCGCCGCTTCGGCAGGGTCACCGCGGGATGAGCCCGGCTTCCCGGTCGCCGGCCATCTCGGACGAACTGCGCTCCAGATTGCTGGTCGTGGCGGTGATCGCGCCTGTCAGCGTCCTGGCCATCTACCTGGACGACTGGTACCTGACCGCGCTGGTCGCCGCCATCTCCGGGCTTGCCGCCCACGAATTCTACAACCTCGCCAGGGACAGGGCGGGACGCCCGCTCGCATGGCTGGGCGTTCCAGCCGCAGCGCTGCTCGTACTTATCGCCGCCATCGAACCGAGCTTTCACGTCTGGGGCAACCGCGCGCTGACGCTCCTGCTGCTCCTGGGGCTCCTCGCCGTGGCCTGCTCCACGCTTGACCGGTCGACCGAGCAGCCGCTTCTCTCCGCCACGGCCACGGTGTCCGGGGTGCTCTACACCGGCGGAACCCTGTCCTTCGCGCTCCTGCTGCGCCACCTCCCGGAGATTCGGGGCGCCATGCCGGTTCGGCCGCTGGACGGCTTCATGCTGGTGATGCTGCCGGTGGCAGTCACTGCCCTGGGCGACAGCGCGTCCTACTTTGTCGGCAAGCGGATGGGGCGCACGCGCCTGGCGCCCAGGCTCAGTCCCGGCAAGACGGTGGAAGGCAGCATCGGCGGGCTCGCAGGCGCCGTGGTGACGGGGTACGTCGCCGGCCTGTTCATGGACAAGGTCGCCACTCTGACCCTGACCCCGGTCATGTGCGCCGGGATCGGACTCCTCCTGGGGATTGCCGGTCAGTTGGGCGACCTGTCCGAATCGCTGCTCAAGAGGGAGGCGGGGGTGAAGGATTCGGGGGACCTGCTGCCGGGCCACGGCGGCGTCCTGGACCGGTTCGACTCGCTCCTGTTCACGGTGCCTCTGGCATACGGGCTGGTGCTGCTGGCGCAGGTTGTGGCGTGAAGGGCCTCGTCGTTCTCGGTGCCACGGGGTCGGTGGGCCGCTCGGCGCTCGAGGTGGTTCGCCGCCATCCGGGGCGCTTCCAGGTGGTCGGGCTGGCGGCTGGCCGGTCCGTAGCCGAACTCGAGGTGCTGGCCAGGGAGTTTCAGCCGGAGTGCGTGGCCCTGGGGGATCCCGCCGCACTCGAGGCGCGCCCCGACCTGGAGGCGGCCGGTTGGCGGGCCGGGCCCGGCAGCGTGACTGAACTGGCCAGCGCGGCCAGCGCCGACATCGTGGTGAACGCGATCGTGGGGGCGGCCGGCCTCCGGCACACAATCGCCTCCCTGGAAGCGGGGAAGCGCTGCGCCCTTGCCAACAAGGAGTCGCTGGTCGCCGGCGGCGGGATCGTCCTGGACGCGGCACGCCGGGGTGGCGGGGAACTCGTCCCGGTAGACAGCGAACACTCCGCGATCCTGCAGTGCATCGGCGAGGCGAAGCGCGACGAGGTGCGCCGTATCATCCTCACGGCGAGCGGCGGACCCTTCCGGGGACTCGACGCGGCAGCCCTGGAGAGGGTCGACGCCGACATGGCGCTGCAGCATCCCACCTGGGAAATGGGCGCCAAGATCACGGTCGACTCGGCTACGCTTGCCAACAAGGCGCTCGAGGTGATCGAGGCGCACTTCCTCTACGGGCTCTCCTACGACCGCATCGATGTGGTCGTCCACCCCACCTCGATCGTCCATTCCTTCGTCGAGTTCGTCGACGGATCGGTTCTGGCCCAGATGGGCGAACCCAACATGGAGCTTCCGATCCTCCATGCCCTCACATGGCCGCGGCGTCCCGCGGACCGCGCGCTCTGCACCTTCGACCCGCTGAAGGTGTCACCCCTGACCTTCGAACCGGTGGACACCGGACGCTTCCCGCTCTTCGGCCTGGGTGTGGAGGCCGGACGGTCCGGAGGCGCCGCGCCGGCCGTCTTCAACGCCGCCAACGAAGTGGCCGTTAGGGCGTTTCTGGACGGACAGGTTAGCTTCCGGCGTATGGCTGGCGTCGTCGGCGGAGCTCTGGAAGCGCTCGCGAGCCGCACCACCAGCTCGCTGGAGGAGGTCCTGCAGGTGGACCGGGACACTCGCCGCCATGCGGCTTCATTGGTATAGAAGGCCGTGGATAATCCCCGCGTAGCACCGAGGGCGGCGAGGCGCCGGGCTGGCAAGGCGCGACGAAGGGCGCATAGCGGAGCTTCAACGAAGCTGAAAGTGAAGTTGACATGACAACATGTAAAGTCCTCTTGACATTCCGAGCGCGTGAGCACCGCGGTCCAGCGCGGATGCATCGCCTCCCGAATGCCGCGGGGACTTATTCCACGGGCTGCTAGGGGACGGATTGCATGACGACACTACTGGCGACGATCGTTCTCCTGGGCGTCCTGATCTTCGTGCACGAACTGGGACATTTCTGGGCGGCCAAGGCGGTCGGGATCGGGGTGGAGCGGTTTTCCATCGGGCTGGGACCCCGTGTCTGGGGGTACACCCGGGGGGAGACGGAGTACGTCGTCTCGGCCATCCCATTGGGCGGCTACGTCAAGATGCAGGGGATGGAGGACGAGGTGATGGAGCACCTCGAGGGAGGAGCCTCCAATGCCCCTCGACGGCCCGATCCACGCGATTTCGACGCCAAGCCCATATGGGCGAGGGCGTTCGTGATCTCCGCCGGTGTGATCATGAACATGATCTTCGCCGTGCTTGCCTACAGTGCAGCGGCGGGTTTCTGGGGATTCGAGGAGCTCGACACGACCCGCGTGATGGCGGTCGCGGACAGCACGCTGCCGGTGGGAGCGGAGGCGCTTGCCGATATCCCCTCCGGCGCGGGGATCGTGCGGATCGGCGATGCCGAACCGGCGACCTGGCGCCAGATCCAGCGGACCTTTCTGGAGTCGCCCGCGGGTGTCGTGAGCGTGGTCACGGAGTCGCCGCCGGCCACCTTCCAGGTCGAGATCCCCGATGGCCTGGGGGAGAGGCGTGCCCTCGCCGGATCGCTGGTGCCGTGGGTCGAGGCGCGGGTGGGGCGGGTGACGCCCGGGTCCGCTGCCGACCGGGCGGCCATCCTGCCGGGGGACCTCGTGACGAGCGTGGCCGCAGTCCCGGTGGCGAACTGGACCGACATGGTCGGGGAGATCGGTGCGAGGCCCGGCGAGAGCGTCGAAATCGGAGTCCTGCGCGACGGCACTGCCCTGCTGCGCACGGCCGAACTCGGAGTCACCGAGGACGAGGACGGCGAGCGGGGCGTGCTGGGGGTCTACCAGCCGACCGTCCACACGCGGGCCGGCGTCGGCGAAGCCTTCTCCTACGGGATCGGCCAGACGGTCTACATCACGCGTGTGATCCTTGCCTTTCTGCGCGACCTCGTCACCCTGGACGTATCCCCGCGGGATGTGGGCTCGATCGGAACGATCGCCGTCGCCTCCGGTGAGGCCGCCTCGCGCGGGTTGGGAGACTTTCTCGAGTTCATGGCGCTCTTCAGCGTGAACCTGGCGGTGCTCAACATGCTGCCCATTCCCATCCTGGACGGAGGACACATGGTATTCCTGGGAATTGAACTGGTCCGCGGGCAGAAGCTGACCGTCCAGCAACGGATGCGCTGGAGCCAGGTGGGGCTGGTCGTCGTAGTGGCGATCATGGTTTGGGCGCTCGGCAACGACCTGCTTCGCTTCCTGGGGATCTAGCCTGGCGGGCTCCGGACTGCGGCGGCCCCGCCAACGGCTCAGAAGAGGGAGAGCTGGGCGGGAGGATTCCGTTCGCGCAGTTCTGCCAGGTCGACCAGAGGGGTGGGTCGGTCGCCGGCGGCAACCAGTACCTGCCCCTTGTAGCCCTTCTTCCTGAGGGTCCGCTCCATCACGGACCTCGCCAGTGCGGGGGTGTTGGTCTCCTCCGACAGATGTGCGAGGACGACCACCGAAAGCCTGGGACCCAGCAGTTCGAGGGCGAGACCGGCTGCGGCCTGGTTCGAGAGGTGGCCGTGGCTCGAGGCGATCCGTGACTTGACGGCAGTGGGGTAGGCGGCGGCCCACAGCATCTCCCGGTCGTGGTTCGATTCGATCACCAGTGCGTCGCACCCGGCGAGGGCGTGCTTCGTCTGCGCGCCGGGCCGCCCCATGTCGGTCGCGATGCCGACGCGCAGCGCGGTAGCCGGGTGGTTCACGGCCACCGCCACCGGCTCGCGGGCGTCATGGACGGTGATGAACGGCTCGACTTCCAGTTCATCCACGGTGACGGGATAGCCCGGGCGGTATACGTGGACGGACTCGCTTCCCCTCAGCAGGCGCCCGCAGGCCTCGCGCGTTCCTTCCGTCATGTAGAGCGGCGTGCCGTGCGCGCGGGCGAACACTCCGGCGCCACGCGTATGGTCGCCGTGTTCGTGGGTCAGAATGATCGCCGAAACCTGTCCGGGTGTCCGGCCGACCACTTCCAGCCGGGCGGCGAGTTCGCGGCCGCTGAAGCCCGCGTCGATCAGGATGCAGGTCTCGCCGGCGGCCACCATCGTGGCATTGCCCCGGCTGCCGCTCCCCAGTACGGAGAACTGCACGGGGTCAGCCGCCGGAGTGGGCGCGAAGCCCCCTGGTGTCGTGGAAGGCCCGCCGGTACAGCTCCCGCATCCCGGGCGTCAGCGCCACCCTCCGCCTGTCCATGACCACCGCCGCCGTCTTCAGGAATCGCTCGATGTCGTACTCGGCGGGATCGGGGCCGGAACCCCAGGAGAACGGCGGCACGGACCTGGGCGGCGTCCGGCCGCCGAACAGGTTCGAGCCGGTGCCCACCACAGTGCCGGTGTCGAGAAGAGTGCCGATTGCGGTGCGTACGTGGTCTCCCAGGAGGCACCCGGCCTTCATGAGCCCGGTCTCGACGGTTCGCCCGCCGACCTGCACGCGGACTGGACCGTAAGTGTTCTTGAGGTCCGAATTGCTGGTCATCGCCCCGAGATTGACCCAGCGGCCCACGATGGAATGCCCCAGGAAGCCGTCGTGCGCCTTGTTGGCATGGCCGAGCACCACCGACGACTCGACTTCCCCCCGGATCCTGCACTCGGGCCCGACGCTTGCGGCCGCCAGTTCGCCGCCCAGAATCCTGGATCCGGGCCCCACCCAGGCCGGTCCACAGATGCGGCACGGTGCCCGCACATGCGCACCCGGCCCCACCATGACGGGCCCGGCGGTCGTGTCAAGGACGGCGCCAGCCTCGACCACGGCCCCGGGCGCAACGCTGATCACGCCTTCGCCCACGCGGTGCGCCCCGGCCGGGAGGGGAGTCCCGGGGAAGCGCACGCCGTCCGCGCGAAGGCGTTCCGGATTCCCGGCCATCAACTCCCACACACTGGTCAGCACCCGGCCGGAAACGGGAACCCTCGGCCACGCTTCCGGGTAGCGTCCCGCCTCGAGACCGGTGGGGAGCGGTGCACCGTGAGGCACGCGGACGCCGACCGGAGTGTCTTCCACGGACAGCACGGCGGGCCCCGCGGGCCACTCGGGGGGCGCCTGTTCCGGGACGAAACGGCTCGACACCAGCAGTCGGTCCCCGTGGTCTTCCGGCGCGCCGGCGGAGACGCAGGGCGGTGCCCCGTCTTCTTCGAATCCCTGGAGCGCGTCGCCCGCGAAGTGCCCCTCGCACGGGGTCCCGAACACGCGTTCGCACCTCGCCCTCAGCGTCTCGGTCCCGAAGAGGAGTTCCCCCGCGGGCCGGGTGAGCGCGAAGGGATGCCAGCTGCGGGCGACCGAATCGTCGAAGAGGAAGAGCCGGCCCCGCGCAGCCATCAGCCGGAACCGGGGGCCGGCTCTTTGTCCGGGGAGGATGAGGCCGGATTGTCCTGACCACGCAGGTATCGCTTCAGCTCGGGTGAACGGGCCCTGGGCATGACCAGCGTTTCCCTCTCCGTCCTGACCACCAGCAGGTCTCGCACGCCCAGCAGCACGACGCGACCCGACTCCGCGACCGCGATGTTGCCCCGTGCGTCCGCAAGGTGCGCCTCGCCCCGGACCACATTCCCGTCCGGGTCCGCCCGCCGGTGACGTGCGAAGGCCTCCCAGGTTCCCATGTCGTCCCACGAGAATGTCGCGTCCAGCGACCCCACGCGGCCGCTGCTCTCCAGCACGCCCTCGTCCACGGAAACCGGCTCGACCTCGTCGAAATAGCCCCGGACGTCACCCCTCTCGAGCCGTGGAAGCGCGCGCGCGATCCCGGGGGCATGCGCTTCGACCTCGGCCAGGAAGGTGGTGGCCGGCCAGACGAAGATCCCGGAGTTCCAGCGGTACCCCTCCTCGATGTACCTGGCCGCGGTGGCCGCGTCCGGCTTCTCCGCGAACGCCTCGACGCGATAGGCCCGGTGGCCGCGGGGCGCATTCAGCGGACCGCCGGGCCGGAGATAGCCGTAGCCTGTCTCGGGCCGGCCGGGCGGGATGGCGACCGTCATCAGGAGGTCCTCGCGCACCGCGATCGCGGCCGCGGCGCGCACCGCGTCACGGAAGGCGGAGGCAGGGTGGATGACGTGGTCGGCGTGGAGCGAGACCATCACCGCGCCGGGGGCGGCGCGCTCCAGCTCCCAGGCCGCCCAGGCGAGGACCGGTCCCGTGCCCCGCGCCCGTGGCTCCGCAAGGAAGGCGTCCCCAGGCAGCCGGGTCACTTCGCGAATCGCTGCTACCAGGTCTTCCCCGGCCAGAATCCTGGTCCGCTCCGGAGGCGCCAGTCCACGGAGTCGTTCGAGGGTGTCGACGATCAGCGGCCGCGTGGATCCGAGCGGAAGCAGTTGCTTGGGCCGGTCCGGCCGGCTCAGCGGCCAGAAGCGCTGGCCGGACCCCCCTGCCAGAACCGTGACCCAGACAGCGGTCCCGGAGGCTGCGGTCACGAACCTGCTCTGGCGGTCCGTGCAGACACGAAATGTAAAGTAAACATGACTTCTGGTAATGTTTTCCTTACGTTATGACCAACTGTGCGAGGGGGTACGGCGTTGGTGCGACGCCGGCCGGCTGCAACGGGGGCGTCCACCCTTCGGCGGCGGGAACCTAGCCGGGCGACGGTCCGCGGGTCAAGAACGGGAGGGAGCGCTACGGTTGGCGCACGGTTGACTCGGGGTTGCCGGGCCCGGTAGAATTCCTCACCATGAGAAAGCCTGCAGTTCCCGCGGCACCGCAGCCCGGCGCCGCGTCCTTCCCCCGGCCGGTCCTTTCCGCCTTCGCAGCCACGGCGTTGGCGCTGCTCATCACGGCGGCGTGCGATGACGATCCTTTGGCCGTCCGCTGGGTTGAGAGCCCGGACACGGTGCGCCTTTTCGCACTTTCCCACGACGCTCCGAATCTGTTTTCCGGGTTCGACTTCAAGCCTCGCGCGCCGGTTCTGATCGAGAGTCTTTCGACCGGAGGCAACTTCGATATGGCGGTCGACACCGCCGGCGGGGAATTCGTGTGGCTTCCCCCTGGCGCGCTGGGGATCACCTCGGCCGCGGGGATCGCGACGCTGGAGGGCGAGACCTTCGAGTCGGCGGTCAGGGCGCCGGCCGACACCGCGCGGTACTCAACCTCCGCCCCCGTTCCGATAAGGCTTCGCACCATCTATGTGATCCGTACGCGGGCGCACACCGGGTTGTTCGGCATCAACTGCAACCACTACGGCAAGTTCGAGCCGCTGGCCATCGATGTCGCGTCGGGCTGGGTCCTCTTTCAGTTCGACGTGAGCCCCGCCTGCAACAACCGGGATCTCATCCCGCCCGACTAGCGGCTCCAGTGTCGACGATCCCTCCCCGGATGCAGCCCGCGACGCGTTCCGGACGGAACCCGGGCCGCTGATGCTCGACATCGGGCTGGTGCGCCGCGATCCCGGCCGGGTGATCGCGTGCCTCGAGCGGAGGGGGCTGGAGGACGCGCGGGCGACGATCCATGCCGTCGCTGAGCGGGACCGGGCCCGCCGGGAGGCGCTTTCCCGGGTCAATGAGCTCAAGGCGCTGCGCAACAGGGCCTCGAAGGAGATCGGGGCCGTGAGGCGCGAGGGAGGGGACGCGAGCGAGCAAATCGCGGTGATGCGCGAGGTGAGGGCGGAGATTGCCGGTCTGGATGCGGTCGTCTCGGAGGCGGACAGCTGGCTGGCCGAGGCGCTGGTCACGATCCCCAATCTCCCGGACGACTCCGTCCCCCGCGGGGGCGTCGAAGCCAACCGGATCGTCCGGGAGTGGGGCATCCCTCCGGAGTTTCCCTTCGTGCCCAGACCCCACTGGGAGCTGGGGGAATCGCTCGGGATCCTCGACCTCGGCGCCGGAGCGAAGGTGTCGGGGTCGGGATTCACGGTGTTGCGCGGACGGGGCGCCGCGCTCCAGCGCGGGCTGATCAACTGGATGATCGGGCTGCACGCCGCCGAGCACCGTTACGAGGAGGTGCGGGTGCCGTACCTGGTCACGGCCCGGACCATGACCGGCACGGGGCAGCTGCCGAAGTTCGCCGAGGAATCCTATGTGACGCAGCCGGACGGCCTCTGGCTGATCCCGACGGCCGAAGTGCCCGTGACCAATCTGCACCGCGAGGAAATCCTGAACGGGATCTCCCTGCCGCTGAAGTACGTCGCCTACTCGCCGTGCTTCAGAAGGGAGGCGGGGGCGGCCGGGCGGGATACGCGGGGCATGCTGCGGGTGCACCAGTTCGACAAGGTCGAGCTCGTCCGCTTCGAGCGCCCCGAGGCCAGCGCGGCCGCCCTGGAGGAATTGACCGGCGAGGCGGCCCGCATCCTCGAGCTGCTCGGGCTGCACTACCGGGTGGTTCTGCTGGCCGCCGGGGATCTGGGCTTTTCCTCCGCACTGACCTACGATCTGGAGGTGTGGGCGCCCGGCGTCGCAAAGTGGCTGGAGGTTTCAAGCTGCTCCAACTTCCGCGACTTTCAGGCGCGGCGGGCCGGAATACGGTACCGGCCGGAACCGGGCGCGGCGACCGCCTTTCTGCATACGCTGAACGGCTCGGGGCTGGCGCTGCCGAGGCTCATGGTGGCCTTGCTGGAGACGTATCAGCAGGAAGACGGATCGGTGCGGCTCCCCGGGGTGCTCGCTCCGGTGCTCGGCTTTACCGGCATCACGGCCAGAGCTTGATGGCCACGGCTTGACGGCTCCGGCCTGACGCCCGCGTTTTGACGGCTGGCGAGTGTTCTCCTCCAGGCATGGCGGGGGGGCTATGAACGGAAAAAAGGCAAAGCGCAACCGGAACGCGTCGCGGACCTGGCCCACCGCGCTCGCAATGGTCTTCGTCGCGCTGCTGGTCTGGTACATGGTCTACACGGCCGCGATCGTCCGCTCCCGCGATGCCGACGTCGAGATCACCGCGCGCATCTACGCGACCGTGCAGGAGGGGATCGCGAGCCAGGACCCGGATGCCGAGCTGGCTGCACTCACCGATCTGCAGTTGCTCCTGATCGGTCGCGGTGTACCGTTCGTGCTCACCTCGGCCGACCGGCGCTACACGGGCTCGGCCAACCTTCCGTTCGCGATTTCCGATCCACCGACCCCGGAGGATACCGCTCGCATCCTCCGCTATACCTCCTCCGAACTCGACGCCCGCAATGAGCCCGTCGCGACTCCGGGGGGAGCGCTGGTCCACTACGGCATCACGCCCCAAGAGGCCAGGCTGCGGAGGATCCCCTTCCTCTGGGGGGCCGGAATGCTGCTTACGGTTTTACTGGCGGTGTCCGTCTTCCGGTATCAGCGCCGGACCGCAGCCGAGCAGGCCTGGACGGGGATGGCAAGGGAACTGGCGCATCAGCTGGGCACACCGATCAGCTCGCTCCAGGGGTGGGTCGAACTGCTCGGAATGGCGCCGGACCAGCGTCCGGAGAAGATGGCCCAGACCGAGATCGCGACCGCCATCGGCGACGACCTGGTCAGGCTGGAGCGGGTCAGCCGCCGGTTCGAACTGATAGGACGGGATCCGGCGCTGCGACGGGTGTCGCTCAAGCAGGTCGTGGACGAACTGCGCTCATACATGGAGATCCGGCTACCACGGCTGGGGCCGGGTGTGGCGCTTCACGTCGACGTTCCGGACGACCTGCCGGATGTCCAGGGCCACGATGTGCTCCTGACCTGGGCCCTTGAGAACGTCGTCAAGAACGCGCTGGACGCGATGGCGGGAACCGGGGGATCGATCACCATCTCCGCGCGGGCACCCGACTCCCGGTGGGTCATCCTGAGGATCAGGGACACCGGGCCCGGCGTGCCCTTCGAAATCCGCGACCGGCTTTTCGATCCCGGGGTGACCACCAAGTCGGGAGGATGGGGAGTCGGCCTCACCCTGACCCGCCGCATCATCGAAGTGGTCCATCGTGGCCGCATCGAGCTTCTCGATCGGGGCGAGCGGGGTGTTACATTCCAGGCTCGGCTCCCCCAGGCTGCCGAGTCCTGACCTGGAAGTCCGTGAATAATCCCCGCGTCGCACCGAAGGCGGCGAGGCGCCGGGCTGGCAAGGCGCGACGAAGGGTGCATGGCGGGAGCTATTCGCCCGAGGAGCAACGCAGAGCGGTGCTCCAAGAGCCCGGAAAGTGCAGTAAACATGACAATTCGTAAAGTTCTCCTGACATCTGGAGCGCGTGAGCACCGCGGACCAGCCCGGATGCATCGCCGCCCGAATGCAGCGGGGACCTATTCCACGGGCTTGTGCGGGGAGCGGTCCCGGCGGGCTCGCCGTCCGCAGCGGCTCCCGGCCCCACCAGCGTCCACCTTCGGCCAGTCCGGTGCAGCGGATACAGTCGCTTCTCGAATCCCTCAACCCTGAGCAGCGCGACGCAGTCGAGCACTTCGAGGGTCCCTGCCTCGTCCTCGCGGGAGCCGGGTCCGGCAAGACCCGCGTCCTGACCACCCGCGTGTGCCGGCTCATCGGCGAGCACGGCGTGCCCCCGGACCGGATCATGGCGGTCACCTTCACCAACAAGGCGGCCGGAGAGATGCGCGAGCGCGTGACATCGATGCTGGGCGGGGAGCCCAGGGGGATCTGGATGGGGACGTTCCACGCCCTCGGCGCCCGCCTGCTCCGCCGCCACGCACCCGAACTGGGCTGGACCCGGAGCTTCGCCATCCGTGACGCGGAGCAGTCGCTCCGGGAGATCAAGCGGGCGCAGACCGCCGCGGAGGTGAGTCCGAAGCGCTGGCAGCCGAAGGCCATGCGCGGCTGCATTTCGGATGCCAAGAACCTTCTGATGGGTCCGGAGGCGTTCTCCCGGGAATACGGGGACGGGCCGGATCTGCTGCTGAGGCAGGCCGCGCGGGTCTATCCGGTCTACCAGCAGGCGCTGCGGGAGCAGGACGCCATGGACTTCGACGACCTGCTCATGCAGCCGGTGCGCCTCCTCGAAGGCAGCGAACGGCTGCGGCAGAGCTACCGCAAACGGTTCGCCTTCCTGCTCGTCGACGAATACCAGGACACGAACCGGGCGCAGTTCAGGTTCCTGGAACTGCTCGCGCGCGAGCACCGCAACCTCATGGTGGTGGGCGACGACGATCAGAGCATCTATGGCTGGCGAGGTGCCGACATCCGCAACATCCTCGACTTCGAACGCAGCTTCCGGGGCGCGCGCGTGGTGCGGCTGGAGCAGAACTACCGGTCCACCCAGGTGATCCTGGACACGGCCAATGCGGTGATCTCGCAGAACGTGCACCGCAAGCCCAAGAGGCTCCGCACCGACCTCGCGGGCGGCGACCCCGTGACCGGCGTCGAGGCGGGAAGCGAGACCGGCGAGGCGCGCTGGATCGTCGAGGAGATCGAGCACCGGATGCTCGCCGACCCCGGTCTGGACCACCGCGACTTCGCGGTGCTGTACCGTACCAATGCGCAGGCGCGGGCTCTGGAGGACCGCTTCTGGCGGCGCGGACTGCCGTACCAGATCGTGGGCGGCGTGCGCTTCTACGAGCGCCGGGAGATCCAGGACGTGCTGGCCTACCTGCGCCTGATCGCGAACCCGCGCGATGTGGACGCCTTTGAACGGGTCGTCAACTACCCGCGCCGGGGGGTGGGCAGCGTCTCGCTGGGGCGGCTCTTCGGGTTCGCGCTTGAGGAGGGCATCGGGCCGCTGGAGGCCGCCGAACGGGCAGCGGAGGTGCCCGGACTGAACCGGATGGCGCGTGGCGGGCTCCTCGATCTGGCGGCGCTGGTCCGCAGGTACTCGGCCGTCGCGGCGACCCAGACGGTCGGCGAGGTTGTGGAGGCACTGATCCGGGAACTGGAGCTCACGCGGCTGTTGCGCGAGGAGGGTCCGGAGGGGGATGACCGGGCCGAGAACGTCCGGGAGCTGGTCGCGGCGGCCAGCCAGTTCGAGGCCGAGTCGCTGCCGGATCTGGAGGACGACGAACGCGACGCCTTCACCGATCTGGGACTCTTCCTGCAGCACGTGGCGCTGGTTGCCGACATCGACCGCCACGACCCGGGAGCCGACGCCGTCACCCTGATGACCCTGCACAGCTCCAAGGGGCTGGAGTTCCCTGTCGTCTTCATCAGCGGCATGGAGGAGGGACTCTTCCCGCTGGGGCGCGCCTACGACGAGGAGCACCTGCTGGAAGAGGAGCGGCGTCTCTTCTACGTGGGGCTGACCCGGGCGCGGCGGAAGGTGTACCTGACCTGGGCACGTTCGCGCCGCAGGGCCGGGGACGTTTCCTGGTCCGGTCCGTCGTCGTTCCTGGACGCGATCCGGAGGGATATGGAGACCAGGACCACCGGCCGGGCCGGTTCGGCGCGGTGGGTCGGTGGCGGCGAGCGGAGAACGCGGTCGCGTGCCGCCATCCGGGACGAGCCGGACTTCAATCAGGACCGTCCCGCCTACACGAAGGGGGAGCGGGTCGTGCACCAGACCTTCGGCTCGGGGACGATCGTCGAACTCTCCGGATTCGGTCCCGACCTCAAGGTCACCGTCGACTTCGAGGAGGCAGGGCGCAAGAAGCTGGTGGTGCGGTACGCGGGGCTGGAGAAGGACTACTTCTGAACGGGTCCGGGCAGAGGCCGGGCAGACGGCCGGTCCCGCGCGGGACCGCGGCGTCGCCGGGCTATTCCTCGGAGGGGAGGGCCCGCTCGGGCGTTCCGTCCGGCTCGCCGGCCGGGTCCCCTTCAGGACTCCCGTCGCCCTCGGCAACCTCCACCGGAGGACGCTCCTCCGCATCCGGGGCCCGCGCCGAGCGGGACAGCGGCCACGGCAGGTTCCCAAGCCCGGCCCGCAGCGAGCGCAGCCTGGACGCCCCTTCCAGAACCGCGTCCTCGGCCTCCGCCTGAGCCAGGTCGAGCAGCGCAACGAGGTCCTTCAGACGGTTCTGCAGCTCCCCCGAGGCGTCCGCGATGCCGCTGGCCAGCCCGGTGAAGGCCTTGTTCACCCGGTCGATGTCGGCGCGGGCGACCTCGGTGATGTGCTCCAGGTTGCGCGCCGCCGCGTTGGCATGTTCGACCAGGGGCCGCGAGCGCTCCTCGGCCGACGACAGAAAGCGGGTCCAGGTGCTCGACATCCGCCGCATCTCGGCCAGGAGGAGGAGCAGGACGACCAGGACGCCGGCGAACGCCACGGCGGCCAGCGCGGCCGCCCATCCCGGAACCAGGGTCAGGCTGTCGCTTGCGAGCGTAAGCACGGTCGTGTCCTGCGGGGCCGGTGAACCGGTGAACGACATGTGGTGGGCACCGCCTGGCATGAGTGATCTCCTGTGAGATTCGAATATGGGACTTCAGCGCGGTGCGATCCAGCGGTAGCTTTCGGTCATGCCCACACTGCTCGTGACCGGCGGCCACGAACTCTCCGGCACAATCCGGCCCGCCGGCAACAAGAACGCGGCGCTTCCCGCGCTCGCCGCGGCCCTCATGTCGGCTGAACCGGTCACGCTGCGCAACGTGCCGCGCATCCGCGACGTGCACACCCTCCTGGAGATCATGGAATCGCTGGGCGCGGTGGCCACGTGGAGGGGGCCGAGCACGGTGGTGGTGGACGCGCAAGGCGTCAACGCGGGCAACCTCGACCCGGCCCTCTCGGAGCGCATCCGGGCCTCGATCCTCCTGGCCGGCCCGCTGCTCGCGCGCTTCGGATCGCTGTCGCTGCCGCCGCCGGGGGGAGACGTCATCGGCCGCCGCCGGCTGGATTCGCACATCCTGGCCTTCCAGGCGCTCGGAGCGAAGGTCGGCTTTTCGCGCGGCCTGGAGATCGACGCATCGTCGTTGAGCGGCGCGAACATGTTTCTCGACGAACCCTCCGTCACCGCGACGGAGAACGCGGTGATGGCCGCCTCCATGGCCGGCGGCGAGACCACCATCCGCAACGCCGCCTGCGAGCCGCACGTTCAGGATCTGTGCCACCTTCTGAACGCGATGGGGGCCCGGATCCGCGGCATCGGCAGCTCCACGCTCGTGATCGACGGCGTCTCCTCGCTCGGCGGCGCCGACTACGCGATCGGGCCGGATCACATCGAGACGGGGTCGTTCATCGGCCTTGCCGTCCTTACCCGCAGCCTCCTCGTCATCGAACGCGCCCCGGTCGAGCACCTGGACTCGATCCTGATCGGGTTTCGCCGCCTCGGCGTCGACTGCCGCGTCGAGGGGAGGGACCTGATCGTGGACGGGCGCACCGAGCCGGTCATCCAGATGGACGCCTTCGGGCACCTGCCCAAGGTGGACGACGGTCCCTGGCCCGCCTTCCCGGCGGATCTTACTTCCATCGCGGTGGTCACCGCCACCCGGGCCCGTGGCTCGGTCCTCGTGCACGAGAAGATGTTCGAGTCACGAATGTTCTTCACCGACAAGCTGGTCTCCATGGGCGCGCGGATCATTCTCTGCGATCCCCACAGGGTCGTGGTGGTCGGGCCGTCGGAACTGCACGGGGCCAGGGTGGAGAGTCCGGACATACGGGCGGGGATGGCGATCCTTATCGCGGCACTCGGTGCGAAGGGCGAAAGCCGGATCCGGAACGCTGCGCAGATCGAAAGGGGCTACGAGAGGATCGACGAACGACTTGCCGCGCTGGGGGCGAAGATCGAGCGGATCGATTGACCGCCGGCCGGGGCCACCGCTATATTGGTGGTGTGGCCGGGCCGCCGCGGTGGCCTTTTTCGAGTGGGGGATGGTGTCCCCCGCTTTTTTTGTCGGCAGTCGCCAGGGGGTGGACGTGAAAACAAACCGGGCGGAACTCCAGCAGGGGTTCGAAGAGCAGCTCGCGAATCTCGGTTTCGAGATCGTTCAGCTGGAGTGGGCGGGCAACGCCCAGCGGCCGGTCGTCCGCCTGCGGGTCGAGCACCGGACCCCGGACCGCCCCGTTTCGCTCGACGACTGTGCGCTGGTGAGCCGCCGGCTGGAGGCGTGGCTGGACCAGGGGGCCCGCCTGCCCGAGCGCTACGTGCTCGAGGTCTCTTCACCCGGCTTCGACCGGCCTCTGACGCGCGACAGGGACTTCCACCGCTTCCGGGGCCGGCGCGTGGCGGTGCGGGGTGCCAGGATGCTGTGCGGCCGGGCGTCGCGCCTTGAAGGGGAACTGCTCGGTCTGGTGCGGGGCGGGGACGGATCCGCGATCCGGCTCCGATTGAACGAGGGCGACGAGGTCGAGGTGCCGCGCACGGAGGTGCGGGACGCCAGGCTCGTCCATGATTGGAGCCAGGCCATCCAATGAATACGGGTTTGATCATCGCGGCCTTCAAGGACATCGCCAAGAGCAAGAGTCTTGAGCCTGACGAGGTGAATACGCTCATCCAGGACGGGATCCATGCCGGACTGGCGCGCATCTATGGTCCCAACGTCGACGCCGAGATCACGATCGACGACGTGGCGGGCGACATCGACATGGTGGTGCTCAAACGCGTGGTTGCCGAGGTGGAAGATCAGTCCGCCGAGGTGTCGCTCGAGGAGGCGCGCTGGGACGACCCCACCTACGAGGTGGGCGACGTCATGGAGATCCCCGTCGACTTCTCGGAGTTCGGGCGCAACGCCGTGATGGCGGCGAAGCAGCGCATCGTGCAGCTCGTGCGCGAAGGCGAGCGGCAGCGGATCCGCGACGAATACTCGAACCGCGTCGGTGACATGCTCTCGGGCGAAGTGCAGCAGATCGAGCGGGGCAAGCTGGTGCTCATCCTGAACCGGTCTCGCGACGCGGAGGCGATCATCCCCTGGAAGGAGCAGAACCCGCGCGAGCGCTTCCGGCAGGGCGAGTCCATCCGCTGCGTGCTGAAGAAGGTGGAGGAGACCCCGAAGGGCCCCAGGCTCATCTTCTCCCGCGCCGATCCGCTCTTCGTGGCCGCGCTCTTCAAGCTCGAGGTGCCGGAGATCTACCAGGGCATCGTGGAGATCAAGGAGCTGACTCGGGAGGTGGGCGGGCGCACCAAGATCGCGGTGCACTCCCGGGACGACTCCATCGACCCCGTCGGCGCGTGCGTGGGTCTGAAGGGCTCCCGGGTTCAGGCGGTGGTGTCCGAACTGGGTGGGGAGCGGATCGACATCGTGCCCTGGCACCCCGACCCCGAGATCTTCGCCCGGCGCGCGCTGGCCCCGGCACGTGTTGCCAAGGTCATGTCCGACTCCGCGCGCCAGGTCATCACTGCCATCGTCGACGAAGACCAGCTGTCGCTTGCGATCGGCCGGAACGGACAGAACGTTCGCCTCGCGTCCCAGCTCATCGGCTGGCAGATCGACCTCTACGGCTCCCGCGAATGGCTGGAACGCGGAGAGGACATGGCGGTCTTCGTGGAGGGGGAAGGCGATGGATACGAGACGGCGGACTTCCCCCTGAGCGAACTGTCGCTTGACGCCGACATCCTCGCGGCGCTCTCGACTGCCGGATACACCAGCTTTCTCGACATCATCGACCTCGACAGGACGGACTTTCTGGCTGTCGAAGGGGTCACCGAAGACGCGGCTACCAGCCTGCTGTCCCTGATCGAAGACCTCACCGTGCCGGATTCGGAGGGGGCGGAGCCCGGCACATCCGAGGCTGGAGCGGGTCCCGGCTGATGAAGGTTCGCGATCTCGCCGCCGACCTGAGGGTGTCTCCGGACATCCTCGTCCGCTTCCTGAGGAAGGCTGGCGTGCGCGTGGGGACTCCGGACGCGCCGATCAGGGATTCGGATGTGGCCCGCGTCAGGATGAGGCTGGAGCGCGAGCGGCGGGCCGGCAAGGGGAATCCGGCCGATGTCATGCGGGCCGATCTCAAGCGCGAGAGGCCGGTCAGCCGCCGCCGCCGGGTTCGCAGGCGCAAGGCCCCGGCGGCTCCGGCCCCGGGAGTTGACGCTGCGCCGGACACGAGTGCCGAAGAGGGCGCCGAGCCGGCAGGACTTCCCTCCGACGAGGCTCCCGCCGCCGTGGCCGCCGAAGGGGCTGCCCCTGCCGCCGCGTCCGCCGGGGACACCGCGCCTTCGGCCGAGGCGGAAGCCCTCCGCGTCCCCGAAGCTGGTGTTGCGGATGGCGTGCCCGGCACCGCGGGTGAGGCCGGGTCCCCCGTCCGCGACGGTACTGCCGGGATGGGCGCCGACTCGGCACCAGCCGTTCGGACCGCCGCCTCGCCGGAGTCCACGACCGCGCCGGGGGCGCCCGTTGAACCGCCATCCGCCGGAGAGGAGACCGCCGGGCCCGTCGCAGGAGTGGAGGTTGCCGGGGAGGACCCGCGGTCCGCGGGCCCCGTGGCGGAGAGCACGCCGCCCGTGCAGGAGGGTGTGCCGGCACCCGCGGGGGACACGCCCCCGTCCGCCAGGCCGCCGACCTCCGCGAGGGCCGGTCTCGCTCCGCCCACCTCGGTTCGCCAGGGTCTCGGGGACGCTGGCCAGCCGGTCCGCTCCCGGCCGGCACCCGCCGCCAGCGCCGGTCCCGGCGGGAAGGTCCGCATCCAGGCCGAAGGGTATACTTCGGATGGCCGCCGAAAGAAGGATCGCAGGAAGGGCAGGCGCCGCCGCGGCACCAACCGTGATCTGGCCAGGGAGAACATCCAGCGGGTGATGGCCGAGATCAAGAGCGGCGGCAAGAAGCGCCGCAAGGGCAAGGCGACGGTGGCCGCCGCCAAGGAAGAGAAGGTGGCGGCGCGCGAGGAAGCTGCCCGCAAGAGCGCCGCCGAGGCGCGCACGGTTCGGGTCAACGAGTTCCTGACCGTTGCAGAGCTCGCGGATCTGGTGGATGTGAGCGCGACCGAGATTATCGGCACCGCCTTCAGAGACATGGGCCTGCCCCTGACCATCAATCAGCGGCTCGACTTCGATCAGATCGAACTCCTGCTGGAGGGGTTCGGGTTTACCGCCGTCCGCGAGGCCGACTACCTCCCGGCCGCGGACGCCCTTCCGGAGGACGACCCCGAGGACCTGCGTCCCCGGCCACCGGTCGTCACGGTCATGGGCCACGTCGACCACGGCAAGACGAAGCTCCTCGACTGGATTCGCAACACGAACGTGGTCGCGGGCGAGGCCGGGGGAATCACCCAGCATATCGGAGCCTACCACGTAGCGCTGGACGACGGGCGCACGATCTCCTTCCTGGACACGCCGGGTCACGCTGCCTTCACCGCGATGCGCGCCCGGGGAGCGGACGTCACCGACCTCGTCGTGCTCGTGGTCGCGGCCGACGATGCCGTTATGCCCCAGACCGTCGAAGCCGTGAGCCATGCTCGCAACGCGGGCGTGCCCATGGTCGTGGCCATCAACAAGATCGACCTGCCGACAGCCGATGCCGGCAAGGTCAAGCAGGACCTCCTGCGTCACGAGGTCACGGTCGAGGACTTCGGCGGCGAGACGCTGGTCGCCGAGGTGTCGGCGAAGACCGGCCAGGGTATGGACGACCTTCTGGACAAGATCCTGCTCCAGGCCGAACTGCTCGAACTCAAATCGAACCCCTCCCGGGACGCGAACGGGACGGTGGTCGAAGCGGAACTGGACATCGGGAAGGGGCCGGTGGCGACCATTCTCGTCCAGAGCGGTACGCTCAAGGTCGGCGACAACTATGTCGTCGGCCTGCACAGCGGCCGCGTGCGGGCGCTGCTCGACGAACGTGGCCAGAACGTCGACGCCGTGAGTCCGGGGGTGCCCGCTCAGATGCTCGGAACCGCGGGCGTGCCCCAGGCGGGCGATGTTCTCCAGGTCATGGACGCGGACCAGGCGGTGTCGATTGCAGCCAACCGGCAGCGGCTCGACCGGGAGAAGCAGCTGAGGATCAAGGAGCGCGGCATCAAGCTGGGCGATTTCACGCAGCTCCTGGCTGCGGGGGAGACCAGTTCGCTTCGCCTGGTCGTCAAGGGCGACGTGGACGGGTCGGTTCAGGCTCTGTGCGACGCCATGGAGCAGCTCTCCACCTCCGAGGTCCAGGTCGAGATCATCCACCGGGGCGTCGGGGCGGTGAACGAGTCCGATGTGATGCTGGCGCTCGCGGCGGGCGCGGTCATCATCGGCTTCCGCGTGCGTCCCGATGGAGGCGCGCGGCAGGCCTCCTCCCGCGAAGGGATCGAGATCCAGACCTACGACATCATCTACGAGGCCGTCGACAACGTGCGGGCCGCCCTCGAGGGACTCCTGGCGCCGGAGCGCAAGGAGCAGGTTGTGGGGGCGGCCGAGGTACGGGTGGTCTTCAAGATCCGCGGCGTCGGTACGATCGCCGGCAGCTACGTTGTGGACGGCTCGATCCGCAGGGGCGCGCTTGCACGGGTGATCCGGGACGGCGTGGTCGTCTACGACGGCGAGATCGGTTCGCTCAAGCGATTCAAGGACGACGCCCGGGAGGTGAAGGAAGGGTACGAGTGCGGCATCGGCATCGCCAACTTCAACGACCTCAAGACGGACGACATCATCGAGACCTACGACGTCGAGGAAGTTGCGCGAACGCTGGCGGGCGCCGAGGCGGTCTGACGAGGGCGGGCGGCCCGTGGAAAAAGCTGCAGCATGAAGCCGGCAGGTCGGCAATGGTCGTGACGCTGTCCACCTGGGAGTTGGTGCTGCCGGGTTCCGGCTCTCTCAAGGAAAAGCGTTCCGTGCTGCGGTCGCTCAAGGACCGGCTTTCCCGCCTGAACGTGTCGGTTGCCGAGTCCGGACTGCAGGATCAGCGCGGGCGGGCACGCATCTCGGTGGTCTTCCTGGCGGCCCACTCCGCTCAGGCCGACTCGATCCTCGCTTCGGTCGACCGGCTGGTGGCGGGCGCGCGGGACGCCGTGGTGATCGCGAACACCAGTGAGCGGCTCTGATGTCGCGGCATCGCCGCTCCCGCCTGGGAGAGCAGTTGCGCCGCGAATTGTCGCTCAAGATCGACAGCCTGGTGCGCGACCCGGGGCTGGGAGCCGTCACCGTCACCGGGGTCGATGTGACCGCCGACCTGTGGCTGGCGCGCGTTTTCGTGGAGGTGCACGGCTCCGCCGAGGAGCAGGCCGAGTCGATGGCGGCGCTCAGGCGCGCGGCCCCGTTTCTCCGCTCGGTGATCAGCCGCGAACTGCACATCCGGCGGATGCCCGAGTTGCGCTTCCACCGGGACGAATCGATCGAGGCGGGACAGAGGATCGAGGCGATCCTGCGGGAGGTGCTGCCCGGTGACCGGGGCGGAGAGGGAGGCGATCCCGAGCCCGGCTCGAAGGCGGGGGACCGGTGAGCGGGCGCGCGGAGCGCATGGGGTTCCTGCTGGTCGACAAGCCGGGCGGAGTCACCTCGCACGATGTGGTGGCGGACGCGCGGCGTGCCCTCGGCGTCCGGAAGATCGGTCACGCGGGCACGCTGGACCCCTTCGCGACCGGCCTGCTGGTGCTGGGCATCGGACGTGCGACGCGCCTGCTGGAGTACCTGGTGCGGCTGGACAAGGAATACGAGGGCACTGCTCGCCTGGGCGTCACCACCGATTCGCTTGACCCGGAGGGCACGTGCGTTGCGCGTGACGACCGCTGGCGGCGAATCCGGGCCGAGCGCATCCGCTCCGAGGCGGCCGGGATGGAGGGGATCATCATGCAGACGCCGCCGGTGTACTCGGCGGTAAAGGTGCGGGGCGTACCGGCCCATCGGCGGGTGCGTCGCGGGGAAGGGGTGGAGATATCGCCCCGCGAGGTCCGCGTACGGCGCTTCGAGGTGCTCGGCGCCGACCTTCCCGAGGTGGAATTTCGCGTCGTCTGCTCGAGTGGTACCTACGTGCGCAGCCTCGCCGCCGAACTGGGAGGGCGACTCGGCACCGGGTGCCACCTCACGGCGCTGCGGAGAACCCGGGTCGGCTCCTTCCATCTTCGCGACGCGGCCCCGGCCTCCGCCCTGCGCGCAGGCGCGTGGGCCGCCAACGCCTGGGTGGAGCCGCGATCGGCGCTGACACACCTCGGCACGGTGGAAGTGCTCCCGGAGGAGGCGGCGCTGCTGGCTCAGGGCCGGCGCATACCCGCGGGTGAGTCCCGCACGCGCACGGCTCCTGCTCACGGCCCGGTGGCGTTCGTCCTCCCCGGGGGTGAACTCGTCGCGGTTGGGGGGATGCGCGACGGCCTCATCGAACCCGGCAAGGTGTTTCTGCGTGTCTGAGTCCGAGCGCGGTCCCACCGTCTTCCATGGTGGTCCGTCGGGGCTGCCACGCGACAACCGTCCCGTGATCGTCACGGTAGGGACCTTCGACGGTGTGCATCTGGGCCACTGGAGGGTGCTGGAGGAGATCGGAGCCCGCGCGGCCGCCGTGGATGGACGGAGCGTGCTGGTCACCTTCGACCCGCACCCGCTGCGCATCGTCCGGCCGGCAGCGGCCCCACCGCTCCTCACGACCCCCGACGAAAAGAAGACCGTGCTCGCAGAGAGCCCTCTGGACTACGTCGCGTTTGTGGCCTTCACTCCCGAGCTGAGGGAGTACTCGCCCCGCAGGTTTGTCACCGAATTGCTGCTGTCGCGGCTGGGCATGAGCGAACTGGTCATCGGCTACGATCACGGGTTCGGAAAGGGAAGATCCGGTGACGTGGACACGCTCCGCATCATCGCGGCAGAATGCGGGTTCGCGCTGGACGTGGTGGACGCCGTCCAGGCCGGTGACGCGGCCATCTCCTCGACTTCGATCCGCCGGGCGCTGCAGGAGGGACGGCTCGCCGACGCGAACCGCGGCCTGGGCCGGCCCTACCCCCTGACGGGAATCGTCGTGCGCGGCGACGGGCGCGGCCGCGAGCTGGGATTCCCCACGGCCAACATCCGCGTCTCCGGCGTGGACAAGCTGGTTCCAGCGGCGGGAATCTACGCGTGCCATGCCTCGGTTGCAGGGGGCCGGTACATGGGCGCCCTCCACATAGGACCCAGGCCCAGCTTCCCCGGGGCCGGCACCACGGTGGAGGTCTTCCTGCTGGACTTCGATGGCCAGCTGTATGGCCACGAAATCCGTCTGGAACTCGTCGAATTCCTCCGGCCGGTCGCTGCGTTCGACAAGGTGCAGGCGCTCAAGAAGCAGATGCGGGCGGACGTGGAGCGGACCCGGGCGATCCTGGCAGCCCCCGTATGAACCCGGACGAACGCCGGGGCCGGCAGGCCGCTGCACGGGGCCGAGGCCCGGAACTTGTGTTCCCGGCGAACGCCGCTATGATTAAGGGCTGTGTCGTCTGGTGGCCGGATTCCCTCGGGCGGCGAGTTCTTCGGCGGCGGTCCGCCGCCCGGAGACACCGGCGAACATCCGCTTGCAGCAGCGCCTTCCCGCGCGGCTCCAATCCACTGCGGAGATACGAAAATACGGGAACAGTGATGGGTATCGACAGACAAGAGATCGTCAGGAAGTATCAGCCCCACGAGAACGGCAGTGGGAGCACCCAGGTCCAGATCGCCCTCCTTACCGCGAGGATCAATCACCTCCGGGGTCACTTCGATGCCCACAAGCACGACCATCACGGTCGCCGCGGCCTCCTCAAGATGGTGGGCCGCAGACGGCGGCTCCTCGAGTACCTGAAGCGAAAAGACGTCGACGGGTACAGGGAATTGATCAAGGACCTCGGACTGCGCCATTGACGGACGAGAGCGAAGACGGCCTCCCGGCCGTGATTCTTCCGTAGTGCCGCAGACCACCCCCGCCGCGGGACATCAGCGGCAGTAATCGGAAGAGAAGATGACAGAGAGAATCGAACGTGAATTCGCCGGCAGGCGTCTGGTCCTGGAAACGGGCCGGATGGCGCGTCTCGCGCATGGAGCCTGCCTCGTACAATACGGTGACACCGTAGTCCTCGTGACCGCGACGGTCCAGGACAAGCAGACCCACCTCCCGTTCTTCCCGCTTACGGTGGAGTACCGGGAGAAATCCTACGCGGCCGGAAAGATCCCCGGCGGCTTCTTCAAGCGGGAGGGCGCGCCCCAGGAAAAGGAGGTCCTCTCGGCCAGGCTTGCCGACCGGACCCTCCGGCCGCTGTTCCCCGACGGCTTCTACAATGAGACCCAGGTCCACGCGCAGGTTCTGAGCGCGGACCAGGAGAACGACGCGGACGTCCTGACGCTGATCGGAGCCTCGGTCGCCCTCAACACCTCCGTGATCCCCTTCCGGACCCCGGTCGCGTCGGTCCGCATCGGCCGCATTCAGGGCAACTGGGTGGTCAACCCGACCTTCACGCAGCTCGAGTACGCCGACGTCGACATCGTCGTCGGGGGCACGGCCAAGGCCATCGTCATGGTCGAGGGCGGCGCGATGCAGGTCCCCGAAGAGGAGATCCTCGAGGGCCTGGTGATCGCCCACAAGGCGATCAGGGAGCTCATCGACATCCAGGAGGTGCTGATCGCGCCCCGCCGGCAGCCCGAGATGGCCTGGGAGCCGCGGGAGGCTCCGGCCGAGGTCAGGAGCCGGGTGGAGGAGCTCGCGGGGGACCGGGTCGCCGAGGCGCTCCGGATTGGGGACAAGCAGGAGCGGTCCGCGGCGATGGCCGCGATCGCCGCCGACATCGGCGACACCCTGCAGAGCGAGGATCCCGACGGAGCCGCCGCCGAGAGCCACATCTCGGACGTGATCCGGTCGATCGAGAAGAAGTGCATGCGGGCTCGCATCCTGGACGACGGCGTGCGCGCCGACGGGCGTGCGATGGACGACGTCCGCGCCATCGACTGCGAGACGGGCGTGCTGCCCAGAACGCACGGCTCCGCGCTGTTCACGCGCGGCCAGACCCAGTCGCTGGGAGTGGTGACGCTGGGCACCTCCCGGGACGAGCAGCGGATCGACTCGATCGACTCCGCCGAACAGATCACCAAGTCCTTCATGCTGCACTACAACTTCCCGCCCTTCTCGGTGGGGGAGGCGCGGCCGATCCGGTCCACCTCCCGCCGCGAAAAGGGGCACGGGGCGCTCGCCGAGCGGGCCATCCAGCCGCTGCTCCCCGAGTACGACGACTTCCCCTACACGATCCGCATCGTGTCGGACATCCTCGAGTCGAACGGCTCGTCCTCGATGGCGTCGGTGTGCTCGGCGTCGCTGTCGCTCATGGACGCCGGCGTGCCGATCAAGGCGGCGTGCGCCGGCGTGGCGATGGGACTGGTGACCGACGGCGAGCGGGCCGCGGTCCTCACCGACATCCTGGGCCTGGAGGACTTCCTCGGGGACATGGACTTCAAGGTGGCCGGAACGCGCAGAGGCGTGACCTCCATCCAGATGGACATCAAGATCGACGGCCTGACCGTGGAGCTGCTCGACGAGGCGCTCCAGCGCGCCCACAAGGGCCGCATGCACATCCTCGACTGCATGGACGCCGCGCTCCAGGCTCCCCGCGACGACCTGTCGGAATACGCCCCGCGCATCGTCTCCATCAGGATCAACCCCGAGAAGATCGGCGAGATCATCGGCCCGAAGGGCAAGACCATCCGCGCGATCCAGGAGGAATCGGGCGCCACCATCGAGGTCGACGACGACGGGGTCGTGAAGATCGCCGCCGTTTCGGGCGAGGCCGGCGCGAGGGCGCGCGAGATGATCGAGGCCATCGTCCAGGAGCCGGAGGTCGGGATCATCTACGAGGGCCCGGTCAAGAATACGACGACCTTCGGCGCCTTCGTGGAGATCATGCCGGGCGTCGAGGGGCTCTGCCACATCTCCGAACTCGCCGACCACAGGGTGGGGAAGACGGAGGACGTGGTGAACCGCGGCGACCTCGTGCGCGTCAAGCTGCTGTCGATCGACGAAAAGGGCCGCATGCGGCTGTCCATGCGGGCTGCCGCGGCCGAAGAGGATGAGTCCCGGCAGGGGCGGAGACGGGCCGCCCCGGCGCACTCTTGAGCCTCGGCCCCCGCGAACGGGGACCGGCGGGCTCCCAGGCGGCCGGAACGACGCTCTCCGGGGACGCCGCCACGCTAGGCGGACACCGGTCCGCCCGGCTGGACAACGGCGTCGAGGTCGTGACCGAGGCGATGGCAGGGGTCCGCTCGGTTGCCACCGGAGTCTGGGTCCGCCAGGGGGCAGCGCTGGATCCGGCCGGACTGGCAGGGGCGAGCCACCTGCTCGAACACGTCGTGTTTCGTGGCACGGAGAGCCGCTCGGGCCGCGACATCGCGCTGGCAATCGAGGGCATCGGGGGATCGCTCAACGCATACACCGCCCGGGAGCACACCGGGTTCGAGGCCAGGGTCCTGGGCCACCACCTGCCGGAGGCGCTGGACGTGCTCGCTGATCTGGTCAGACACCCGCTGATTCGCGAAACGGATGTCGACCACGAGAAGGAGGTGGTTTGCGAGGAGATCGCGGCGGTGCAGGACACGCCCGACGACCTCGTCTTCGAGATGCACGGGGATGGACTGTGGGGGGGGCACCCGTACGGCCGGTCGATCCTGGGAAGCCGGGACAGCGTGGCCGCGGTGTCCCGCACCGACCTCGCCAGGCTCCACGATCGCACCTATACGGGAGCGAATCTGGTGGTTGCGGCCGCGGGAGCCGTCGAGCATACGGAGTTCGTCGAGCTGGCCGAGCGGTGCTTCGGGAACATGGAGCCGGGCGAAGAGGTTGCGGCCGTTGACCCGCCGCCTCCGCCGGCACGGGGAACCGCAACCGTTTCGCGGAGCTCGGCGCAGGTTCACATCGTGCTCGGCCACCCCACCCGGGGACAGTCCCACCCCGACCGGTATCCGCTGATCCTCCTGTCGGCGGCCCTGGGCGGGGGAATGAGCTCAAGGCTCTTCCAGCGGATCCGGGAAGAGCTGGGGCTCGCGTACTCGGTATACTCCTACCAGTCCCTCTATCGGCGGGCCGGGGTCTGCGGATCGTATCTCGGCACCCGCCCCGGTTGTGTCTCCGCTGCGCTCGGGGCAGTGCGGGAGGTGTACGGCGCGCTGGCGAGCGATGGTCTGGGCGGCGGGGAACTCCGCAGGACCCGGGAACAGGTCAAGGGAGAGGTGGTGCTGTCTCTCGAGTCCCCGGTGGCGCGCCTCCACCGTCTGGCCGGCTTTGCGCTGGTGGGCGAAGCCTTCATCCCGGTGGACGAAGTGACCCGCAGGATCGACTGCGTTTCCGAGAGCGACATCCTGCGCGTGGCCGCCGATGTGATGGATCCGGAGTGCCAATTCGTTCTCTGCCTGGGTCCGGAGGGCGCGGGTCCATCGGTGCGGGCGGAAGTTCAACCTGGAGGCGGCGAGACATGCTCATAGGTATCCCCGCTGAGTTGAAGGATAGTGAATACCGGGTCGCGCTGACCCCGGCCGGAGCGGAAGCGTTCACGCGATCCGGGCACGGCGTGCTCGTGCAGGCCGGGGCGGGCCACCACAGCGGCTTCACCGACGACTTCTACGAGCAGGCGGGTGCCCGGATGGTGCAGACGCCCGAAGAGGTGTGGGCCCGCGCAGGGATGATCATGAAGGTCAAGGAGCCGGTGGCCGCCGAATGGCCGCTCATGCGCGAGGGGCAGATCCTCTTCACGTACTTCCACTTTGCCGCCTCCGAGCCCCTTGTCCGGGCCGTGATCGAGAGCGGCGCGGTGGCCATCGCCTACGAAACGGTGGGGCCCGAACACGGAGAGCTCCCGCTTCTCACGCCAATGAGCGAGGTCGCCGGGCGGATGGCGGTCCAACAGGGCGCCAAGTACCTGGAGCGGCCCTCCGGCGGGTCCGGCATCCTTCTCGGGGGGGTTCCCGGGGTGCTTCCGGCGAAGGTCCTCGTGCTGGGCGGCGGTGTCGTCGGAACCAACGCGGCGCGGATGGCGGCCGGGCTCGGCGCGCGGGTGGCCGTAATGGACATCTCGCTCCCACGCCTGAGGGAGCTGGCCGAGGTGATGCCCGCCAACGTGAACCTGCTATACTCCACCCGGTACGCGGTACGCAAGCAGCTCAGGGACGCCGACCTGGTGATCGGGGCGGTTCTGGTGCCCGGAGGCAAGGCGCCGAAGCTGGTGATGCGGAAGGACCTGGCCACCATGCGACCCGGGTCCGTCATCGTGGATGTGGCAGTCGACCAGGGGGGATGCGTGGAGACTGTCCGGCCAACGACGCACAGCGATCCCGTGTACGAGGTCGATGGCATCGTTCACTACGGCGTGGCGAACATCCCCGGCGCGGTGCCCCGCACATCCACCCTCGCACTCACCAACGCCACCCTGCCGTACGGTCTGCAACTCGCCGGGCTCGGGTGGCACCAGGCCTGCGCGGCGGACCCCGACCTGGCGCGGGGAATCAACGTCGCCCGCGGCAAGGTGACGCACCCCGGCGTGGCGGAGGCGTTCGGGATCGAATGCTCTCCGGCCGATCCGCAGGCCTCCACCCGTGTGGCGGACGCGCCGGATGCGGTGAGGTTCCTGCGCCTGGCTTCGAACCCGGATCTTCCGCTGCCGGAGCGCGCGACGCCGGGAGCGGCCGGGCACGACGTTCGCAGCTGCGAGGAGTTCGAACTTCACCCGGGTGCTATACACGCGATCGCCACGGGGCTGGTCATGGAGCTTCCCAAAGGCGTGGAATGCCAGGTTCGGCCCAGGTCGGGACTGGCATTCCGGCACGGGGTCACCCTGCCGAACAGTCCGGGGACGATCGATCCGGACTACCGCGGGGAACTCCGGATTCTGGTGCAGAATCTGGGTCCGGAGACGGTCGGAATCCGCCGGGGCGACCGGATCGCGCAACTCGTCTTCAGCCGCTACGTGGCTCCACGTCTGGAGGATGTCTCCAGCGTCTCTGCCACGTCGAGGGGATCCGGAGGCTTCGGCAGCACCGGTGTCGATTGAGCCCGGAACCCTGCCGTCCCGATGGCCGGCCCGGCGGCGACCGGACCGAATCGTCGGCGCGTTGCGGGGTCCTTCGGGGCCCGGCGCCGGCGTCGTGAATTGAGCGGCCTTCCGCGGTAGGTTACCTTGGTGGCGACCATGGATTCAACAACCCCGACATACCGCCGGTTTCGCAAGCCCGTGGACGCAATCTCCCCGGCATTCGACCGGCGATGCATCCGGCCTGGACGCTTCGCCCCACCTTTCGAAAAGGTAAAGACAACTTTACATTATGTCATGTCCAGTATACATTTGACGACTCCACGGCTGCGCTCTGCGTTGCTCCTCAGCCCAATAGCGGTGCAATTGGCCCCGCGTCGCGCCTTGCCGGTCCGGCGCCTCGCCGCTCGCGGGGCTTCATCCGCGGACTGCTAGTTCGGGGTACTGACCTTGTCTCCTCTATCCAGCTGGTTCAGTTCAAGACGCCTGGTGCCCACAAGCGACATCGGCGTAGACCTGGGAACCGCCAACACCCTCATATGCGTCCGGGGCGAGGGTGTCGTACTCAACGAGCCTTCCGTGGTGGCGGTCGAGCGTGGTACCAGGCGAATCATGAGCGTCGGACTCGAGGCGAAGCGGATGCTGGGACGCACTCCGGAGGGCATCGAGGCGGTCCGCCCGCTCAAGGACGGCGTAATCGCCGATGTCGACATCACGGAACTGATGCTGCGCCACTTCCTGAAGCAGGTGATGTCGAAGCGGATCTTCCGCATCAAACCGAGGGTGGTGGTGGGGGTGCCGTCGGGGATCACGGAGCTGGAACGCAGGGCGGTCCGCTCGTCGGCGCAGGCCGCCGGCGCGAACGACGTCTACATGGCCGCCGAGCCGATGGCGGCCGCGATCGGCGTCGGTCTCCCGATCGAAACGCCGCGGGGCAGCATGGTGATCGACATCGGGGGCGGCACCACCGAGATCGCCGTAATCTCGCTTTCGGGCATCGTGTCCGACACCTCGACCCGGATCGGTGGCGACGAACTCGACCAGTGCATCGTCGCGTTCCTGCGCAAGAACTACAACCTCCTTATCGGCGACCCGACCGCCGAGGCGATCAAGATGCAGATCGGGTCGGCGATCGAGACCGACGACGAACGCGAGATGGAGGTGAAGGGCCGGGATCTTGTCTCGGGGATTCCAAAGTTGGTCCTGATTCACTCCCAGGAGATCAGGGAGTGTATCCAGGAGCCGATCCGTTCGATCGTCGAAGCCGTTCGCTCGGCCCTGGAGATCACGCCCCCCGAACTGGCCTCGGACATCTTCGATTTCGGGATCGTGATGACCGGTGGGGGCTCGCTGATCCGGGGTCTCGACCGGCTGCTCGAACTCGAGACTAACCTGCCGATCCGTGTCGACGACGAGCCGATGACGTGCGTAGTGCGGGGTGCCAATACGATCTTGCAGGACTTCAACAAATACCGGACGGTCCTGATGGCGTAAGGCCGGCAGGCCGGGCAGGGTGGGCCGGGGGACCAAACCGGAGCAGGACAGGGGGTGAGCGGAGATGGCGGGCCAGGCGCAAGGGGGCCGGAAGCGGCGGCGAAGGGACTTTCACGTCGTCCTCGGTCTGGTTCTTCTCTCTCTGATCACGATCAACCTGCCGGTCGAATCGCAGCGTGTCATCGGAAACGGTCTCAGGGAGTCCATCCTGAGGCCGTTCATCGAGGTTCAGCGGATCGTCGTGCGAACCCGGGCGCGGGCGCGTGACTATCTGGTCGTGCGGGACCAGCTGGACTCGGCGCTGACCTTCGTCGCCTCGGCAACGACGCTCGCCGACGAGAACCGCCAGCTCCGGGACCTTCTGGCTCTCGACGGCAGGTCTCCCAGCCGGCTGGTGGCAGCCTGGGTGATCCGGTCCGGCACCACCGGCTCCGCGAGCGTCTTCCGGCTGGACGCCGGCTCCGAGGACGGCATCCGGCCGTTCGATGCCGTCGTCACCGATCGCGGCCTTCTGGGCCAGGTCCAGGAGGTGGGGCCGGGCAGTTCCATGGGATACGACTGGTCCCACCCGGATTTCCGCGTATCCGCAATGACCCTGACAGCCGACGGACAGGCGCATGGACTCGTCGAGGCCGCCCGGGGGCGGTACCGGGAGCAGGACCGGCTGGTGCTTCGGGGAACCGCCTACCTGTCGGACCTGCAGCGTGGAGCCGAAGTTGTGACGTCGGGACGGGGGGGAGCGTATCCGCGAGGCATCCTCATCGGGTGGGTCGGGGAGGTGGCCGAGGCTTCCGCCGGCTGGGACATCAGCTACTACGTGGAGCCGGCGGTCTATCCCGGCACCGCCACGTACGCGCAAGTGCACATCGAGCTGCCGGAAGACACGCTTCAGACGGTCGTGGACACTGGCGGGCCCGGGGAGGCGACTGGCGGATCAAGGTGAGCATTCGGGATGGGATCGTCGTTGTGGGCCTGGTCGTTGTGCACCTCCTGCTGCGAATCGGGTTCGGCCTTCAGAACGCGGCTCCGGACCTTATGGTGCTGGCCCTCCTGCTGGCGAGTCGCTCACTCGGCCCGGGAGGCGGAGCCCTGCTCGGCTTCGGCCTCGGGCTGCTGGAGGACGCCTTTTCGATGCTCTCATTCGGCGCGAGCGTCTTCGCACTTACGCTGGTTGGCACGGCGGGGGCACAGGCCCAGGGTCTGTTCGTGGGTCGCTCGATCCTGTTCCAGTCCACGTACTTCTTCCTGGGCAAGTGGATTCGTGACCTGCTGGCCTGGCTCGTATCCAATCCCGACAGTCGAGACGCCTTCGTCGATAGCGTACTCATGCAATCACCCCTGGCGGCGTTGTACGTCGCCGCCGCCGGACTGTGCGTCCGCTACCTGTTCCTCAAGGAAACGGTGCGAGAATGAAAGGCTACGATCAGCAAAGGCAGAAGACGCTGGCCAACCGCGCGCGCGTAATTGTGTTCGCACTGATGGGACTGCTGGTCGCGGCGTTCTTCCGGGCGCAGGTGTCCCGTTCATCGGACTGGCTGCTGCGGTCGGAATCGAACCGCCTTCGCTCGCTGACGCTGACCGCCCCGCGGGGGATCATTCGGGATCGAACGGGACGGCCGATGGCCGACAACGTCCCGGGATACTCGGTCTCGATCCTGCCGGCGCAGGTGGATTCGATGCTCGCTACGCTGAACCGGCTGCGTGAACACATTGAGATCAGCGACGAGCGGTTCCGATGGCTGGAGGAGCAGGCGCGCGTGCGGGATACGAGGCCCCTGATCGTCTCCATGGACGCCTCTTTCGACGAGGTCGCGGCCATGGAGGTGCGCCGGACGGCGTTCCCCCAACTCCTGATCGAGACCCGCCCCAAGCGGCGGTATCCGGCGGGCCGGGTCGGGGCGCATGTCGTTGGCAGCGTGGGGGAGATCAATGAGGAAGAGCTGGATTTGCCGGAGTACAGTGGCGTGGAGCCGGGGCGGATCGTCGGGCGGTCCGGGCTCGAAGCGCAATACGACACGCTGCTTCAGGGTACACCCGGCCTCCGCTATGTGGAGGTGGACGCATCGGGGCGGATCGTGGGGTCGTTCGGGGGCATTCGCACGCTTACGGAAGAGCCGGGATCGGACATCGATCTCAATGTGGATATGGAGCTGATGGAGTGGATCCACCACATCTTTCCCGAGGAGAAGAGCGGATCGGTGGTCGTGCTGGATGTCGAGACGGGGGGGGTGCTCGCGCTCTACTCGGCCCCCGCCTACGACCCGAACGTCTTTGCCGGGGTGGTCGATCCCGCCGATTGGGATCGGCTCTCCAGGGATCCCTTCACACCGCTCTACCACCGGGCGGTGATGGGGACCTACCCCCCGGGCTCGCCCTGGAAGCTGGCGACCGCCGCAATAGCCCTGGAGACCGGAGCGATCACCCCCACCGAGCGGATGCCGGTGCCTTGCACGGGCAGTTTTCGGTACGGCAACCGCGTCGCTCGCTGCTGGGACGAAGAGGGACACGGGTCCCTGACCCTCGCTGGGGCCATCCAGCATTCCTGCAACGTCTTCTTCTACCAGGCGGGCCTCGAAGTCGGTCTGGAACAGCTGCTGGAACGCTCGAACCGTATGGGATTCGGAGACCGGTGCGGGATCGACCTGCCCAACCAGGCGACCGGCACCTTCCCCGAAGACGTGTCGTATTGGGAGGAACGGTACGGCGCGCGCGCGACCGAAGGCGAGGTGCTCAACCTCGCGATCGGCCAGGGACCGAACGACCAGTCGCCGCTCAAGATGGCCCAGTTCATCGTCGCGCTCGCCCGCGACGGCTCCGCGCCGTCGCCAACGCTGTATCAGTCGGCTCCCGCCGAAGAAGCCTGGCGCCTCGAAATCTCCGAGGAGAACCTGGGCGCGATTCGCGAGGGCTTGCGGCGGGTCATGGGACCCGGCGGCACGGCATACTTGTCGTCGCTGGAACATTTCGAAGTACTCGGCAAGACGGGCACTGCACAGAGCATGCCCGGACGAGAGACCCACGCGTGGTTCACGGGTATGGCGGGGAGGTTCGGCGAAGCTCCGGAGATCGTCGTCGTGGCCCTCGTGGAATACGGCGGCAGCGGCTCGACTGTCGCGGCCCCGCTCGCCACCAAGACGGCCGACTACTTCCTGCGCGGCGAATACGGAATCCCGAGGGACACCATCCAGACGCTCCATGAGTATCACAACGCGGGACGCAGCACGCAGCCCTGGGTCATTCGCGAGGGCCGGTGAAAAAGGCGCTCCTTCCCTGGCTGGGGCACCTCCCCTTCCTGGCCCCGGTCCTCATGCTGTCGATCTTCGGCGTCGCCATGATCTACTCCGCCGGAGTGCTGAACATCCCCAGTCCGGTCACGCAGGGCCTGTGGGTCCGCCAGAGCATCGTCCTCGGCGGCTGTATCGTGATTCTGTTCGCGGTTTCCAGGGTTCCGGCCCGATGGTTCGACTGGACCGCCATGCCGGTCTACATCGTTGCCGTGGGGGTCCTGGCGGCGACGCTGGTGATCGGCACCGGCGCCGGAACCGCCGAAGGAGTGCGGAGCTTCCTGGCCATCCCCGGCTTTCGCTTTCAGCCGGCCGAGGCCGCCAAACTGGCCACCGTTCTTGTCGTTGCCAAGCTGCTCGCCGGCCGCGAGTCACCCCCACAGTACCTGCGGGACCTGCTGATTCCGGGTGTCCTGGTTGGATTGCCGCTCCTGCTGGTGCTTCTCCAGCCGGACATCGGCACCGCCATGGCGTTCGTGGGCATCTTCTTCGCGGTGATCTACTGGGCGCGGACCCCGTGGCCACTCATCGCGTTCGCGGCCTCGCCCGGCCTGGCGCTGATCCTCTCCTTCAATACGATCGCCTGGTCCGCCGGCTTCATTCTCGTGCTCGTCGGCCTCTACCTCTACCGCTACCGCCTCTATCTGGTCGAGTCGCTGAGCGTGGTGGCGGCCAACCTGGCCGCGGGCGCCATTGCCCGGCCCCTCTGGAACTCGCTGCCGGATTACCAGAAGAACCGCGTGCTGGTCTACCTGGACCAGGAAATGGACCCGCACGGTGACGGGTGGCAGCTGATCCAGTCCAAGGTGGCGGTGGGGAGCGGCGGCATTCTCGGCAAGGGGTTCACCGAAGGCACGCAAAAGCGGTTGGATTTCCTGCCGGAACAGCATACCGACTTCATCTTCAGCGTCGTGGGCGAAGAACTCGGATTCGTGGGCACTTCGCTGACGCTACTGCTCTTCGGCTACCTCTTCTTCAAGATGATTCAGATTGCGGAGGAGTCCCGAAACCTCTTTGCCGGGCTGTTCGTGTTCGGTATCATGGGGGTCTGGCTGACGCACGTGGTCGTCAACATCGGCATGACCGTCGGCGTCGTTCCCATTACCGGCATCCCGCTTCCGTTCATAAGCTACGGGGGATCCTTCCTCCTCACCTCGTGGCTGGCCGCGGCGATCGTGGTGGCGATGGCGAGCGACAAATCCTGATCCCGGGAAACGGGCGTTGAATTGACCTGGTTTCGAAAACAGAAGAAGAGGCTTACCTCGGAGGACAGGCGCGATCTGCCGCGCGATGTCTTCGAGAAGTGCGGCGCGTGCGGCGAGATCCTCTACAGCGAACGCCTGGCGCGCAACCTGGGAGTGTGTCCCGAATGCGGGAGCCACTTCCGGATTTCGGCTGCCCGCTACCTGGAGATCCTGGCGGATCCGGATTCGTTCGAGGAGCGGGACGCCGGGATGGAGAGCGGTGATCCGCTCGGGTTCACCGACCTGAAGGACTATGGGGACCGGCTGCAGGCGGCGCGGCGCCGGACGGGGCGCAACGAGGCGGTCGTCACCGGCAGGGCCCGGATAGAGGGCATTCCGGTGGTGCTGGCCGTCATGGATTTCAGCTTCATCGGGGGCTCCATGGGGTCCGTGGTCGGCGAGAAGATCGCGCGCGCGGGCAGGGATGCGCTGGCGGGCGAGCTTCCCCTGATCGTGGTGAGCGCGTCGGGAGGGGCCAGGATGATGGAGGGGATCTTCTCGCTCATGCAGATGGCCAAGACGTCCGCGGTGCTGGCCCGCCTGCACGAGCGAGGCCTCCCGTACATCTCCGTGCTCACCGATCCCACGACCGGGGGCGTGACCGCGTCCTACGCGATGCTCGGCGACGTGAACCTCGCCGAACCCGGCGCCCTGATCGGTTTCGCGGGTCCGCGGGTGATCGGCGAGACGATCAAGCAGGAGCTGCCGCCCGGCTTCCAGAGCGCCGAGTTCCTGGAGGAGCACGGTATGGTGGACCGCGTCGTCGACCGCAGGGAACTGAAGGGCGCCATCGCGCAGCTGCTGCGCCACTCCCGGGAAGGCTGGAGACCCTGGGGCTGACGGGCCGCGCTCCCGGTCCCGATCCGTTGATGGACGCCCTCTTTCCGGGGGCTCCCGCCGTGGTCGACTGGGGCCTGGAGCGCATGGAGGCGGCTCTGGAAGAACTGGCGAATCCGCAGCATCGCTACCGCTGCCTCCACGTCGGCGGCACGAACGGCAAGGGCTCCGTCGCGTCGACCTGGTCGTCGATCCTCACCCGGCACGGCCACCGCACCGGCCTCTACACCTCGCCCCATCTCTGTTCCTTCCGGGAACGCATCATGATCGACGGCCGCCCCGTCGCGGCCTCCCTCCTCACCGCCGCCGCCACACGGCTGCGCCCCCTCGCCCACCGGCTGCGCATGTCGTTCTTCGAGGCGACCACCCTCCTCGCCCTGCACGTCTTCGCCGAAGAGGGGGTGGAGTGCGCGTGCATCGAGGTCGGGCTCGGCGGGCGCCTTGACGCCACCAACGTGATCACCCCCGAGGTAACCGCGATCACCAACGTGGCGCTGGACCACCAGGAGTACCTCGGCGACACTCTCGAGGAGATCGCGCGCGAGAAGGCGGGGATCATCAAGCCCGGTGTGCCGTGCGTCACCGCCGAGGGGCGGCCTGCGGTGCTTGCCGTCCTGGAGGCCCGCGCGGCGGCCGCCGGGGCCCCCTTCCACCGCGTCGACCCCTGGCACGACATCTCGAGGCTCCGGCTCGGCCCGCGCGGCACGCGGTTCCGATTCCGCACCGCGTCCGACGGCTCACTGGAGCTGGAGACCCCGCTGCCCGGCGCGCACCAGGCCGTCAACGCCGCTCTCGCGGTGCGCGCCCTGGAGCTGCTGCGCCCTACCCCCCCCGCCACCGCCATGCGCGAAGGCGTCGCCGCCGTCCGCTGGCCGGGACGGGGGCAGATCCGGCGGGTGGGCGAACGGCTCTTCGTCTTCGACGTGGCACACAACACCGCAGGCGTGGAGGCGCTGGTGAGAGTCCTGGCCGACCTCGCGCCCCCCCGGCCGCTCGTGCTCCTCACCGGGATCCTGGGCGACAAGGACTGGTCGCGGATGCTGCCGCCGCTGGTGGACCTCGCCGACCGGGCGGTATTCACGAATCCCGCATCCGCACCGGCCGGACGCAGCTGGAACCCCGCCGAGGTCGCGGCCCGCGTGGCGCGGGGCACGCCGGTGGAGGTCGTCGCCGATGTCAGGGCGGCGCTGGGGCGCGCCACCGAGCTCTGCCGGGCCGGGACGGTCGTTGTCACGGGTTCCTGCCACACCGTGGGCGACGTACTCCTGCTCATGGGACTCAGCCCCTTCTCCCCCGACCGGGGTTGCCAATTCAACCTTCCGCATTAGATTCGCGGCCATGTCCTCAGACAAGTCCTTCGCGAAGCTCCCCGGTTTTCGGGATTTCGTACCCGCGGATCTCGCTCTCCGCACCCGCATTTTCGACGCCTGGCGCCGCGTCTGCGGACGGTACGGATTCATGGAGTACGACGGGCCACCGCTGGAGCCACTCGGGCTGTACGTCGAGAAGAGCGGCCCCGAGATCGTCAAGCAGCTCTACACCTTCGCGGACAAGGGTGGGCGCGAGGTCGCGCTGCGCCCCGAGATGACCCCGACGCTCGCGCGGATCCTGGCGGAGCGCAGCCGGGGGATGGCCAAGCCGATTCGCTGGTTCTCGATCCCGCAGCTCTTCCGCTACGAGCGCAGCCAGCGGGGCCGGCTGCGGGAGCACTTCCAACTCAACGCCGACATCGTGGGCGAGGCGGGGATCGGTGCGGACGCCGAGGTCGCGGCGGTCGCGATCGACGGGGTGAGGGCGTTGGGGCTGGGGGAAGAGGACTTTGTCGCGCGGGTGAACGACCGGCGTCTGGTGAACGCCGTCCTCGACGAGCTCGGGGTGGCGGAGGGCCGCCGAGCGGCATGCCTCGCGGTGATCGACAAAGCGGGCCGCGCCGGGCCGGCGAAGACGCGCGCCGGGCTGGAGGCGCTGCGGATCGGGGACGCGGCGACCGGTGCGCTCTCCGATCTGGTGGCCGATGGCTCGTGGGAACGCCTGCGCGACCGGTTCCGGTCGAGCCACGCGGTGCTGGCCGCCATGCAGCCCCTCGCAGAGCACCGGGAGATCCTGGAGGCCATGGGACTCGGTGGCTACCTTCGCTTCGACTTCACGGTGGTGCGGGGGCTCGCCTACTACACAGGCATCGTCTTCGAGCTCTTCGACCGCGCGGGCGAGATGCGCGCGATTTGCGGTGGCGGGCGCTACGACCGGCTGCTGGAGCTCGTCGGCGGCGAACCGCTCCCCGCCGTGGGTTTCGGCATGGGAGACGTGGTCCTGGGGGAGCTGCTCAGGGACCGGGGGATCGCCCCGGGCGCGGGTGCGCAGTGCGACGACTATGTGATCTGGGTGGAGCCGGAACAGCGCTCTCTCGGGATGCACCTGGCCCGCGGACTCCGGCGCGAAGGCAGGGCGGTCCTCTACGGACTCAAGACCCTGGGGGTCGGAAAACAGCTGCGCGGCGCGAACCGGCTGGGAGCCGCCCGCGTCCTGATCATCGGGCCCGACGAAGCCGCGAGCGGGACCGTGACCGTCCGCTGTCTTGCGTCCGGCCGGCAGGAGACCACTACGCTGAAGGCGTTGCTGGGCGGGCGGGGGTCCGAGGCCGGTGCCAACCCGGCCGAGAGGCGCTCCACAGTCCCCGGCAGCACGGAAGTGGGCGGGCGGTGACGGCGACGAGGCGTCCGCCGCGGAAGTCCGCCAGTCGCGCGGCGCGGTCACCCCGGCGGCAGGACGCGGGGGCCGCAGGTTCGGCGCGGAAGCGTGCCCTGGAAGCCGCCGTGAATCGGCGCAATCCGACCCCGGAGGATGTGGAGGAGGTTCGCCAGGTCGTTTCCCGCGCCATCCGCCGCCTGAACGTGCTGGAGACGCTCATCCTGGGCGCCGCGGTGGTGATTGCGCTGGCCGGGGGCTGGCTGGGCGCCCTCCTGGCCCACAGCGTCGTGGGCCTGCCCGTGAGGACCACCTGGATGGTCCTGTCACTGCTGTTGTTCGTGATCCCGGGAGTGCTGGCCTGGACGATGGAAAAACGCAGGCGCCGCCAGTCACGCGCGGAGGCGGACGCGGCGGCCCACGAAGACCCAACTGGAGACCGTGACGGCTGAATGAACGCTAAAAAGACGAGCAGGAAGGGACTGACGCCCAGGTCGGAGGACTTCAGCGCCTGGTACAACGAGGTCGTCCAGCAGGCGGAGCTCGCCGACTACTCCCCGGTCCGGGGCAGCATGGTAATCCGGCCGTGGGGATACGGCATCTGGGAGAACATGCAGCGTGCCCTGGACGACATGTTCAAGGCTTCGGGGCATCAGAACGCGTACTTCCCGCTGCTCATCCCCATGAGCTTCATCGAACGTGAGAAGGAGCACATCGAAGGGTTCAAACCCGAGCTGGCGGTCGTCACCCACGCTGGAGGGAAGGAGCTGGAGGAGCCCTACGTGGTGCGCCCCACCTCGGAGACGATCATCTACTCGATGTACGCCAAGTGGGTGCAGAGCTACCGCGACCTTCCCGTGCTCCTGAACCAGTGGGCGAACGTCATGCGCTGGGAGCTCCGCACCCGGCTCTTCCTGCGGACGGCCGAATTCCTCTGGCAGGAGGGGCACACCGCCCACGCCACGGAGGCGGAAGCCGAAGAGGAGGCGCGGCTCATCCTGGGGATCTACCGCCGCTTCATGGAGGACTGGATGGCGATGCCTCCACTCACCGGGCTCAAGAGCAGATCCGAGACCTTCGCGGGGGCGGACCGGAGCTACGCCTGCGAGGCGCTGATGCAGGACGGCAAAGCGCTCCAGGCCGGGACATCGCACATGTTGGGGCAGAACTTCGCGCGGCAGTTCGGCCTGACCTTCCAGAGCGAGGAGGGCAGGGAAGAGTACGCCTGGAACACCTCCTGGGGGGTTTCGACCCGGCTGGTGGGAGGACTGGTGATGACGCACGGCGACGACGTTGGCGTGGTGGTCCCTCCGAAGCTGGCGCCGACCCAGGTGATCGTGACGCCGATCGCGCGCAGCGACGAGCAGGCGGCCGTGGTAATGGAGAAGGCCGACGGAATCGTGCGGGCGTTGCGGGACCGGGGCGTGCGGGCTGACGCCGACCGCCGGCGCCACCTTTCGCCCGGGGCGAAGTTCTTCGAGTGGGAGCGCAAGGGCGTGCCGCTGCGTGTGGAGATCGGGCCGCGGGACGTGGAGCGGGGGGAGGTCGTGGTAGTGCCGCGCGTGACGGATGACTCGGGGGCTCGCAAGCAGGCGGTGCCGGAGGCCGAAGCGGTGGGCGGCATCGGGGACCGGCTGGAGGCGCTGCAGGCACGGCTGCTGGCGGTCGCGCGGGAGCGCCGGGAGAGCATGACGCACCGGGGCGAGGTCTCCTCGGTGGAGCAACTCGGCGAACTCCTGGACGGCGGCGCCGGATTCGTCTATTCGGGCTGGAGCGGCGAATCCGCGGTCGAGGAGCGGGTGAAGGAAGCCACGAAAGCCACGATCCGGGTCATCCCCGGCGAGGAGTTCCGTTCGGCCATCGCTCCCTCGCGCTGCATGGGCGGCACCGAAGCCCGCATGGAAGTGGTATGGGCAAGGGCGTACTGAACCCCGCGCGGCCATCCTTTCTGCGCGTAGGCGGCGTCCTCCACTGCGGAGCCCACTCGCTGGACGACCTCGCCGAACGACACGGAACTCCCCTCTATGTCTACGACGCCGACCGCGCCCTGGAGCGGTTTCGCACCCTGCGGGAGGCCTTCGCCCCCGCGGCCGGCGCGCCCTCGCCCGCCCTCACCGACACCCCGCTCCACGCCCCCCGTCGCCTCCTCGTCGCCTACTCCGTGAAGGCCAACCCCAACCTCGCGCTGCTCCGGCTTTTCGCGCGCGCGGGCGCCGGCGCCGACATCGTCAGCGGCGGCGAACTGTACTGCGCCCTGCACGCGGGGTTTCCCCCCGGCCGCATCGTTTTTGCCGGCGTGGGCAAGACCACCGGCGAGATGCGCGACGGGCTCAGGTCCGGTATCCGCGCTTTCCATGTCGAGAGCGCTCAGGAGCTGGAGGCGCTCGCACGGGTGGCCGCCGAGCTGGGGCGGGAAGCTCCCGTCGCCATCCGCGTCAACCCGGATGTGCAAAGCCCCACCCACGAGTTCACCCGCACCGGGCACGCCGCTGCCAAGTTCGGGGTGCCTCCGGACGAGGCCTTCGAGCTGTACCGGCGCGTAGCGGAGCACGGCAACCTGCGCGCCGCGGGAGTGGACGTGCACATAGGCTCGCAGCTCCGCGAAGGCGGCCCGTTCCTGCGCGCCCTCGACGTCATGCTCGAAGTCGCCGGCCGCGTCCGCCGCGAGCTGGGAATCGCACTCACCTACGCCGACCTCGGAGGCGGCTTCGGAATCCAGGACGCCGAGGCCGGAGAGCTGGATGTCCACGCGCTCGGCCGCGACGTGACGGCCCGGCTCCAGGGCCGCGGCATGGAACTCATCATCGAGCCGGGCCGGTTCCTGGTCGGCGACGCGGGCGCGCTGGTCACGCGCGTCCTCTACCTCAAGCGCAGCGGCCCCAAGACCTTCGTCGTCACCGACGCCGGCATGACCGAGCTCATCCGGCCGAGCCACTACGGCGGCGTACACGAGGTATCGCCGGTGAACGAGAATGGCCAGGGCGACGCGGAAGTCGTGGACGTCGTCGGGCCGGTCTGCGAGCAGGGGGATTTCCTGGCCCGGGACCGGCTCCTCCCCGTGCCGTCTCCGGGCGCGCTCCTCTGCGTGCACCAGGCCGGTGCCTACGGCTTCACGATGGCTTCGAACTACAACTCGCGGCCGCGTCCCGCCGAGGTGCTGGTGCACGGCGGCCGCGCCACCCTCGTCCGCCGCCGCGAGCGCTACAGCGACCTCGTCCGCGGCCAGTTCCCATGACCGAAGATTCCCGCAGCCGCATCCTTGTCATCGACTACGGCTCCCAGTTCACGCAGCTCATCGCGCGCCGCATCCGCGAGGCCGGGGTGTACTGCGAGATCCATCCCCCCATGCGCTCCCTGGCCTGGGTGCGGCAGTGGGCGCCCCGCGGCGTGGTCCTCTCGGGCGGGCCGTCATCGGTGTACGGCGACGGCGGGCCCGGCCTCGATCCCGGCCTCCTCGGCCTGGGCGTCCCCATCCTGGGCATCTGCTACGGCATGCAGCTCCTTGCCCAGCACGGTGGTGGCCGGGTGGTCGCGGGCAAGCGCGAATACGGCCGCGCGGGACTGCGCATCGCCGCCGACACCCACGGCGGCCTTTTCCACGGCTTCGAGCCCGGCGAGGAAGTCACGGTATGGTGCTCCCACGGCGACCATGTCGACGAGCCCCCGCCCGGCTTCGTCACCGTCGCCGCCACCGAGGACCTCTCCGTGGCGGCCTTCCGGTCACGCACCGAGCCGTTGTACGGGGTCCAGTTCCACCCCGAGGTGGCGCACACGCCGCGCGGGCAGGAGATCGTGGACAACTTCCTCTTCCGCATCTGCGGCTGCGCCGCCGACTGGACGCCCGGCGCCTTCGTGGCCGAATCGGTGGAACGCATCCGCCTCGCGGTGGGCGGCGAGCAGGTCCTCTGCGGCCTCTCCGGGGGGGTCGACTCGTCGGTGGCGGCGGCGCTGGTGCACCGGGCGGTCGGCGACCAGCTCACCTGCGTCTTCGTAGACACCGGTCTCATGCGGATGAACGAGCGCCGCAGCGTGGAGCGCGCCTTCCGCGAGCACATGGGGATCCGCCTGGAGGTGGTGGAGGCCGAGAGGGAATTCCTGCAGCCCCTCGAGGGCGTCACCGACCCCGAGCGGAAGCGCAGGATCATCGGCGAGACCTTCATTCGTGTCTTCGAGCGCACCACCCGCGAGCTGGGCACCCACGCCCGCTTCCTGGTGCAGGGCACGCTCTACCCGGACGTGATCGAATCGCTCGCGGTCCACGGTCCCGCCGCGACCATCAAGACCCACCACAACGTCGGCGGCCTCCCCGACGACATGTCCTTCGAGCTCATCGAGCCGCTGCGCGAGCTCTTCAAGGACGAGGTGCGCGGCGTCGGCCGCACGCTGGGCCTCGACAACGCGTTCATCCGCCGCCATCCCTTCCCCGGACCGGGCCTCGCCATCCGCGTCATCGGCCCGGTGTCGCCCGAGCGGCTGCGCATCCTGCGCCTCACCGATGCCATCTACCTCGAGGAGATCGAGGCGGCGGGGCTATACGACGACATCTGGCAGGCCTTCGCCGTGCTGCTCCCGGTGCGGTCCGTCGGCGTAATGGGGGACAGCCGCACCTACGAGCACGTGGTCGCGCTACGCGCCGTCACCTCCCGGGACGGCATGACCGCCGACTGGTACCCCTTCGAGTCCGCCTTCCTGGCCCGCGTCTCCACCCGCATCATCAACGAGGTGAAGGGCGTCAACCGCGTCACCTACGACGTCAGCTCGAAGCCGCCCGCGACGATCGAGTGGGAGTAGGGGACGCCGGGCGCCCCCCCCGCCCCATCAAGGCTCCGGTTCCGGCCCGCCGGCCCGCTCGCTCATCAGGCTGTCCACCTCGGTCCAGACGCCCTGCATGAAGACCACGTCCCTCCCATGCGCCTCCACGAAGGCGTCCAGATCCTCCTCGGTGACGCCCCGGGCGGCGAGCACGCTGTCGCGAACCTCATCCGGGATGACGTTGCCGGCCTCCTCCAGCTCGGCCACCCGCAGCGCCACGTAGCTCGCCACAAACTCGTCGCGCGAGATGGTGTCCGGCGAGGCCCCGCACGCCGCCGCACCAAGGGCCGCGAGCGCCAGTGCCAGCGCTCGAGCCGCCGCGCTCGCACCCGGGGCCACCCTGTCGCGTGCCCGCGCCCTCATGTCCGCCTTCGCCCCCGCCACGGCCCTCACGCCCGCTCTCCCCGGTTCGCTGCGCGCCACAGCATCCAGCACAGCCCGGCAAACGCCAGGGTGCCGACCACCGAAGACGCATACGGCACCACCTCGTCCAGCCGCTCGTGCCCGACCTGCCACATCGACGCCGCCTCCGGGTTGCCGGTGATCTGCGTCACCGCGAAGATGGCGCCCCCGATCAGCACGCCCAGCAGCGCCGCCCCGGCGATCATCCCCGATGCGTAGAGCACGCCCTGCTCGCGCCGCTCGGCCAGGACGCTCACGCCGTCTTCGGTCTCGTCCTCGTCCTTGTACCTGCGGTTCAGCGCCAGCCGCATCAGGCCGCCGACCAGGATCGGCGTCATCAGCGAGACGGGCAGGTAGACGCCCACCGCAAAGGCCAGCGACGGCAGCTTGAAGACGAACTCGATCACGATCGCGAGCAGCATCCCGATGGCCACGAAGCCCCAGGGCAGCGACTGCTCCAGCACCCCGTCGATCACCAGGCTCATCAGCGTCGCCTGCGGCGCCGCGAGGCCGTCCACCGTTCCGATCCCGTACGACTCGTTGAGCACGATCAGCACCCCGCCTATCGTCACCGCGCACGCCAGCACCCCGAGCATCTCGCCGACCTGCATGCGCTTCGGGGTCGCGCCCACCAGGAAGCCGGTCTTGAGGTCCTGGGACGTGTCGCCGGCCGCGGCCGCCGAGATGCACACCACCGCGCCGACCGCGAGCACCGCCACCTTGGCCGCGCTGCTGCCGTCGTTCAGCCCCAGCGCCACCCAGATCAGCGAGGTGAGGATCAGCGCGGCGATCGTCATTCCCGACACCGGGTTCGACGAAGATCCGATCAGCCCCACGATCCGGCTCGACACCGTCACGAAGAAGAAGCTGAAGATCACGATGAGGATCGCCCCCAGCGGCCCGACCGGCACTCCCGGCCAGAGCCACAGCGCGACGGCCATCAGGACCGCCAGGCCGAGCACCAGCTTCATCGGCAGGTCCTGCTGGGTGCGCGGCACGCCGGCCGCCAGCTCGCCTCCGCCCACCTGGCCCACCCCCAGCCGAATCGACTCCACGATCGTCGGCAGCGACTTGATCAGGGTGATGATCCCGGCGCACCCGACCGCGCCCGCGCCCACGTAGCGGATGTAGTTGTTCCAGATCTCGCCCGAAGTGAGCGACGCCATCGTCGCCGTCGCCGGGTAGACCACGCCGTCGCCGCCCCAGAGGTTGATCGCGGGGATCAGGACGAGCCACGCCAGCGCGCTGCCCCCGAACATGATCGCCGCGATCCGGGGCCCGATGATGAACCCCACGCCCAGCAGCTCAGGGGTGAAGTCGCCCCCGATCCGCGCCTTGGCCGGGAGGCCCACGCTCGGCCCCTCGTTCCACAGGCCCAGTCCGTTGCTGTTCGCCATCGCCTGGTAGAGGGCGCCGAGCCCCAGCCCCGAGAAGAGCAGCCGCGCCTTGCCGCCGCCCATGTCGCCGGCCACCTGCACCTCGGCGCAGGCCGTGCCCTCGGGGTAGGGGAGCTTCCCGTGCTCGCGCGAGATCAGATAGCGCCTCAGCGGGATCATGAAGAGGACCCCGAGGAGCCCGCCGAAGGCCGCGATCACGGACACCTCCAGCAGGTCCACCGCGATCGTGGGGTCCGTGCGCTGCCAGATGAAGAGAGCCGGGATGGTGAAGATCACCCCCGCGGCCACCGATTCTCCCGCCGACCCGATCGTTTGCACCATGTTGGTTTCGAGAACCGTGCCGCGGCGCAGCGCGCGGAAGATCGCCACCGCCATCACCGCAGCCGGGATCGAGGCGCTCACCGTCAGGCCCACCCGCAGCCCCAGGTAGGCGTTGGCCGCGCCGAAAACCACCGCCATCAGCAGGCCGACGAAGACCGCCTTGACAGTGAATTCCGGCAGCGACTTGCCGGCGGGCACGTAGGGCTTGTACTCGCTGCCGGGGACGACTTCGTACGCCTCTGGGGGCAGGCCCCTGCGGGCCGGGGGGTCGACGGATGCCATGCGGAGGCTCCAGTTCGCGGGTTTTTTCGGGTTTGGCCGGCACGCGACGCGGGGCGTCACGGGCTGGCCCGGATCTTTCATGTATGGGGGAGGGCGCGGTGCCGGGACCGGACGACTTCTGCCATTTTGGCCGCTTCCTGCCATTTTGGCCGAACCGATGGCCGCGCGGCGCACCCGGACCCTGCCAAAGTGGCAGCACCCTGCCAAAGTGGCAGCCTGGACGAACGAATTGCAACAGGAGCCGAGAGATATGCTGGACGCGAACCGAATGACCGTGAAGGCCGCGGAGGCCGTCGCCGCCGCCGTCAGGGAGGCGCTCCGGGCGGAGCACCCGGATGTGGGCGGGGTCCATCTGCTGAAGGCCCTCCTTGAACAGGAGGGCGGTGTGGTCGTGCCCGTGCTGCGCAAGATGGAGGTCCAGCCCGAGCAGGTGGTGCGTGCGGTGGAGACGGAGCTGGGCCGGCGCGCCAGGATCAGCGGCGGATCCGCGCCGCGCGCCTCCAGGGACCTGAGCCGGGCACTGAGCGCGGCCGAGGAGGAGTCCCGCGAACTCGGCGATGCCTACGTCTCCACCGAGCACCTCCTTCTGGGTCTCGCCGCGGGGAAGGGAGACGCCGGGCGCGTCCTCGGCGAAGCCGGCGCCTCGCCCGGCCGCCTCCGGGACGCACTCGATTCCATCCGGGGCTCCCACCGGGTCACTGACCGGACCCCGGAAGACAAGTTCCAGGCGCTGGCCCGCTACTCCCTGGACCTCACCGAGCGGGCCCGCCGCGGCAGGCTGGACCCCGTGATCGGCCGCGACGACGAGATCCGGCGCGTGATGAAGGTCCTGGCCCGGCGGACCAAGAACGACCCCGTGCTGATCGGCGAGCCCGGCGTCGGCAAGACCGCGATCGCCGAGGGACTGGCCCAGCGCATCGTCGCGGGAGACGTCCCCACCTCGCTGGCCGGCAAGAAGCTGGTGTCGCTCGACATCTCCGCCATGCTCGCGGGCGCGAAGTACCGCGGCGACTTCGAGGAGCGGATGAAGGCGGTGCTCAAGGAGGTCACCGAGGCGGACGGGCTCTACATCCTCTTCATCGACGAGCTGCACACCGTCGTGGGGGCCGGGGCCGCCGAGGGGGCGGTCGACGCCGGCAACATGCTCAAGCCTGCGCTGGCGCGGGGCGACCTCCGCGTCATCGGCGCCACCACGCTCGGCGAGTACCGCAAGCACGTCGAGAAGGATCCGGCGCTGGAGCGGCGCTTCCAGCCGGTCTACGTGGCGCCGACCTCGGTCGAGGACACGATCACCATCCTGCGCGGGATTAGGGAGCGCTACGAAGTGCACCACGGCGTACGGATCAATGACGGGGCGCTGATCGCCGCCGCCAGATTGTCGGACAGGTACGTGGGGGGCCGGTTCCTGCCCGACAAGGCCATCGACCTGATGGACGAGGCGGGGAGCCGGCTCAGGATCGAGATCGACTCCCTTCCGGAGGAGATCGACGAAGTGGAGCGCAAGATCATCCAGCTCGAGATCGAGAAGCAGGCGCTGGCACGCGAAGACGACCCGGGCGCGCTCGAACGCCTGGGCGGCATCGAGGAGGAACTCGCCGCGGCGCGCGAGTCGAGCCAGGCCATGAAGGCGAGCTGGCAGGCCGAAAAAGTGCAGATCGCCCGCATCCAGGAGCTCAAGGAGCGCGTGGACGGGCTGCGCACCGAGGCCGAGCGCGCCACCCGGAGCGGCGAGCTGGGCCGCGCCGCGGAGGTACAGTATTCGGAGATCCCGCAGGCCCAGGCCGAAATCGAAAGGGCGGAGGAGCGGCTGGCCGTGCTGCAGGCGGAGGGCAAGTTCCTGAAGGAGGAGGTGACGTCCGAGGACATCGCGGAGGTGGTGGCCGAGTGGACGGGGATCCCGGTGACGCGGCTGATGGCCTCCGAACGCCGGCGCCTCGCCGGGCTGGAGGAGTTGCTTGGCAGGCGGGTGATCGGCCAGGACCGGGCTCTCAGTGCGGTATCCCGTGCCGTAAGGCGGGCGAGGGCCGGAATCCAGGATCCCAACCGTCCGATCGGATCCTTCCTCTTCCTCGGGCCCACCGGGGTGGGGAAGACCGAGACCGCACGCGCGCTGGCCGAGTTCCTCTTCAACGACGAGCGCGCGATGGTCCGCATGGACATGTCCGAGTACATGGAGGCGCACGCCGTCTCCCGGCTGCTCGGCGCTCCTCCCGGCTACGTCGGCTACGACGAGGGCGGCCAGCTCACCGAAGCCGTCCGGCGGCGCCCCCACGCGGTCATCCTCTTCGACGAGGTCGAGAAGGCGCACCCCAAGGTCTTCAACGTCTTCCTGCAGATCCTCGACGACGGCCGCCTTACCGACGGGCAGGGCCGCACGGTCGACTTTCGCAACACGGTGATCATCATGACCTCGAACATCGCGGGGCCGGAGATCCTGGCGCACGCCGAGCGGGCCGGTGTGGGGCGGGCGCGGCGGGATGGCGCGGAGCAGCCCGATCCTGCCGCCTGGCGCGAGGTCGAGGCGTTCGTCCACGGGCGGCTGAAGGAGCACTTCCGTCCCGAGTTCCTTAATAGGGTAGATGAGGTTGTCGTATTCAAGCCATTGTCCAAAGACGACTTGGAGAAGATCGTCGACATTCAGTTGGCGCGCGTGGCGAAGCTGGCCGAACAGCAGGACGTGGCGCTGTCGGTCTCGGACCCGGCCAGGCGGGTGATCGCAGGCGAGGGGTACGACCCGGCCTTCGGCGCGCGGCCGCTCAAGCGGGCCGTGCAGCGTCTGGTCCAGGATCCGCTGGCGATGGCGATTCTCGAGGGCCGGGTGGTGCCGGGGGGTGCGGTGCGGCTGGACAGGGCGGCGGATGGCGACGGGCTGGCGTTCGTGGGCGCGGAGGAGGCGCGGGGTTGAGGAAGCCATTCGCAAGGCTGATGGCCGGCGTGCTGCTGGTGGGGGTGACCGGTTGCGGGAGTGCGGGTGCGTCCGGCTCCGGTCTGCCGCCGGGGCCGGATTCCCGGCCCGGCCCGGTCGGCGTCGTGGCGGAGTTCCTCGACGCCGCCAGACAGCGCGACCACGCGGCCATGGCCTCGCGGTTCGGCACCGGTGGGGGGCCGATCGGCGAGACGGGCGGACCGGTCGGGTGCGCGTTCCGGAGACTGGGCGCCTGGATCGGGCTGGGCGAGCGGTGTCTCCGCCGGGAGGAGGTGGAGCTGCGCATGGACGTGATTGCCGTGGTCCTCGCGCACGAATCGTACCGCGTAGGGAAGCAGGAGGGGGTGGTGGGGCGGGGGCGGCCCGCGGCCCGCGTCGAGGTGGAGGTCGTGACGGGGGGGCGGGGGGTGGTGGTGCCCTTTGTGGTGATCCGCGCCGACGATGGGCGGTGGCTGGTGGGGGAGGTGGGGCTGGCGGAGCTGGTGCGGTAGCCGCCGGATGCTCCCCGGCCGGGTTTGTGCTAACGTTTCCGGACGGGTTGCCGTGGCGGCAGGCTGCTGTGGCCCCGGTGCCAACCGATCGGTCTTTTGCGTGCGGAGGTCTTCTACGAGATGGTTGTCCGGAATCAGGGAATCGGGTGGTGCGCTGCGCTGTCCCTCGGGGCGGCCCTCGCCGTGATGACGGTCCCCGGGCCCATGGCGGCCCAGGAGACCGGCGAGACGTTCAGGGACTGTGCGGCGTGTCCGCTGATGGTGATCGTTCCGGGCGGGAGCTTCGCGATGGGGTCCGCTGCGGACGAGGAAGGGCGGTTCCCGCTGGAGGATCCGCAACACGAGGTGACGATCGGGGCGCCGCTCGCGGTCGGGGTCTACGAGGTAACCTTCGAGGAGTGGGATGCGTGTGTGAGCGCGGGGGGATGCGCGGGATACCGTCCGGGGGACGAGGGGTGGGGCCGGGGCCGCCGGCCGGTGATCAACGTGAGCTGGGAGGACGCGCAAGGCTACGTGCAATGGTTGTCGCGGGAGACTGGGGAGAACTACCGCCTGCTGAGCGAAGCGGAGTGGGAGTACGTGGCGCGGGCGGGTACCCGGACCGCGCGATACTGGGAAGGCGGTGAGTCGGCACAGTGCCGGAATGCGAACGGTTTGGACCAGGATCTCGCCCGGACCGGCGAGGGGAGGGCGTGGATGGCGGAATACAACCGGACGAACCCCGCGCAGTGTGCCGACGGACACGGCCGCACCGCGCCGGTGGGAAGCTACACGGCGAACATGTTCGGACTGTACGACGTGATCGGGAACGTGAACGAGTGGACCCAGGACTGCTGGAACGAGAGATACGATGGCGCCCCGACGGATGGGAGCGCCTGGGAGGCGGGGGATTGTTCATCTCGTTCGATGCGTGGCGGGGGCTGGTTCGGCGGAGCGCGCGTCCTGCGCTCGGCCTTCCGCCTCGGATGGCCCGCGGAAAACCGGTACTTCGTGATCGGTCTCCGCGTTGCCAGGACCGTGGATTGACGCTCGGCATCGCCCCGGCGGCCCGTAGACGAGACCCCTGCGGCGTTCGAGCGGCGATGCGTCCGCGCTGGTCCGCTTCCCGGACGCGAGTCCCCTGTCCCCCACGATGGTGCCGGCTCCTCCCGGCGGTGCTCGCCCTCGCGCCGCTTTCAACCGCGTTTCCCCAACCGGCGACCGCCCAGCCCGGCCTGGGGGCCGTGGTATGCATCGGCAGCGAGCCCGGGGTCGTGGCGGGCGGGGACCCGGATCGGACAATCCCGCGGGACGAGGAATTCGGGTACGTCACCGATGTCGATACGGTCTACATGCAGGAGGCGGAAGAGGCGGTCCGCGAGCAGCTTGCCGGCTACCCCCTCATCCGGTGCGCCCGGTCGGGCCCGGGGGATACGCACGTGGTGGTCGTCCGGTTCTCGGCGGTCGTCCGCCGGGACGACGAGGTGGGCCCGGAGGATCCCAGGTTCACGAACTTCGCGATCGGGTTCGGAGCGAGCTGGGGAGACGCGGAAGCCCGCGCGACCACCCTCAACGAACGCTTCACCACCTACAACGACGGAAGCAGCTACGGGAAGTTCCTGCAGCTGCGATGGGGGGAGGTCGAAGCCGACCCGGATCGTCCCGTGGTCCCGCGCCCGGAGCCCGAGGGTCTGTTCCGTGACTGCGACGCATGTCCGGGGATGGTGGTCGTTCCGGCGGGGACCTTCACCATGGGCTCCCCGGATTCGGAGGAGGGCCGCGAGAGAAACGAGCAGCCGCTCCACCAGGTGACGATCGGCGCCCCGTTCGCGGTCGGCGCCTACGAGGTGACCTTCGCCGAATGGGCCGCGTGCGAGCTGGCGGGTGATTGCGAAGTGGTCCGCCCGGATGACGGGGTGGAAGGCCGGGACCGGTATCCCGTCGGCGTGACCTGGGTGCAGGCGCAGGCCTACGTGGCGTGGCTGTCGGCGGAGACGGGGCAGCGGTACCGGCTGTTGAGCGAGGCCGAGTGGGAGTACGTGGCGCGTGCCGGTACGCCGGGGATGCGGTACTGGGGAGACGGCGAGGCGGGGCAGTGCGAACACGCGAACGCCCAGGACCGGGTGTATCTGACGGAGCGGCCGTCGGAGAGCGCGGCGGCCTGTTCCGATGGCTACGCCGGGGCGGCGCCGGTGGGACTGTATGTGCCGAACGCCTTCGGGCTGCACGACATCCTGGGCAACCGGTCCGAGTGGACCCGGGACTGCTGGAACCCGCTCTACGCGGGAGCACCGACCGACGGCAGCGCCTGGGAGACGGGAAACTGTGGCGTCCGGGTGGTGCGCGGGGGTGGCTCGGGAACCCCGCCCGCCGCCCTGCGCGCGGCGGCCCGCTCAGTCCAGGCGATCGATTACGGGCGAATCGGGTTCCGGGTCGCCCGGGACCTGAACTGAGCGAGCGGGACCGGACAGAACCGCCCAAATGTCGTGTTTACATTACAACTTGTAATGCCCGCTTTACCTGCGAGCTCTCTCGACGAGTTCCACGAGCACGCCTCCCGTCGATCGCGGATGCATGAAGGCGATCCGGTGTCCCCCCGCGCCCGCCATGGGCCCGTCAGACGTGAAGCGGTATCCCTGTGCGGCCAGCGCCTCCACCGCGCGGTCCACATCCGGCACCCGGTAGGCGATGTGATGGAGCCCCGGGCCACGCCGCTCAAGGAAGCGGGCCACACCGTTGTCGGCCGCGATGGGCCGAATCAGCTCCACATTGCCGACGAAGCACACCTCCACGCCCTGCGACTCGACCCGTTCCGGCCGGGTCGCCCTTGCGCCCGACAGCTGCTCCAGCAGAGGGACCCACGCGTCGAAGGAGCGGACGGCGAGGGCCGTGTGGTCGAGCTCGGCGGGTTCCCGGGTGGGCGGGCGCCGGGCCGGGCGGCTCGCCTCGCGGACGTGGGCTCGTGCTGCGCCGGGCTCGGCGGGTTCCCGACTGTTCAACTTCGCGGGTCCGTGTGTGTAGAATACATGCAGGAGATTCCCCATGCCGGCGGGGTCGCAGCGGCGGCGCGCGGCGGTCCCGGGCGGACCACCCATCCGGCCGCGCCGAGTCACCTTCAACTGGAGAACAATAATGGCGGACAGCACGAATCTCGTCACGGTCACCGACGACAACTTCAAGGAACAGATCGAGGACTACGATGGCCTTTCGATGGTGGACTTCTGGGCCGCGTGGTGCGGACCCTGCCGGATCATCGCGCCCTTCGTAAGCGAACTGGCCGACGATTTCGCGGGGCGCGTCCGGGTCGGCAAGCTGGACGTGGACGCCAACATGTCGACCTCGATGCGCTTCGGGGTGCGGTCGATCCCCACGGTCCTCTTCTTCAAGGGCGGGGAGCATGTCGACACCGTCATCGGCGCGGTGCCGAAGGCCCAGCTGGCGCAGAAGATCGAAGAGCACCTGTAGGGCTGGCATGCGGAAGGCCGAACCTGTGACCGCCGGGATGACGGGGCCCCACGCGGTGACGGCCCCGGCATCGCGTGCCCCGGGGATGTGCACCCGCGCGCTATGGGTCTTGACCGCATGCGCCGCGGCCGCGTGCGCCTCCCCGGGATCCGGATCGCGGGGACAAGACCCCGGCGCCAGCCCGGATCCCGCAGCCCTGCCGCGCCCGAGTGCCAGCCCGGATCCCGCGGCCGTTCCGCGCCCGAGTACCAGCCCGGATCCCGCGGCCGTTCCGGGCCCCGGCAGCAGAGTCTTCCGCGACTGCCCGCACTGTCCGGAGATGGCGGTGATTCCGGCGGGAAGGTTCGTCATGGGCTCGCCGACCTGGAACGCGGGACCCTTCGATGGCGACGGACCGCCGCGGTTCGTCACGATCGCCTACGACTTCGCCATCGGAGTGTACGAGGTGACCTTCGACGAGTGGCAGGCGTGCACCGATGGAGGAGGCTGTGGCGGCCGGGTGCCCCCCGACCATGGATGGGGCCGGGGGCGGCGTCCGGTGACCGAAGTGAGCTGGGACGATGCGCACGTCTACGCGCGCTGGCTATCGGCGGAGACGGGAGAGACCTACCGGCTCCCCACCGAGGCGGAGTGGGAGTACGCGGCCCGGGCGGGAACCCGGACGCCCCGCTACTGGGGGGACAGCGAAGCGGAGCAGTGCCGCCATGCGAACGGGTGGGACCGGGAGTATGGGGGGACGCCGCGGGGCAGGCAGCTCAGGGAGCAGTTCGGCCTGACGACGGCGTCCTGCTCGGACGGACAGGGTGAGGGCACGGCGCCGGTGGGCTCCTACGAACCGAACGCGTTCGGGCTGTATGACGTGATCGGGAACCTGGCCGAGTGGACGGAGGACTGCTGGAACGCGAACTACGCCGACGCGCCGGACGATGGTGGTGCCTGGAGTCCATCGGGGTGCGAACGACGGGTGCTGCGCGGGGGCACCTGGGGCTACACCACGGAGATGCTCCGGGTGGACTACCGGCTGCCGTTCCAGCCTGGCCGCCGGGACAACGGGCTCGGTTTCCGGGTAGCCCGGGTCATTCGCCCGCCGGGGTAGGACCGCGTGGCGGGAAGGCTCCATGTCGTGGCGACCCCGATCGGGAACCTGGCCGATCTGTCGCCGCGCGCGCGGGAGACCCTCGCCGCCGCCCACCACATCCTCGCGGAGGACACCAGGCGCGCGCGGGTGCTGCTGTCGCACATCGGCGTCCCGAAGCGGCCCGCTTCTCTGCATGCGCACAACGAGGCCGCCCGGGTGGAGCAGGCGGCACGCTGGCTCGCGCGCGGCGACGACGTGGCGCTGATCTCCGACGCGGGCACGCCGCTCCTCTCCGACCCGGGGGAGCGCCTGGTGCGCCGCGCCATCGAGGACGGGTGCGACGTGGTGCCGGTTCCGGGACCCTCCGCGGTTCTCGCGGCGCTGGCGGCCTCGGGACTACCTTGCGTGCCGTTCACCTTCGTGGGCTTCCTGCCGCGCAAGGCGGGGAAGCGGACCCGGGCGCTGGAGCGGATCATCGACGCGAGAGAGACGACCGTGCTGTTCGAGTCGCCGGCGCGTCTGGTGGCCCTGTTGGAGGAGCTGGCGGAGCGGGCGCGCGGTGTGGGGGCGGCGGGGGCTGCGGAGGCTGTTGCGGCGCGGGTGGCGGGGGCCGGGCGGCGCGTCGCCGTGTGCCGGGAGATGACGAAGGTGCATGAGGAGGTGGTGCGGGGAGCGCCGGAAGAGGTTGCCCGCCACTTCCGCGAGCGCCCGCCGCGCGGCGAGGTGACGGTCGTCGTGGCGGGGCGCGGCGATGATGATGGCGCGGCGAGCGCGGAGGCGGTGGAGGCGCTGGCCCGGGAGGCGGTGGAGGCCGGGATGGCCCCGACCGCCGCCGCACGGGAGGTGGCGCGCCGCGCGGGTGTGCCGAGGGGCGTGGCCTACGAGGCCGTGATGGGGGTGCGGAAGGGGGGTGGGGGGCGGGTGCGGGGTGGGGTGGTGCTCGCGGCGGCGCTGTCCTTCCTCCCGGGGTTGGTCCCCGTGGATGCGGCCTTCGCGCAGGGCAGCGGCCCGGTCACGATCGCCCGCCTGCAGTACGACGGGGGCGGCGACTGGTACGCGAATCCGTCCTCCCTGCCCAATCTGCTGGCCGAGGTGGAGGCGCGCACGGGGATTCCCACTGCGGAGCGGGAGGTGGCGGTCCGGCCGATGGACCCCTCGCTGCGCGACTACCCCTTCCTGTACATGACCGGACACGGCAACGTGCGCTTCACGCCCGACGAACGCCTGGCGCTGCGCCGGTACCTGCTCGGCGGCGGCTTCCTCCACGCCGACGACAACTACGGGCTCGACGAATCCTTCCGCGAGGAGATCGCGCGCATCTTCCCCGACCGGGAGCTCGTCGAACTCCCGCCGGAGCATCCCGTCTTCCATTCCCCCTATGAATTCCCGGACGGACTCCCCAAGATTCATGAGCATGACGGTGCGCCGCCGCAGGCGTTTGGTATATTCCACCAGGGCAGACTCGTCGTGATGTACACCTACGAGACGGACCTGGGGGACGGCTGGGAGGACCCCGGTGTGCACGAGGATCCGCCCGAGGTCAGAGAGGAAGCGCTGCGAATGGGAGTCAACATCTTCGTCTTCGCGATGACGCAGGCCGCCTCGTGACCGCTGCCTCCCGGATCGCGCGCGCCGTCGACGGGGTCCGCGGGCACCTGTCGCGCTCCCTCGCACTCACGGTGGCCGCCTGGTGCGGAACGGGTATTCTTGCGCTCCTCATCCTGGCCGCTGCGCTTGCCGGCGGCGACGGGTGGAATCCGGGAAGCCCGGTGCCGCTCCTGCTCGCGGCGCTCATCGTGACCCTCGTCCCGGGAGGCGTTTGGTACTGGCGGCGCCTGGGCCGGCACTGGTGCGCCGAGCACCGCGTCACCCGCGCTATGGACGGGACCGCCGGACTTGAGGAGGGTGCGGTGCTGGGGGGCCTGGAACTCTCGCGATTCGCCCCGCCCGGGACGTCTCCGGGTCTGCGCGAGCTGGCGCTGGCGCGCGTCGGCAAGCGCCTCTCGGGGGACTCCCGCTCCCTCTCCGGCGCACTGGGGGAACGGGTCGGGATGGATCGTCGCCGCGGGTTGATCGCGTTCCTCGTGGCGGCGCCCGCCGCGCTGCTGCTGATGGGATTCGCGCCCGCGCGCACCTTCACCGCATGGGACGGGCTGCTGCACCCGCTGGCCGTTCTCGTCGAGCCGGCGCTTCCCCCCGTCACGCTGGAGCCTGGGACCACCGAGGTGGCGCGCGGGGCGGTCGTGGAGGTTCGCGCCGATGCCCCGCTCCGGGACAGCGTCATGCTTCGCTGGGACGTGACCGGGCAGGTGACCCGGTCGCGCACGATCGTGCTCGCGGGCGGTTCCGGCACCGCATCGCTCCCCCCAATCGCCGCCGAGACGCGCTACTGGATCGAGGCGCCGGACGGGGCGAGCAGCGCGGTGCACACCCTCACCCCGGTGGACCCGCTCTTCGTGAACACCTTCACCCTGGAGGTGACCTACCCGCCCCACACCGGCTTTCCGCCCGGGGAGTTCCAGAACGAGGTCCCGCCGCTCACCATCCCGGCGGGGACGCACTTCAGGGTGCGAGGCCAGGGGAGCCGCGAAATCGGCACAGGTGCGCTGACCGGCGCCGACGGACGCACGGCGATGCGCTTCGAACTCCAGGGCGCCCGCTTCGAGGGGAGCTGGGTCCCGGCGCGCAGCGGCAGCTATACCTGGACCTTCACCGACGCGGCTGGCGGCGAGGCAGCGGTGCAACCGCCCCCGCTGGAGATCGAAGTGATTCCCGACCTGCCGCCGGCGATCGCGATCGTCTACCCGGGCGTGGACACGATCATGCCGGTGAATCTCCGCCAGCCCCTCGTCATCCGGACGCAGGACGACTACGGGGTGGCCAGGGTGGAGATCGTCGTCCGCCGGATCAGCGCTGCCGGGGATGCGGGTGAGCCGGTGGTGCACGGGGTCGAGCTCGCCGGATCGGCGGGGGCCATCGTCCGTCCGGTGCTGGACATGTCGGCTTGGACGCTCTCGCCCGGCGACACGATCCGCTACCGGGCACGGGCGGTCGACAACAATCCCTCGCCGCAGACGAGCGAGAGCGCCGAGTACCTCCTCTGGATCGGTGGCGTGACCGAGCTGGAGCGGGCCGCCCAGGAGGAGTTGGACCGCGCGGCCGAGGACATGGAGGAGCTTGCCGAGGAGGCCCGCAGGGCCGAGGAGGAGGCCCGCGACCTGCAGGCCCGCTCCGAGGCGCAGGCGGGACGCGAGGGCAACCGCGAGGGGCAGGCGCAGTTCGAGGACCGGGAGCAGATCGCGCAGGCGCTGGAGCAGCAGGAACAGATGATGCAGGAGGTCGACTCGCTCCGGCGCGAGCTCGAGGAGCTGCGGGACGCCCTGCGGGATGCGGGGTTGGCCGACCAGGAGCTGGAGGACCGGATCAGGGAGCTGGAGCAGCTCCTGGAACGGGTGGCGCCCGAGGAGGAGCAGGAGGCACTGGCGGAGCTCGAAGAGCAGCTCTCGCAGATGGATCCCGAGGAACTGGCGAAGGCGCTGGAGCAGATAGCGATCGACCGGGAGCGCCTCCGACAGCGAATCGAGGACTCGCTCGAACAGTTCAGGGAGGCCGCACTGGATCAGGACTTCCGCGCCACCAGCAAGGAGGCGGAGGAGCTCGCGGAGCAGCAGGAACTCCTCGCGCGCGCCATGGCGGAGGGAGGGGACCCCGAACTCCGCGCGGAACAGCAGGCCGGCCTGGAGGCGGATGCCGAGGCGCTGCAACAGCGGTTGGAGGAGCTGCAGCAGGCGCTTGAACAGGCTGGCGAACAGAGTGCGGGAGCGGGTGTGCAGGAGGCCCGCCACCAGCTCTCCCAGGCCCGGCAGCAGATGCGGCAGGCGGCGCAGATGGCGATGCAGGGCCAGCAGCAGAGCGCCGGCCAGCAGGCGCAGCAGGCCGCGGGCGACATGTCCCAGGTCTCGCAGCAGCTGAACCAGGCCCACATGCAGATGCAGATGCAGCAGATGGAGGCGATCCGCGCGGCGCTCGGCCGGACCGCGGCCGACGCGCTCGCGCTGGCCCGCCGCCAGTCGGAGCTGCGGGACGAGATGGCGAGGGCGAGCGCGTCGGAGCTGGTCGCGTTGCGCGCCGACGAGGCGGCGATCGCGCAGGGGCTCCGCAACCTGGCCGACAACTACGCCGAGGGAACCGAGATGGCCGCCCCCGGCGCAAGGGACCTGCTGACCGCGGTCGGACGTGCCATGGAGGAGCTCGACGGAACCATTGCGGCGATGGAGAATCCGCGCTCGCAGGGGCCGTCGCCGACTGCCGAGGCGGAGAAGGTGGTCCGCACCCTTAACGAGGTGGCGCGCATGGCCATGGCCTCGGGCCGGCAGCAGGGACAGGCCCAGAGCATGGCGTCGGCGTCGGAGCAGATGATGCAGCAGATGCAGGAGCTCGCCCAGCAGCAGGGCGAGATCATGCAGGACGCTTCCGCGCTGACCCCGATGCGACTCGGCGAGGAGACCATGAAGGAGCAGATCGAGGAGATGGCGAACCGCCAGGACGAGGTCGCCGGCGAGCTGCGCGACATGGCCGAGGAGGGTGAGCAGCGAGGCGAGGAGGGCAACCCGCTCGGAGACCTCTCTGCCTTTGCGGAAGAGGCGCGGCAGCTCGCCGAGGCACTCGCCCAGGGCCGGCTCGATCCCGAGGTGATCCGGCGCCAGGAACAGCTCTTCCACCGTCTCCTCGACGCCGGGCGCACCCTGGAACGCGACGAGGAGTCCGAGGAGCGCGAATCCGAGCAGCCGGGCGGCTTCACGCGGGACGCGGTCGGCGCGCTGACGGCCGGATCGCTCGACGCCCTGCGCTTCGAGTTGCCGGGCGCGGCCGCGCTGCGTGCGCTGCCCCCTGCCCAGCGTGCACTGGTCGTCCGCTACTTCGAGAGGCTGAACGGCACAGCGCGGGGCTCCGGAGGGCAGCCGGGCCCGGGCGGGAGTCGGTGACAGCGGGGCTGCCGGCTGGGGAGAGGTTTGTGGTCGCCCTGGCCGTGCTCGCTCTCGGCGCGGCGGCCGCGCCGCCGATCGCCGCACTCCAGAACCGCTCCGGCCTCCGGCTCGAGAACCGCATGCTCAGGCAGGCGTCGGCGCAGGAGTCGCGCGGTGAGCTGAAGGAGGCGGAGGCGACGCTCAGGGAGCTGCTCGAAATGCAGTCCGGGTCGTCGGCGGCCGTTCTGGCGCTCGAACGGGTGCTCAGGGCGGATGGGCGGCTGACCGAGGTTCTGCCCCTCTTCGATCGCTACATCGCCGAGTACCCGCAGACGAGCCTGGTCTGGCAGCACAAGCTGGCCGTACTGACCGAGGTCGATTCGCTGGCGGCGGTTGAGACCACCGTGGAGAACTGGATCCGGGCCGCACCGGGCTCGCCGGACCCGTATCGCGGGGGGGCGCGGGCCCTTGTGGAGGTCGCCGGGGAAGCGAGGGCGGCCGAGCTGATCGAAGAGGGGGTGGAGGCACTCGGGGATCTTCCCTTGCTGCTTGTGGAGCTGGGCGAGATAGAGCTGGCCGCCGGGCGGCCCGGGGAGGCGGCCACGGCCTGGGCCCGTGCGCTGGGCCGGGATCGGGCCCGTGACGCCGAGGTGCTGCGCAGGGTCGGGGAGCTGGGGGATGAGCGTGAGGTGGTCGCCGAACAGATCGTCGCCGCAATGGGGACGGAGCCGACAACCGTGGCCCGTCTGGCGGCCGGGGCGGAGCTCGCGCTGCGCGAGGGTATCGAGAGTGAGGCGCACCGGTTGGCGGCGGCGGTGCTGGCCCGCACCGGGAAGCGGGAGGCGCGGGGCTTCCTCAACGGCTTCGCGGGGCAGGCGGAGGAAGCGGGACTGCACGGGAGCGCAATGTGGGCCTACGCGGAACTCCGCGAACTCGCGGGCGACAGCGAGGAGGCGCGGCAAGCCGATGACATGCTCGCGGTCCAGGCACTCGCTGCCGGCGATACGGCGACCGCGCTCGAGGCAATGCGCCGGATCACGCTGTCCTACCCGGGTGGCACGGCGGAGAGGCGCACGGCCTGGGCGCGCGCACTCGGCGTCCTTGTCGGGTCGTCCGACACCGAAGCCGCCATGGAGCAACTGGCAGCTTTCAAGGAGGAATTCCCCGGCGCGGACGATCTGGATGCCCTCTCGGCCACGCTTGCCTCCGGTCTGCTCGGCCGGGGCAAGCGTGACGAGGCCATGGCCGTACTGAGCGGCATCGAGGGGCCGGGGGCCGCGCTGGAACGTGCTTTCCTGCTCCTCGAGAACGGTGCGGCGGCGGACGCGATCGCCGCACTGCAGGCAGCCCTGCCCGATCTGGAGCCGTCCCACGCGACCGAGATCCTGGAGCTGACCCTCGCGCTGAGCGAACTCACCGCATCTGGCGCCTCGCTTGCCGCCCGGGCCGCCGTCGCCAGCCACCGCGGCGACCCCGGGCACGCCGTCGCCCTTGTTCGCGACGGCGTCGACCAACTCCCCGCCCCCGACCGCCCCGCCATCCTCGCGCTGGGAGCCCGCCTGGCCGACGAGGCCGGTCCCGCCGAAGACGCCATCACCTTCCGGCGCCGAATCGTCGCCGAACACCCGGACTCACGCGAGTATCCCGAAGCCGCGCTGCGGTTCGCCCTCGCGCTCGCCGCCGAGCCGGGCGGCCGGGACGAGGCGGTGCGCATACTGGAGGCGCTGATCGTCGCCCGCCCCGACAGCCCCGTGGTCCCGGGCGCGCGGCGGGAACTGCGCCGCATGCGGACGGGGAGTTCGCGGCCCGGCGGAGGCGGCCGGTGAAGACCAGGGCACGGCAGGCCCTCATGCCAGCCATACGTATGGTAAAGCAAGCCATATGTATGGCCGGAACGGGCGCCCGTCCGGCGCGGACCGCCGTCCTTCCGGTGCTGGCGGCCGCTCTGCAGGTGCTGGTCCCGCCTGGCGGTGATCCCGCCGCCGCGCAGATGCTCCTCGTCCCCATGGACCGCACCCAGGCCAACCACCTCAAGGCATACGGCCTGACCTACCGGGTCCTGGAGCTGGAAGGCCGCGCGGAGTGGCTCCTCAATTTCCAGGGTGGATCGTTCCTGCTGCCGGACACCGAAAACACACGGCGGCAGGCTGCGCTGATGGGCGTGACCGTCCAGCCCGCGGGGCCGGCGGAGGAGGCCCGCATCCGCGGGATCATCGCAGCGTCCAACATGGAGTCGGTGGTTCTGGAGAAGGCGACCCGGATCGCCATCTACACGCCTCCCAACAGCGCGCCCTGGGACGATGCCGTCACGATGGCGCTCGACTACGCCGAGATACCCTACGAGAAGATCTGGGACCAGGATGTGCTGGAAGGAGACCTGGGCGAGTACGAGTGGCTCCACCTGCACCATGAGGACTTCACCGGGCAGTACTCCAAGTTCTACATCACCTACGCGGGCGCGGCCTGGCTCGAGGAGGAGGTGGCCCGCAACGAGGAAGCGGCCGCGGCGCTGGGGTACCCGAACGTGCCGTCGCTCAAGAAGGCGGTCAGCCGCGCGATCCGGGACTACGTGGAGCAGGGCGGATTCCTCTTCGCCATGTGCTCGGCCCCCGAGACGCTCGAACTGGCGCTGGCGGCCGCTTCGGTCGACATCGCCGCGGCCTATTCGGACGGCACGCCGCCGGACCCCGACGCCGGATCCAGGATGGACTGGGGGCTGGCGATGGCCTTCGAGAACGCCGAGATCCAGGTCTCCCCGTCGGTGAATTCCTTCTCGGACATCGACGGGCACCAGGTCAACACCCCCTGGCGGAAGCAATTGGGCGCGTTCACCCTTTTCGACTTCTCGGCCAAGTTCGATCCGGTCCCGGCCATGCTCACCCAGAGCCACGAGTCGGTGCTGCCCGATTTTTACGGGTTGACGACTTCCTTCCTGATCGACCGTCTGAAGCCGGGCGTGGTGAAGCTGGGGATCGAGGGCAACTGGGCCAAGTATATCCACGGGACCCTCGGCGAGGGGACGTGGACCTACTACGGCGGCCACGACCCGGAGGATCCCGAGCACCAGATCGGCGACCCGCACACCGACCTCGAGCTCCACCCCAACTCCCCCGGGTACCGGCTCATCCTCAACAACGTCCTCTTCCCGGCCGCCCGCAAGAAGAAGCTGAAGACGTGACCCTGCTGCCCCTTCGGCTGTCGCCGGAGGCCGCGGGGGCCATCCGGGACGAAGTCAGCCGGGCCGGGGGCCGCGAGGTCTCGTTCCTGGCGGACGTCACCCGCGACCGCGTGATCGTCAGCCCGCGGGCGGTGGCGCGTGGCAACCGTGCGGCCGTGCTGGCGGTGGCCAGGGATGCGCCGGAGGGCGGGGTGATGATCCACAACCATCCCTCCGGGCTCCTCGAACCGTCCGATGCCGACCTGGCTGTGGCGGGCCGCCTGTTCGAGGAGGGTGTGGGCACGGCGATCGTCACCAATGCAGCGGACGCCATGTACGTCGTGGTCGAGCCGCCCGAGCCGCGCCGGATCGAACCGCTGGAGCCCGGAGAACTCTCCGCGCTGCTCGCGCCCGGCGGTCCCCTGGAGCGCCTCCCCGGCTACGAGGACCGGCGTGGCCAGCGGGAAATGCTCCGCTTCGTGGCCGCCCGGTTCAACGAGGGCGGAGTTGGGCTGGTGGAGGCGGGGACCGGCACGGGCAAGTCGCTCGCGTACCTCGTGCCCGCCGCGCGCTGGGCGGTTCGCAACGGCCAGAGGACGGTGGTGTCGACCAACACCATCAACCTGCAGGAACAGCTTGTGCGGAAGGACCTCGAGATCGTGAGCGGGATCCTCGGCGAGGAGCTCCGGTGGGCGCTGGTGAAGGGAAGGGCGAACTACATCTCCATCCGCAGGGCGCGTCTGGCGGCCGAAACGGCCCCCGACCTCTTCCCGGACGACCGCTCGGCGGAGCTCGATAACCTGCTGGAGTGGATCGACCGCACGGAGGACGGCTCCCGCAGCGACCTCCCCTTCGCCCCGAGCGAGGACGTGTGGGAAGAGGTGAGGAGCGAGACCGATGCGTGCCTGCGCGCCAAGTGTCCGTTCTTCCAGCAGTGCCACTACCAGCGCGCCCGCAGGGCCGGCGCCGCGGCCGACCTCGTGATCGTCAACCACGCGCTATTCTTCTCCGACCTGGCGATCCGGATCCTCACCGAGAACTACCGCGACGCGGCCGTGCTGCCCCCCTACAAGCGGGTCGTCTTCGACGAGGCCCACCACCTGGAGGACGCGGCCACCCCCCGGCTCGGCTCCGAGGTCACGCGGATCGGCATGTACCGGACGCTGTCGCGCCTCGACCGGGGAGGCAAGGGAATCCTGGCCTCCGCCTCGGCCACGCTGGGCAAGCTGGGCACCTCCGTCGTGGCTCGCCGGCTGCGCGAACGCATCGGCCAGCGCGCCCGCCCCCTCGTCGCCAGCGCGCGCACAGCGCTCACCGCCTTCTTCGAGCTGATGGAACCCTGGGCGATCGAGCACGCAGGGCGGGGAAGCGTGCGCCTCGGCCGCCCTGAACAGGCCGGCCACTCCGCCGATGCCCACCGTGCCGGCGCAGGCCACCGCACCCCCGCCCCCACCCACCCCGGCACGGCGGCGGGCCCGGAACCCGCGGCAGATCCCGGGATCGGCGAAGCCCTCGAAAACCTGCTCGTCGCGCTGGGCGACCTCCAGCGCGAACTGGAACTCGTCGCCGAACAGCTGGCGGACGACGAGGACATCCGCTCCGCGCTGGAGGGCCGCCTCCTCGACCTGCGCAGCTCCGCGGGCCGCCTCGGGCGCGTCGGCCGCGCGCTCCGGCTATGCCTCCTGCCCCCCGCCGCCGATCACACGACGGTGCGCTGGCTGGATGTGCGGCGCTCTTCCCGCCGCGGGGCCCCGGCCGCCAACGTCGTCTTCTCGGCGGCTCCCGTGGAGCTGGGCCCCGTCCTGGCCGAGCACCTCTTCGCAAACCTCGACACGGCCGTGCTGACCTCGGCCACGATGGCGGTGAAGGGTGATTTCGGCTACCTGAAGCGCCGGCTGGGGCTCGGCGAAGCCGCGGCCGGCGACCACCCCGCGGCCGCCTCCGCCCTTCTCCGCGATCCGGCCCTCTCAGCCGAGGTGCTCGCTCGCCCCGACGTCGGCCTGCAGGTCGACGAGGCCGTCTTCGGCTCGCCGTTCGACTACGAACACCAGAGTGCGCTGATCGTTCCCACCGACCTGCCGGGTGCGCGCGGCCCCGGCGGCCCCGCCGCCTACAACGACGCCACCGCGCGGGTCGTCTTCGAGATGGCGCGGATAAGCGGCGGCGGCCTCTTCGCGCTCTTCACCTCGTTTTCCGCGCTGCGCGCCGTCGCCGCCAGGCTGCGGGAGATGGGCGCGGACGCCAGCTGGCCGCTCCACGTCCAGGGCGAAGCCGGCAGGTCGGCGCTGCTCCGCCGCTTCGCCCGCGCCGGCGACGCCGTGCTCCTCGGCACCTCGTCGTTCTGGGAGGGCGTGGACGTGCCGGGCCGGCCGCTCCGCGCACTGGTCATCCAGAAGCTGCCCTTCCGGGTTCCCACCGAGCCGCTCACGGAGGCCCGTCTCGAGGCGATGGCCGCCCGCGGGGAGAATTCCTTCTGGGAACTGATGGTCCCGGACGCCGCCGTTCGCCTCAAGCAGGGGATCGGGCGCCTCATCCGGTCGCGGACCGACAGGGGTGCCGTCATCCTCCTGGACGACCGTCTGGTGACGCGGAAGTACGGCCGCATCATCCGCGAAGCACTCCCGCCGATGCCCCTGTACAGGGGGCCCTGGAACGAGGTGCGCGGGCGGACCGGGGAGTTCTATTGAACCGGCGCGGCCGCGCGCCGCCCGTCTTGTTCCCGGGCACCATGCCGGTAGATTCATAACAGCGCCTCGGCGGACATCCGAGGTCCGCTCCACCACAACCCCAACCTGACCCGGGAACAGGCATGAAGAAGGCACTCGGTTTTCTGGCTGGAATCTTCCTCCTTTCCCTGGCCGCGCGCGCCTCGCAGACAGCGTTGCTGGGGTGGTCGCAAGGGCACTCGGATGTCGGGTTCTGGTGGTCGGTGATCACGGGCTTCCTCGCCATCGCGGGTCTGGGCACGGTGATCGGCACCTGGATCCACACCCGGAAGGCCGGGTAGGGTTTGACTCCCGCGCCCGGCAAGATCGTCTGCGTGGGGCGCAACTACGCGGATCACGCCGCCGAACTGGGCAACGACGTTCCCGCCGAGCCCCTGATCTTTCTCAAGCCGCCCTCGGCCCTTGTGGCGGACGGTGAGCCGATCCGCGTTCCCCCGGATGCGGGCCGTGTCGACTACGAGGGCGAAATCGGGCTGGTCATCGGGAACCGTTGCCGCCGCGTCGCCGAGAGCGAAGCGTGGTCGCATGTGAGCGGAGTGGTCGCGCTCAACGACGTGACCGCGCGCGACCTGCAGCGCAGCGACGGCCAGTGGACCCGGTCCAAGGGGTTCGATACGTTCTGCCCGGTAGGCAACGTTGTCGATGCATCGGCTGTCCTACCAGAAAGGCTGACCGTGACCACGAGGGTCAACGGGGAGGTGCGCCAGCGGGCTGACGCTTCGCAGATGGTGTTTTCGCCGCGTCACCTGGTGAGCTTCATATCCCACGTCATGACCCTCGAGGCCGGAGACCTGATCGCGACCGGAACGCCGGAGGGCGTCGGACCCGTGTCCCCCGGAGATGTCGTCGAAGTGGCGCTCTCCTGCGGCTCCGCGGTACGCAATCCGGTCGAAGGAGGAGACACCCTCGCGCCCGACCGGTGAGGCGCCCAGGAGAAACCGGATGACGCCAATCGCACGACAACAGCATGCAGCACCTCCGGAGGCCAGACGCCCCCGCAGCGGGCTGAGGCCGGTGCCTGTACTGGCCGGGCTGGGCGTGTCACTGGCCCTGCACCTCCTGGTGATCCTCTTCTACTCTTCGCTGGTCCGGGTCTCCGTTCCCGATGTGATCATGGTCCCGGTTTCGCCGCCGGCTATCGAACCCGACGTCATGGAGGTCGTCCAGATCATTACCGTGGAGACCCCGGAGACCTCCACCCCGGAAGAACCGACGCCCGCCGAGGAGGTCTCCGCGCCGGAAGTCGACGTGACCGGGCCCGAAATCGCGCCCGAAATCGACCTGTTCCTCCCGGATCGTTACCGCAGCGCGGTGGAGCGCCTCAGGCTCGGCGCCGGCGACCCGCGCCTCTGGGAGCCTGTCGATCCACAGCTCCTGGAGCCGGCCCCCGAGCAGATCCTCGCGATCCGGATCGCTACGCTGATCGCGGAGGGGAACGACTCCGCCCTGGCGGAGGCCCAGGCCCTCTCGCGGGCCATGGACTGGACCTACACCGACGAGGACGGCAAGCGCTGGGGACTGTCCCCGGGGATGATCCACCTCGGCGACATCTCCGTCCCGCTGCCCTTCAGCTTCGGCGTTCCCTACGACTACAGCGGCGAGCGCGCCGAAATGGCCTTTCGCATGAACGACATCCAGCGCGCGGCGGGTACGCTGGCGGCCCGGCAGAGCTGGCGCGAGCGCATGGAGGCCATGCGGAAGCGCCGTGAGGAGCGGCGCGCGGAGGAGGAGGCAGCCAGGGCGAAGGCCCCGCCCACGGCAAAACCGGACACGACCTTCAGCCGGCCGGGTCCACGGTAGAAGCACTCTTGCAGCCCGAACGTTCGCGGGGAGGATCGCTCCCCAAGACCTTCGACCCCCGGTCGGTCGAGTCACGCATCCTCCGCATATGGGAGGAGGGCGGCCACTTCGGGGCTGCGGCGCGCGACGTGGAGCAGGGCGGGAATCCCTACGTGATCGTGATTCCTCCGCCCAACGTGACCTCGGTGCTGCACATGGGTCACGGCCTCAACAACACCATCCAGGACGTGCTGATCCGCTGGCGCAGGATGCAGGGGCGCGTGACGCTGTGGGTCCCGGGCACGGACCACGCCGGGATCGCGACCCAGAACGTCGTCGAGAAGCGCCTGGCCGCCGAGGGGAAGACCCGCCACGACCTCGGCCGGGGAGCATTCGTCGAGCGCGTGTGGGAGCACGTGCGCGACACCGGCGACCGCATCCTGAACCAGCTCAAGTCGATCGGCTGCAGCTGCGACTGGGGCCGGACCCGGTTCACCCTCGACGAGGGGCTGTCGCGCGCGGTGCGCGAGATCTTCGTCCGGCTCTACGAGGACGGCCTGATCTACCGGGGCGAGTACATCATCAACTGGTGTCCGCGCTGCCTGACCGCGTTGTCGAATGAGGAGGCCGAAGGCGCGGAGGTGCGCGGATCCCTCTGGCACATCCGCTACCCGCTGGCGCCCGGGCACGAGGAGGCCGCCGCGGCCGCCCGCGCTGCCGGCGCCGAAGCGGTGGGCCAGCTCCCCGACGGCCGCTGGCACCTGACCGTGTCGACCACGCGTCCCGAGACGATGCTCGGCGACACCGGGGTGGCCGTGAACCCCGCAGACCCCCGTTACGGCTCCCTCATCGGCGCCACCGTCGACCTCCCCCTCACGGGGCGCACCATCCCCCTCGTCGCCGACCGCTACGTGAGCGCCGAGTTCGGGACGGGGATGGTGAAGGTGACGCCCGCCCACGACCCCAACGACTTCGAGATCGCGTCGCGCACCGGCCTCGCGCTCCTCAACGTCATGACGGATCGGGCCGTGATGAACGAGAACGCGCCCGCCGCCTTCCGGGGACTCCCGCGCGAAGACGCCCGCACGGCGGTGGTGGCCGCGCTGGACCGCCTCGGACTCCTGGCGGGCACCGACGACCACGACCACGCCGTCCCGGCCTGCTACCGCTGCGACACGGTCGTCGAGCCGCGCCTCAGCGAGCAGTGGTTCGTGCGCATGGGGCCGCTCGCGCGTCCGGCGCTGCAAGGCTCCCGGGACGGCACCATCACCTTCGTCCCGGACCGCTGGACCCGCGTCTACGAGCACTGGATGGAGAACATCCGCGACTGGTGCATCTCGCGGCAGCTCTGGTGGGGCCACCGGATCCCGGTGTGGTACTGTGGCGATTGCGGCGCGGTGATGGCCTGCCGGGAGGACCCCGACCGCTGCGACGAGTGCGGCAGCGCCGAACTGGAGCAGGACCCCGACGTGCTCGACACCTGGTTCTCGTCGTGGCTGTGGCCCTTCTCGGTCTTCGGGTGGCCGGAGCGCACGCGCGACCTCGGGGCCTTCTACCCGGGCCACACGCTCTCCACCGCGCCCGAGATCCTCTTCTTCTGGGTGGCCCGCATGATCATGTCGGGGTACCACGCGATGGGCGCCGAGCCCTTCCGGCGGGTCTACCTGCACGGCACCGTGCGCGACATCCAGGGCCGCAAGATGTCGAAGTCGCTCGGCAACGGGATCGACCCGCTCGAGGTGGTGGACCTCTACGGGGCCGACGCGCTGCGCTTCACGCTGATCGCCAGCGCGGGGGTGGGCGCCGACATCCGCCTCGACCACGAGGACCTGGAGGCCGCCTTCTCCCCGGGGCGCAACTTCGTCAACAAGCTCTGGAACGCCGGCCGTTTCGCGCTGATGAGCCTGGGAGACGAGCCGGTGCCCGCGCTGTCCGAAGTCACCGGCGACCTCGCCCTCGAGGACCGCTGGATCCTCTCGCGGCAACAGCGCGCGATCCGGCGCACCGGCGAGGAGCTGGACGGCTTCCGCATCCACGGCGCCGCCGAGGTGCTGCGCGACTTCTTCCGCGGCGAGTTCGCCGACTGGTACCTGGAGTGCGTCAAGCACCGCCTTCGCCCCGGCGGTCCCGGCCGCGACGCCGCCCGCGCGGTGCTGCTGCACGTTCTGGATACGATCTGCCGGCTCCTGCACCCCATGGTCCCCTTCGTGACCGAAGAGCTGTGGGGGTTGCTGCCGGGGGCGGGCACGCCGGCCCACGGCGATGGACGCGACACTCCGCTCATCGTCGCCCGCTGGCCGGAGGAAGCATCGGCGCTCGTGGACGACCGGGCCGAGGCCGACTTCGACTGGCTGCGCGACCTGGTCGTCAGCGTCCGCGGAATGCGCAAGGAGTACGGCGTGGGCGAGGGGCGCGAGGTGGCGGTACACGTGACCGGGGGCGGGGGACCGGCGCGGGCCCGCGGCCACGGCGAGATGCTCAGGCGGCTCGCGCGGATCGGGACGGTCGAGTCGGCGCCGCCGGCTGCGGGCACGATCGGCGCGAGCGCGGTCCTGCACGACGGCACCGAGTTGTTCCTGCCGCTCGCCGGAGTCATCGACGTTGAGCGCGAGCTGGTGCGGCTCGAGCGCGAGACCGGGCGGCTGGAGGGGCGGCTGAAGGGGCTGCGAGCGAAGCTGGCCAACGAGAACTTCGTGACCCGGGCGCCGGCTCCCGTGGTCGAACGCGAGCGCGAAAAGCTCGCATCATGTCAAGTACAGTTTACAAAATTACAAGAGAAGTTGACATCCTTGCGGGGGAGCCAGGGGTGACAGCGGACGGTGGCGCCCGGTGGAATCGCGGCCGGCACCTCGCCGGAATCCGTGAAGGCCGACCTGTCCGGGCCGCCCCGCGCCGCTCTCGGCGGGACCGGCGGCTCATGCCCGCCCTGCTCGCCCTCCTGCTTGCCGCCTGCGCCCAGCTCGAGATGCCACCGGGCGGGCCCGAGGACCGCTTCCCGCCGTACGTAGTCGAGACCGTGCCGGACACCTTCGCGGTGGTCGAGCCCGGCCTGCGCGACATCTTCATCCGCTTCAGCGAACGGATCAGTGAACGCGCGGCGGGCGGCACGCTGAACGAAGCGGTGGTCGTATCGCCATCGGCCGGGCGGGTCCGGGTCCGGCACCGCCGCGACGGGATCGCCATCCACCTGGAGGAAGGCCTGCTCCCGAACCGGATCTACCGCATCACCATCCTGCCGGTCGTCAACGACATGTTCGGCAACAACCTCCGCGACGCCTTCGACCTCGTCCTCTCCACCGGCCCGGAGTTCGTCCCCAACGTGGTGGCGGGGATGGTGGAGGACCGCGTGACCGGCCGGGCGGTGCGGGACGTGCGGGTGGAAGCGCGCTTCGTCCAGGACGGCGACACGCTGGTCCACTGGAACGTGAGCGATTCCGCCGGCGTGTTCTCGCTCCGCTTTGTCCCGGGCGGCGCGTACGAGGTCGGTGGCTGGCAGGACCGCAACCGGGACCGCGAGGTGGGCTCGGTCGAGCCGCAGGCCGCCTTCGTGGCCGGCGAACTGGCCACTGCCCCGGACACCGGCTTCAGCATCCTCAGCCTGATCGAGCCCGACACCACCCCGCCGCGGCTGGCCCGGGTGGACATCGTCGATTCCCTGACGCTCCGGTTCGAGTTCGACGACTACCTCGAGCCCACCGTCTCCGGCGAAACCTTCACCGGGCAGCTGGTCATCGCCCCGGACCCGGACACGGCGGAGGCGGCGGAGGACTCGCTGGCCGCCGGCCCACCCCGCTTCCTGATGCTGGACCCGGAGGCCGCCGCCCGGTACACGGATTCCGTGGCGATTGCCCGGGCCGTGGATTCCCTCGCGGCCGCGCAGGTGGCCGACTCGCTTGCCGGGGCGGAGGAACTGGATTCGCTCGGCGCCGCACAGCTCCTGGATTCGCTCCTCGCCGAACGGCTGATGGAGCCGCTGCCGGTGATCGTGATGTGGGACACGATCGGCGTCCGCTTCTTCCAGGAGCATGAGTACACCCGCTGGCAGGCGGCCCGGGAGGACTCGGTGGAAGCGGCCGCCGAGGAGCCCGACTCGGCTGCCGGTGCGGGGGCCGGAGATCCGCAGCAGCCCGACCCCCCGGATCCCGGGGCCCAGCCGCCGGACCCCGAGGCGCCCGAAGCGGGCGGGGACGCGGCCGCCGACTCGCTGGATATCCCCGTCGGACTGTCGGGGCTGATCATTCCGTCACGCACTTTGGTGGGCGTACTGGACGAAGAGCTGCCGCAGGGCGTCCGGTACGCGGCGAGCGTGGCGGGGGCCGTCAACATCCATGGGACCGGCGGGGGCGACGGGGTGGACACCCTGATGCGTCCGCTGCCGCCGCCGGAGGAGGTGGAGGACAGCACGGTCGAGGCCGGGGATTCCGCAGAGGCGATGGAACCCGGAATTCCCGGCGATTCCGCTGCCGCGGGCGACACGCTGACGCCGCCTGATACTCTAACCCCGCCGGATACTCTGACCCCGCCTGACCCGCTGGCGCCGCCTGACACTCCGACGCGGCCGGATACGTCGACACCCCCGGACGCGCTGGCCGTTCCGGACAAGCCCCCGCCGGGTGCCATGACCAATCCGGATGCCGGCCCGCCACGAAGGGTCCGGGTGTCGCCAGTGGCTCGGTCACGCGGGAACGCTCTGGCAACGCGGAGTGGCAGCCGTCCGCCCTGGCGCCGCTCCCGCCCGGGCCGCGGCTCTTCCGGCCGGTGACCGGGCAGGACCCCCGCCGCCGCATTCCGGGCGTCGACCGCCTCCTGGACCGCCCGTGGTGCCGGGAGCTCATTGCGGCACATGGGCGCAGCTGGATCACCGCGCGGCTGCGCGCCGTGTTCGGCGACATGCGGGCGGGGAGGCTGCCGGTCCCCGGCTCGGACGAGGGCTTCGCGTCGCTGCTGCGCGAGGAGGTGGCGCGGGCCGGGCTCCCCTCGCTCAGGCGCGTCGTCAACGCCACCGGCGTCGTGCTGCACACCAACCTCGGCCGCGCGCCCCTCGCCGAAGAGGCGCGCCGGGCGATGGCAGCCGCGGCGGGCTACGGCAACGTCGAGTTCGCCCTCGATTCCGGCCGGCGCGGCTCCCGCTACGTCCACTGCGCCGGGCTGGCGCGGGAACTCACCGGCGCCGAAGACGCGGTGGTCGTCAACAACGGGGCCGGCGCCGTCGCACTTGCGCTGACGGCCCTTGCCGCCGGCAGGGGCGTGGTCGTCTCGCACGGCGAGATGGTCGAGATCGGCGGCGGTTTCCGCATCCCCGAGGTGGTCGAGGCCGCGGGCGCCCAACTGGTCACGGTGGGGACCACCAACCGGACCCGCCGGGCCGACTACGCGCGCACCATCGAGCGGGGGGACATCGGCGCGATCCTGAAGGTCCATCGCTCCAACTTCGCCGTTTCGGGATTCACCGAGGAGACGGAACTCGCCGAACTCGTGGCGCTGGCGGCCGGGAGCGGTACACCGGTCATCCACGACCTGGGTTCCGGGCTGCTGATTGACAGTGCCGCGCTGGGGCTGCCGCATGAGCCGACGCCCGCGGAGAGCGTGGCTGCGGGCGTCGACCTGGTGGCGTTTTCCGGGGACAAGCTGCTCGGCGGTCCGCAGGCGGGGGTGCTGGTGGGCAGGGCGGGGGCGGTGGCCCGGGCGAAGGCGCATCCGCTGTGCCGTGCGCTCCGCTGCGACAAGGTTACGCTGGCCGGGCTCGAGGCCACGCTGGCGCTGTACCGTGACCCGGAGCGCGCGCGGGAACGCATCCCGGCGCTGCGCATGATCAGCGTACCGGCAGAGGAGCTCAGGCGCCGGGCCGAGGCGGTGCTGGCCGGGGTGGCTGGGCAGGCGCGCGGGACGGGGGAGGGGGGCGGGGGCGGGGCCGCGGGTGAGCCCGGACCGCGACTGGCTGCCGAGATCGCCGAGGGGTGGTCGCTGGTGGGCGGGGGGACGTATCCGGATGCTCGCCTGCCCAGCGCGGTGATCCGCCTGGACGCGGGGGAGGACGCGGATGCGTGGCTGGCGGTACTTCGTGCCCACGACCCCCCGGTCGTCGCGCGGAGCCGCAAGGGGCAGGTCGTCATCGATCTGCGCACGGTCGCGCCGCACGAGGACGGGATCGTCGCGGCGGCGCTCCGGTCGATCGGCGCGAAGATCTCCCCGGGCGGGTAGCGTCCCGTGCGAGGAACTCCCGTTGTGCGAGGTGGTCGCCGGGCGGTGTTCGCGGACCGCGACGGCACGATCATCGAAGACCGGCACTACATTGCGGATCCTGCCGATGTCACCCTCATCCCGGGTTCTCCGGAGGCGCTGACCCGCCTGCGCGCCCTCGGGTTCGCCCTGGTCGTGGTCACCAACCAATCCGGCATCGGCCGCGGCCTCTACACCCTCGCCGACTACCGGCGGGTGGCCGCCGAGACGGATCTTCAGCTTGAGCGGGCCGGAGTCACCATCGACGCCACGTACTTCTGCACCGACGCTCCCGGCGGCGACCCGGAAACCACCTGCCGCAAGCCCAGCCCGGTGCTGTACCGCCGGGCCGCCCGCGATCTCGGACTGGCGCTGGCCGGATCCTACTACGTGGGAGACAAGCTCAGCGACGTGCTCCCCGCGGCGACGCTCAGGGGCACCGGCATCCTGCTTCGCACCGGTCACGGCACGGCAGAGGAAGAGAGGATGGCGGAGGACGGCGGGTCCGGCGGCAGTTGGCTGGTGGCCGACGACCTGGCCGGAGCCGCAGAGCTGATCGAGCGCCTGGAGTCCTGACAGCACGTCGTCGGGGCGCTGCGGCCCTGGCGACCCGAAGCGCCGCGCCCGAATTGGTTTGGCGACCGGTTGCCGCCTCGTTGACCCGTTTTCTCCCCTGAAATAGCTTTTTGAACGGGCACCGCGCCCGACGGCGCCCCACTTGATGGCGGACAGCCGTGGCGAGGGAGCGAGGGCCGCATGGCGTTCTCTCCCGGCCCGGACCAATCAGAGATCAACGGAGTGCAATACGGGACCGATGGACCTCACGCTCACCCCTGAAGCGACGCGCAAGGTGCGGGGATTCCTCGCGGATTTCGGCGAGAGCCACGAGGCCGGACTGCGGGTCGCCGTCCTCCCGGGAGGCTGCTCGGGGTTCCAGTACGGCGTCGACATCGAACCTGCGCCCGAGGGGGACGACGAGATCCTCGTGCAGGACGGGATCCGCATCTTCGTGGACCCCTTCAGCGCGCAGTACCTGGAAGGGATCGAGATCGACTACGTCTCCTCGCTGATGGGATCGGGGTTCTCCTTCAAGAATCCGCAGGCCTCCGGGGGCTGCGGTTGCGGAAGTTCCTTCACGGTCTGACCGGAGCCGGCCGATCGAGATCCTCACCTTCACCGGCGGCCCATTCGTTCAGAACACCGTCCTGGTTGCCTGTGACGACGGCCGCACGGCCGTGCTCATCGATCCCGGCGCTGCGACCGCCGAGGCCCTTGCAGTCGCTCGCGCCCGGAACCTGCGCATCGCCGCGATCCTCCTGACCCACGCCCACCTCGACCACGTGGACGGCGTTCCCCTGGCCAGATCCGCCACCGGCGCCCCCATCCATCTTCACCCCGACGACCGCATCCTCTACGACAACCTCCCCGCCCAGGCCGCGGCCTTCGGCGTCGCTTCCTTCGAGCTGCCGCCGCCGGACCACGACCTCGTCCCCGGTGTCAACGTCTCCTTCGGTGGTTCGGAGTTCGAAGTCATCTTCGCTCCCGGCCACGCGCCGGGCCACGTCATCCTTGTCTCCACCACGGAGCCCGTGGCCATCGTGGGCGACGTGATCTTCTTCGGCTCGATCGGGCGCACCGACCTGCCGGGCGGAGACTACCGGGTGCTCATGGATTCGATCCGCACCCGGGTGCTGACCCTTCCTCCGGAGACCCGGCTGATCACCGGGCACGGTCCCGAGACGACCGTCGCGCACGAGCGGGACACGAACCCCTTCCTCGTCCCAGTCTACGGGGGCGAATTCGTGTGAGGACGGCGCGCGTGCCCATGGGTCGGCGGGCGGCTGCCTTACCGAATCCGCAGGGCATCCTCGCGCGCCGGTGAGCGTTCCCTTCGCGGTTCTCGCGTCGGGATCCGGCACCAACATGCAGGCCCTCCTGGACCATGAGCGGGACGGTCCGGCGTACCGCATCGAACTCCTGATCACCGACCGGGAATGTGCCGCGGAGAAGCGTGCCCGTGCGCTTGGGCGGGCCGTGTACCGGGTGGATTTTCGCCGAGGGGGCGCGTCGCGGAGCGATGCCGGGGCCGGTGCCTCCCACGATCCGGCCGCCACGCCGCAAGACACCTGTGCCAGCCGACTCCTCCGCCTCTTGAAACGACACCACGCCGAGGGAATCCTCCTCGCCGGCTTCCTCCGCCTCGTCCCGGCAAGGGTCTGTGCCGCCTACCGGGGCAGGATCCTGAACATCCATCCGGCGCTGCTGCCCGCCTTCGGGGGAAAGGGGATGTACGGCCACCACGTGCACGAAGCGGTGCTGCGCTCGGGCGCGTCGCTGTCGGGGCCGACCATCCACTTCGTCGACGAGCGCTACGACGAAGGCCGGATCCTCGCGCAGTGGGCGGTCCCGGTGCTCCCCGGCGACACGCCGGATGCGCTGGCCGCCCGTGTGCTGCGCGTGGAGCACGCCCTATATCCCGCGGCCGCGGATGCGCTGGCCCGGGCGGTGCAGGGTGGATGGCCGGACGGCGGGCCGGCTCCGGTGTTCCGCTGGCCGGGCGGCGAACGGCCGGCGGGGGCGTCCAGGGCGGATGCGGAAACTCAGGCCGATGACCGGTCCTCCGCGGCCACGAACCTCGAACAACGAATCCAACAGGCCTTCGGAGGCGCGGGTGACTAGCCGCAGAGCACTGCTAAGCGTGTCGGACAAGACGGGAATCGCTGAACTCGGCAGGGCGCTCACGGAGCGCGGTTGGGATGTGCTCTCCACCGGGGGTACGGCGCGGGCGCTCGCGGCGGCCGGGGTCCCCGTCACCGAGGTGTCGGTCGTGACCGGCCACCCCGAGATGATGGACGGCAGGGTCAAGACGCTGCACCCCGCGATTCACGCCGGACTGCTCGCGCGCCGGGACCGGCCGGACGACATGGCCGAGGTCGCCCGCCAGGGCTACGCTCCCATCGACCTGGTCGCGGTGAATCTGTATCCCTTCCGCGAGACCGTCGCCGCGCCGGGCGTCACCCTGCGCGAAGCCATGGAGAACGTGGACATCGGGGGCCCCACGCTGATCCGCGCCGCCGCCAAGAACCACCGAGACGTGTGGGTCGTGGTGGACCCGGGGGACTACGGGGCCGTGCTGGAGGCGGTTGCGAACGAGACTGAACCCCGTTCCAGGTCCGGGGAGGAAGGGGCGGACGTGCAGTCGCACGCACTGCGGCGTCGGCTCGCAGCGAAAGTGTTTCGGGAGATTTCGTTCTACGACAACGCCGTGGCGGACTATTTGGAGGGAGTGGCAACAGAGGGCGCGCCCTCGCCGCCACGGAACTTTGTTCGTTCACCGAACAAAGTGGCTGATGGGATGCCCTCACAGGTCACGCTGGCACTGACCCGGCAAAGCCTGCCCAGATACGGCGAGAATCCCGGCCAGGACGCCGGATTCTACGCGCCCCGAGGCACACCGCAAGGTATAGCCGAACTTGAACAATTACATGGTAAAGAGCTGTCCTACAACAACTTGCTTGACTTGGACGGCGCACTTCTCAGCCTCGCTCCCTTCGCATTTGCGCTCGAACCGGCCGTCTGCTTCGTCAAACACACGACCCCGTGCGGTCTCGCGCTGCGCCCCACCCTCGCCGCCGCCTTCGAACGGGCCCGCGCCACCGACCCGGTCTCAGCATTCGGTTCCGTGATCGCGGTCAACCGCCCGGTCGACCGGGACACGGCGTCCGGGATCGGCGGAATGTTCGTGGAGTGTGTCGTTGCGCCGGACTTCACTCCCGATTCGCTCGAGGTGCTTACCGATAAGAAGAACATCCGCCTCCTGCGCTTTACGGGTTCGGCCGCGCCCCACCCGGCCGAGCCCCTGCACGACGGCCGCTGGATAGAGCTGGAAGACTCTACCCGCGCCGCGGCCCGGTGGCTGGCGCGGGCCGCGGGTCATTCGGGTGCGGACGGGGACGTTGGGTCGATCAGCTTCCGCTCCGTTTACGGCGGCGTACTCTTCCAGTCGCTCTCCGACCCGCCCTTCCACGATCCGACCGCCCCCGGCTGGAAGGTGGTCACCGCACGCGCGCCCTCCGAAGCCGAGCTCGCCGACCTGTCGTTCGCCTGGGCGGCCGTCGCCGGCGTCAAGTCCAACGCCATTCTGCTCGCAAGGGGATTGGCAACGGTCGGGATCGGCGCGGGTCAGACCAGCCGCGTGGATTCGTCGCGTCTGGCGGTGAGCAAGGCCCGTGAGCACGGCTTCGCCGCTGAGCTGGAGGGCTGCGCCCTGGCATCCGACGCCTTCTTCCCCTTCCGCGACGGAGTGGACGCGGCTGCCGACGCGGGAGCCGCCGCGATCATCCAACCCGGCGGCTCGATCCGTGACGACGAGGTCATCGCCGCCGCCGACGAACACGAGATCGCGATGGTCTTCACCGGGCGGAGGCTCTTCCGGCATTAGCCCTCCGGGGCCATCTTGGAGGGCAGGGAGGGGTGGCAGAGCGGTTCAATGCACCGGTCTTGAAAACCGGCGTCCGAAAGGACACGTGGGTTCGAATCCCACCCCCTCCGTTCAAGTCAATTGATGTCCCACAATGTCCAAGCCGTTTGATGGACGAAGGGACGGGCTGGCTTGTGCTACTGGCCCCGGGGCTGCGCCGGTCAGGATCCGGTAGAGATGAATCTCCTCGCGGTCCAGCTCGTCGCGCACGACTCCGAGGATCCAGTTCGGCCCCCACCGCTTGACATCGAGGCCGGCCGGGAGTTCGACCGTTGCGACGGTACCGTTTGGCTGCACTGTGACCCACTTTCGAGGAGACGCCGTGCCCAGCCCGAATTCGCCGATGGCCACACCCCCATCCGTCCTGCCCACGATCATGCCAAAGCTCGGTGTCGTGGTTTGCCGGGCGATCTCCCGCAGGTCCTCCTTCATCTCTTCGAGGGTGGGAACCTCCGCGGCATCCCGATACCGCTCTCTGATAAACGCCTCGAGGAGCTCGTCCGTCACCCACACGGATCCGGCTGAAGACCGGACAATCATGCGCAGTTCACCCCCGGCAGAGTATTTGCGTGCCTCCCACCGATCGTCGTCGGCGATCCAGACACCGTCGGCCCTGGCGGCGAGGTGGAGGCGCCTGCCGAACGGTGGTTGGGTGACCTCCAGGAGACCGTCATCTCGGAACTTGGCGACTTCCTCACCGGGCCACGTTCCGATCGCGTGCACGGAGTCTGCGGTGGGCGGGATCGCCACGATCTCGACCGCCGGCCGCTCGGAGCCCGGCACCGGGTCTGGCTGGGAATAAGCCACCGCGATTACCGAGCCGTCGTCAAGCAGGCCCACCGGTATCGGTGGTATCGGGTTGGACGCCCGATCGACCGCGTCTGCGGTCCCGAAGCTGCGGATGTACTGGCCCGCGGTATTGAAGACAGTGGCGCGCCGCAGGCCGCGGTCCCCCGCAGCGAAGGTGTCCGGGGGCAAGAGGGCCAGCCATTCAAGGGACCGGAACTCCCCTGGCCCATCCCCCGTGCCACCCCAGGTTGCCACCGGTTCTCCGGACGAATCGAACACCAGGATTTCGTTTCCGCTCCCGTTCGCCACGGCGATGCGGCCCCGCGGCAGCATCTCCACATCGCGGACATCGTAGAGCAAGGCGGAGGCGTCGTCCTCGCGGCTTCGAATGACGTGTTCGGGATCGGGGGCAAACGCGAGCCGCGGAGCGATGTCCAGGGGCGCATCGCCGAGATCAACGACCCGCACGCCAGCGCTGTCGGTGACGGTGGACATGCCGGGGAGCGGTGTGTTGGCGTCGGGCGTGCATGCGGCCCAAACGGCCGCCAGGAGCATGGGGGTGCGATAAGCCCGGTTGATCGCGGGTTTGGTGTAGCCCGCGATTCCGTCTGGAGTGCGGCGCGTCGAATCCATGGGGAATGTCCTTTCGGCGGAGAGGAGAAAGTTGGTGGAACGGGCTTCGGTCACTCCGCCCGCCTGAGCGCCCCCCTCACATACTATCATGGTAATACTATTATGATCGTATTACGGGTCAAACGAGTTGCCCATCCGTGCGCCCTTACCCGGTCTCCAGGTCCGGCCGGAGTATCCGACGTGTGTAAGCGATTCCAGGCAACAGCGCGTCCTATTTCGCAGGTGCGGACCGCTACGACCGCCATACCTCTCAAGATGGAGCGACCATGAAGATCCTGCCATCGATCCTTGGAGTGGTGACCTTGCTCGCTGCCGCCGCGTCACACGGCGACAGTCAGGTCGTTGCCGGCCCGCACGGGCCTGTCGAATTCGTCGGGCTGCAGCGTTGGAATGCACCGGACCTGCTCGAAGCCATCCAGGAGATAGCTCCCGACCAACCCCTCCACGCGTGTGCGGCTACCATGAAGAGCGAACTCGGCTTCCCCGATGCCGCCGTCTTCATCTATCCGGAATCCGATGATTGGAGCAAACGGTACACGGTCATTGTGGGCGTGGAGGACAGCGCTCGGGTCCGGTACCGTGCGGCCGGCACCCGGACGATCGGCCTGCCGGAGCCGTGGCAAGAGCTGAAATCCGTTGCCGAAGAGGATTTCGGCACACTGGTCCTGGCCGCGGAGATATCGGATTTGCGACACGATGCCGCAAGCGTGCGCGAAAGCGCCGAGATCAGGGGCCTCGATCCGGCGGCCCTGGATGGTATCTGGGGACTGATCGACGCCCTGGATGACGAACAGGATCGTCTCCTGGCCCATGAAGTTCTCGCCCACGACTCGTCCTGGTCCTCCCGCGCCGCCGCAGCGAGCGTCCTCGTCAACTTCCGCGCACAGGACGCCGCCTGGCACGATCTCGTGTCCACTCTGATCGATCCCGACGGGCGGGTTCAGACGCTGGCCGGGGCCGTCCTCCGGGGGTTGGTCGGGGTAGAGGGGGGCAAGAGTCGCCCTATCCGGTGGGAGTCGGCCCAAGAGCCCCTGATGGCGCTGCTGGATGGCACGAACCTGTTCGCCTTTCCGACTGTTCTGGAGCTCTTGGCCGCCACCGAGGTCAGCTCGGCGTTGGCGAGGCATCTGATCCGCGAGGCGCCGGACCTCCTGCTTGCCCACGTTGGCGCCGAGCACGAGGGAACGCGGGAGACCGCGATCGAGTTTCTGAAGTTCGTGAGTGGTGAGGACTTCGGAGCGAATCCGGAAGCCTGGTCAGAGTGGATGAACCACTTGCCGTCAGGTCGGGGCGCGCAGATCCCCGCTCCCACGCCGAACTGATGGGCAACGCGGCCGCCGACCTGCATCGACAATACGGATCCCCGCGCTGTCGCGGCTCTGCCCGGCGAGGCCGTCCTGGGCGATGCCTTCGTGGAAACCGCTCGCGACCGCAGCCACGCTCTGGTTGCTTGCTCCGTCAGGGCTGAACCCCGTAGGATCACGCATCCCCACGGGATCGTGCCCTGTACGGATACCTTCCGCTGAGCGCGACCCGATGACACCCCGACGAAAGGTGCCGACCGTGCGACACTCCATCGCTCTGATGCTGGCGTTGCTGACCCTCTCCTCGCAGCCGTGGAACACCGCCGCCCAGGGCTTCGGCAACGCCGTAGCGATCAGCGGCGACGACGTGATCATCGCGGAAGCCCTCAACGAGCGCACGCCCGGCTACGTCTACGTCTACCAGCGCACTGCCGGCGGCTGGATCGAAGCGCAGCGTCTCTCCGCCTCCGACGCGACCACCGGCGACGGCTTCGGCCAGTCGCTCGCAGTCGCGGCGGGCGATCTCCTCGTCGGTTCATCAGGCGCCGCAGGCGGCCCGGGCGCCGTCTACATCTTCCGCCCGAACGACGGGGGTGTCTGGACGGAGAGCGGGAGGATCATGGCCAGTAACGGCGAGGAGGGTGACGGCTTCGGCAGCGTGGTCACGGTCGGTGGCGGCGTCGCACTGGTCTCCGCCCCGGCAAGCCGGGATGGACGCGGTGCGGTATACGTGCTGACTCGCACCGAGACCGGCGAATGGTCCGAACAGGCCCAACTGATGGCCTCCGACGGACGGCCCGGGGACGAATTCGGCGTTGCCGCGGCCACCGATGGCGAGTTTGCCGTGGTGGGGGCGTTCGGGAGGGGTGATGGCCGCGGAGCCGCCTACGTCTATCGCCGCGGGGCCGCCGGAGACTGGACGGAGGCCGCGATGCTGGAGCCCGAAGCAGAAGTACCGGTGTGGTTCGGGTCGGCCGTGGCGGTGGGTGACGGAAAGCTGCTGATCGGTGCGCCGAGGCAGGACGGAGTCGCGGGAGCGGTGCACAGCTACATCCTCGACGAATCATCGGGCGAGTGGATGGCCGACGGCACCTATCGCGCCTTCGACGAGACGTTCGGGAGCTTCGGCAGCAGCATTGCGCTCGCCGCGGGCGAAGTCTGGATCGGAGCCCCGACGGCGGGCGGCTTCGAGGGGCGGTACTACGTGGTTTCGACGGATGACAGCGGTGGTCGGGGAGCGATGAGGAGCTTCGCGGTGGATGGCCTGGCGCGAAGAGATCAGATGGGATCGGCGCTGGCCCTGGGCGCGAGCGCCGGCGCCGTCGGCCTGCCGGAGGACGACTTCGGGATGGGCACCGCGGTGATCATCGAGCGACAGGGCGACGGCTGGACCCGGGGCGTCAGGGTGGCGAGCGAAGTCGCCGGCCTCGATGCCATCAGCGGTGGCGACGTCGCCTGCGAGAACGGGACCGCGGACGTCTTCGACTGCGACCACGTGGACATCGTGTCGTTCCTTCCGGTCGATCAGATGGGCGGCACGCGCGGCGTGGAGGTGAACGACATGTGGGGCTGGACGGACCCTGTCACGGGCACCGAGTGGGCGCTGGTCGGCCGCTACGACGGCACCTCCTTCATCGACCTCAGCGACCCCGGCAACCCGCGCTACGTCGGCGATCTGCCGCTGACCGAGGGCGCGAACCCCAGCGTCTGGCGCGACATCAAGGTCTACCGGGACCACGCCTTCATCGTCTCCGACGGGGCGGGGGAACACGGCATGCAGATCTTCGACCTGGCGCAGCTGCGCGACGTGACCGGCCCTCCCGTCACCTTCGAGGCGACGGCCCTTTATTGGGGAATCCACAGCGCCCACAACGTCATCATCAATGAAGAGACGGGTTTCGCCTACGCGGTGGGGTCGAACGGAGGCGGCAACACGTGCGGCGGCGGGCTCCATATGATGGACATCCGCGAGCCGTTGAATCCGACCTTCGTCGGCTGCTTCACCTCCCAGTCGGGGGCACCGGCCAGCCACGATGCGATGTGCATCACCTACCACGGTCCCGACACGGAGCACCGGGGCAGCGAGATCTGCTTCGGGTCGAACGGCAGGATGCTCAGCATCGCCGACGTCACCGACAAGTCGGCGCCGATCGAGCTCGCCGCGAGCGACTACCCGAACCGGAGCTACACCCACCAGGGATGGATCGACGAGGCCCACGAGTACTTCTACATGAACGACGAAATCGACGAGGTCGACGGGAGCGTCCCCAGCACCCGGACCCTGATCTGGGACGTGCGCGACCTCGACGACCCGATCCTCGCCGCCGAGCACTTCTCCGAAAACCACGCCTCCGACCACAACCTCTACATCCTCGGCGACCTCATGTACCAGTCCAACTACCGGAGCGGGCTGCGCATTCTGGACATCTCGGACCGCGAGAACCCGGTGGAGATCGGCTTCCTCGACACGGTCCCCTGGGGCGAGGACGAGCCGGGTTTCGCCGGGTCCTGGAGCAACTACCCGTACTTCGAGAGCGGGATCATCGTGGTGACCTCGGGGAAGGAGGGGGTGTTCGTGGTGCGGAGGGTGCCGCGGGTGCTGATTCCCTGAGGGAGGAGGGCTCCGCAATGGGTGCCACCGGGTGTTCCACGGACGTTCCACGAACGTTCCACGAACGTTCCACGGGTGTTCCACGCCGATCTGGTGGCGGTTGCCATACGATCATAATAGTATTACGATGATAGTATAGCGAGGCAACCGGGAACCTGCCGCCAGGGAAAGGACAGTGGGATGCTCGAATTCCTTCAGCAGCTCGGAAACGCCAGCATCCTGTACCTTTGGACGCCGGTGCTTGCGTGGACAGCCCTGGCCGGGGTGGCCGCAGTCTGCCTCGCCCTGGCCCGAGACCTCCACCCCCTGGCCGGATACCGGCTGCGCCAGGCGCTTCTTCTCGCACTGCCTGCATCCATCCTCGCCGCGCCCTGGCTGCCGCGCTTGCCGCTGCCCGTCATCCGTGCTCCAGCTCTTGAGGCGCTGGGCCGGGCATCCACGCCCTTGCTGGATCCCGCTGCCGGGCCGACTACGACGGGAGTGGTCGAAGGTGAACTGACGACAGCCACTGTGGGTCTGTGGACGCCAGATCCGCTGCCGGGATCCGACGTCGACATCACCGCCTCGATGCTGGGAGTGGCGGTGATCGCCCTGGTGCTGCTGGCGATCGTTCGTCTCGTGATGCTTGCCGGTGCCATGCGGCGGCTTCGCAACCTCGGCAAGGCAGCACGCCGGGTCGATGATCCGGTGCTGGACGGGCTTCTGCAGGAACTGTCCGGGCAGCTCGGAGTTCGGCGGCCGGTCGAACTGCGGGAGGGACCGCCGGGGTGCGTGCCGATGACGTTTGGCACGTGGCGCCCCGTCGTTGTCGTTCCGCGCGAGTTGCTCGGATCGCCCGATTCCCTGAAGACGGTCCTGATGCACGAGTTGATCCATGTGCGTCGCGGTGACGCCGTCTGGGCACTGCTGGATTGCCTCGTCGCGGCCGTCTTCGCCTTTCATCCCCTGGTATGGCTGTTGCGGCGGGGGATTCAGCGATGCCGGGAGACTTCCTGCGATGCCGAGGTCCTGCGGTCCGGCGACGTGCCGGTCACCCGATACGCGCAACTGCTGGTCCGTACCGATGCTGCCCATCGGGTCGCCATGGACGGACTGACCGCGAGCATGTATGCGCAGCCGTCTTCGCTGAAGCAGAGGCTGGAGACCATGCGGAGGCTTGCGAATTCGCGACGCCCGTCGCGGGCACACCGAGGTGTCGCTGCGACCGCCGGCTTCCTCTTCACTGGACTCGCGCTCGCGTGTGGATCCGCCACCGTCGGTGACGCCCGTTCGCCCTCGCCACAGCGTCCGGCGACAGTCCCGCAGTTGAACACGGGTGAGCCCCCGCAGACCGGCGACCGCTTCAGGGACTGCGAGGCCTGTCCGGAGTTGGTCGTTGTGCCGGCGGGCAGCTTCCTGATGGGGTCGGCCGCTACGGAAGAGCAGCGAATGGACAATGAAGGACCACAGCGCCGGGTGACGATCCCGTCGCCGCTGGCCGTGGGGGTCTACGAAATCACGTACGCCCAATGGGATGCCTGTGTGCGGGGGGGCGGCTGCCTTGGCTACAGTCCGGACGACGGCGGTCGGGGCCGCGGGATGCTGCCGGTGACGAAGGTGAGCTGGGAGGACGCGCAGGCCTACGTCGCCTGGCTGTCGGACGAGCTCGGCGAGGAATACCGATTGCCCAGCGAGGCGGAGTGGCAGTACGCGGCCCGTGCGGGAACGAGCACGGCACGGTACTGGGGGGAGAGCGATGCCGAGCAGTGCCGGTACGCGAATGGGGCCGACGAGGCTCTTCGCGAGGCTGACCCGGATCCTCCGATCGCGTTCTGCTCCGACGGCTATCAGGGGACGGCGCCGGTGGGGTCGTTCGAGCCGAACGGATTCGGACTCCACGACGTGATGGGCAACGTGCAGGAGTGGACGCAGGACTGCTGGAGCTGGGGGTATTCCGGTGCCCCGGCCGATGGCCGCCCGCAGGAAACCGGGGATTGTTCGCAACGGAACCTCAGCGGCGGTTCCTGGGCTCTCGGTCCATGGCATCTTCGTTCGGCCAGCCGGTTCGGGGCCCGGCCCGCGATCCGTCACCATGGGTTCGGGTTCCGCGTGGTTCGCGTTTTGGGCTGAAACGTGCAGGCAGGGAGGCGCGCCGATGGAAGGGCAAGTCCGGAAGGGCAACGTGACTGCGCGCCGGGGCGGTAGCCGACTGCGCCACGCAGCGTCGCCGGCGCTCATCCTCGGTGTGCTGGCGGGCGCATCGGCCTGCGAGGATTCGGCGACCGGAACCGGATGGACCTCGGTGCGCGACACCTTGCCGGGCGGCGTGTCGAGCGTCACCCACACGCCGCCGGCCGACCCCGCGACGACCTGGACGCTGGTGGAGGAGATGCGGGTGGGCACCATCGAAGGCGGGCGGCCGGACTCCTTCGGGGAGCTCAAGGGCCTAGTCCTGCTCGCCGGGGGTGGCTTCGCCATCTTCGACTCACAGGCCCAGGAGATCCGTGTCTTCGGCCGGGACGGATCGCACCTGGCGACGCACGGGCGGCGGGGTGAAGGCCCCGGAGAGTTCATCGACGCCAACGGGCTGATGGTGGATCCCCGGGGGCGGCTCTGGGTTCCCGACTCTCGCCTCACGCGGATGTCGGTGTTCGATCCGGTGGCAGGCTTCCTGGAGTCCTTCCGCTTCATCTCCTTCGTCCGGGGCTGGGTGTGGATGGGCAGGATGACCGGCGACGGGCGCATCGTGAAACACGACAACGACATGCTGCGGATCTTCGACGGCACGATGACCCAGGTGGACTCGGTCCTGCTGCCCTCCGAGTCCGATGAGGAGTACGACCCGAACGACGACCCGTCGTCCTTCGAGGGGATGATGGCGGTTCCATTCTACGCCTACTCGCCTGCCCGGATCGGGCGGAATGCCGACATGTGGTCCGCCGAGCCCGCAGCCTCCCACTACCGGATCGTTCGGTGGAATCCGGGGGCGGACACGACGCTGATCGTGACTGTGGAGCGCCCGCCGGTGCCGGTGACTGCCGCCGAGCGCGATTCCGCGATTGCCGACGTCCGGGAGAGTCTCGCGCAGTTCCGGGGGATTACCCGCGAGATGGACTGGTCGAAGATCCCCGCGACCAAGCCGCCCGTGACGAGCCTGTTCGAGTCGGCGGATGGGAACCTCTGGGTGCTCGTCCCCTCCGTCGACGGAGTTGCGACCTATGATGTACTGGCGCCGGACGGCGCGTACCTGGGCTCTGCAAGCTCGCCGGATCTCAACCCCGTGCCGTGGCTCGATCCGGTCGTCCAGGGGGACGCGTGGTGGAGAATCGTGACCGACGAACTCGACGTGCCGTACGTCGTCCGGGCGAGGATCGTGCCGGTGGGGTAGCTGATTGACGGCGCACCTCCGCGTCCACAACAATCAGTCCACGACGCACCCGACCCCGACCTCTCTGAGAAAAGAGCCTGTACGGCCATGATCCGCCGCATCGAGGCCCTGAACTTCCGCTGCCTCCGCCATGTCGACATCCCGCTCGGCCCACGGCAGGTGCTGGTGGGCCCGAACGGCAGTGGCAAGGGTTCGCTGATCGCGGCGTTCACCTTCCTGCGCGGCCTGGTGCGCAAGGGGCCGGGTGCCGCAGTCGCCAGGCACGCAGGCGCGGTTCGCGAAATGGCGCGCATGGGGTCGGTGGCGAACGTGGGCCGGAACGGCGACGTCTTTCGCGACCTGGTCCGGGGACGACCGGAGACCGATGCGCGCTTCGAACTGGCAGTCGAGCTGGAGTTGCCGGAGGAGGTCCGGAGCCAGTTGCCCCCGGAAAAAGGGTATCGGACGTACCGGTATGAAGTCGCGGTCGGAGGGGGCGCGGAAGGTGTGGGCATCCGGGCGGAGAGGGGAATCCTCGCGTCGCGAAAGGAAGCGGCGGATGGGGATCAGGCCTATCTGTTTCCAGATCTTCCGGAACCGCCGGAGACGATTCTCGCACCGCCGCGGGCAGGCGCGCGCACGGTGGTGAGCAAGTCGGCCGGGGGAATGGACCGGTTCTACGTGGAGCAGGATCCCAGGGGATGGATCACTGATATCGCCCTGGGCCCGAAGCGGTCCGCGCTGGGCAACCTGCCGGAGTCGCCCGAGACCCTGCCGGCGTCCACCTACGCCAAGCGGGTGCTCGAGACGGTCGTCACGCAGCTTCACCCGCGCGTTGCGGCCATGAGACGTCTGTGCTGGCCCACACTACCCGATGAAGCGCTCCTCCCCTCAGGGACGAATCTGGCCTGCGTGGTCCGCAGGCTGCGCGGCGAGCACCGCGACGCCTTCAACGAGTGGCTCGGGCTGCTTCGCGGCGTGCTTCCCGGCCTCGAGGACATCCGCGTCACGCGACGGAAGTCGGACCCGCACCGCTACATGACCCTCACTAGCCGCGGGCTCGACACGCCCTCCTGGCTCGTCTCCGGCGGCATCCTGCGTCTCCTCGCCCTCACGCTGCCGGCATTCCTGCCCGGGGCCGAGGGGGGGATCTACCTGGTGAAGGAACCCGAGCGCGGCATCCACCCCGACGCCCTGGGCGCGCTTCACGCCTCGCTGTTCTCGATGCCCGATTCCCAGGTCGTGGCCACGACGTATTCTCCCGCGCTGCAGCGGCTTTTCGATCCGGCCGAGGTGCTGTTCTGCGAACGGGGCGAGGACGGCGGGGCGCGGATCGGGCGGCGAGAGTAAAGCGGACGTTACGTTTTGTAAGGTCAGCTTTACAGTTACTTACTAAAGTCATAGTGGCGGGCGGCGACGAATCTTGCACTCGTTCCTCATTATCAGCTATGGTGTTTACCCCATGAATCAAACCTCCCAGGCACCGCACGGGTTGGAGCGCGGATGGACCTTGGACGACCACCACACCGAGTGTCGTTGGTGAGGTTGCCGGTTGCGGGGCTGGTCTTCTGTTGGGGCCTCGCGATCGTCGAGCCTTGCTATGGTTCGAGTGCCCAGGCGTTGCCCTGCCCGAGGAATCCGGCGCGAGGCTACACGGTAGGCAGCGTCACGGAGATCAAGGACTCGAAGCCTCCCTGCCGGATCGAATTTCGCGAGACCGGGATTCGGCTTGAAGCGGTTGCGGATGGTTCCAGGCCGGACCCGGGCCGAACCGTACTGGTGGACTCGAATGGTCGTTTCATCTCGGCGAATGCACGGGGGTGGAATGCCGTGATCAGCGTATGGGACGCTCGGGGAAGGTACCTCTCATCATTCGGAGGAGAGGGCGAAGGTCCCGGAGAGTTGAGCGCGCGCGGGATGCTCCGCCTGTTCATCGACGGCCGGGACAACCTGCATGTCGTGCACGGCTTTGGCGGCTGGTCGGTTTTTTCGCCGCGGCTGGAATTCATCAGGCAACTCCCACCCCAAAACGTGGTTGGGGGGACCGGGACCACGGTCGTTCTTGATGATGGATGGGTTTTGGGCAGTCCGAGGCAAGGGACTGGCAGTGAGCACCTTTTTCGCATGTTGGACTCCAGTGGTTCACTTGCGCGGACCTTCGGAACGGTAGGCGACAGACCATCCGGGGACGGCCTGCGGCGAATCTCCCATGCGGGTGGCAACACCTTCTGGGCGGGGCCCGGCGAGGAAGGCGCGGACGCCTACGTTCTGGAGGAGTGGGATTCCGACGGAACGCTTCTCCGGACGCTGCACCGCGACGTGTCGTGGTATCGGTGGCGTGGGCAGAGCGAAATCTCGCCACAAGTGGGGATGCTGCACGTCGCCCGGAGTGGCCTTCTTTATGTCGTCGTCTTCCGCCCCACCGAGCAGTACGTGAAAGAGTACGAGAGAGCGCAGAGAGGATGGGAGCGCGTGGCAGAGGTGGATCCCCGCGAACTGCAGGAACAGGAAGAACGGATGGAGGCGGCGATGGAGGTCGTCGTCGAGGTGATCGATACGAGATCCGGTGAGCTCCTCGCCTCCGATCCCTACATGTGGCCGGAAGCACGCGACATCATCCCGCAGGGGCTGTTCCGCGGCTCGCTCCGGGGGTATCGGTACCGGGAAAGCGAAGGCGGCCTGCCCTTCGTGGAGATCGTGAGCGTGGAGCTGGTGGCTCGGTGAGGGGTATCGCGCAGGCGCCAGGAGGCCGGAGAGGGATGAGGATTCTGGCGGTTCGAACGATTGCGGTGATTGGCTGGGGGTCGCTGCTCGTTGGCATTGCCTGTGAGGGGGGTGGCTCACGAGGTGGAGGGACGCCGCTGGGCTGGGGCGAGCCGTTCGAAGCGCGGGAGGTTCGGCAATGGTCCAGGGATGAAATGACTGCCGCGGGGCGGTGGGTGATCGCCGACGAGCCCGCATTCGTGTTGGTGCCGGACTCGGTGGAGAGGTGGGGGACAGGCCCGGGCGGCAGCCAGGTTGCGGAAAGACGACAGCGATATGTCAACGAGGCAATTGTACTGCCGGATCAACGGGTCGTTCTCCTCTACGCCATGGGGGCGCCGGACTCGATCCTGCTACACATCTTCGACCCCGCCGGTGACGAAGAAGTCCGGATTCCAGCGCCGCGGTTGGAGGATGGCCTTTCACCGAGCTGGGGCCACGCCACCATGGCTGCTCACCACGGCGAGATCATTCTGAGGGACAACAACCGGCCGCCGCTGATCCATCGGGGAAGGACGGACATGTGGCAAGCCGGTCGGCAAAACGGATTCACCCGGCCCACGTCCTCCGTGGCCAGCTTCGGAAAAATGCTCGGGGTGTTTCCGGATGGATCGCTGGTCGTCATGATGGAATCGGGTTCGACTTATGCGACGATCGTCTCGTCGACTGTAGCTGCCTGGCCGGTAGAGGTCGGGCATGATCCTGCGGACCTGCGTGCGGAGGAAGTGCTCTTCAAGACGGCTGTTCCCAAGGATCCCGCCAACGCCCGCAGGTCGGCATCCTGGGCCCATCGACCCCGCTTCACATCCGCCGTAGCCGGTGACACAATCTGGATCGTCCCCACGGAGAAGCCCGTGCTTCTCGCTGTCCATCGCTCCGGGGACATCCTGCTTGAGGTCGAGTGGGAGGCGGGTGACCGTTCCATCCCCCAGGAAGATTCCGATTTCTGGGACGGCGCAGCGCGCTTCCCGTCGGCTGCGAGCCTCAGGATCGGGACCGACGGCTTCGTCTATGTGCAGAGGTGGACCGTGCGGGAAGGGCGTGTGTTGCGGGGCCCCCAGTGGCTGGTCTTCGGCCCGGCGGGCGAGCTGTTGGCCCGTCTGGACGTTCCGGGACCTGCCACCGTGCTGGCGTTCGGCGATGGTGCGGTGGTGGTCAGGACGCGGAATGAGGAAACCCGCGTTCAGGAGATCCGGGTCTACGAGATCAGGAAGTCCGAATAGGACTCGCGGGCTTCGACATGCAAGATGTCGGGCCCGGGCTGTACCACGCGCGGATCGGGCGGCGAGAGTAAAGCGGACATTACATTATGTAAAGTAGGCTTTACAGTTAGTGTTAGTGCAGGATGTTCAGCGACTTCAGGTGCGTGACCACGGCTCCTGCCACAAGCGGCCGCACGCGGTAGAGCGTCTCCTGCGCGTCCGAGTCCGGTGACGCCTCGATCGGGTCTGCCGCCCCCGGCGCGGGCTCCACAACCCGCAGATCGCAGAGCGCGTGGAAGAGGTGGCGACCCTGGGGCAGGGGAACGCGCACGATCTCGCAGTACTCGCGCACCGTCAGCGTGCCGTGGTCGAGGAGCGCCTTGAGCGCGAAGCTCTGGTCGATGTCGAGGGCCCCCGCGAACGGTTGCAACGGCTCCAGCGGCTGCACCAGCAGACTTCCCTCCACGGTGCGGAAATCGGCCGAGCGCAGCCAATGGAAGAGCGCCAGCCGGATCGAGCCCAATGACGTGCGGTGCAGCTTCTGGAAGTAGTCCGCTTCGATCTGTTGCTGGTGCTTCCTGGACCCGGTGCCCCTGGCCCGGCCGAGGAGGATGTGTCGGCCGGTGCGCGGCTCGACGTATTGAAGCGGCAGTCCGCTGAGCCGGTGCCGGGCCAGGACGGCCTGTTTCAGCTCCGTGGCCGTCAGGCTGTCCAGTTCGATGGACTCGAGGTCTCCGAAGCTTGCCGGGGAGCGCTTTTTCGCCAACTGCCACGAGGATGAAGTCATCGAAAGCACCCAGAAGATGCGCGGCTGGGTTCGGGAGGCGAAGGCGAGCATTCGTTCCAGGAGACGGGCACCGTCGGGCACGCGCAGGTGCAGGTGCTCGGCCCCTTCGAGGATTACCACGCGCGGCAGGGAGTCCGGCGGGGCCCGCAGGATTCGCGACGCCAACGCTTCCAGGTCCGGCGCGTTGCCCAGGTCCGCTGCGTCACCCGGGTCCGCCACGTCGCACAGGTTCGGCGCGTCACCCGGGTCCGGCGGGTCACCCGTTTCCGGTGTGACACCCAATCCCTGTGTGTCTCCCATTCCCAGCCAGCCTCCGAGCCGGTTTGCGAGGTCGGCCTCCGTGCGCATGCGCTCCCGCAGTGTCTGGCGCACCACCGGTGGCGGTCTGGACTGCACTCGTGGTGCTTCGGCCCGCAGCCGGTCAGCGACGATGTTCAGGAAGCTGGTGATGCCCGACCCGGGTGGGGCGACGACCATCAGGGACCGGGTACGCTCGCTCTGCCACCTGGCCCAGGAGGACTCGACCGCGTCCACCGCGTCCTCTCTTCCGGCGAGCAGCCGGGGGTCGGAGAGGGGTTCGAAGGCGAAGAGCCGGCGGTAGACGACGGGGAGCCGCGCGGGGACCTCTTCGGCGAACGCGAGCGAGCGATCCCTGAGCTCCGCCTGGCTGCGGAGGTCCGCGCCGATTCCCAGGGCGCGCTTCACCGGCCACAGACGGGTGCGAAGGATGCGCCAGGCCGCCGTTGCGCGGCCCGCCACGCGGGCGAGCCGGCGACGCCACTTCTTCTGGTCGCGGGCGGCTTCGGCGACGACGTGGGAGCGGGCGTCCAGGTAGCGTGCGGTCAGGCGGTCCGCGGTGGCGCGCTGGACGAGGTGCTCGGTGCCTTCGGCGACTTCGAGGTTGGCCCTCGCCTCGGCCGCGGCGAGGGCGTCACGGAGGATTCCCCGCGCGTCCTCCACCTTGCGGGCCGCGCGGGAGAGGCCGTTCACGACCATCACGGTGGGTTCGACCTCAGCCGGATCGGCGGCCTCGGAGAGCTCGGCGATCGCGGCCTCGTATCCGTACGCGGACACTTCGCGCAGCTCCGCGACCACGGTGTGAACGCGTCCCATCGCCTCCGAGACGGCCGTCGGGGCGCGCCGGATCCGCTGGTCACGGAGCGCGTCGAAGGCCTGCAGTGCCGCCTCGCGCAACTCGACCTCGTGTCCCGGACCGCCTGGCCGGCGCATCCCGGCGTCCGCACGCGGAACACGGTGCACGACCAGCGACTCCGGCAGGTGCGCGCCGGTCTCCTCGAAGCGGGCGAGCGCTTCGTCGACTGCGCCGGTCAGCGTGTCGAGCAGCCGTCCCGGGTCGGGCAGGGTGCCCTCGATCCGGCTGATGTCGTCGACCGTTCTCTCCTCCTCGCGCTGGAGCGCCTCAGCGAGACCGGCGACCTTGCCGGCAAGGCGCTCCGCCCTCACCCGGCCCCGATCCAGGCGCGCGCCCACCTCGCTCAGCGCGGCGTCGATCTCCCCCACCGCCCCCGTCCAGCTCGCGATCATCTCCCGGCGGGTCCCGTCCACCGCATCGCACGCGTCCAGCAGGATCGCGCAGAGGTCGAGCCGGGCCGCGCTCTCGTCCGCCCACCGGTCCCACTCGGCTGCGGCCTCCTCATCGCGCCGGGGAGCGGTGTCTCCATCGGCGTCGATCTCGGCGAAGGTGCTGGCCACCGCGACCGTCGCAAGTAGAATCCCCTCGCTCCGCTCGGCGTTCATCCCGACACCCCGTCCCCACGGGGAGGAACCGCCCGCGGCCAGCACCCGCAGCTCCCGGTCGAGCCGTTTGGCCGCGTCGAGGTCAGCCGCCCCCAGCACCTCCGGCACCCATTCGGCCCAGGCGCGCTCGAGTCCCCCCAGCCACGCCGCCCGGCTGCGCTGGCTGTCCCGGAAGGCGCGCAGCTGGCCCGGCAGCACCACCCGGCCGAGATGCCCGCGCGCCACCTCCGCCACGGCGACATCGTGCACCTCGCGCCGCCACAGGAGGGTGCGGAGGGAGCGGGCTACCCCGCGCTTCACTGCCGGCCAGAGCCCTATTCCGGGCTGCGGCTCCAGCGCCGATGGAGAGAGAGGCACGGTGGCCATCGCTGGCAGGGCATCCACACCGCCTGCGACCTGCCGCGCAGTCTCGGCCAGCGCCGCCTCCAGCGTCACGGCGTGCCTGGCGTCGCGCACGGCGGACCGCAGCGGGCCGAGCACGTCGTCGACCACACGCCGGCGGTAGCGGGCGCCGGCGCCGGCGTCTTCACCCGCCACACGGCCCTCGGCGCCCTCGGACGTCTCGACGTCCCCAGGTGTCCCAGCGCTCTCCACGGCCCCCGTTCGCTCCGACGCCTGGGCACCTGTCGCGGACCCGGCTCCCTCCGCGCCCCCGGTCCCCTCCACACCCCCCAACCCCCCCATCGCCCTCTCATGAGCCGCTACCACCTCGTCCAGCACCGCGAGCACCGGCGCCCACGCTTCCCTCTCATACCCCCGCCACAACTCCCGGAACGGCTCGTGAACCGTCGCCGAGATCAGCGCCGCGATCTCCTGGTCGGTCGACAGCGATGCTCCCGCATCCCCGCGGGCAGGGGGCACCCCGCCGCTCGCCCGTCCCCCGCCTCCACCGATCCCCCCGCTCATCCGGCCCCCGCCTCCACCGTTTCCATCCCGTCCCCCTCGACCATCGGGTACCAGTCCCGCTCCGGCATCAGACCGGCCTTGCGGAACCCGTCCCGCGCGCGCTCCGTAACGTCGCTCTGGAAGACGAACTCGAAGCGCGGGTCCAGCACGTAGGCGCGGACCTTGATCCGCGTCACGAAGGTGGTGCGGAAGTCGTCCTGCACCAGCACCACGATCGGTTTGTTCAGAAAGACGTACCTGGAGGTCACCGCGGCCTCGAAGGCGATCTTCTTCGCCAGGCGCTCGTCGACCCGGCCGGGCAGGTACAGGTTCGTCGCCACCTGGCAGTTGAGCTGGCCCGCGTTCGAGTTGGCGACCTGCTCCTCGACCAGCTTGGCGTTCGGGATGGACACCATGTCGTCGTCGTCGGTCACGATCCGCGTGGAGCGCAGGCCGATCGACACCACTTCGCCGTAGGTGCCCCCAACCGAGATCTTGTCGCCGACCTGGAAGGGCTGGTCGAAGACGACGGTGAGGCCGCCCAGCACGTTCTTGAGCACGTCCTGCGCAGCGACCGCGATCCCCACGCCCAGCGCGGCGCCCGCGGCGATGAGCCCCTGGGCGTCGACCTGGAAGATGTTGTTGACGATCAGGAAGACCGCGATCGCCCCGAAGACCATTCGGGTAATTGGAATTAGCCACTTGAACGAGAGGCGCCGCGCGGTGCTCCGTTCGGCGAGCGTTTCCAGCACCCAGATCAGAGCCCGGATCAGGAAATGGAAGACCAGGATGACGAGGAGCGACAGTGCGATGCCGAGCCCGATGCTCTGCACGTCTTCGGTCGCCTCCTCGAGGTCGGGGAGCTCGAGTCCGGCGGCGGAGTCGGGGGGCTCCTGCGGTGAGGCGGCGGGCTGCTGGAGGGCGGTCCCCGGCACCGCGCCGCCCTGCAGCGAGTCGAGGCGCGAGAGGATGAGCTGCTGAGCCGCGGAGATTTCGGCGAGCCGTGCCGTGAGGGAGTCGAGGGTGGTGGGGGAGGGGGGCTGTTGCAGCGAGGCCTGGGTGAGCGCGCCGGGGTCGGGTGGGGTGGTGGGGGCGGGGGATGCCGGCGAGGCCGTGTCGATGGGAGCCGGGACGGCTGCGGCGGGGGCTGCCTGGACCGGGTCGACCTCGACCTCGGGCAGCGGCGCCTCGGTGCAGGCCGCCAGCGTGAGGAGGAGGACGGGCAGCGCGGGGGCCGTGCGCGCCAGCGAGGAGGGTCGGCGCGGAGAGCGGCGGCGGGGTGGGGCGGGGCCTCGTCCGGTCGCGCGGGAGTGGTCTCGTGGCGCCATGTTCATCGATTCCGGCAGTTGTCGGTCGCTGGCAAGGGAATAGAGTATACATCTGTTCCCAGCCCGCAAACCAGCGGAAACGAAGGACAAGGCCGTGGAGACACTGAGCAGAATCGAGATCATCCGGGGCGACATCACCACGCTCGAAGCGGACGCGATCGTCAATGCCGCGAACGAGTCCCTGCTGGGCGGCGGTGGGGTGGATGGCGCGATCCACCGTGCGGCGGGTCCGGAACTCCTGGTCGAGTGCCGGACGCTGGGTGGATGCCGGACGGGCGACGCGAAGATCACCGCGGGCTACCACCTGCCGGCGGCTCATGTGATTCATACGGTCGGCCCGGTCTGGCGGGGCGGGAACGAGGGCGAGGACGAGCTGCTGGCCCGTTGCTATCGGAGCAGCCTCGAGGTCGCCCTGCAGAACGGACTCCTCACGATCGCTTTCCCGGCGATCTCGACGGGAGTCTACGGCTTTCCCGCCGACCGCGCGGCGTCGATTGCGGTGGGGACCGTGGTTTCCTTCCTCCGGGAGACCCAGTCCATCACCAGAGTCATCTTCTGTTGCTTCTCCGACGAGTCCGCTGAACTGCACCGGGGAGCATTGGAGAACGCGGGCCGGCCCGGCTGACGCTTCTTTCTCCGAACCGCGGGTTTCTCCTGGCTGAATCCACCCCAATCCGGGGCTTGACTACGCGATAGTAACCGACGCCGTGCCTGTGCCGACCGTTTGCCGATGGAACCCCGGAACCCCGGAACAAGCTCGCAAAGTGGACGGTTAAGACTCCAAAACCGTTCCTCCGTGCCGCGGCGCCCAGACGGTTACTGATTGTCCGCGATGGCGAACCCCCGAGGGGGACGGGAGGAGGCAGCCACGATGAAACGCGAGACCCCGAGAACCAACCGGCGCCGAACCCGAGCGACCCTTCCGGCGATACTCACACTACTCGGCGCAACACCGGCACCCGTGCTGGCGGCGTATCCGGCCGGCAAGCCTGTCGACACGCAGGAGGCGCGCCCTTCAGCGCCGATCGACCCGCGCACCACCCCAGCCGTTCAGCTGCATCTCGACGGCGTCACCCCGGAGGACGCTGCGGCCGCCCTGTTGGGGGATGGGAACCTGAGCCCTGTCCAGCTCGACGCTCTGGATCAACTGGGCAACCGGAACGGAGGCTACGACCTGGGCGATCTTCTCTCGTGGGTCGAACGTTGCCGCCGCGGTGAAGTGGACTGCGGCACGAAGGCGCCCGGCGCACCCGCCCCGCCATTCGGCGTTGCCGGGTTGCTGTCCGGGGGTGCATTTGCGCGCCGCCGCGTCCGCGAAATGCACGCCATCTCAGGGTCGACCGGTTCCGTGACCCGGCGCGGCGCGGGCGCGTTCGGCAGGCCCTCCCTCCGGCGTGCGTCCTGGCGCGGAATGTCGCTCTGGTACGCGTGCGTGCTCCTCTTCGTCGCCGCGCTGCTCTGGGGCTGCGCAGACGCCGATGATCTCGTGCGTCCCGTCTCCCTGGAGCCGGATCCCGGGTATCTGACGGTGGAGTTGAGCGTCCCGGAGGGCGCGCACGACGGAATACCGGGCGGTGATCAGGCGGCAGGCCCGGTAGTCGCCACCGAAAACCACCGCCGGGACTCCCCGGCCCTGCGCGCGGGCCGGAGAGTCGCCACATTTCTCCTGCCAACACACGTTCCGGGGGCCCCCGCGCCTTCAACATGTAACCTCTACTTGTCAGAATGTAAACCGGACATGTCACCCGACCAACTCACCGTCGCCCTCGTCACGGATGTCTTCCCGGCCTCCGAAGACACCCCCCGCCTCCCCACCCACCTCCGCGCGGCGACCTCCCTGAACGCCCGCCTCGCGGTCCTCCCGGAGCTGCCCCTCCACCCCTGGACCCCCCTCACCCGGCAACCATCCCGCGCCGACGCCGAGCCCCCGCGCGGCCCCCGCCACCGCACCCTCGCGGCCGCCGCCCGCGCCGCCAGTCTCGCGCTCCTCGGCGGCACGATCCTCCGCGACCCCGACACGGGACGCCGTCACAACACCGCGCTCCTCTTCGGCCCCGGCGGCGAGCCCCTCCTCGACTACCGCAAGGTCCACCTCCCCGACGAGGAGGGCTACTGGGAGGCGCACCACTACGACCCCGGCGACCGCCTCGAGCCCCCCGCGCGGGTGGCCGGCTGGGGCATCGGCGTGCAGATCTGCTCGGACGCGAACCGACTCCAGGCGTGCAGCGCGCTCGCCGCGATGGGCGCGGAAGTCATCCTCATCCCCCGCGCGACCCCGGCGGAGACCTGGGCGCGCTGGCGGCTGGTCCTGCGCGCGGCCGCGGTCACCAGCTGCGCCTACGTGATCTCGGTCAACCGGCCCGGCACCCGCTCCGGCGGCGTAATCGGCGGCCCGTCGGTCGCGGTCGGCCCCACCGGCGACGTGCTCCTCGAGACGACGGACCCTGTCGCGTCGGTCACCCTGGAACGGTCGGCGCTGGAGGCGGCGCGCAGGGAATACCCCGGCTACCTGGATGTCCGCGCGGATGTCTACTGGGACGCCTGGCGGCGAGTCCGGGGTCCGCGCCACGACGGTTGAGGGCCTTGACGGGCCTTGGAGGCCGTCCGGAGTATTCCTTATTGGGACAACAGGCGGGGAGGTAGCCTCGGCATGACACAATGTAAGGCACACCTGACACTCATCGGACTCCTCCTTCTCCTTGCCACCTCCGCGACCGCCCAGGACAGCTGCGACGACTGGAACACCTCGGAGTTCTTCATGTCGGCCACGGTGGAGATGGTGACGGCCTGCCTGGAGGCCGGGGCGGATGTGAACGACTATCGCGGTCAGCGTGATCCGTTGTTCGGTGACCGCGGCGGGACCCCGCTGCACCGGGCCACCCAGTACAGTCCGGATCCCGCGGTCATCAGCGTGCTGATCGCGGCGGGAGCGGATCTGAGCGCCCGGGACATGGACGGCGAGACCCCGCTGCATACGGCCGCCGCCCTGTACCGCGACCCCGTGGTCGTCACGGAGCTGGTCGCGGCGGGAGCGGATCCGGAAGCGCGGGACGGGGAAGGGAACACCCCGCTGCACGCCTCCTGGAGCAACCGGAACCCTGCCGTGCCCCACACGCTGATGGAGCTGGGAGCCGACCGCACGGCCCGCAACGACCGGGGCCAGGTCGCCGATCCGATGAGCTGCGACCATTGGAACACCAGGCGGTTCGCGCGCACCGCCACCGCCGAGGCCGTGGCGGGGTGCCTGGAGGCCGGAGCCGATCCGAACGCCGTCAACGAGCGCGGCAACTCCCCGCTGTTGCTGGCGACCAGCGCGTCGGCGGGTGGCACGGTCGGCGCGCCGGCGAGCGAGGATCCGACCGTTGTCACCCTCCTTCTGGGAGCGGGGGCGGACGTGAACCTGCGGGATCCCGGCGGAGACACTCCGCTGCATCATGTGGCGGGGGCGCTTCCGGACAACACACGCGGACTCCGGATCCCGGGCAGGCCCCGGGTCGAGAATCCCGTCATCGTGGCCTTGCTGCTGGACGCCGGCGCCGATGTCGACGCCCGCAACGACCGGGACGCCACCCCGCTTCACCGGGCAGCGCAGGTGGAGGGGCCCGAAACCGTGGCGCTCCTGCTGGAGGCCGGGGCGGACGTGCACTCCCGCGATGCAAGAGGGAACACCCCCTTTCTCGCGGCGGCCGAGGGGGGATTCGCGAGCCTCACCGTATTCGAGGCCCTCGTGGAGGCCGGTGCCGACGTCAACGCCCGGTCCGAGTACGGCGTGACCGCGCTGGGCTTCGCTCTGCAGGATGCCGGCATCGTCGAGAGGCTCCTGGAGCTCGGGGCCGATCCCACGGTGCGAAGCAGGGCAGCTGAGACCCTGCTGCATGGGGCTGCAACCTCCGGTGGCGACCCCGAAGTCGTTGCCGTGCTGCTGGGGGCCGGCCTCGACGTCAACGCGAGGAACCGCGTCGGACAGTCGCCCCTGCATGATGCGGCCCTCTTCGGGGAGCCTCCGGTCATCGCGGCACTGCTGCGGGGCGGGGCGGAGGTGAGCGCGCGCGATAACCGTGGCGAGACGCCTCTGCACCGGGCGGCCGCGGCGAAGAAGCCCGCGCATGTGGCGCTGCTGCTGGAGGCAGGCGCGGATGTGAACGCAACGAATGAAACGGGCGACACACCCCTGCACGAAGTGGCGGTCTGGCCCCCGGAGTGGGGCTACCGGCCTGCGGCGGACCCCTTTTCCGACACGGTCATCGTCAACGCCCTGGTCGGCCGCGGCGCGGATGTCGACGCCCGCAACGACCGGGGTGAGACGCCCCTGCACATCGCCACGCGGAGCGGCCACGAACCGGTCGTGAACCGACTGCTGGAGCGGGGAGCCGACCCCGACGCCGAGGACGATCTGGGAAGGACGCCCCGTCCGATGGTTTGCAACTGGACGGAGTACGGTTTCTTCCGCGACGCTCCGCTGGAGAGCGTTGAAGCCTGTCTCGAGGGCGGCGCGGCTGTCCACGCACGCGACCGCCTTGGCCGAACGCCCCTCCACGGTCTGGCATCGGATCTGCGGCCGGACCAGTACCCCGCCGCCGCGGCCGTGGCGGCGTTTCTCGAAGCTGGTGCGGATATCAACGTGCGGGACAACCAGGGCCTGACTCCCCTGCACGCCGCCATCGGTGGACTGCAAGACCGCCCGGGCATCGTGGCCGCGCTTCTGGAGGCGGGCGCGGATGTCGACGCGCGTACCGACGGAGGCTTCACGCCCCTGCACTACGCTTCCCGTGCAATCTTCGAGAATCCGTCCCTGGTTGCGGTTCTGGTGGAAGCGGGAGCGGATCCGGATGCAGCCGACGGCCAGGGCCGGACTCCGCTGCATTGGGCAGTGCGGCAGGACAATCCCGCCACGGCGGCCCGTCTCCTGGAACTGGGTGCGGACCCGGCGTTGCAGGACGATTCCGCGCGCGTGGCCGATCCCGAGAGCTGCGAGAGATGGAACACCGGGGTCTTCTTCCACGTGGCGGCCCCGGAGGTCGTGGCGGCCTGCATCGAAGGCGGCGCGGATGTGAACGCCGTCTCGCAACCGGGTGGCTTCAACCTGCGGTCCGGCTCCACCCCTCTCCACTTCGCTGCGGCCTGGTCCCGGGATCCCGCCGTCGTCCGCTTGCTGGTGGAGGCGGGGGCGGAGGTCAACGCACGGGACGCGGACGGCTATTCGCCACTGCACCGCGCCGCCGGCATGAACGAGGATCCGGCGATGATCGCGGCGCTGATGGAGGCGGGAGCCGAACTGGAGGCGTGGGCGGAGGGATTCCGCACCGACTTCGGGTGGAACCACACGCCGCTGCACCAGGCCGCGGGCGGGAACGGGAATCCCGCCGTCGCGACCGCGCTGCTGGAGGCCGGGGCCGATCTGCACGCACAGGGCTGGGGCGGCAGGACTCCCCTTCACTGGGCCGCGGAAGGCAACCCGAATCCCGAAGTCGTCAACCTGCTGCTCGACGCCGGGGCGGATGTGAACGCCCGCGGAGCACACGGCAGGACGCCGCTGCACGAGGCGGCAGAGCGAAACACCAACCCCGCCGTTCTCGGCGCCCTCCTCGCAGCCGGGGCGGAGGTCAACGTTTGGGGGTCGATCGCGCAGGCCAGCGGCTGGCACGGCGAGATGACGCCGTTGCACGTGGCCGCCGTGGGAAACGCCGGACCCATCATCTTCACCATGCTGATCGAGGCCGGAGCGGATGTCCATGCAACCGGCGCGGATTCCGGGACCCCCCTGTCGCTCGCTGCTGTGGCCAACCGCAATCCGGCGGTCATCGACGTCCTCCTGCGGGCCGGCGCGGACCTGAACTCCCGCCTGTCTTCCGGCGTCACTCCTCTCCACGCTTCCGCCCGCAGGAATCCGGCCGTGTTCCTGTTTCTGCTGGAAGCCGGCGCCGATCCGGACGCACTCGACGAGGACGGCAGGACTCCGATCGACTACGCGCGGGAGAACGAGGCCCTGCAGATGCTGGAGGTGGTGCGGCGGTCGGAAGACCTTCCCCGCGGCCCGGCCAGTGGCCGTCTGCAACGCTGAATAGGTAAACTGCACATGTCAGAATGTAAACTCCGCTTTACAGTGCTCGACCTTCGCCCGTAAAGGCGTGGCTCCTGCGGAGGGTCTCAATGAGAAGGTTCAGTCGATTTGCCGGAGCCGCCGCCCTCCTGTTCGTTGCCTGCCGGGCTCCCGGGTCCACCGATGCGGTCCTGGCCGATTGTGAGGACTGGCGATCGGGCCAGCTTGAGGCCTTCTTCGAGTCCGCCGGGGCCAACGACGTCGCTGCCTGCCTCGACGAAGGGGCGGACGCCAACACCCTGGACGACCGCGGCCGCACCCCCCTGCACCTGGCGGCCCGCTACATCGAGGATCCCGCCGCCATCCACGCACTCGTGGACGCCGGCGCCGAGGTGAGTGCACAGGACGACGCCTGGAACACCCCGCTCCACGCGGCCTGGGACAATGCCGATCCCGCCGTCGCCCACGCACTGCTGGAGACGGGAGCGGATCCGCTCGCGCGGAACGATCGCGGCGACCTCGCCGACCCCACGCACTGCCGCAACTGGAACACGCCCGTCTTCGCCCGCATGGCATCAACGAGCGCGGTGGCGGATTGCATCGAGTCCGGGTCGGACCTGCACGCAACGGACGATGACGGCAACACCCCACTTCACCACGCCGCACAGCAGGGCGACGCCGGGAGCCTGACGCTCCTCGTCGAGGCGGGCGCGGATGTGAATGTGCGCAGCGGCCAAGGTCAGACCCCGTTGCACTACGCAGCGACGAACCCGGACGCCGCCGTCGCCGCATTGCTCCTGGAGGCCGGCGCCGAGGTGGATCCGCGCGATGATGTTCGTGTTCCCCGGCCTCTCGGACGCGTGCGGCCCTCCTTCCGCCCGGGCGACCGCAAGACCCCCCTCCACTACGCAGCCGCCAGCGGCAACCCTGCCGTCGCCGGCGCGCTCCTCAAAGCCGGCGCCGACGTGAACGCCCGTGACGCCAGGGGCCGGTCCCCACTCCACCATGCGGCCGCCAGCGGCAACCCCGCCGTTGTCACCCTGTTGTTGCAGGCCGGCGCGGATCCAGGGGCGCGCGCTGCCAGCGGCCAGATCCCCCTGCACCAGGCGGCGTGGAGCGATAGCCTCGCCGTGGTCGTCCGTCTGCTCGAAGCCGGCTCGGACGTCAACGCCCGCGACAACCAAAACTCGACTCCTCTGCTTCAGGTCGTTTCTCACGACTGGGGAGGGCCGGGGAATCCCGCACTCGTTGAGGCTTTGCTGGAGGCAGGCGCGGACGTGAACGCCCGAGGGGGCCGCTATGGCACGACCGCCTTGCATTGGGCCGTCACCCGAGGGGACGCTGATGACCCATCGGCGCAAGAGGTCTTCGGAATGCTCATCGAATCCGGAGCCGATCCGAACGCCCTCAACGACGCCGGCGAGACCCCGCTGCATCTGGCGAGCAGGTCGAACAACGAGCTCCTCCTTGCGTCTCTGATCGAGGCGGGAGCCGACGTGAACGCCCGAGACTCCAGCGGCCTCACACCTCTGCACCTGGCGGCGGACTGGCCGCTCCGGGTGGTTCCGCGTATCGATCCGGCAAGTCCTCATCCGGCCGCGCCTGCCGAAAACGCCGTTGTCACGATTCTTCTGGAGGCCGGAGCCGACCCGAACGCGGCGAATGCGGGGGGCGAGACCCCGCTGCACCGCGCGGTATCGGCGAAGAAGCATGCCGGCGTGGCCGCGCTCCTGCGCTTCGGCGCGAATGTCCGGGCCAGAGACGCAGACGGAGACACGCCGCTGCACAGGGTTGCCCGCCCGTTGAGATGGTACGGCGAGAGTCGGCGTTCCGTCCGCTTCGACACCGCAATGGTCACCGCTCTGGCGGACGCCGGTGCCGATCCGAACGCCAGGAACGGGGCGGGCGCGACGCCGTTGCACATCGCTGGCGAGGCGTCCGTCCCGCTGGTGCGAGACCGGTTGCTGGACCTGGGCGCCGATCCCGAAGCGCTGGACAACCGGGGCAGGACCCCGCGCCTCGCCGTCTGCGAATGGCCGGACAGCGCGTTTTTCGCGTCCACTTCACTGTTTGGCCGGCCTGCACCGCCCGAAAGCGTTGCGGGGTGCATCGAGGCGGGTGCCGATGTCAACGCGCGCGACGAGCGGGGCAACACGCCCCTTCATCTCGTGGCGGCCTCGGGTTCGTACCGCGCTCCTGAAACCGCCGTCCTTCTCGTTGAGGCGGGCGCGGAGGTCGATGCCCGCAACGCCCTGGGCCAGACCGCTCTGACCGTGGTGGCGAACCGGTACGGGGACAGACTTCGAGCAACGCTCCTCCAGCTGGGCGCGGATTCCGCGGGGCTGCCAACGCGCCGCGAAGCCTCGTTGACGGCCGATTGCGAAGACTGGAACACGAGAGGCTTTGCCATCGCCGCGTCGCCGGCTCTCGTCCGCCGGTGCCTGGAGGCCGGTGCGGATGTCCATGCCGTGGACCGGGACGGCAACAATCCCCTGCACCATGCCGCCCGGTACGGCACGGCCGCTGTCATGGACGTCCTCCTGAAAGCGGGCGCGGAGGCGAATGCGTGGGCGACCGGCTTCGGAGTTGACTGGGGTTGGGACTTCACACCGCTGCACGCGGCGTCCACCAACCCGGATCCCGGGGTCGCGGCGGCATTGCTCGCGGCGGGCGCGAACCCGAATGCGCTCGGCCACAACGGCACCCCGCTCCAGCAGGCTGCCGGGTGGAACGCCGATCCGGCGATGATCAACGTGCTGGTGGAGGGTGGGGCAAAGGTGAACGCACGCAGGAGTGGAGGTAGAACCCCGCTCCACGAAGCCGCCGCGCGCAACGCCAACCCCGCCGTTCTGGAGGCGCTGCTCGACGCGGGAGCGGACGTGAATGGGTCGGGTGTGAACCTCGCAACGAGCGGCGGGTTCCCGGTCGAACGGATGGACAGAACACCCCTGCACTCTGCGGCCCAAGGGAATTCAAATCCCGACGTGGTCACGCTTCTCGTGCGATCGGGGGCGGACATCCGTGCACGTATGCCCGAATCCGGTGCCACGCCCCTGCATCTGGCTGCATCCGGCAACCCCAACCCCGCCGTCCTGGAGACGCTGGTCGGCCTCGGTGCCGATCCGAATGCGAGGAACGACGCCGGGCAAACCCCGCTGCATGTTGCCGCGAGGTCCAACCCCGCCGTATTCCCCGTGCTGCTCCGCCTCGGCGCCGACCTGACGGCGCTCGACGCGGACGGCAGAACCCCCCTGGACTACGCGCGGGACAACCGGGCGCTGCAGGGGCTGGAGGTGGTGCGGTAGTCGGGAATCACACCCCTCGGATCCGACCGGCGGTGGGCCTGCGCGCCTCCTTCGCAGCCGAAGAGTGCGGGGTGCGCACGTCTCATGGTATTTTGAAGGCACGCCCGCCCATTCCGTCCGTTAGGCTGGAGGCACGATGAAACGGACGAACCCCTCCGCCGCAGGCAGCATCCTGCACTTCTTCCTGCTGGCCACGCTTCCGTGCCTGGACGCCCGCACATGGGGCCCCTGGCTGGCCCCGCCCCCGCTCTCCGCCCAGCTCCGCGGATTCACGGACCTTCCCGGGCCCGCCTGCAACGACTGGGACAACCCAACGACCTACATGGCCGGCGGCTACTTCTACTTTGCCACGGCCGAAGAAGTCGCGGAGTGCGTCGAAGCCGGCCTGGACGTCAACGGGCGGAGCCTCGGGGGCGACACGCCGCTCCTCGTTGCAGCCAATCAGAGCAGCGATCCCGCAGTCATCACCGTGCTGCTGCGGGCCGGAGCGGAGGTTGGGGTCCGGGACTGGGCGGACCGCACGCCGCTGCATCACGCGATCGTCAACGGGAGTCCAGAGATCGTCGAGCTGCTGCTGCGGGCCGGAGCGGATGTGAATGTGCGGGATGCGTACGGCCAAACGCCGCTGCATCGCGCCAGGTTCCGGCCGAACCCCGCCCTGGCTCGGATCCTGCTCGGATCGGGAGCCGATCGGACGGCGCGGGACGACCGCGGCAACATCGCCGATCCGGCGCGCTGCGAGGAGTGGAACACGCCGCTCTTCGGCCGTGCGGCGCTGCCGGAGGACGTGCGGCGCTGCCTCGATTCCGGGGCGGACGTAAACGCGCGCGACGAAGAGGGCGACACCCCGCTGCACCAGGTGGCGCGAGGTTGGGAAGTGGGAACCCGCCGGTTCCAGGGCCTGCCCGAGAACGCCGAAGTCGTCGAGATGCTCCTGGCTTCGGGCGCCGACGTGAACGCCCGCAACGAGGCCGGACAGACCCCGCTCCATTTCGCGGCCAGGGCCGGGAGTGTACCCGTAGCGGCCCTGCTGATCGAGGCGGGGGCGGTTGTGAGCGCGTCCGACGCCAGAGCCGCGACCCCGCTGCACCACGCTGCCGCCAGCGAGGATCCCGGCATCGTCCCCCTGCTTCTCCGGGCCGGCGCGGAGTTGGAGGCGCAAGACACCCGCGGTGCAACTCCCGTGGCGTGGGCGGCCAACCGGCTGGCCCAGGGGTACGGAAACCGGGCATCCTTCGAAGCGCTCCTCGGGGCGGGGGCGGAGATGGATGCAGCGGATCTCGGTACCGCGCTCAACCACGCCGCCTCGTGGCTTGCGGGCGACCCCGACGCCGCGCTCGCGATCGTCTCCAGGCTCCTTGAGCTGGGGGCGAACCCCAACGCGCGGGGCACGTTGGGACCGATCTCGCAGGAAACCCCGCTGCACGGGGCGAGCCGGGGGACGAGCGAGGCTCTGGTCGTTGCACTCCTCGAGGCTGGCGCGGAGATCGGCGCGGTGGATCGGCTGGGCCGGACAGCGCTTCACGTCGCAGCCGCCTACAGCCGCAATCAAGCAGTCGCAGGCGCGCTGCTGGCCGCCGGCGCCGATGTCAACGCACGGGATCTGAACGCGGAGACACCGCTGCACCGGGCGGCCAACGAAAAGGCGGCCGTCAATGTGGCCGTGCTGCTGGAGGCGGGCGCGGACGTGAATGCGCGAGCCACGAACGGAGACACGCCGCTGCACCGGGGTTCGTGGGGCCGCGGGAGGATTCCGCGCCACGCCGACACGGCGATAGTCTCTGCTCTTGTGGAAGCGGGTGCGGATGTCGGCGCCGTGAACAGAGAGGGCGACACCCCGCTGGACCTGGCCAGGAAGCGCGGCAACATTGCCCTCGCGGAAAGGCTCGTGCAGCTGGGCGCGGTCGCCGACCCGGTGGGCGGATCGGGGGAACCTCCAGCCACCGCGCCGTACTGTGACTGGAGCGAGTGGACGATCGTCAGCCTCCCGCTCGACATGGTTGTGACCTGCCTGGAGGCGGGCGCCGACCCGGCAGCCCCCGACGAGCGCGGCCGCACTCCCCTGCACGCGGTGGCGGTGGCAATCCCGGGACCGATGGCGCCAATACGCCTGGAAGACCCCGCCCGGCTGACTGCGGTCGCCCGTGCGCTGGTTGAAGCCGGCGCGGATGTGGACGCCCGGGATTCTGCCGGGAGCACGCCACTCCACCGTGCGGTGGCGTCACTCCTCGACGATCCAGCTGGCACGGAGTTGCTGGTGGCTCTCGGAGCGGACGTGAACGCGCGTGACGACGAGGGCCGAACGCCCCTGCATGCTGCAGCCGGATCACTGGACGACCTGCCCTCCATCGCCTCTCTCCTGGTCGGGGCCGGTGCCGACCCGAACGCACGCGACAACCTGGGCCGGACCCCGCTGCACCTGGCCGTAGAGAGAGACAACCCCGGCTTGGCCGCGGTACTTCTCGCACGGGGCGCCGAACCCGTGGCCTTTGACGACACCGGTCAGGCGGCCGATCCCCGGACCTGTGACCGCTGGAATACGGGTGTGTTCTTCCGCGTCGCGGACGCCGGTGGCGTCGCCGGGTGCATCGACCGGGGCGCCGACGTTAACGGCCGCCCGGGGGAGGGGCGAGTACGCTGGCGGACCCTGTTCTACAATCCCACGCCCCTCCACCTTGCCGCGCGATTCACGACGGACGTGTCCGTCATCTCCTTGCTCATCGAGTCCGGTGCCGACCTGGACGCTCGTGACGACAATGGCGACACTCCGCTGCACATGGCTGCCCGGTACAACCCCGACCCGGCCGTCGCCACTGCGCTGCTGAGGGCAGGCGCCGAAGTCGACGCCAGGGCGGCGGGATTCGGCGTCGATGCCGGGTGGAACTACACGGCGCTCCATCGGGCTGCGGCGACCCCGAACCTGGCCGTTGCCGCCGCCCTGCTGGAAGCCGGCGCGAATGTCAACGACCGGGGCTACGGAGGCGGTACTCCGCTCCACAGTGCGGCGGAAAGCGGGAATGCGGCTATGATCCGCCTGTTGCTGGAAGCCGGTGCGGATGTGAACGCACGCGCGGATCGCGGCATGACGCCGCTCCATTGGGCCGCGCGGAGCAACGACGATCCCGCCGTGATCACCGTCCTTCTCGAGGCCGGGGCGCAGGTCAACGTCTGGGGCCGCACCACCGCGATCAGCGCGTCGCGGCAGTACCGGACGCCACTGCACTCGGCGGCGCTCAGGAACTGGAATCCGGAGATCGTGGAGGCGCTGGTCGGGGCCGGTGCGGAGGTCAATGCGCGCGACCGGTCCGGAGGGACGCCTCTCCACGTCGCTGCCGGCGACAACAGGAATCCGGAGATCGTGGAGGCACTGGTCGCGGCGGGCGCGGAGGTGAATGCGAGGGACCACGGCGGCCAGACGCCTCTGCACATCGCGGCGCGCCGCAACAACAACGTCTTCCTGGCGCTCCTGGCCCTGGGCGCCGACACGCAGGCGGTCGACGAGGAGGGCAGGACGCCGCTGGATCATGCGCGACAGAATCCGCTCCTGCGGGAGCTGTTGCGGGAGCGATAAACCGTTACGAATATGTAAACTATACATGTCATCTTGCAATGTGAACGTTACATCCGTACAGCCTGGAGGCGACAAATGACAGGATCCGGCCATCGACTGCATCTCGGCGCATCCACCGTCGCCTTGGTGCTGGTGACGACTCCGGCCGTCGCCCAGGAGAGCTGCGAAGACTGGGCCACGGTCGATTTCTTCCGCGAGGCCACGGCCGGGACGGTTCAGGCCTGCATCGATGCGGGCGCGGACGTGAATGCCGCGATTCGCGGGGGCACGCCACTGCACATTGCGTCCCTCTACAACTGGGATCCCGAGGTCTTCACAGTGCTGCTCGCGGCCGGTGCGGATGTGAATGCCCGTGACGGTGAGGGCCACACCCCCCTCCACCTCGCGGCCGCGGCGTACCGCGACCCCGACGTGGTCGCCGCGATGGTGGAGGCCGGCGCGGATGTGAACGCGCGGGATCTTCAGTCGAATACGCCGCTCCACAGGGCCTGGTCCAACCCTAACCAGGACGTCATCCGCAGGCTGCTCGAGCTTGGCGCGGACCGGACGGCGCGCAACAGCGAGGGCCGGGTCGCGGACCCGGCGAGCTGCGAACACTGGAACACACGCGTGTTCTCCTTCATTGCCGACGCCGATGCCGTAGCCGGTTGTCTCGAAGCCGGCGCGGATGTGAACGTTCGAGACGAACAGGGCAACACACCCCTTCATTGGGCGGCGCGGGCGGGACCCGGGAACCTGACGCCTCTGCTGAACGCTGGCGCCGACATCGACGCGACCAACGAACGCGGTGAATCCGCACTTCATCTGGCGGCGCGGAGTCAGGTGCCTGAGACGCTGGCGCTCCTGCTGCAGGCCGGTGCCGATATCCACGCTGTGGACGCGGAGGGCAACACCCCGTTGCTCGTGGCCGCCGAGATAGGCTTTGAGAGCCTGGCGGTGCTGGAGATGCTCGTGGAGGCGGGAGCGGACGTGAACGCGGAGAACGAGCGCGGCGGGACCGCACTCCTCCGGGTCATGAGTCCCGGCTGGTTCGTTCCCGCGATGCTCGCAACGGAGCGTCCCCCGGTCGCCCCCGTCACCGACGTGGTCGACAGGCTGTTGGCCCTTGGAGCCGACCCCACGGCCAGCGACTGGGCGGGCCGAACCGCGATGCACCTGGTCGACAGTTTCGACGAGGGGGGCCCCGAATTGGTCACGGGACTGGCAAACGCCGGCGCCGACGTCAACGCGCGCACTCGCGGCAACCAGACCCCTCTTCACGAGGCCGCCCGATCCGCCGAGGACCCTGCAGTCATCACCGCCCTGCTGAACGCGGGGGCTGAAGTGAACGCCGCTGACGGTCAGGACGAGACGCCGCTGCATCACGCGGTCGAGGCGAAGAAGCCGGCTCACGTGGCCCTCCTTGTCGCGGCCGGCGCGGACGTGCGCGCACAGAACGAGCTCGGCAACACGCCCCTGCATGTCGCGGCGGCCTGGCCCCCGGAATTCCCCGCCCGGAGGGACGCCGAGCCGTACCCGGACACTGTGATGGTTGCCACGCTCGTTTCCGCGGGTGCGGACGTGAATGCCCGCAACGGCATCGGCAGGACGCCGCTCCACATCGCCACGCGCAACGAACACGCTCCGGTTGTTGACCAGCTCCTGCGGCTTGGCGCCGACACGGAAGCACAGGACGATTCCGGAGAGGTACCCCGCCCCATGGTCTGCGACTGGACGGATCGCAGTTTCTCGATGCGCGTCCCACGCGAGAGTGTGGAAGGCTGCCTGGCGGCCGGGGCCGACGTGCGTGCTCAGGACGAGCGCGGTCGTACGCCGCTCCACAACCTCGCGGGGGATGTCTTCTTTCCGGCCGCCTCGATCGTCGCGGCGTTCGTCGAGGCCGGCGCGGACGTGAATGCGCGGGACGCCACCGGGTCGACCCCCCTTCATCAGGTTGGGTACGCTCTCCGGGGGGAACAGGCGGACTTCGCGGCCGCGCTTCTGGAGGCGGGAGCGGACGTGAACGCACGGGACGACCGGGGCCGGACGCCGCTGCACGGCGCTGCGGGAGGATTCTCCGACCGGACCGACCTGGTTTCGCTCCTGCTGGAGGCAGGGGCGGACGTGAACGCAGGGGATGACTACGGCCGCACCGCCACGCACCTGGCCCTGGGACGGGACAATGTCGAGGTTGTGGCCACGCTCATGGAATACGGCGCCGATCTCTCGGCAGAGGACGATTCCGGCCGCGTGGCCGACCCCACCGGCTGCGAGAGATGGAATACCGGGGCGTTTTTCCGTTTCGCGACCGCCGACGAGGTCGCCGCCTGCATTGAGGACGGGGCGGACGCAACCGCGGTCCAGGACGCGCTCATGAGCCTGCACCCCGGCTCTACCCCTCTGCACTACGCAGCGGCGTGGACCCGAGACCCTGCGGTCATCACCCTCCTGGTGGCGGCCGGGGCCGATGTGAACGCTCGCGACGAGAGGGATTATTCTCCGTTGCACCGGGCCGCGCTCATGAACGAGGAACCTGCCGTGGCCGCGGCGCTGCTTGAGGCCGGTGCCGATCTGGAGGGGAGGGCGGAGGGATTCCACATCCACTACGGGTGGGACTCCACACCGCTCTACGAAGCGGCGGCGAATCCGAACCCGGAGGTCGCGCGACTGCTGCTTGCGGCCGGGGCGGACGTGCACGACCGGGGCGAAGGGGGAAGGACCCCGCTGCACCGGGCGGCGCAATTCGGCACCCCGGAGATGATCGCCGCCCTGCTGGAGGCCGGCGCGTCGGTGCACGCCCGAGCCGAAGGCGGGCAGACCCCGCTCCTCGACGCGGCGTTCAGCAACCCCGACCCCGATGTGATCACGACCCTTCTGGACGCCGGCGCGGAGATGAACGTCTGGGGCCACTACGAAGTCAGGGCCTGGTGGACCGGGAACGCCACGCCGCTGCACGCGGCGGCTGTCAACCGCAACCCGGAGATCGTGGCTGCGCTGGTCGAAGCCGGGGGTGATGTCAACGCCCGCGAGGTGCCCGGCGCCGTTACCCCCCTTCACCTCGCGGCCTATATCAACAGGAGTCCGCTCGTCGTGGAGGCGCTGGTGAACGCTGGCGCGGACGTGAACGCGACGGGTGCAACCGGTGTTACCCCCCTGCACCTGTCCGCCAGGCGCAATGCCATCAACTTTCCCGTCCTTCTGCGCCTCGGCGCCGACCCGGAAGCGCTCGACGACGAGGGCACGACCCCCCTGGACTACGCACGGGACAACGCCGCGCTGCAGGGGCTGGAGGTGGTGCGGCGTGCTGGGAACACTCCCGGCGGATCCGGCTGACTTCGGAGCAACGAATGACAGGACTCGATCGACTAGTGACCCGCGGAACAGAGCCCAGCCGTATTCGGCTGGCGATACCGAGGCTTGTCCACGCCCTGCTGGTTGCGGCCGGAGCACTCCTTCTGCCCGCATCCCCCGCCTCCGCCCAGCGCGTCGTCGTGGTGGGCAACTGGCCACCGACCTGCGAAGACCTGAAGGCGGGCCTCTTCTCCTGGTTCCTCTCGAGGACGACCGCCGACTCCGTGACTCTTTGTCTCCAGGATGGCATCGACGCAAACGCTCGCGATGGCAACAACAGGACGCTCCTGCATGAGGCGAACGGATACTCTGCCGACCCCGGAGTCGTGGCCGCGCTCCTCGCGGCCGGTGCCGACGTTGACGCGCGAGATTGGGCGGGGCGCACTCCGCTGCACGTGGCCGCCGAGCGAAGCGAGGATCCCGAAGTCGTCCGGACGTTGCTGGCCGCGGGAGCGGGCGTGAATGCGCGTGACGCCTACGAGCGCACCCCTCTGCACATGGCCTGGTCCAACAGGAATGTTGCCGTGATCCGCACACTGCTTGCCGCAGGGGCCGACCGGGGCGCCCGTGACGATCGAGGCAGGGTAGCCGACCCGACGAGCTGCGCGAACTGGAACACGGGGCTCTTCCGCCGGACGGCTCTTCCCGAGGAGGTGGCGCGTTGCCTCGAGTCCGGCGCGGACCCGCGTGCCCGTGACGAAGAGGGCAACACTCCGCTGCACTGGGCGTCGGCGTGGGGACGGGGAAGGTTGGAACCCCCGAAACCGGAAGATCCCGAGATCGTTGCCATGCTCCTGGACGCAGGCGCCGACGCCCGCGCCCGAAACGGCGCCGGGCACACCCCGCTGCACGTCGCAGCTTCGCTCGGGAGCGTTCCCATCGCAACGATGTTGCTGGAGGCCGGGGCGGAGGTCGGCGCACGTGACAACAACGGCGAGGCCCCGCTGCATCGCGCCGCCCGGCACGGGCACCCCGGCATGGTCACGCTGCTGCTCCAATCCGGCGCTGAGCCGGAGGTGCGTGACGCCAACGGGACCACCCCGCTCCACATGGGGGGTAGCATAGCCGTTCTTCAGACGCTGCTGAATGCGGGGGCCGACGTGAACTCGTACGGGGCCCGGGAGAACGTCCTGCATCGCGTTATCGCCATGGGTGATGACTCTGCGTCGGTCCTTATGCTCCGCACGTTGCTGGACCTGGGGGCCGATCCGAACTCGGGGGACGGCTTGGGCTGGACGCCCTTGTACCGGGCGAGCTTTGCCGAAGACGTTGCCCGGATCTCGATTCTTCTCAACGCCGGCGCGGATGTGAACCGGCGGACCGAATATGACCCGTCTCCACTCGGCGTGGCGGCAGAGCATGGCGGCACCGCAGTTGTTGCCGCCCTGCTTGAGGCTGGGGCGGAAATGGCCATCGCGGACCGCCGCGGCAACACACCGCTGCACGGGGCGGTCCGCCGGGACAGGCAGGAAAACATGGTTCTGCTTCTGGAGACGGGTGCAGATCCGGGCGCCGCCAACGAAAACGGCGACACGCCATTGCACCTCGCTGCCTCTCGGCCACGCCGCCCGGACTGGCGGGAGACCTCGTTGCGTCTCGACACGGTGATCGTCTCGGCGCTGGTCGGTGCCGGCGCGGACATCGATGCCCGCAACGACAAGGGCGAGACACCGCTGCATGTGGCCTGGAACACGGGAAACACTCCGGTGGTGGACAAGCTGCTGGAGCTGGGTGCTGATCCTGAAATGCCGGACAACCTTGGGGACGTACCGGGTGATCGCCAGTTGTGTGACTGGCCGGACGCGGATTTCATCAAGGCCGCTCCGCCCGAGAGCGTGCGCGGCTGCATCGAGCATGGCGCCGACGTGAACGCCACGGACCATGACGGCAACACCCCGCTGCATCACCTTGTGAATGGCTCGCGGACGCATTTCGCGACCAGGCTCATCGGGATACTTGCCGAGGCAGGGGCGGACGTGAACGCGCGATCCGACCGGGGTGCCACGCCCCTCCACGATGCTGCAGCCTGGAGGAGGCCAGACCTGGTGGCAGCGCTTCTGGAAGCGGGCGCGGATGTGCACGCTCGCGATTCGACGGGCGGCACACCGCTGCACCACGCCCGGTGGGGCCCGGTCTCGCTAGTATCGCTCCTTGTCGACGCGGGCGCTTCGGTGCATGCGGTTGACGACACTGGCCACACTCCATTGCAGGCAGCAGCCCTGCTAACCGAGAACCAGGCGGTCGTACAACGGTTCGTTGAGCTCTCGGGTGATTCGGTGGCCCGAGCCAGAATCGACCATGCCACCGATGCGGCGAACTGCGACAGATGGAACACCCCCGACTTCTTCCGCGTCGCGACGGCTACCCTGGTGGCGATCTGCATTCGCGACGGAGCCGATGTCAATGTCCGAGTGCCAGGGTCAATCATGACGCGCCCCGGCGGGGGGACCGCACCTCTGCACATGGCGGCGCAGTGGACCCGCGATCCCGGGGTGATCTCCGTGCTGCTCGAAGCCGGGGCCGATGTGAACGCGCACGACGAACGCGACAATGCCCCATTGCACCTCGCCGCCCGGCACAACCCTGACCTGGAGGTCCTAAGCAAGCTCCTGGAGGCGGGAGCGAATGTAAACGCCTGGGCAACCGGATTCCACATCGACTACGGGTGGGACTACACCCCGCTGCACGAAGCGATGGCGAACCGGAACCCCGAGATCGCGGTTGCCCTGGTGCGGGCGGGAGCGGACGTCAACGCGCGCTCGGCGCGTGACCCGGACGACAGGAGCGGCATGACACCACTCCACTACGCCGCGGGTCGCGCTCGCGACCCATCCAACATTGCACTGCTGCTGGGGGCCGGAGCGGATGTGAACGTACGTGCGGACGGGGGTCAGATGCCGTTGCTGGAGGCCGCCAGAGCCAATGGCAATCCCGAGGTAGTCGTGACCCTTCTCGAGGCCGGCGCCGATCTGCATGCCCGTGGCGCGCGCGACAGGACCGCGCTCCACTTTGCGGCGGCAGGGAATTCGAACCCGGCGGTTCTGCAGGCGTTGCTGGACGCAGGCGCGGACATGAACGCGCGAACCGGATCAGGGTCCACCCCGCTGCACGACGGCGCGTCGGGGAACCGCAACCGGCCCATCCTGGAGTTGCTGGTCGCCCTCGGCGCGGACCTGAACGCACGCGACGACCTGGGCCGCACCCCCCTCCACCTCGCGGCGCGAAGCAACCCGGCCGCGTTTCCCACCCTGCTGCGCCTCGGCGCGGATCTCGCCGCCCTCGACAACGAAGGCCGGACCCCGCTGGACTATGCGCGCGACAACCAGGCGCTGCAGGGGCTGGAGGTTGTAAGGAGCTCGGAAGATCCTCCCCGCGGGCCGGCAAGTGGCCGTCTGGAACGCTGATAGGTAAACTACACATGTCAGAATGTAAGCTCCGCTTTACAGCGCTCGGCCTTCGCTCGTAAAGGCGTGGCTCCTGTGGAGGGTCTCATGAGAAGATTCGGACGACTTGCCCTAGCCGGAATTCTCCTGCTGCTCGTAGTGCCTGCCTCCGCCCAGCGCGCCATCCTGACGGGAGACGGCCCGCCCGACTGCGAGGACTGGAGCGAGGGCCGCTTCGGGGGGTTCCTTCGGACGGCGACGGCCGACTCGGTGAACGCCTGCCTTCGCGAAGGAACCGACATCGACGCGCGCGACGACAACAACAAGACCCTCCTGCACGCGGCGTCGGCGGGCGGTGGGGACCTTGAAGTCATGTCCGCGCTGCTCGCCGCCGGCGCGGACGTCAACGCGGGGGACTGGGCGGCGCGGACCCCCCTGCACGATGCCGCGTGGGGGAACCGGGACCCAGAGGTCGTCGCCGCGCTGATCGCGGCCGGCGCGAACGTGAACGCACGCGACGCCTACCAGCGTACCCCGCTTCACCTGGCATGGAACAATGAGCGTGCCGTCATCCGGGAACTGCTCGCCGCGGGGGCCGACGGGGAGGCGCGCGACCATCGGGGCGGAGTGGCCGACCCGATGCACTGCGAGTACTGGAACACTTCGCGCTTCCGCCGGACGGCTCTTCCCGAAGACGTGGCGAACTGCCTCGATTCCGGTGTGGATCTGCATGCTCGCGACGGAGAAGGCAACACCCCGCTGCACCTCTGGGGGTCGGAGCGGTTCCCGTGGGAGAGGTGGGCCCTCACCCTCGGACCGGAGTACCTCGACATCGTGGCCATGCTGCTGGGCCGGGGCGCCGACCCGCACGCTCGCAACGACGCCGGGCACACCCCGTTGCACTTGGCAGCATCGCTCGGGAGCCTCCGCAGCGCGACGATGCTCCTCCAGGCCGGGGCCGACGTGAACGCTCGCGACAACGACGGCTCCACCCCACTGCATGAAGCCGCTTTCCGGGGCGACGCCGGGATTGTCGCGCTGCTGCTCCAAGCCGGCGCGGAGGTGGAGGCGCGTGACTCCAACGGCTCGACTCCCTTGCTTGTGGCCGGCAGCGTGCCGGTGCTCCAGGCCGACCGCGTGCCGTCGGTCCGCCTGTTGCTGGAGGCGGGAGCGGACATGAGTGTGACCAGTGCGCAGGGGAGTATCCTGCACGTTGTCCTCAGTTTTGACGTATCCCCCGAACGGCAGCGGTTGCTTGGCACACTACTGGATCTTGGTGCGGATGTGGATTCCAGGGACGACAGGGGCCGGACCCCCTTGCACCTGGCGAGTTTTGGCGAGGACGTCACCCCGGTCTTGATGCTGCTGGAGGCCGGCGCGCAGGTGAACCAGCAGGCCAATTATGGCGTGTCCGCGCTTCACAATGCGGCGGCATCCGGCGCCCCGGCGGTCGTTGCCGCTCTGCTGGAGGCCGGGGAAGACCTGCATGCACGGACGCGGTCGGGTGACACTCCGCTGCACGAAGCAGTTTTCGGCCGCAATCCCGACAACGTGATCCTGCTCCTGGAAGCGGGCGCGGATCCCGGTGCTCGCAACCAGGACCGTGACACGCCCCTGCACCTGGCACGCCGCCGGGGTCGGCTGGAAGACGCCCCGCGTCCGGACACGGCGATCGTCACCGCCCTGGTGCGCGCCGGTGCGGACGTGAACGCCCGCAACGGAAAGGGAGAGACTCTCCTGCACCTGGCCTGGAACAACGGCGACAAGGTGGCGGTGGACAAGCTCATCGAGCTGGGCGCAGACAGGGAAGTTCCGGACAACCGCGGGATGACCGTGCGAGATCGCCGGAGTTGCGAGTTTCCGGACGAGGAGTTCATCAGCACCGCCCCGCCCGAGAGCGTGCGAGGCTGCATCGAGCATGGCGCCGACGTGAACGCCCGGGACCGCGACGGCAACACGCCCCTGCATCACCTGGTGAACGGCTCCCCCAGGGCCGGGGTGAACCGCTTCGCGGCCACGCTCATCGAGATGCTCGCGGAAGCGGGAGCGGACTTGAACGCGCGGTCGGATCGGGGCACCACCCCCCTCCACGACGCTGCGTGGCGGAGCAGGGTCGATCTGGCGGCCGCCCTCTTGGAAGCAGGCGCGGACGTCAACGCACGCGACGACTCGCGCCGCACACCCCTTCACTACGCATCGCGGTGGTCGGATCCGGTCGCCCAGCTCCTTGTGGACGCGGGGGCCTCCTGGGACGCGGCTGACGAGACCGACCGCACGCCACTGCATGAAGCGCTGGAAGGGGGGAACGGCGGCGTCATCGCCCGGCTGGTCGAACTCGGCGGCGACGCGGCGCTGAGGTTGCAGATGGAACATGCCGCCGATGCCGCCGATGCCGCGGACTGCGCGAGATGGAACTCGCGCGCCTTCTTCCGGGCCGCGACGGCTGCCATCGTCTTTGGCTGCATCCGGAGGGGTGCCGACGTCAATGCCAGGGAGGAGTCTCGCGACATTTCCCTGAGGCCGGGCGGGGGCCCCGCACCGCTGCATCTGGCGGCGGAGTGGACCCGCGACCCCGGAGTGATCCCGGTTCTCGTGGAGGCAGGTGCCGAAGTCAGCGCGCGCGACGGCAGCCACTATTCCCCGCTGCACCTCGCCGCCCGCCGCAACCCCGATCCGGCGGTCCTCACCGCGCTGCTGGAAGCGGGGGCGGAGGTGAACGCATGGGCAACGGGGTCTTGGCGAAGCGTCAGGTGGGACGAAACCCCGCTGCACCAGGCGACCCGGAACCCGAACCCCGGGATCGTTGCCGCGCTGGTGCACGCGGGCGCGGACGTCAACGCACGTGGCATGGCACGTTACCTGGGTTCCCGGAACGGCATGACACCGCTCCACTACGTAGCGCGTTCGACCCCCGACCCCACCGCGCTCGCATCGCTGCTGAATGCCGGTGCGGACGTAAACGCGCGGGCGGATGTGGGGGAGACGCCGTTGCTGGAAGCGGCTGGGGGTAACGGCAACCCCCAGGTGATCTCCGTACTTCTGGAAGCCGGCGCGGATCTGCATGCCCGCGGTGCCGGCGGAAGAACGGCGCTTCACGTCGCGGCGGCGGGCAATCCCAACCCCTCCGTACTGCAGACGCTGCTGGACGCCGGATTGGACCCGCAGGCGCGCTCGCGGACCGGGGCCACTCCGCTGCACGAGGCTGCGCAGCGCAACCCCAACCGGGCCGTCCCGGAGCTCCTGGCCGCCCTCGGGTCGGATCTGAACGCACGCGACGACTCGGGCCAGACCCCCCTTCATCTCGCGGCGCGGCACAATCCGGCTGTGTTTCCCGTCCTTCTGCGCCTCGGCGCCGACCTTGCCGCCCTCGACGACGAGGGCCGGACCCCTCTCGACTACGCGCGGGAGAACCGGGCGCTGCAGGGGCTGGAGGTCGTGCGGCAGTCGGGAGGTCCTCCCCGCGGCCCGGCCAGTGGCCGTCTGGAACGCTGATAAGTAAACTACACATGTCAGAATGTAAACTCTGCCTTACAGTGATCGATCGTCGCCCGCATAAGGCGTGGCTCCTGCGGAGGGTCTCATGGGAAGATTCAGTCGACTTGCCGTAGCCGGAGCACTCCTGCTGCTCGCAACCCCCGCCACGGCCCAGCGCACCATCCTGACAGGAGACGGCCCGCCGGACTGCGAAGACTGGAGTGAGGGCCGCTTCTCGTGGTTCCTTCGGACGGCAACCGCCGACACGGTGAACGCCTGCCTCCGGGGCGGGACCGACATCGACGCTCGTGACAACAACAACAAGACCCTCCTGCACGCGGCGTCCGCTCGAGACGGGGACATTGGAGTCGTGTCCGCGCTGCTCGCGGCTGGCGCGGACGTGAACGCGAGGGACTGGGCGGAGCGGACCCCCCTGCACGATGCCGCGGGGGGGAACCGGACTCCCGAGGTCATCGCCGCGCTGATAGCCGCCGGCGCGAACGTGAACGCACGCGACGCGTACCAGCGCACACCGCTTCACAGGGCATGGTACAACGAGCGTGCCGTGATCCGGGAACTGCTCGCCGCGGGGGCCGACCCGGAGGCACGCGACGATCGGGGCAGCGCAGCCGACCCGGCCCACTGCGAATACTGGAACACACAGCTCTTTCGCCGAACCGCTCTTCCCGAACACGTAGCAGATTGCCTCGATTCCGGCTCGGATCTGCACGCACCCGACGAGGGGGGCAACACCCCGCTGCACTGGGGGTCGGTGTGGCCCCGAAGGGGAGTCGGGACCCTCAGGCCGGAGGACCCCGCCATTGTCGCCCTGCTGCTGAGCCGGGGTGCCGACCCGCACTCCCGAAACGACGCCGGGCACACCCCGCTGCACGTCGCCGCGTCGCTCGGGAGCCTCCGCAACGCGACGATGCTGCTTGAAGCCGGGGCGAATGCAAACGCACGCGACGACGAGGGCACAACCCCTCTGCATGATGCCGCACTCCGGGGCGACACCGGGGTTGTCGCGCTGCTGCTCCAGGCCGGTGCGGAGCTGGAGGCGCGTAACGCGAACGGATCCACCCCGTTGCTCCTGGCGAGCAGCTTGCCCGTTGTTCGGCTCTTGCTGGAAGCTGGAGCCGACGTCAATGTGACCGATGCCCGGGGGACCGTCCTGCATTGGGTCACTACCGTGGATGAATCCCCCGAACAGCTGCGGATGCTTCGCACGCTGCTGGCCCTGGGGGTGGATCCCGACTCGCGAGACGACAGCGGCTGGACTCCACTGTATCTGGCGAGCTTCCGAGAGAACGTCACCCCGGTCTCGATGCTGCTGGAGGCTGGGGCGGACGTGAATCTGCGGACCAACTACGGCTCGTCCGCGCTTGACGTCGCGGCGGAGTACGGCGCCCCGGCGGTCGTTGGCGCTCTTCTGGAGGCCGGCGCAGAGGTGAATGCCGCGGATGACCGGGGCCTGACGCCGCTCCACGGCGCAGTCCGCACGCGCAAGAACGACAACGTCACCCTGTTGATTGACGCGGCCGCGGACCCCGGTGCTCGCAACGAGGACGGTGACACGCCCCTGCACCTTCTGTACTTGCGGCGTCGCCCGAATCGGCAGGAAGACGCCCCGCGTCCGGATACGGCGATCGTCTCCGCCCTGGTGCGCGCGGGTGCGGACGTGAATGCCCGCAACGGGAAGGGAGAGACTCCCCTCCACCTGGCCTGGAACAACGGCGACACGGTGGCGGTGGACAAGCTCATGGAGCTGGGCGCAGACAGGGAAGTGCCGGACAACCGCAGGATGACCGTGCGAGATCGCCGAGTTTGCGAGTTGCCGGACGAGGAGTTCATCAGCACCGCCCCGCCCGAAAGCGTGCAGGGCTGCATCGAGCATGGCGCCGACGTGAACGCCCGGGACCAGAACGGCAACACGCCCCTGCATCAGCTGGTGAACGCCTACCGGCCGAACCACTTCGCGGCCACGCTCATCGGAATGCTCGCCGAGGCCGGTGCGGACGTGAACGCGCGATCGGATCGGGGCACCACCCCCCTTCACGACGTTGCGGGGCGGGGGAGGATCGATCTGGCGGCCGCCCTCCTGGAAGCAGGCGCGGATGTCAACGCGCGCGACGACTCGCGCCGCACACCCCTTCACCACGCAGCGCGGTCGGATCCGGTCGTCCAGTTCCTTGTCGACGCGGGGGCCTCTTTGGACGCAGCTGACGAGACCGGCCGCACGCCACTGCACGAAGCGCTCGAAAGGGGGAACAGCGATGTCATCGCCCGGCTGGTCGAACTCGGCGGCGCCGCGGCGATGAGGATGGAGTTCGAACGTGCCGCCGATGCCGCCGACTGCGCGAGATGGAACACGCCCGCCTTCTTCCGGGCTGCGACAGCCGCCATCGTCTTCGGCTGCATCCGGAGGGGCGCCGACGTCAATGCCCGGGGCGAGGAGCCTCGCGATCCTTTCCTGAGCCCGGGCGGAGGCCCCGCACCACTGCACCTGGCGGCTGAGTGGACCCGCGACCCCGCGGTGATCCCGGTACTCATGGAGGCCGGTGCCGAAGTCAACTCGCGCGACGGCAGACACTATTCCCCCCTGCACCTCGCCGCCCGTCACAATGCGCAACCGGCGGTCCTGACCGCGCTGCTGGAAGCGGGAGCGCAGGTGAACGCATGGGCAACGGGATCCACCTACCACGTCAGGTGGGACGACACCCCGCTGCACGAGGCGACCGCGAATCCTAACCCCGGGGTGGTTGCCGCGCTGGTGCATGCGGGCGCGGACGTCAACGCGCGCACGAGGGGAAACTATCTGGGCTTCCGAAGCGGAATGACACCGCTCCACGACGCGGCGCGTGCGACCCCCGACCCAACCGCGATCGCATCGCTGCTGAGTGCCGGAGCGGACGCAAACGCGCGTGCGGATGGGGGACAGACTCCATTGCTGGAATCCGCCGGGAGTAACGACAACCTCGAGGCGATCTCCATCCTTCTGGAAGCCGGTGCGGATCCGCATGTCCGGGGTGCCGGTGGAAGAACCGCGCTTCACGTCGCGGCGGCGGGCAATCCCAACCCCGCCGTCCTGCAGGCGTTGCTGGATGTCGGAGTGGACCCGCATGCGCGCTCGCATGCCGGGGCCGCTCCACTTCACGCAGCGGCGTCTCGCAACCCCAACCGGGCCGTCCTGGAAATACTGGCCGCCGTCGGCGCGGACCTGGACGCCCGCGACGGCTCGGGCAGCACCCCCCTTCATCTCGCGGCGCGGTACAACCCGGCCGTTTTTCCCACGCTTCTGCGCCTCGGCGCCGACCTTGCCGCGCTCGACGACGAAGGCAGAACCCCCCTGGACTACGCGCGGGACAACCGGGCGCTGCAGGGGCTGGAGGTGGTACGACGGTCGGCAGGCACGCCCGGTGGATCCGGTTAGCCCTTCCGCGCATTTACTCCCCGTCACGAAGAGCGTGTAAAGCTTACCTTACGGAATGTAAAGCAAAGTTACCACTCCGAGGTGAATTTGTCGCTTGTGATTGCAGGCTCGGACGCCCCCCAACCGACCCGCCCCCCCACCCACTTGCCATCCCGTCCTCCCGCACTAGATTGCCCCGCTATTCCGTAGTACCGGCCCGCGCAGGCGTCCGGTAGACGCTGGACTGCGGAGCAGCGGGCCATCGCCGGTTCCGAACCAGGGAGGTCCTCATGGAACACCGGCTTACCCGTTCGATCCCCCTCCTACTGCTCGGCGCGTTCCTCGGGGCGCCAACGCTCTCCGCCCAGACCCGCACCGTGACCGGCAAGGTCACCGAGACGGGCGGCGAAGTCCCGGTCGCATCAGCGCTGATCAATCTGGAGGGCACCACCGTCCACGCCTACTCCAACGACGAGGGGAACTTCTCCCTCGAACTCCCGGCCGGCGAGCAGCGACTTACGGTGCGGATCATCGGCTACCGCAGCGTCGAGATCACCGTTGCCGCCGGACAGACCAACGTTCCCATCGAACTCGAGCGGGACGTGCTCAACCTCGACGCGATCGTCGTCACCGGGCAGGCGACCGGCGTGCGGCGCCAGAACCTCGCCAACGCGGTGGCCACGGTGGGCGCGGAGGACCTTTCCCGCGCTCCCGTCGCCAGCTTCGAGCAGGCGCTCCAGGGCCGCATCGCGGGCGCCAACGTGCAGGCGAACAACGGCGCCCCCGGCGGCGGCATCCAGGTGCAGCTGCGCGGCACTTCGTCGATCATCGGCGACCACCGGCCGCTCTACGTCGTCGACGGCGTGATCGTCAGCAACGACGAGATCGCGTCCAACGTGCACGTGGTCACGGTCTCGTCGAGCAGCCCGGTCCGCGGGGGCCAGCAGGACAACGCGCCCAACCGGATCGCCGACCTCAATCCCAACGACATCGAGAGCATCGAGATCCTCAAGGGGGCTTCCGCGTCCGCGATCTACGGCTCGAAGGCCACCAACGGCGTCGTCCTGATCACCACCAAGCGCGGCCTCGTGGGCGCGCCCCGCTTCAACTTTACCCAGCGCCTCGGCTTCTTCCAGAAGACCAACGACCTCGGGCTGCGCAAGTTCGACACCATGGAGGACGCAGTGGACGCCTTCGGCCCCAACGCGGCCAACTTCTACTCTGCTGACGCCTTCTACGACCACGAGGAGTTCCTGGCCGGCAACACGCCCCTCTCCTACGAGAGCGCGCTCAGCGTGAACGGTGGGAACGAGTCCACCCGCTACTACGTCTCCGGGCTGGTCAAGCACGACGGCGGCATCGTCACCGGCACGGGCTACGACAAGCAGTCGCTCAAGCTGAACGTGGACCAGAGCATCGGCTCCTCGGTCCTCTTCCGCATCAGCACGACCGCGCTCCACACCAAGACCGCGCGCGGGTTCACCAACAACGACAACCGCAGCATCAGCTACTGGATGACGCTGCCATCGACCCCGTCCTTCATCGACCTGCGCCAGCGGGAGGACGGCTCCTGGCCCCGCAACCCGTTCGCCAACAGCAACATCCTCGAGACGGCGGCCAACGTCGTCAACGACGAGGACGTGTACCGCTTCATCGGCGCGGCCAACCTGTCGTGGGACGCCTTCGTGTCGGGCGGGCACGCGCTCCGCTTCGTGTCAAACGCGGGAGTGGACTTCTTCACCCAGCAGAACACGATCTTCAGCCCGCCGGAGCTCCAGTACGAGCCCGACGACGGACTGCCGGGCACCAGTGTGAAGGGCGACGCGGCCAGCCGCTACGTCAACTGGAGCACCAACGGCATCCACACCTACACCCATGACAGTTTCACCTCCACCTTCTCGGCGGGATTCCAGTACGAGGAACGCGACCTCGACATCTCCCGCATCGCGGCGAAGAACCTGGTCGCCGGGCTCTCCAACGCCGACGACGGAACCGACCTTTCGGTGCGCCAGAACCGGCAGCAGGTCAGGGACTTCGGGTTCTTCGTGCAGGAGGAATTTCTGCTGGGCGACCGGCTCCTCCTGACGGGCGCGATCCGCGCCGACCAGAGCAGCAACAACGCGGAGCCCTCGTCACTATTCTACTATCCCAAGGCCGCCGCCTCCTACCGCTTTCCGGGGCTCGCGCCGGGGCTGGTGGACGAGGTCAAGCTGCGCGCCGCCTTTGGCCAGTCCGGCAACCAGCCTCTCTACGGGCAGAAGTTCAGCACCCTGAACACCGGCAACATCGGCGGCCTGCAGACCTTCTCGGTCTCGGGAACCACCGTGGCGCCGGACCTCAAGCCCGAGCGCCAGCGCGAGATCGAGTTCGGCACCGACGCCACCCTCCTGGGCGACCGCGCCACGCTCGAGCTGACCGTATACCAGAAGGAGATCACCGATCTGCTCCTGCAGCGCGCGCTGCCGCCGTCGACCGGCTTCAGCACCCAGATCTTCAACGGCGGCGTCATGGAAACGCTGGGCGTGGAGGCCGGGCTGACCGTCTTCCCCGTAACCACGGAAGGCTTCAGCTGGACGACGAACGCCACCTTCTCGACGGACCGCAGCGAGATCGTCGAATTGCCGGTGCCCGAGTTCCGCGCGGGCGGCTTCGGCACGGCGCTGGGCGGCTTCCAGATCACCGAGGGCAAATCGCCGTCGGCCTTCTTCGGCCGCGACACGGCCGCCGTCGCAAACGATCCGCGCTGCGGCGGCCCCTGTGAGGTCGGTGACCGGATCATCGTGGTGCTGGGAGACGCGAACCCGGACTTCCGGATGGGCTTCGGCAACGACTTCCGCTTCGGCGACTTCAGCGCCTACATGCTCTTCGACTGGCAGCAGGGCGGCACGGTTGCGAACCTCACCGGCTGGCTCTACGACCTCAGCAAGAACGCGGAGGACTACGCCGACCCGTGCACCGACCAAGGCTGCATGCCCGGCGAGTCGCTCGGCGACTTCCGCCTGCGCGTCTACCCCAGCAAGATCTCCAGCGTCTGGCTGGAGGACGCCACCTTCGTGAAGTTGCGCGAGGTCACGGTCAACTACGACGTGCCCGAGCGGTTCATCGGCATGATGTGGGGCCGCGTCAGCAACATGACCCTCTCGCTCAGCGGCAGGAACGTCCTGACGTTCACTGGCTACGGGGGCATGGACCCCGAGGTGAGCAACTTCGGCTCGGAGGCGATCGCGCGGAACATCGATGTGGCGCCCTATCCACCGAGCCGGAGCTTCTGGTTCTCCGTCAACATGGGCTTCTGAGCGGCGCAGGCCAGGGAGATATTCGAAATGAACAGCAAGAACAAACGAAACAGGAAGATGGCGGCCGGCGCGGCGGCGCTTGTGCTGGCCCTGTCGGGCGCGGCGTGCACCGACCTCGTCGTGCCGAACTTCAACGACCCGAGCGTCGAGGACCTGACCACCAACCCCACCGTCAACAGCGTGGTGGCGGCGGCCCAGAACCTGATGGCGACCGCCCGCGGCAACACCTCATCGCGGGTGCTCTACGTGGGCATCTGGGGACGCGAGGCGTACGACCTTCGCCCGGAGGAGCCCCGCACCACCACCAACCGCCTTATCGGCCCCCTTGACCCGGTAAACGGGGGCGCCTTCTGGGGGTATTCCAGCCTCAAGAACATCCAGGTGCTGCTCGACGCGGTGGACGCCGTCGAGGCGATCGCCGAGCCGGACAAGAACGCGATCCGGGGCTTCGCCAAGACGGTGGCGGCCCAGTCGCTCTGGAACATCATCATCATGCACACCTCGTTCGGCGCGGCGCTGGAGCCGCCCGCCGACCCCGGTGACGAGCTGTCGCCCATCGTGAGCGAGGACCAGGTCCATGCCCGCATCCACCAGCTGCTGGACGAAGCGCAGCAGCACCTCTCCAGCGCGGGGAGCTCCTTCCCCTTCGGGCTGACGAGCGGGTACGAGGGCTTCTCCACTCCCTCAGACTTCATCCGGCTCAACCGCGCGCTCAAGGCCCGCTACCACAAGTACAACGGCGAATGGGGCGAAGCGATGAGCGCCCTTGCGGGTTCGTTCATGAACCCCGGCGGCGATCTCGACTACGGGCTGTACCACAACTACAGCACCAATCCCGGCGACGCCGCCAACCCGTTCTTCTCGCGCGCGAGCCACTTCGCGCACCCGCGCTTCCTGGCGGATGCCCAGATGAAGCCGGACGGGACCCCCGACGACCGCGCCAGCAAGGTCGAGGTCCAGCCCCAGGTCTTCTCGCTGCTGGGCATCGACGTCACCGAGCGGTACACGATCTATCCGAATCAGGATTCGCCCGTCCCGTGGGTCAGGAACGAGGAGCTGATCCTTATTCACGCCGAGGCCGCCCTCGCCACGGGTGACCGCCAGGGGGCCATCGACGATGTGAACATCGTCCGCGCCGCGCACGGCCTGGCGCCCTTCGAGGATCCCGGCAACGACGCAGCCGTGCTCGACGAGATCCTCTACAACAAGTTCATGTCGCTCGCGCTGGAGGGCGGTTTCACGTACTACGACGCACGGCAGTACGGCCGCACGGACCAGCTCCCCAGGGCCCGCAGCGACCACGTCGTGTTCCTTCAGCTACCCTTCCCGCAGAACGAGTGCCTGGCGCGTCCCGAGCTGGGGACCGGGCGCGACCAGCCCTGCGGCACGATCTACGGCAGTTGAGCGGCTGACCCGCTCGCCGAAACGAGGCGGCGGGGGCGGGGCATGTTTCGCCCGCCCCCGCCGCCCTCACAGGCGTCGTCCCCGGACCGCCTCCTGCACGCCAGCCGGGCCGTCCCCTCAGCTGATCGGCCTCCGCTTCCGCTGCAGCCCGTCCTTCTGCTCGATGTAGGACAGCCCCTTCGTGATCCAGTCCGGCGCCGGCTCGCCCTTCAGGTAGTGGGCGAACCACTCCATGATGCGGTTGCGGTAGTCCTTCTGGTTGGGCTCCCGCGCCAGGCCGTGGTTCTCGCCGTCGTAGACCAGCAGCACCATGTCCTTGCCCAGTCGCCTGGCCGCATTGTAGAACTCGACCCCCTGGTTGAACTCGACGGCCCCGTCCTCGCTCCCGAACATCATGAGCAGCGGCGTGTTCATGTTCTGGATGTTGTGGACCGGCGAGTTGGCCGCATACGAGTCGTAGTCTTCCCACCACGGCACCTGCATCCGCCCCTGGCTGATCTCGAAGATGCGCGCGTCGGTGCCCCCCGAGTTCCAGTAGAACGACAGGTACATGCTCATGAGGTTCGTGAGGGGCGCGCCGGCCACCGCGCTCGCGAAGACATCGTCCTGCGTGACGAAGAAGGTCGTCTGGTAGCCTCCCCACGAGTGCCCGATCAGCCCGACGCGCTCGGGGTCGATCATGCCGGTCTCGACCGCGGCGGCCACCGCCGGGCGCAGCGTCTGGACGCTGGACCGCCCGGGATCGCGGTTGCGGAAGACGATGTCCGGCTGCAGCACGAAGTAGCCCTCCTGGCTCCACGCCTGGACGTTGTAGTAGCTGGTTTCGTCGGCCAGGACGAAGCGGTGCAGACCCCGTGACAGCAATTCGTAGTGATAGACGATCATGGGGTACTGCTTGCCTTCCTCGTAATTTGCCGGGTAGGTGAGGAAGCCCTGGAGCCGCCGGCCCCACTCGTTCTCGTAATCGATCAGCTCGGTGCGTCCCCAGGCGTAGTCGGCGTGGAAGGGGTTGGTGCTCGTCACCTGGCTGAGGTCGCTCAGGTCGTCGCGCCGGGTGACGAAGTAGTCGGGCGAGTCGTCGAAGCGCTCCCTGCGAATGACGAACACGTCGGCGTCCTCGGCCTTCTGGATCCCGCCGAAGCCCCCGACCAGCGCGTCCTCCCAGATCAGCTGTTCGGGGTCGCGACCGGGCCGGGCCCGCGCGAATCCCATCTTCTTCGTCCACTCACCGTAGGTCGAATAGTAGATCGGCTCGTCGGGGTCGAAGGCGTCGGCTTCCCGGTCGATGCGTATCGGCCGGTACAGCACGTCGTTCTCCGCGCCCGGTGTGAGGCGCCTGCCACCCGAGCCGTCGGGCTGGATCTCCCAGACGTCCCATTTGTCGTTGATCAGGACCGCCTCGTCGTCCTCCATCCAGCCGGAGGTCCCGAACGAAGGCATCTGCTCCCTCGTGGGCGTCACATCCAGGTTGACGAAGACGCCGTCCACGCCCTCGGTGATGTTCTGGATCTCACCGCTCTCCAGGTCGTAGGTCCAGTAGTCGTCGCCCTCGAACCACATGAGATAGCGTCCCCCCGGGCTCCCCGAGGCACCCGAGAAGATCCGGGACCGCACCAGGTCGCGCTGCCCCGTGGCGGCGTCGACGACATAGAGATCGTAGAACTGCTGCCGGAACATCGCGTCCACGTCATAGGGGGTCTCGTCCCGGGCGACCATGTAGCGGCCGTCGGCCACGATGGACGCGCCGTCGGCGTGATCGCCGCCCAGCTGCAGGAAGCTCCCGTCGTCGAGGCCCCAGCGGGCGATGTGGTTGAGCCGTCGCAGCGACCCTTCGCGGACCCGCTGCTGCGGGACGGGGTCGACATCCTTGGAGTGCCAGATCTCGACGCCGGGGGGGTCTTCCTCTTCCTGGGCCGCGCGCCTCGCGGGAGGCCCATCCTCCTCCTCGTCGTCCTCTTCGTCGCCTTCCCCTTCTTCGTCGCCTTCACCCTCGTCCTCCTCGTCGCCTTCACCTTCTTCATCGCCTTCGCCTTCACCCTCACCCTCCTCATCACCCTCCTCGCCCTCTTCCTCTTCGTCATCCTCGGCGTTTTCAACCGGCCTGCGCTCCTGGAGCCCCAGGAAGATCGTGCTCCCATCCTCCGACCAGCTGGGAGGGCGGTACTCGGTGACCCGGGAGGTGGCCGGCACCTCGGAACCCTCACGCGGGTCGAGTACGAAGGACCGGCCGTCGCCATCGTCCAGATCCCGCCACGCCATCACCACGTGCGCGGTATCCTCGTGCTCCTCGTCGTTGTAGGTCTTCAGCACCAACAGGTCGCCCGACTCCTCACGCCACCGCAGATGCCGGTACGTCGCCTCGTCGGTGTCGAGCGAGCGCAGCCGGCCGGTAGCGGGATCGTACAGCCGTACCCCGTTGAAGACCTGGTCGTCGGCGTCGATCGTCATGGCCAGCAGTGACCCCTCGTCCTGCCAGGACATCTGCGCGACGTTGCCGAAGCTGATGAGCGTGGACCCGGTCGCCATCTCCCGCAACACGACGTCCACGCCGCTCGACTCCTTCTCCTGGGGCTTGTAGCGCCGCAGCGCCAGGTAGCGCCCGTCGGGAGAGAAGGTGAAGGACTGGATGTCGTCGATGGTCTCCTGCTCGCCCGTCTGGAAGTCCAGAAGGCCGAGCTTGGTGCGGACGGGCTGCCGCTGCTGCTGCATCCGTTCGCGCTGATCGGGCGATACGCCGATCGCATACGCCAGCCAGCGGTTGTCATCGCTGAACACCGGGCGCGTGGCGAACGGGATCACGACCACCGAATCGGAATCGGTGGAGTGCACCCGGAGTTCGCCCTCGTCGTTGACGCGGGATATCCCGACCGCCATCCAGCGGCCGTCCGGCGACAGGGTCGCGCCGCCCAGACGTTCGAACTGGCCATAGTCGTCGACGGTCAGGGTGGGCTTCTTTTCCTGGGCGCGGGCGGGTGCGCCGAGCGTGCACGTGAGGAGGACGGCTGCCACCGCCGCGGTGCCGCGGGGGAGGAGTGTTGCGGTTCTCATGTTTCCACCTTCCGGACTTCCTGGGAGAGGAGGCGCGCGCAACCGGCGTCGCGCCACTGTGTTCGCCCAATATTCTCCGCGCACGGGCCCGGTGCAAGTCACGCCGCACTCAGGCACGCCCGCCTTGTTGCCCTTCCCGCCGCTTGGGTAGCTTTCTGGGCAGGAGAATCGTGACGAAGGAGTGAAACCCATTGGCCAGACGGTCGATCGAGGTCGATGTCGGCGGTGTGAAGGTGGGCGGCGGCAACCCCGTCGTGGTCCAATCGATGACCAACACCGACACCGCCGACCCGGCTGCCACCGCCGCGCAGGTCAAGGCGCTCGCCGACGCGGGGAGCGAGATCGTGCGCGTCACGGTGAACAACAAGTACGCCGCCGCCGCCGTCCCCGAGCTCTTCGAGCGCCTCGCCGACCTGGACTGCACGGTGCCGATCGTCGGCGATTTCCACTACAACGGCCACATCCTGCTGCGCGACTTCCCCCGCGCGGCCGAGCTCCTCGTCAAGTACCGCATCAACCCGGGCAACGTCGGCACGAGCCGCCGCGACGAGAACTTCCAGGCGATCGTCCGCATCGCCATCGAGAACGGCAAGGCCGTGCGTATCGGCGTCAACTGGGGCTCGCTCGACCAGCGCCTCCTCACCCAGATGATGGACGAGAACGGCCGCCGCGCGAACCCGAAGGACGCCGGCCAGGTCCTGCGCGACGCGATCGTCGAGAGCGCCACCCGGTCGGCCGAGCTCGCCGAGGAGACGGGTCTGGGCGCGGACCGGATCGTCCTGAGCGCCAAGGTCTCGGGGGTGCGCGAACTCATCCTGGTCTACCGGCAGCTTGCCCCGCTCACCCGGTACCCGCTGCACCTGGGCCTCACCGAAGCCGGGATGGGGTCCAAAGGGATCGTGGCCACCTCGGTCGCGCTCGCCCCGCTCCTCCTCGACGGGATCGGTGACACGATCCGCGTGTCGCTTACGCCGCGGCCCGACGGGGACCGCACCGAGGAGGTGCAGATCGCGCAGCAGATCCTGCAGTCGCTCGAAATCCGCAGCTTCGAGCCGCAGGTGACCGCCTGCCCGGGGTGCGGCCGCACCACCAGCACCTTCTTCCAGGAGATGACGGAGGACATCCAGGGCCACATCCGCCGCCGCATGCCCGAATGGAGGCGCACCTACCCCGGCGTGGAGGACCTCAAGGTCGCGGTGATGGGCTGCGTTGTGAACGGCCCCGGGGAGTCCAAGCACGCGGACCTGGGCATCTCGCTCCCCGGCAACTTCGAAGAGCCGAAGGCCCCGGTCTACGTGGACGGAGCCCACCTCAGGACCCTCAAGGGCAACCGCATCGTCGAGGAGTTCAAGGAGATTCTGGGGGACTATGTGGAGCGGCGCTACGGAGGCGACGGTCGCAGGTGACCACCACTGCGGGGCAACCGTTGACACCCCGGCGATATCAGAACAGTAGGTGTGAAGGAATGGGCGGTCCGGGACTTGCGGGACCGCCCGCGATGAAACCGGCCGGAGAACCGAACGGAGCTTGAGAGATGTCACAATCGCGTACCACCCTCGGACTGATCACCGTCCTCCTCATGCTGGGCGGCCTAACCTACTTCACCTGGTACAAGCTGCGCCCCCCGCCGGAGGTGACGGAGGAGGAGCCGGAGATGTCCGAAGCGGAGGCGGAGGTGGTCGAATCCGTTGTCCAGCAGTTCAACACCGAGATTCCCACGCCGGTCGTAGGCGTCCCGGTGGTGCGCGACACCCTGCGCATCTCGGTGATCGCCAAGGCCCGCGCCGAAGCCCTGAGGGAGGTCAAGGTGTCGGCCCAGGTCTCCGGCATCGTGCAATCCATCCATGTGCGCGAGAACCAGGTGGTGCGCCGCGGCCAGCTGCTCATCCAGATCGACACCACGGATTACGCCCTCAACCTGGCGGACGCCCGGGCCGCAAAGGCCAGGGCGGAGGTCGACTACCAGGTCCGGCTGCTTCAGGACGAGATGATCGAGGATCCGGAGCTCCGGGCGGCGAGGGCCGAGCGGGCCAGGATCCTCACGGGACTGTCGCAGGCGGAAGCCAGTCTGCGCCGCGCCGAAATCGAAATGGAGAAGACCAGGGTCACGGCGCCCTTCGCGGGCCGGATCGCGGACCTGAAGGTCGTCCAGGGCCAGCACGTGGGGGGTGCGGAGCTCCTGACGGTGGTGACCATCGACCCGATCAAGGTATCGGTCTCGGTACTGGAGACGGCGGTGGTCAATCTGGAGGAGGGACGCGGGGCCTCGATGGTCTTCTCGGCCCTGCCCGACACCACCTTCTTCGGCCGAATCGAGACCATCAACCCGGTGGTGGATCTGCAGACCAACACCACCCGCGTCACGGTCCTGCTCCCCAATCCCGACGGGCGCATCCGGCCCGGCATGTACGCGGACGCGCGCCTGGAGGCCCGCCAGGTCCCCGACGTGATCCTTGTTCCCAGGTCCGCGATCCGCGAGACCGAAGACCGCCGCACCCACCTCTTCGTCGAGCAGGACGGCAGGGCCAAGTGGATCTACGTTCCGCTCGGCCGGATGAACGAGACCCTGGTCGAACTCCTCGGGGAACCGGGCAGCCAGGAGTGGGTGGAGCCGGGATGGACCGTCCTCATCGATGGCCATCAGTCGATCATTCACGACGCCGCCGTCCAGCTGGTCGCGGACGTGGCGGCGGCCGGGGGAAGGCCCACGCGATGAGATTCGGGACAAGCAGCCGAAAGCCCCTTTACAACATCCCTTCACAAAGCCGGTATCCGGCGTTCGCGCGGCGGCCGAGTATGGCTTGGGCGGTTGCAGCGCTGCTGGCGGGGATGCTTGTCACCACGGCCCCTGATGGCACAACCCTGTCCGCTCAGCAGATGCAGCGGGATCCTGGCGTGAGGGTTCTGACCCTCCAGGAGGCCCTGACCCTCGCCACCGAGCACAATCCGCAATACCGACAGGAGATCAACCGGCTGGAGTTGCTGGGCGCCCGGTCCCGGCAGGCCTGGGCGGTATTCCTGCCCAACGTGAGTGTCGGCTACTCGACAGGACAGTATTTTCAACGACAGACCAGCTATCGCGACTTCGTGGGCAGGCCCACGGAGAATCTTAACCCCACTTGGGTGAATTCCTCCAATGCCCGCGCCGGTCTGAATCTGAGCTACGATATCTTTGACGGGGGCAGGCGCATGCGCGACCGGGAACGAATCCACGCCGACATACGGAGCAGCAGGCTGAACGCAAGGGTGGCGCTGGATGGCATCCTGGTCCAGGTGCAGAACCGGTTCCTGAGTGTGCTCCGCGAGAAGGCCCGGGTGGAGCTTGAGTCCGAGCTGCTGGCGGACAGGGAGAGCGACCTGCAGCTCACTGAGAGGCGCTTTGAGCTGGCGCTCGATCGCCGGGACGACCTGCTTGCGCGCGAGCTTGATGTCGAGCAGCAAAGCGCGGCGCTGACGGAGGCCGAAGGAAGGGTGGAGATTGCGCTCCTCAACCTGCGCGTGGCCATCGGTGACCCGTCCCTGGAGTCACTGGACGTGGCCGAGACGCTGCCCGAGCCCTTCGACCCGGCGTCGCTGGACATTGAGAGCCTCGTTGCGCGGACGTTGGCGGAGAACCCCACGCTGCGCGCACAGGAGGCTCAGGTGGAGATCAGCCGGGCGCAGCTGCGGGCTGGCCAGACGCAGTGGTGGCCCACTATCAGGGCGAGTACCAATTGGGGCCGGAGTTCGAATGAGTCCGGGCCGGACGCCATCTTCGATTTGCGGCCCGGAAAAAGCACCAGTGGTACCGCGGACTGGAGTTTCAATTTTTCGATCCCCCTCTTCGACGGCTTCCAGCGATCGTACAACACAGCCAGTGCACGCGTCACTCTGCAGAACGCCAATGAGAGCCTGCGGCAGCGCGAAATGCAGCTGGAACTGGACGTCCGGACGCGCTACGCTTCACTGACCACGAACTGGGCAACCCTGCAGCAGCGCGAAAGGGCCCTTGAACTCGCCAGTGAGCGCCTCCGGATCATGCGGGAGGAATACCAGCTGGCGACCGTGGACATCCAGGCGCTCAGGTCGGCCATCAGCGAGGAGGCGAGCCAGCGCAGGAATCTCGTCGACCAGCGTTATGCCTTCGCTCTTGCCCTCCTCGACCTCTACCAGACGGTGGGCATAGTGGGGCAGGAACTCGGCATCGAGACCGTACCGGAAGGGAACTGAGCCATGTCGGTATCCAGAACATGCACGAAGCGGCCGGTCGCGGTCGCCATGCTCATCCTGGCGGTGGTGCTACTCGGGGCCATCTCCTGGACGCGACTGCCGATCGACCTCCTCCCGGAGATCAGCTTCCCGCGGCTGATCGTCTACACGAGCTACCCGGACGTCGCGCCGGCCGAGGTGGAACGGCTGGTCACGGAGCCGGTCGAGCGGCAGGCCGCCGCCGTGGGCGGGGTAGAGAAGGTGACTTCGGTCTCGCAGGACGGGATGAGCCTGGTCACGCTCCGCTTCGCATGGGGCGCGAACATGGACTTTGCCGCGCTGGGGCTCCGGGAGCGTCTCGACAACATCAACTACAACCTGCCCGGTAGCGCCGAGAGGCCCATCATCCTGCGCGTCGATCCCCAGTCGGATCCGGTCATGGCGGTGTCGCTGACCGGGGGCAGCGGCCTCCTCCACAACAAGCAGATCGCGGAGAGGGTCTTCCGGCGGCGCCTCGAACAGCTCGACGGGGTCGCGCAGGCTTCCGTGACCGGGGGCCTCGACCGCGAGATCCAGGTCGAGTACCATCCACCGCTGCTGGATGCCTACGAAGTCAGCGCGTCGGAGTTGGTCAACGCGATCGGGGCGGCGAACACCTCCTCGCTCGGGGGCTCCATCCTGCAGGGACGCTACCGCTATCCGCTGCGCACCCTCGGCGAGTTCCAGCACGTCAACGAGATCCGGGACGTGGTGGTGGGGCGGCAGCAGATGGGCGGGGGCGGCGGTGGTGGCACGGGAGGCGACGAAGACCCGGGCTTCCGCCAGGTTCGCGTCCGCGATGTCGCGACGGTCATCGACGGCTACGCCGACCGGCAGGAGATCGCCCGCTACAACGGATCCGAGTCGGTGGGGCTGCTGGTCTTCAAGGAGTCGGGAGCGAACACGGTTCGCGTGTCGGAGCAGGTCCGCGAGGTCCTCGACCTGCTCAAGGAGCAATACCCGGACTTCACGGCCGATGTCGCATACGACCAGGCCGTCTTCATCGACGAGTCGATCAGCAACGTCGCACAGGCGCTGATGCTTGGCGGGCTGCTGGCCTTCGTCGTTCTGTTCTTCTTCCTCAGGGACCCCCGCTACCCGGTGGCCATCGCGGCGGCCATCCCCATCTCGGTGATCGGAGCCTTCGCGCTCATGGACGCCTTTGGCGTGTCGCTCAACATCATGAGTCTGGGTGGCCTCGCCCTGGGGGTCGGAATGCTGGTCGACAACTCGATCATCGTTCTCGAGAACATCTTCCGGCACCGGCAATCGGGTCTGGGAGCGCTGGAGGCCGCGGCGCGCGGCGCGGAGGAGGTGCAGGGGGCGATCACGGCGGCGACGCTCACCACGATCTCGGTTTTCGGTCCCATCATCTATGTACAGGGGGTTGCCGGAGAGCTTTTCAGCGCACTCTCGCTTGCGGTGGCGTTTTCCCTCCTGGCGAGCCTGGCGGTGGCGCTGACGCTCCTGCCCACGATGGCAGCCCGCTTCGGCGGACTTGGAGCCGACGCACCCGAAGTTGCCCGGAAACCGGACCCGGTAGCGGAGATCAGGGAGCGTGCGCCGGAGGCGGCTCTTCCGCGCTTCCTCTGGGGGCTGGCGAGCTGGTTCAACCGCTTCGTCCGCCTGCTGCTCCTGCTTCCCTTCCTGGCGATCAAGCTGCCGGTTTCGATCGCGGTGCAGCTCTTCCGTTTCTGGATGGAGGCACTCGGCAAGGTGCTGTCCTTCCTCTTCTCGCCGTTCCTGGGGATCTTCGACCGCGCCTTCAACGTCTTCGCGCGGTGGTACCACGGCGTCCTCGCGGTCGCTCTGGAGCGCCGGGCAACGGTGCTGGTGATCTCGGTCGCCGCTCTTGGCGGCAGTGTGGCCCTGGCCCTCACGCTTGATCGCGACCTTCTCCCGGACGTGGACCAGGGGGCCTTCACCGTGCGGATGGCGCTCGACGAATCGACGCAGCTGGAAGCGACGGCGGAGTTCGCGACGAGGCTGGAGGCCCAGTTGTTGCAGGACGGGGATGTCGCCGCCGTCTTCAGTCACATCGGGCGCGATGTCCAGGCCATGACGGACGAGGGAGCCACGGCCGGGCTCCATACCGCGACGCTTCAGGTGCGCCTGGACGAACGTGCCAGGACCGAGGATGTGGTGTCGAGGATTCAGGGCATTGCCGCCGAATTCCCGCCGGGAGCACTCACCTTCGAGACGGGCCAGGCCACCGCGCTCGGGAGGCTGCTCGGCGGCAGCGAGGCGGACATCGCGGTACGGGTGATCGGTCCGGACCTCGACCTGGCCCACGATTTCGCGCAGCGGATTCAGGAACGGCTGTCCGGGGTGACCCGGGTCCGCAACGTCCGCGTCGGGTCGGAGCGCGGCCAACCCCAGTTCCAGGTCCTCATCGACCCGGAGGCGGCCGCCAGGTACGGGATCTCCGCAAACCAGGTCGCATCGACCATCCAGACCGCCATGCTGGGCGCGCGCGCCACCGAGTTCATCGAGTTCGACCGCAAGATCCCGGTGATGGTCCGCCTGCCTGAGCACCTGCGCCACGATGCCGCGACACTGAGGGATCTGCGCGTGAACGACGTGCCGCTCGGAAACCTGGCCACGGTCGAGGAGACGCTGGGTCCGGCGGAGATCCGCCGCGAAGAACAGGGCCGGGTGGTGACGGTCTTCGCGGATGTGGCGTCGGGTGGGCTGGGGGGCGCGATCGCGGCGGTAGAGGAGGCCATCGCAGACCTCACGCCCCCCTACAACCACCGGGTCGAGGTGGGCGGCGAGAACGAGGAGATGCGGCGCTCGTTCCGGGATCTGGCCTTTGCGTTCGGGCTGGCGCTGCTACTGGTGTACATGATCCTCGCGGCGCAGTTCGAGTCCTTCGTCCACCCCTTCACCATCCTCATGGCGGTGCCGCTGGCCGTGATCGGCGCGGTGATGGCCCTCACGATCACGGGGGCGGGCCTCAACACCATGAGCCTGATCGGAGTGGTGATCCTTGTCGGTATTGTAGTCAACGACTCCATCGTCAAGGTGGACTTCATCAACCAGGGGATTGCCCGGGGCCTTGGCCTGCGCGACGCGATCCTGGAGGCCGGGCGGGTCCGGTTGCGGCCGATCGTGATGACGACGATCACCACCGTGCTCGGACTGCTGCCGATGGCGCTCGGGATCGGGCGCGGCGCGGATCTGCGCGCTCCGATGGCGATCTCGGTGATCGGCGGCCTCATCGTCGCGACCGCGTTGACGCTCATTGTTGTCCCGGTGGTCTATGCCATCGTCGAGGACACCCGTAGAATGTGGAGACGGCGCCGGTCCGCAAGCGCGGCGGCCCGTTCGGTAATCGTCCCGCAGCCAGCCGAGTCACCATGATCAAGACCAGCTACCGCCGGCCGGTCGCCGCCGCGATGGGCTACATCGTTGTCGCGCTCCTCGGACTGAGAGCGTGGCAGGACATCCCGATTGAGCGCTACCCCGATACCTCGCTGCCGGAACTGCGCATCGCGGCCACATGGCGCGGAGCCTCGCCCGAGACGATGGAAGCGTTCCTCACCTCGCCGGTCGAGGCCTCGGTCCAGCTCGTGGCGGGTGTGGAGCGGGTTACTTCGCGTTCCGTCGAGGGTCGGGCCGATATCACTGCCGAGTTCAACCGCGACACCGACATGGACTTCGCGCGCCTGGACCTGTCGGAGCGGCTGAAGGTCTTCGAGGACACGGAAATGCCTCCTGGGGCCCGGGTGACGGTGAGTGACTACGTTCCGGAGGAGTACCGCCAGGGCAACCTGCTCAGGTATACCTTTACCGGGGCACTGACCCTGGGAGCCTTGCGCGAGCACCTCGACGAGGTGGTGGTGCCGGAGCTGAGCCGGCTGGAGGGTGTCGGGGTGGTCAACGCGCTCGGAGGGCGGGACAGGATCCTCGAAGTCGAGATCAACAAGGAAGCCGCGGCGGGGCTCGGGGTGTCTGCGGACGAGGTGAGCAATGCGCTGAACCGGCTCGACCTCCGCGGGGTGGCGGGCGCGGTCCGCGAAGGGGACAGCGAGTGGACGGTGACCATCCACAACCGTCCGACATCGGCGCAGGATGTCCGCAACGCGATCGTGAGGAACGACCCGAACAAGGTCATCCGCATCTCGAATGTCGCCACCGTGCGCGACACCTGGGAGGACATCACCAGCCACTACAGGATCAACGCCCGGCCGGCGGTGCGCCTGACGATTCAGAAGGAGGCCGGCGCCAACGCGGTGCGGGTGGCGGACGCCGTCAAGGCGAGGATGGCGGAGGTCGAAGCGCGCAACCCTCCGAACACCAGGTTCATCCTGGACACGGACGGGAGCGAGGTCATCCGCGATGAGATGGCGGACATGCGGAGCCGGGTGTTCGTGTCCGCCATGGTGATCTTCGCGGTCCTGCTCATCTTTCTGAGGTCGATCCGGCCCGCCGTGATGGTGTTTGCGACCATCGCGTTTTCGGTGCTCATTGCACTGAACTTCATCTATTTCGCGGGCTTTTCGCTCAACCTGCTCACCATGATGGGGCTGGCGATGGGGTTCGGCCTGGTGGTCGACAACTCCATCGTGGTGCTGGAGAACATCTACCGGCGCTGGCAGCAGGGCAGCTCGCGCGAGGATGCCACCATCCGGGGCGCGGCCAACGTGGTCCTGCCGATCATCGCCGCGACCGGGACCAACCTGATCGTGCTGGTGCCCTTCGTCTACCTCCAGGACGAGCAGCGCATCTACTACCTCCCGCTCGCGATCACCGTGGGACTCAGCCTGATCGGTTCGCTGCTGGTCGCCTTCAGCTTCATCCCTGCGCTGGCCGGCAGAATCCTGCCGCGGCGGGAAGGTGCCGCCAGGGAGACTCGCCCGCCCCTGTACGAGAGGTTCTACCGGGGACTGGTCACCGGCACGCTCCGGTGGCCCTGGCTCACGCTGTCGATCCCCATCGTGGCCCTCTGCGTCTCCGGCTACCTCTTCAACAAGCACGTAGACCGGGGCTTTCGCTGGGGTGGGGGCAGCCGCCAGGACACCTACATCAACATCTCGATCTCCCTTCCCGACGGCACGGACATCGAGCGCACGGACGAGTTCACTCGCTTCTTCGAGGACCGCCTGCGCACCATGCCGCAGGTGCGGCGTTTTGTGACCGAGGGATACCAGACTTCGAGCCGCATCCACGTCACCTTCCCGAAGGCGATCGAGAACACGCAGATCCCCGTGGGCATCAAGGACCAGCTCTTTGCGTATTCGCTGCAGTTTTCGGGCGTGGATGTTCGCGTTACCGGCTATGGGCCGTCGTTCTACGGTGGTGGGGGAGGCTACTCTCCGCAGTATCGGATCCAGGTGTTGGGCTACGAATACCTGAAGGTGAAGGAGATCGCGGAGGACATCGGGAGCCGCCTGGAGCGCCTGTCTCGCGTGCGCGACGTGAACACGAACGCCGCCCTGAGTTACCGGGACCGCGAAAGAGCCAAGGAGTTCGGTGTCGTTATCCGGCGGGATGTGCTCGCCAACTACGACCTGACCGTCCAGCAGCTGGTGAGAGAAGTGCAGGCTGCCGTTCGCGGACAGACCGGCAACGCCCAGATCAAGATCGGCGGGGACGAGGTTCGCTTCCAGGTCAAGGTGGAGGGGAACCGGGAGATCGACCTGGTGGAGCTCACCGAGAGGCTCGTCACCACCCCGTCGGGCGAACCGCTGCGCCTCGGCAACCTGGTATACGTCGAGCCCCGCGACGTGTTGTCCGCGGTCCACCGCGAGAACCAGCAGTACGCGCGCTCGGTTGGGTACGAGTTCCGGGGTCCTCCCAAGCTGGGCAACACCACGCAGGAAACCACGATCCGGACAACAGCGACGCCGCCCGGGTACGAGGTCAGGGAACGGGAATCCTTTAGACTGACCCGTGACGAGCAGGCGCAGATCTACCTCGTGCTGGGGGCGGCCATCCTGCTCGTCTACATGCTCACCGCAGCTCTCTTCGAGTCGTTGCTGCTGCCGCTCTGCGTCCTTCTCACGGTACCGATGGCGCTCATAGGCGTCTTCATGATCTTCATCTACACCGACGCGACCTTCACGCGGGAGGCGTACATCGGCGTGATCATGATGGGAGGGATAGTGGTGAACAACGCCATCCTCCTTGTCGACCACATCAACCGCCTGCGCTGGCAGGAGAAGCTGGGCATGAAGGCGGCCGTGGTGCGCGGTACGGTGGAACGGGTGCGCCCGATCCTGATGACGACCACGACGACGATCCTGGGCCTGCTGCCGCTGGTTCTCTTCACCGAGAGCGCCAACGCCACGATCTGGAACGCGCTCGCCTTCGTGCTGATCGGAGGACTGGCGTCGTCGTCGATTCTGGTGCTGACCGTGACGCCCGCGCTGTACTTCCTCATCCAGAAGGTGATGGCTTCTCGCGCGCGGGTGGCGACCGCCGTGTCCTGACGGTCTGACGGTCGATGAGGCGTCGCTCCGAGTCATGAGACTTCGCTTTGCGCCCTCGCCGACGGGGTATCTCCACGTCGGCGGGGCGCGAACCGCGCTCTTCAACTGGCTGCTTGCGCGGCAGGCCGGGGGCGCGTTCGTGCTGCGCGTGGAGGACACCGATCGGGACCGCAGCCGGCCAGAGCACGTGGACGCGATCTTGGGCGGGCTGTCGTGGCTCGGGATCGACTGGGACGAGGGGCCGGTCTTCCAGGCGGACGGTCTCGCGCGGCACCGCCGTGACGCCGAACAGCTCCTCGATGCGGGGCGCGCGTACCGGGACTTCACTGCCCGGGAGGATTTCGAGCGCGCCCGGGACGCGGCCGTCGCTGCGGGGACGGGCACGGTGGCGCGGCTGGCGCGGGAGATGGCCGCGGCAGTGTCGCCGGAGGAGAGCCACCGCCGCGCCGCGGCGGGAGAGCCCTTCGCGGTCCGCTTCCTGGTGCCTCCCGGCACGACCGAGTGGCACGACCTCGTGCACGGCCGCATGGGCTTCGACAACGGCGAGATCGACGACTTCGTGATCCTGCGCAGCGACGGCACCCCCACCTACAACCTGGCGGTCGTGTCGGACGACGGGGCGATGGCGATCACCCATGTGGTGCGCGGCGACGACCACATCTCCAACACCCCGAAGCAGATCCTGCTGTACGAGGCGCTGGGGGCTCCCGTGCCCTCGTTTGGCCACCTGCCGTTGATCCTGGGCCCGGACGGGAAGCGGCTGTCGAAGCGCCACGGCGCGCGGGCGATAGAGGCGTTCGAGGCGGAGGGGGTGCTCCCGGACGCGATGGTGAACTTCCTCGCGCTGCTGGGGTGGTCGCCCGGGACCGACGAGGAGCTGCTTTCGCGCGACGACCTGATCGAGCGGTTCTCGCTGGAGCGCGTGCTGAAGAAGGGGGCGGTCTTCGACGCCGCCAAGCTCTTCTGGATGAACGGGCAGTACATCGCGCGGATGGGGGCGGGGGAGGTCGCGGCGATGCTGCGGGGGATGTTGGGTGGGGTTGGGGGGGCGGGGGACGATGCCGGGCGGGCAGCCGTCGGGCCGGGCGAGGGTGGTGGGGGTGCGGGGGCCGGGGAGCCGGGCCCGGACGCCATCCCGCTGGACGATGCCGCCTTTGAGCGGATGGCCACCGCGCTGGCGCCCCGAAGCCGCACCTTCGTCGAGATGGCGCGGTTGGCGCGCCCGTACATCGCGCCGCTGGACGGGTACGATGCCAAGGCCGCGCGGAAGAGCTGGTACCGCGACCGGGCGGGGACGGCAGAGCTGTTGCGCGCGGTGCTGGACGGGCTCGCCAGCACCGCGTGGGAGGCGGAGCCGTTGGAGGCCGCATTGCGCGGGCTGGCCGCCGAGCGGGGGGTGGGGGCGGGGAAGATCTTTCAGCCGCTGAGGTTGGCGCTCACGGGGCTGCCGGCGTCTCCCGGCATCTTCGACGTGCTCCTGATCCTGGGGCGGGAGCGGTCCCTCCGCCGCGTGGGGCGGGCGATCGCGCACATCGAGGACGACCCATAGCCGCCCACCGACGAACGCCGACAAGTCCTCTTCGGCCACGAGCCGCAACCCGTAAACCAGCCTGTTCATCCCACCGCCTGGGACCGGCCATCCTGTCGATAACCGCGTGGATCCTCGGCAGCGCGTCGACACCCAGCTCGGTCTCGATCCGCTCCTTTCGCGGCCGCCGGGGAGGAAGAGCTCGTGCTGGAAGCCGGTGCCCACCCGGAGGGCGATGCCGCACAGCGTGTTCCCATGGTGTTCACAGGCAACTCAAGGTGCTCTTCGCACCGGTGCGCGGCAATCCTCCTTCAACCCTCCGCAGGGTTGCAAGTTTGGCTGCGGGCGTCTAACGTTCACGGCCCATCCCCCGCTCCGCCCACCCCGTTCAAGCGCATGCCGACAGGCCGCAGACCCGACGCCGGCGCCGGTAACGATCCGTCCGCAGTCAGGATCGTACCGAGCCTGACAGAGATCGAGAGGAGGATCCTCGATTTCATGGTGTCGTATCTGCGCAGCAACACCTATCAGCCGTCGATCCGGGAGATCGGACGGCGGTTCGGCATCAAGAGCACCAAGACGGTTTCCGAGTACCTCCAGGCGCTGGCCGACAAGGGATTCATCGAACGGGACCCCTCCCGATCCCGGGGCATCCGGATCCTCGGGGTGGACCTGAACGCCGAGACCGTGTCGCTGCCGTGCTTCCGCAGCCTGAAGGAGGCGATGGCGGAGTCCGGCGACGGCCGCGCCGATGTCCGCGTGGCGCTCGACAGGCAGCTCGTGAGCCGGAACGGAGGATTCATGGTGCGGGCGCCGGAGGACCAGCTGGGGCCGGCGGGGATCAGCGAGCGCGATTTCCTGGTGATCCAGCCGGTGCGTGCCGATGAGCTGGTCGACGGGGAGATCGTCGTTGCGCGGGTGCGGGGCGCGACCGACTACTTTCAACTCAGCAAGCGGAGTTCGCGCCTCTACCTCTACCCGATCGGGGGCGGTGCTTCGGACGATGGAGATTCTTCGGTGCCGGCCGCGGCGGACGGATCCCGGACGGTGATCGTGGGCAGGGTGGCTGGGTTGTACCGCCGGATGCGGGCGCTTCCGGTCACGATGCCCGTCACGGCTCACTAGGCCGCTGGCGGCCCGTGGGGGGGACCCGTGGGGGCGAGGCCGCGAATGGTCCGCCGCCGGGTCGGGACCTTGACCGAGCCTGGATGGCGCGCGCCCTGGAGATGGCCCGGGCCGGCGAAGCGCGGGGCGAGGTGCCTGTCGGTGCGGTGATCGTGCATGATGGCGTGCTGCTGGCCGAATCGCATAACGGCACGGTCGAGTGGCGCGATCCGACCGCCCACGCCGAGTCCCTGGCGATCCGCGGCGCGGCCCGGCGCCTCGGCGACTGGAGACTCTCGGGGTGTACCCTCTACACCACCCTCGAGCCGTGTACCCAGTGCGCGGGCGCCATCGTGCTGGCGCGGATTACGCGCCTCGTCTTCGGCGCGCACGACCCCAACGGAGGGATGGCGGGGAGTCTGGAGAACCTGGTGCAGGACCCGCGGCTGAACCACCGGGTGGAGCTGCTGGGCGGTGTTCTTGCGGAGGAATCGTCGAGGCTGCTGCGGCGTTTCTTTCGGGCGCGCCGGAGCAGGCCCTGACGTAGCGTCAGGGTTCCGCCTGTGCGGCGGGCGAGCTCCCTGCGGGGCCGCCGACTTCGGCGATGGGAGTGCCGAACGTCCTCAGACAGAGCGCCAGCACGCCCACGCCCGCCAGCAGGGCGACCCAGGTGGGGAGTCCGAGGGCGGTTCCCACACTGCCCAGAAGGAGCCCGACCACGCCGACCAGGACCGCGTAGGGGAGCTGGGTGCGAACGTGGTCCACGTGGTCGCAGGCGGCCGCGGTCGACGACAGTACGGTGGTGTCGGAGATGGGGGAGCAGTGGTCGCCCCAGATCGCGCCGGCCAGCACCGAGCTGGTGGACGCGAGGAGGATGCCGTAAACGGAGCCGTCCGCGAAGCCGGTGCCCCCGGCCAGCGACACCGTCAGCGGGATCACCAGCGGGATCATGATCGCCATGGTGGTCCAGGAGGTGCCGGTCGCGAAGGCCATCGCGCCGGAGGTGATGAAGACCAGCGCCGGGAAGAGGAACAGCGGGAATTCGACGTTGGTGAGCAGTCCCGAGAGGTACCCGGCGGTTCCGACGTCCTGGGTCACCGCGCCGAGGGACCACGCCAGCGTGAGGATCACCATCGCGATCATCATCGCCTTGACCCCGCCGACCCAGGCGTCGATGCATTCCTTCATGTCGAGCAGCCGCTGCGAGATCGACAGCGCCGCCGCGACCAGGCATCCGGCGAGGGAGCCCCAGAGGAGCGTGCTGAAGGGATCGGCCGCTCCGAAGATGTCGCGCAGTGATGCATCCGCACCCGCCGCCGCGCGTCCCGTCGTGTAGAGTCCCGCCAGCACGACCAGGACCACCGTCGCGACCGGAATCCCCGCATTCCACCACCGCTCCCGAGCTCCCTCCTTGGCGTTCACGAAGCTCTCCGAAATCTCGGCGGCCGGCCGGGATCCAGGGCGCAGGACGCCCCCGCCCGACGCGGCGCGGGCTTCGGCGCGGGCCATGGGACCGAAGTCCCGGTTCATGAACGAGGTCAGAAAGACGAAGGAGAGGGCGAGCAGGGGATAGAAGAGGTAGGGAATGGTCTCGATGAAGACGGCATAGGGGCTGAGCCCGGCCAGAAACGCCTGGTCGGCACCGGTTGCCTCGCCGGCCGCGGCCCCGAGGCCGCCGCCGATCAGCGACACCTCGTACCCCACCCACGTCGAGACGGGGACCAGCGCCGCGACCGGTGCGGCGGTCGAGTCCACCAGGTAGGCGAGCTTCTCGCGCGACACCTTCAGGCCGTCGGTGATGGGACGCATGGTGTTGCCGACGACCAGCGTGTTGGCGTAGTCGTCGAAGAAGATCCCGAGGCCGGCCAGGCCGGTGGCGATCTTGCCGCGGCGGCGGTTGCGCGCCAGCGGCGCCACCGCCCGGACAACCCCTCTCGTGCCCCCGTTGCGGCTGATGATGCCGACCATCCCTCCCAGAAGGATGCTGAAGACCACGATCTGGGTGTGGCCGCCGTCGGTATCCCCGAGCGCGGGGACCACGTACTGGTCGATCAGCCTCCAGGTGGCTTCGAGCGGGTTGTAGCCCACCACCACGAGCGCGCCCAGCCATATCCCGGCCAGGAGCGCGGTGATCACCTCCTTGAAGATGAGCGCCAGGACGATCGCGACGAGTGGCGGCAGGATCGAGACCCAGCCGGGCGCGAAGGGGCGGGAGAGTTCGGTAACCGTGTCGCCCAGGCGGACCTGCAGCGGCAGGGCGTCCCGCGAGCCGATCGTGATGTTCCTGAATTCGCGGGCCTCCCCGGCCGCCACCGGCCCCGAGGCGAGGAGCGTGCCCCCGGCGTCCCGGATTTCGACCAGCGTGGACAGCTCCGGGGCGCCCTGTACGGTAACGGCGAAGGAGACCGACGAGAGGATGACCTTCGGAGCATCGGCCACCTCCTGCGCCTGGGTCCCGGCCGGGGCGGCGAGGAGGAGGAGCGAGGTGAGCAGGCCTGGCAAGCCGGGGGCTGGTCGGGACATGGGGGGGGGCTCCGTGCGCGGTTGTTCGGTGTGTGGCGGGCCGGGACCCGGCCGGCGTCGAATCGTCCATCATCATGTTGGCTGGCCGCCCGGGGTGCAATTACCTTACTCTCGGGCGTGAGGGCGGGCAGGGGCAGGACGACGGGGTCCGGGCAGGGTCCGGCATCTTCCGGAAGGAGTGCGAGACCACAAGGTGACCGCCGCTGAACCGACGGTGCTCATGGATGGCGTGGCCGTGAGGCGCGCCATAGGCCGCATGGCTCATGAAGTCCTCGAGAAGCTGGGCGGCACCGGGAACCTCGTTCTCATGGGGATCCAGCGGCGGGGGGTCGATCTCGCCGAAATGATCCGGGGCGCGATCACGGAGGCCGAGGAGGCCGAGGTCCCGACGGGCACGCTCGACATCACCCTCTACCGCGACGACCTCATGGCGCTGGGCCCGCGGCCGGTCGTGGGGGAGACCGGGCTGCCGAAGGGTGGGGTGGACGGGATGGCGGTGGTACTGGTCGATGACGTGCTCTACACCGGCCGCACCGCGCGCGCCGCCCTCAACGAGCTGATGGACTGGGGCCGGCCCGCGCGCATCCTGCTCTGCGTGCTCGTCGACCGCGGCGACCGTGAACTCCCCATCCAGCCGGACATCGTGGGCCGCGAGCTGCCGGTGCTCGCCAACCAGCGCGTGGATGTGCTCGTGCCGCGGCTCGACGGCGAGCTCGCCGTCGTACTTTCCGCAATGGGGGCTGCGTGAGCCGGGCCGCGGCGACAGCGGCGCTGGGCAAGGACCTGGTCGGCCTGGAGGGACTGACGGCGGATCAGATCCGGGTGATCCTCGACACCGCGGAGCCCTTCAAGGAGATCTCCGAACGGCGGATCAAGAAGGTTCCGGTGCTGCGGGGGAAGACGATCGTCAACCTCTTCTTCGAGGCTTCCACGCGCACGCGGATCTCCTTCGAATTCGCCGAAAAGAGGCTTGCCGCCGACACCGTGAACATCGGTGCGGTGGGCTCGTCGGTCTCCAAGGGCGAGACGCTGGTGGACACGGCCCGCAACCTCGAGGCGATGCGGATCGACATGGTGGTGATGCGACACTGGTCCCCCGGGGCCGCGCGGTTCCTGGCCTCGCGCATCCCGTCGAATGTGATCAACGCGGGCGACGGGGCGCACGAGCACCCCACGCAGGGGCTCCTGGACATTCTTACCTTGCGCGACCACTTCGGCCGCCTCGAGGGGCTGAAGGTATGCATCGTGGGCGACGTGCTGCACTCCCGCGTGGCCCGGTCCAACATCTTCGGCCTGGTGACGCTGGGTGCGGAGGTGGCGGTGTGCGGGCCGCATACGCTCCTGCCTGCCGGGATCGAGGAGCTGGGGGTGCGGGTCTTCGGGCGGGTGGAGGAGGCGATCGAGTGGGCGGAGGCGCTCAACGTGCTGCGTCTGCAGCTGGAGCGGATGGAGGGCGGGTTCGTACCGTCGCTGCGCGAGTACAACCGGGTCTTCGGGGTGACCCGTGAGCGCCTGGAGTGGGCGCCGCGCGAGCTGCTGGTTCTGCACCCCGGGCCGATGAACCGGGGAGTCGAGATCGACTCGGACGTGGCCGACGGACCGCACTCGGTGATCCTCAGGCAGGTGACGAACGGGGTCGCCGTGCGGATGGCGGTGCTGTACCTGCTGACCGGCGGGGCGCCGGACCGGGCCGAATCGGCCAAGTCGGGGGGGGAGGGGCGGTCGTGACGCGGACGCTCGGGGCACGCCTGACGCGGCTGAGGGTTGCCGGCGCGGGGGTTCGCACATGACGCGGCTGCTGATTCGCGGCGGACGGGTGATCGACCCCGCGGCGGGGGTCGACCTGCAGGGCGATGTGCTTGTCGACGAGGGCCGGATCGTGGCCGTGGCGGCGGGGCTGGCGCCCGAGAGCGCGGAGGTGCTGGATGCGCGCGGGCTGGTGGTGTGTCCCGGGTTCGTGGACCCGCACGCCCACCTGTGCGAGCCCGGCGGGGAGCACCGGGAGACGATCGCGACGGGGGCGATGGCGGCGGCGGCGGGGGGGTACACCGCCGTGGTTGCCATGCCCGACACGGATCCGGTGGTGGACGATCCCGCCTCGGTGGGGTTTGTCGTCGCCGCGGGGCGGCGCGCGAGGGGCGCCCGGGTCTTTCCCGCGGCGGCCGTATCGGCGGGGCGGAGGGGGGAGCATCTCACCGAGTTCGGTGAGGTGGTCGATGCGGGAGCGGTTGCCGTGAGCGACGCGGGGAGGTCGGTGAAGTCATCTAAGCTGATGCGGCTCGCACTCGAGTACGCGCGGTCGTTCGGCATCCCGGTTCTGGCCCGGCCGGAGGACGCCGGCCTTGCGAGCGGCGGGGTAATGCACGAGGGCGTGGTGTCCACCAGGCTGGGGCTGCGGGGGAAACCGGCAGCCGCAGAGGAGATTGGCGCTGCCCGTGACCTGGCGCTCGCGGGAATGACGGGGGGTAGGCTGCACATGCAACGGGTATCGACGGCCGCCGCCGCCACGCTCATTCGCCGGAGCCTGGCCAGGGGAGTCGGCGTGAGCGCGGAGGTTACGGCCCACCACCTGCTTCTGACGCACGAGGTCGTAGCGGACTATGGAACCGAATACAAGGTGGATCCGCCGCTCCGGACCACCGTCGATGTCGAGGCGGTGCGCGCCGCGCTTGCCGACGGCACGATCGGCTGCATCGCGACCGATCACACCCCCTGCCACTACGACGAGAAGGAACAGGCCTTCGACGACGCTCCCTTCGGCGCCGTGGGCCTGGAGACCACCTTCGCGGTGCTCCACACCCATCTCGTCACCACCGGAATCCTGGAACTGGGTACCCTGGTCGAGCGCATGTCCACCGGCCCGGCCCGAGCCCTGGGATTCCCCGGAGGGACGCTGAAGCCGGGGCAAGCTGCCGATCTGGCACTTGTCGATCCGGAGGCGCGGTGGAAGATCGACCCGGCGGAGTTCCTGTCCAAGTGCCGCAACACGCCCTTTGCCGGAGAGGAAGTTACGGGAAGGGTGGTACGAACCCTGGTGGGCGGGCGAACCGTATGGAGTGCGGTCGCCGACGGGGCCTGAGCCGCCGCTCTGCCTTGTCAGTGCGTCCGCGGGGGCCAGCCGAGTCGCCTGGAGCAGCCGGTCGCCGCTCTCGGGCGCGGCCGGTTGTTTACTGGTGCTCTCTGATCAGGCGGTCCAGCTGGGACTTCATGCGCCCCGCCTTGTTCGGATGAATCACCCGCCGTCCGGCGGCCCTGTCGATCAGCGCGACCGCGGCGTGGCGCCGCTGGTCCGCTTCCTCCTGGGAGCCGGCCTCGCGCACCCGGCGAATCGCGGTACGAATCATGGACCTGGCTTCGCGGTTCCGGCTGCGGGCGGCCCGGCCCAGCTCCATCCGTTTCTGCGCGCTCTTGATGTTGGGCATCTGCGTGTGTGTTTTCGGAACTGTCGGGATGTGTTTACTTTCGGGACCGGAATTTAGACCCGGCGGCCCCTCCGATCAACGGGGAACGAGCAAAATCGGCGCAATGGACTTTCTCCTCATCATCCCGGTTCTGATCTTTTCCGTCGTCGTTCACGAAGTGGCGCACGCCTGGCAGGCCCTGCGGGAGGGCGACACCACCGCGCGCGATCTGGGCCGGATCACCCTCAATCCGATTCCGCACCTCGACCCCGTGGGTTCGATCCTCGTGCCGGTGGTCCTCCACCTGCTCCCGGGCAACTTCCTCTTCGGGTGGGCCAGGCCGGTGCCGGTCAACCCGCGCAACTATCGCGCGTACCGTGCGGGCGACATCCGGGTCTCGCTTGCCGGGATCGTGGCCAATCTCGGGCTGGTGGTCCTGTGCGCTTTGGGACTCGTCCTGCTAACCGCGCTCGCCGGGGTCCTGCCGCTGGGCGGGCCGCTGGGAGGAAATATTTTCTCCATATTGAGTTATGGCGTTTTCATAAACCTGATTCTAGCCTACTTCAACCTGATTCCGCTTCCTCCGCTGGACGGATCGCACGTCCTCTACCACCTGCTTCCTTCGGCTCTCCGCGAGAGCTACAGGGCCATCGGCAGGTACGGAATCGGCATACTCTTTCTCACACTCGTCCTCTTCCCCGGGGGCTTCGCCACGGTGTTGTCGCCCGTCTTCATCGCCTACGACTGGGTTCTGCGGGTGACCCTGGGATGACGGAAGACGGGCTGCTGTTCGTCGACACCGACCGCTTCAACGGTCCGCTGGATCTCCTTTTGCACCTGATCCGCACGCAGGACATCGACATCTTCGACATTCCCATTGCCCGGATCACCAGTCAGTTCCTGGGTGCGATCGAGGATCTGGGCGACGCGGACGTGAACCAGGCCGGCGAGTTCCTCCAAATGGCGGCGACGCTGGTCGGGATCAAGGCGAGGATGCTGATGCCTGGCCCCGAGGGGGAAGAGGAGTACGATCCACGGGCGGAGCTGGTCCGGCGGCTGCTCGAATACGAACAGGTTCGCGAGATCGCGGGCCGTCTGCGCGTGGCGGAGAACGACCGGAGCCGCCGCTACGGCAAGGGATTCGTGGAGCCGCGGCGCCGGACGCAGGCGGCGGAAGTGCCGCTGACCGTAACCTGGGACGAAGTCTTCGAGGTGGCGCTCTCGGTCGAGGCGCCCGTCGAGCGGGACCGCGATCACCGAGTCTTCGCGCGCAGGGTGGCCATGCGGGAAAAGGTGGATCTGATCGTCGCGGCGGTCGGGCGGGTGGGACGGATCGAGTTCGCGAGCCTGGTGGCACCGTGGGCTGAGCGCATTCACGCGGTGATGACCCTTCTGGCGGGGCTTGAACTGGGGCGGAGGCGGGCGGTGTCGCTCCGGCAGAGAAAGCCGTTTTCAACGCTGTGGATATACGGCCCGCGTGGGGAGTCGTCCGAATGAACGACGTGCGCATAGTGGAGGCGATCCTCTTCGCGAGCGAGGCGCCCCTTTCGCCCGGTGACATCGCACGGGCGGACGAGGCCCTGGACGAGGACAGGGTGGAGGCGGCGCTCGCGGCTCTCAGGGAGGAATACGACCGTTCCGGGCGGGCATTCGAGCTGCGCGCGGTAGCGGACGGGGTGCAGTTGATGACGCGCCCCGAATTTGCGCCGTACCTGGAACGCTTCGACACCGTGCCGAGGTCGACGCGGCTTTCCGGACCCGCGCTCGAGGCGCTGGCGATCGTGGCCTACCGGCAGCCGATCGGGCGCCTGGAGGTCGAGTACATCCGCGGGGTCAACTCGACGGGGGTCATCCGCACGCTCCTGGACCGGGAGCTCATCACGGGGGTGGGGCGCGGGGAGGGGGTCGGGCGGCCGGTCCTCTACGGCACCACCACCCGGTTCATGGAACACTTCGGACTGGCGTCCCTGGACGACCTGCCGCGGCCGGAGGAGTTGCCGGTCGTGCTGCGGGAGCGCGGCGTTCGGGAGGAGGCCGGAGCGGGTGAGGGCGGAGAGCCCGTCGCCTCAAGCCGGGAGGACGCCGCAGCGGACGGCGACGCTGCAATGGACGGCGACGACCGAACCGACGGGAGGCAGCGCCCAGGTGATGCCCCCTCCGATCCGGAAGCCGCCCTGGCCGCGGTGCTGGCTCACGCATCCGGGAAACCGGAGGACACAGGTGAATGAGGCGCGGCCGGTTCGGCTGCAGAAATACATCTCGCAGGCGGGAGTGGCGTCGCGCCGCCAGGCCGAGCGCCTCATGCTCGAGGGCAGGGTTCTGGTCAACGGAGAGCCTGCCACGGAGATGGGTGTGAGGGTCCTCCCGGGACGTGACACCGTGTCGCTCGACGGACGGATCGTCGAACCCGCCCGGCAGCGCTGGATCGTCTTCCACAAGCCGCCCGGGGTCCTCTGCACGCGCACCGACCCCCACGGCGGCCGAACGGTATACGATCTGCTACCCAAATGGGTGTCAGGGCTGCGCTACGTCGGCCGCCTGGATCGTGATACCTCCGGGCTGCTGCTCCTGACCAATGACGGAGACACGGCGGCGGCGCTCGCCCACCCCAGCAGGCAAGTGGAGAGGGAGTACGTTGCCAGGGTCGAGGGTCCGCTTACGGCACGGGATCTGCGAGCGTTGAGGCGGGGCGTCCAGCTCGAGGACGGATTCGCGCGACCGCGCCGTGTTCGCAAGGTTGAACCGAATGAAGATGGATGGGGCATCACCATGGTCCTGGCCGAGGGACGCAAGCGTGAGGTGCGGCGAATAATGAAAACCGTGGGGCACCCGGTGCTGAGGTTGGTGCGCACGCGGTTCGGGCCGTTTCGGCTGGGTGGGATCGCTCCCGGCGGCTGGAGGCTGGCGCATTCACGGGAACTGGAAGAAGCTCGAGCGATCGTTCGCAGTTCCCGGCGAATCCGGCGCCGCGGCCCGCCAGGGAGGGCGCATGCCTGACTCGATGCTGAGTGTCGTGGAGCATCCACTGATCGAACACAAGCTGTCCCTGTTGCGGGACGTCCGCACGGATGGCAGACAGTTCCGCGAACTGGTGCGCGAGATCACAATGCTCATGACCTTCCGGGCGACGGAGTTCCTGGAAGGAGAAGAGGTGGCCTTCCGGACGCCGCTGGAAGCAATGCGAGCCCGCCGCATTCGGGAGGACCGCGTGGTCGTGGTTCCCGTTCTGCGTGCGGGCCTGGGGATGGTCGAAGGGGTCCTCCAGCTGATCCCCGGCGCGCGCGTCGGCCATCTGGGATTTGAACGCAACGAGACAACGCTGCAGCCCCGCCGCTACTACGGGAAACTCCCGCCGGACCCACACCGCTGCACTTTCTTCCTGTTGGACCCCATGCTCGGGACGGGTGGCACCGCGTCGGCGTCTATCGCCGATCTGAAGGAACGCGGCGCGGCGCGCATCGTGTTCATATGCCTGGTAGCGGCGCCCGAAGGCGTGGAGCGCCTTGCTGCGGAGCATCCGGACGTCCCCATCCAAGCCGCCGCGCTTGACCGCCAGCTCAACGAAGACGGATACATCCTTCCGGGGCTGGGGGATGCCGGAGATCGTCTGTTCGGGACGCTGTGACTTCGTTACCGTTATTCGGGCCCATAGCTCAGGCGGTCAGAGCAGCGGACTCATAATCCGACGGTCGGGGGTTCAAGTCCCTCTGGGCCCATGGCAGGCCGGTTCCCATGGCAGGCCGGTCTTGACCAGGGGGGCTGCCGGCCTTCGATTTCACTCCGAAAGCTTGCGGTCCTCTCAACCCTGCGTGGTGGCGGCACTTGTTCATTCAGCGATCGGACACCTGGAACCTGCGGCGCCTTGGGGTCGCGTGCATCTGCACGTTCCACATCGGGGCGGCGACAGTGCTCGGGCCAGCCGACGCGATTCTTGACGCCGAGCTGGCGGTCACCCCGATACACATCGAACCGCCAGGCCATTCCGACTGCGGGTCCCATCACGGGCACCTCCTGTGCCAACTGGTGCGGTCGCTTTCCTTTGCGGGCATTTCCAGAAACATCGGTGTCGCGAACCAGCACGCACCACCGGTTCACCGAGTTGACACGGGCCGTGCGGAGAGCCACGTCGGGAGCACGCCCATCATGTCCGGCTCCGTCATCCCCCGGGGTCCGCCGGTCCTCTAGCGGCCCGCGGCAAGGCCCCGCAGCGCGTGCGTCGGGGTTGAGCCTTCAAGGCTGCCGACAGCCCCTCCGGGATTCACCGGGGACCGTCCCCCGGTGCCCTTTCCCTTCCGTCCGACTACGTCACCTGACGCCAATGGGTGCCGGTGGCGAACCTGCGTTTCGGAATGTCTACAAACCCGATCTACAGACTGCGCCCGGCCACCGGGACCGCGCTGATTCTGGCGGCGGCGTTGGCCACGCTTTCGGACGCCGCGTCCGCTCAGGTTGTGGAGCACAGCGGCGAGATCGAGGGTGTGGTGCGCAGCATCGAGTCGGGCGCAGCTCTCGCGGGTTCGTTCGTGTCCGTGATCGGTACGGCCACGTCGGCGGTGACGCATGGCGACGGCTCCTTTCACCTGACCGGCATCGCGCCTGGGAGCTACGCGCTTAGAATCCGGCGGCTGGGCTATGCCAGCCGGACCATCGAGGTCACGGTCGGGGAGGAAGGAGCGTTCGTGGAGGTCGGACTGGAGACGTCACCCATCGCCCTGGGAGGCCTTGTGGTCACCGCTATGCTGACGGAGCGCGGGGCCGCCGAGGCCCTCCGGGCGGTCAACGTAATGGCCGGAGAAGAGTTGCAGCGGCGCATGACCGGAACCGTAGCTCAGACGCTGGCTTCGGTGCCGGGGCTGTCGGCGACCAGCATGGGTCCGGCCACCGCGCGCCCCGTCATCCGGGGTCTGAGCGGCGACCGTGTCCTCATGCTGGAGGATGGGAGCCGGGTGGGGGATGTCTCCAGCGCGGGGCCCGACCATGCCACCGCGATCGATCCGCTGGCGGCACGGAGGATCGAGGTGGTTCGCGGTCCTGCGTCGCTTCTTTACGGGAGCAACGCCCTGGGAGGAGTCATCAACGTCATCCGCGACGAAATACCATCCGCGGTCCCGCATCACCCGACCGGGGCGGCATCGCTGCAGGCCCGGAGCGCAAGCTCAGCGCTGGCGGGCGCCGCCGCCACCACCTTCGCGGTATCGGAGCGGGTCCCGCTTCGGCTGGAGGTGACGGGCCGCACCGCGGGTGACCTGCGCACGCCGGTCGGGGAGCTCGCCAACACGGGGGGCGAAACGCTCAACGTGGGAGCGGGGGGCTCGTGGGTCGGGACCTGGGGACACGCCGGAGGCTCGGTGCGGGGCTACCGCAACCACTACGGGATCCCGGGCGGCTTCGTGGGTGGTCACACCGAGGGAGTGCGCATTGAGATGGAACGCGCCGCCGTCAAGACGCAGGCGGCGATCAACGAGCCGAACGACGCCCTCCGTTCCGTGGAGTTCGACGGAGCTTACACATGGTACCGACACAAGGAACTGGAGTCGGCGAACATCATCGGCACGCTGTTCAGGCTGCAGACGCTGAGTGGAGACGTGTTGGCCCGGCACCACGCGTGGGGTCCGTTTTCCGGCGGGGCGGCCGGGGCCAGGGTGGCCTGGGACGGCTTCGGGTACGGCGGCTCGGGCGTTGCCCGAACCGATACCCCGAACACGCAGCGCAGCACGGTTGCGGCCTACCTGTTCGAGGAGATCGATCTGGGTGCGGTGCGCGTCGAAGCGGGGCTGCGTTACGACTGGGTGTTCGTCAGCCCCGCGCGAGAGGATCCCGACTCCGATATCGGCAACGTCCGCAACCGCAGCTTCCACGCGGCGTCGGCCTCCCTCGGAATGCTCTACAACGCCGGTGCGGGCATGGCCGTCGGCGCTAGTCTGGCCCGCGCCTTCAGGACCCCGGACGTCCCTGAACTATTCTCGGAGGGACCGCACCTGGCGGCGTACACCTTCGAGATCGGCAATCCTTCCCTCGAGACGGAGCAGGGGACCGGAGTCGACATCTTTGCGCGGTTCGAGTCCCCACGATTCAGAGCGGAGCTCACGGGATTCTACAACCGGATTCACGGGTACATCTACGGTGAGGAAACGGGCCGGTTCAGCCGCGTCCTCCTTCCCATCTACCAGTTTCAGAGCAACGACGCCCGGCTGGCGGGATTCGAAGGCAGTCTGGATTGGGATATCGGCCGCGGGCTGGCGCTTCAGTCGGTGGTCTCGTCGGTCAGGGGAACCCTCACGGAGGCGGATCGTCCCATTCCGCTGATCCCGCCGCTGCAGGGCCGCGTGGGTGTCGAGTACGAGCGCCCGCAGTGGTTCGTGGGGTGGGAGACCGAGATGGCGGGACGGCAGGAGCGCGTCGGTGCCTTCGAGTCGCCAACCGATGGATACACGGTGTTCAATGCCTCGGCCGGGGCGCGCCTGACGTTGGCCGGACGGTTGAATGTGCTCACCGTGAGTCTGGACAACGTTACGAACCGGAAGTACCACAACCACCTCTCCCGGGTGAAGGAGATCATGCCGGAGGCCGGGAGGGATCTCAGCGTGACCTATCGGGTCGTCTTCTAGGGAGACGACAATTACACAAGGAACAGACGTACAGCAGACAGGACTCTGGAGAAGAGGAACAATGAACACAAGGACTGTTGGAAACGGACTGATCGGGCTGATGACGCTCACGGCGCTGGTTCTGGCGGGGTGCAGCGATGATACGATGGAACCCGAGGAGGAGCACGCCGAGCCGGAGGGTGTCGAGCTCGTGATGGGCGGCCAGGTGATCGCGTCGTACGACGGTGAAACCCAGCGCTGGACCGGCGAGATGGAGGTCGACGTGGGCGAGGAGACACCCCACATCAGCGTCCGGTTCGTCGACCACGACGGGGATCCGATCCCGCTGGACGATGAGCTCTACCTGGAAGTCAATGTAGAGGACGAGTCGATTGCCGAATTCGAGCAGGACACGCCGGGCGAGTTTGGCGGGCACCTGCACGGGGTAACCGAGGGCGAGACCGACGTCACCTTCATGCTCATGCACGGGGAGGTCGGGAGCGGTCATGCGGACTTCGTGACAAGGCCGGTGCACGCGCACGTGCACGGGCATTCCTAGCGGCGGCGGCCACCGGCCCCGGCCGTGACCGGGTGTCCGCGGCGCCACAAACGCCGCGGGCATCCGGCCGGCGCCTGCCGTGCTCTCAGTTCCCGGCCACGTCGACCCGCAGGTAAAGGACGCGGCCGGCGATCCCGTACGGCGATTCGGAGGGGTAGTCCATCGACCACAGCTGTGCCACATGGTCGTCCGGCAGGCGGGTGGGAAGCCTGTCCAGGAAGTTGTTGGCGCCCAATCCCAGCCGGATGCGCTCCGCGATCCGGAAGCTGACTTCCGCGTCCGCGATGGCGGCCCCCTCGATCGTCACGTCCTCCTCGAAGATGAACGGGGTGGTGACTTCGCCGATATGGTTCACGCTGATCCGTGCTCCGAAACCGGCGGCGAGGCGGACATCGGCGCTCGCGCCGATCCGCTGTCCGGGCTGCGCATCCTCGATGAGGGTCTCCTGTGTGGGGCCGATGAAGTCCGGGTTCCGGTTGGCGGTGATCTCGGTTTCGTTCCAGTGGTAGCTGGCCGACAGGTCCGCTGCGCCCCAATTCGCTCCGCGGATCCGCCAGTCGGCGACGATGTCGCAGCCCTGGGTACGGGTGTCGATGGCGTTCGTCCAGAACGACACCGCGTCGACCGGACGGCCCTGGAACCGGGCGCCTGCGCGGAGACCGTGCGCCTGGGTCAGCGACTGGGTAAGCGCGATCGCATCGCGCACCAAGACAAGGTAGTAGTCGGCTGACAGCTGCAGCCCGGAGCCGGGCGCGTAAACGAAGCCGCCGGTCAGGCTTGCGGACGTTTCGTGGCCGAGCGAGCAGGCGTCGAAGTCACCACAGGCGATCGGATCCCCCTCCGGGAGGAATCCGGCGCTGACCAGGCCGTCGCCGCCTCCGACGAAGCCGACTGTGTTGAATCCCCGCTGGGCCAGCCGGGGCGCGCGAAAGCCGGTTGACACGGCACCCCGCAGGGCGGCGCCGGGAACTCCCACCTCGAGTCTCCCGGCCAGCTTGCCGGTGAGCGAGGCGCCGGCGTCGCTGTACTGTTCTAAGCGAAGTGCCCCACTCACGAGAGTCCGGCCGGAAGGCCGCAGCTCCATGTCGGCGTAGGCGCCGAAGCTGTTCCGGTCCCGGTTGCTGGCCGCGGCCGAGCTCGGGCTGTACCCGGGATAGCCCTGTACGCCGCAACTCGCGTAGGCGTTGCCGCCGATGTTGAGGTGATGCGCCGCCGGGAAGCTCCCCGGGGTGTCGCTCGGTCCGCAGGCCCACGACGCCCGGTCACCGGCTTCCATCCAGTACGAATCACGGCGGAAGGCTCCTCCCACCGCCAGAAAGGCCGGGGTCGCGCCGAACTCCAGCTCCCGGGCGGCATCGGCGTTGAGCGTCCACTGGCGGACGTTGAGAGATCCGCTGTCGACGTCCGTCGGACCCGCGTTGGCGGCGATGGCGGCTGCGCCCGCGCCCGGGTTGGCGGCCAGATACTCCGCCGCGTACGACGGATTGATCGAGTTGGCGGCGCCGAATCCGAACCGGCCCTGTCCGAGGCCCAGGCTTACGTCTGCCGACCAGTCGCCGAGTTGTCCACGCAGACCGCCGACGGCCGAACCATCCGTCAAATCGGACTCCTCGACGGGGAAGAAGCCATCGGGGTGGACATACGAAACACTGCGCGGGACCCAGTCGGCCTTGCGGTAGAGACCGTCCGAGACCGCTTCGCGACCGGAGTACCCGCCGAAGGCGTACAACTCCCACGACTCGCCCAGGGGCACGGCCGCATTGGCCATGAAAGAAGCTCCGTCATAGTCGGGTTCGCCGTTGCGCTGAAGTTGTATGACCTTCCCGCCGTCCGCGCAGGGCGCGTAGTCCGGGTTGGGGCCGAAACATGTGGGCGCCTGTCCCGCCCGGTTGGCTGCCGCCTGCCGCGCCACCTCCATCGTGAGGTTGAGAAAGCCACCGGCCAGGGGGACACCCGCATTCGCGGAAGTGACCAGCCGCGTGCCGTCGCCCCGGGAGGTGCGGCCCAGGTAGGACGAGGCCGTAACTCCGTCGAAGTCGTCCTTGAGCACGACGTTGATCACGCCGGCAATCGCATCCGAGCCGTACTGCGACGCGGCTCCCTCGCGCAGCACCTCGATGCGCTTGATCGCGTGAAGCGGGATTGCGCGCAAGTCCGTCCCGGTCGTCCCCTGTCCCACGGCGGCGAGCACCTTGGTGAATGCCGCCGGATGGCGCCGCTTTCCATTCACCAGCACCAGCATCTGGTCGCCGTTCATGCCCCTGAGCGTGGCGACGTGGAGCGCGGCACCGTCCCCGGCCGAGAGACGGGCGGAGTTGAATGAGGGTGCGATGCGCCCCAGGATCTCCCCGAGGTCGACCTCGCCCAGCCGGGCGATCTCTTCCGAGCCGTAGATGTCCACCGGGACCGGCAGCGATGCGGGGTCGGCGATCCCGGCCCGGGAACCCACGACGACGGCGATCCCCTCGACATTCATCACGGTGTCCGGCGGGATCTGCGCGGACGCCGGTGCCGGAACCGCGAGGCGAAGCAGAATGAGGACGATGAGGAGGCGCGGCAAGACGCTTCCGGGTTGCGCGAGGGGTAGGGATCCGTTCATGATAGCCTCCGTTTCCTGGATGGTTTTCAAGGCACGGCCTTGCACGTCACAGTCGGGCAACACGAGACCTTCCGGCAAGGGCTGGGGGCAGTTCCACCAACTTCGCACAGGTAATCTGCCCGAGAAAATGAGACAAAAAGGGGAATTGAGTATGACAAAAGAAACATCATCACCTCCAAACACAGGGAATAGGAACGCATTGGCCCGGACCTCCGCGGTGGCGTCCGCGGTCGTTTTCCTGGCGACGTGCGGTCTGGACTCGACCGCCACGGGAGACGCCTTCGAGATTCCCTTCGAGCGCTTCGAGCTCGAGAACGGGCTCGAAGTCATCCTCCATGTGGACGACTCGGATCCGCTCGCCGCGCTGGCGATGACCTTCCACGTCGGCTCGGCCCGCGAGGTGGTGGGAAGAACCGGCTTCGCGCACCTCTTCGAGCACCTCTTCTTCCTCGACTCCGAGAATCTGGGTTCCGGCGGGCTGGACCGGCTGATGACCCGGATCGGCAGCTCCACCAACGGCTCCACCAGCCGGGACCGCACCAACTACTTCGAGGTCGTTCCCATTGACGGCCTGGAGAAGGCGCTGTGGGCCGAAGCCGACAAGCTCGGCTTCTTCATCAACACCGTTACCGAGTCGGTGGTGGCGAAGGAGAAGCAGGTTGTGAAGAACGAGAAGCGGCAGGGCGTGGACAATCGCCCGTACGGCCACAACGAATACGTGGTCGACCGGGCCATGTACCCGGAGGGGCATCCCTACCGCTGGCAGGTGATCGGCTCGCTTGCCGACCTGGACGCGGCCACCCTGGCCGACGCGAAGGAGTTCCATACGCGCTGGTACGCCCCGGGCAACGCCACCCTCGTCGTCGCGGGCGACATCGATGTAGAGCAGACGATGGCGTGGATCGACAAGTACTTCGGCGAGATCCCGGCACGCGAGACCCCCGCCACCCCGGACCCCCCCGAGGTGCGGCTCGCCGAAACGCGCCGCCTCTACCACGAGGACAACTTCGGAAACCTCCCGCTCCTCACCCTGTCCTGGCCGACCGTCCCGCGCTACCACCCCGACGCGTACGCCCTGGATGTGCTGTCGCAGCTGCTGACCGACGGCAAGTCGACCCCGCTCTACAAGGTCCTGGTGGAAGAGGAGAAGCTGACCCCGCAGGTGTCGACCTTCCACCGCGCGGACGAACTCGCGGGCCAGTTCAACTTCCAGTCCCTCGGATACGCGGGAACCGACCTCGACGACCTCCTGGCGGCCGTTGAGGCGGGACTCCGCCGTTTCGAGGAGGAGGGGGTGCCCGACTCCGAGCTGAGGCGCGTGAAGGCCGGGACCGAGACGGGATTCTACCGCGGGCTGTCCAGTGCGATCGGCAAGGCCTTCCAGCTAGCCGACTACGCCATCTTCGCCGGCGATCCGGGATATGCGGGCGAGGACCTCCGCCGGATTCTGGCCGTCTCGGCGGACGATGTCACGCGCGTGTACGAGACCTACCTGAAGGACCGGCCGCATGTGGCGAGCAGCTTCGTGCCGCGCGGCCAGGCGGAGCTGGCGCTGGGGGACTCGGAGCGCGCCGAGGTGGTGATCGAGCCTATCATCCAGGGGGCCGAAGCCGAGTTCACGGTGGTTCGGGGCGAGGAGCGCACGCCGGGCGGATCCTTTGACCGCTCGGTCGAGCCGCCCTTCGGCCCGCCGCCGACCTTCCGTGCCCCGGAGGTGTGGCGCGAGACGCTCGCCAACGGCTTGCGGATTCTGGGCGTCGAGGACCGCGAAACCCCAATGGTCCAGTTCGAGTTGGACTTCCGGGGTGGAATGCTCGTCGAGGCCCCCGGACGAACCGGCGTCGCAAACCTCCTTGCCGAGACCATGATGGAGGGCACCGCCCAGCGCACCGCGGAGGAACTGGAAGAGGCGATAGACCTCCTGGGCGCTTCGCTAAGCGTGTCGGCGGGGAACACGGGGTTCAGCATTTCCGGGAGCGTGATGGCCCGCAACTACGACGAAACCATGGCGCTGGTCGAGGAGATCCTGCTGGAGCCGCGCTTCGACAGCACGCGCTTCGAACTCGCGCGCCAGAGGGTTATGAGCCTGATCCAGCGGCTCGAGGCGAACCCCTCCGCGGTCGCCTCGCAGGCCTTCAACCGTCTCCTCTACGGCGACCACATCCTCGCGGAGAGCTCCTACGGCACGCCCGAAGGGATAGGCGCCCTCACGCTGGACGATCTTCGCGCCTACCACGCTTCGGCACTGGTCCCCGGCGCGGCCGCCTTCCTCGTCGCAGGCGCGGTTTCCCCCACCGAGGCCACCGCCCCGCTGGCCACCCTGGCCTCGCGGTGGGAGGACCGCCCGGCGCCCACCATCCCCGATCCCCCGCAGTGGTCAGCAGACCGCGCGGGACTGTACTTCATCGACGTTCCCGGCGCCGCCCAGTCTGTCCTCAACATCGGCTACCTGGCGCTGGCCCGCACCGACGACGACTACCACCCCGCCACTGTCATGAACTTCCGCCTGGGCGGCGGCGGCTTCGCATCCGACCTCACCCAGGTGCTCCGCGAAGGCAAGGGGTACACCTACGGCGTCGGGTCCGGCTTTCAGGGAGGACACTATCCCGGGCCGTTCAGCATCGGCAGTTCGGTGCGCTCCAACGTGACCCTGGAGTCGCTGGAGATCATACGCGACATGCTGGAGACGTACGGCCCCACCTTCGACGAGGAGGACCTGGCGGCCACACAGGGCTTTCTGCTGCGTTCCAACGCGCGCGCCTTCGAGACGCTTGGCGCCAAGCTCGGGGTGGTGCGGGCCGTGAGCGACTTCGGCTTCCCGCCGGACTACGTGCTCCAGCAGGAACAGACCGTGCGCGACATGACGGTGGAGCGCGTGCGCGAGCTGGCGGCGCGGTACCTGGGCGGCGACCTGGTCTGGCTCGTCGTGGGCGACGCGGCCACCCAGCTGGGACGGCTCGAGGCGCTGGGGCTGGGGACGCCCGTGGTACTGGACCGGTCCGGGGGCCTGCCGGGTGAAGAAAAGTAAACTAGACATTACTTGATGTCATGTAAACATGACACGCCACACACTGGCGCGAGAGTCGTCAAGGTCGGCGCTTCACGTGCGGATCGACCGTCTCCGCCCCGAGAGTCCCAGGCGCTGGGGCACGATGACGGCGGCGATGATGGTCTGTCACGTCACCGATCATCTCCACATGGCGGTGGGTGACCTTCCCGTCAAGCCCGCCCCTCTACGGGTCAGGATCGCCGGAAGGGTAATCCCGGTGGGCCGGGGCATGCTGTGGTTCCGCCCGGCTCGAACCGTGATGGTCCACTGGCTGCCGTGGCCGAAGGGATGGGTAGGGGCCCCACCGGAGACGCTGCGGACGCCGCCGGGGATTTGGCTCGAAGACATCGTGGCCCTGCACGCGATGGTCGTCCGTACCGGCAGCCAGGACCCGCTGGGGAAGTGGGGCGTCCACCCGGTCTTCGGCCGCCTCTCGGGCAGGGAGTGGGGGATGATCTGCTGGATGCACCTGGACTACCACCTGCGCCAGTTCGGGGTGTAGGAATCCGCCGCCGAATGGAATCCATGGTCCGGGCCGTCTTGACGGATTGCTGACCCAAGACCCCTAGATTACGGGTTGCAGCAGAAGCCCGCCCCCCTCGATGTCGCCACGAGCGGCAGGGTCCCAACACCCCATGACCCATGACATCCACGAAGTCCTCCAGCGGGTATTCGGCTATCCCGCCTTCCTTGGCCAGCAGGAGGCCGTCATCGAGCACACGGTGTCCGGCGGCGACAGCCTGGTCCTCATGCCCACCGGTGGCGGCAAGTCCCTCTGCTACCAGATTCCGGCGATCGTGCGCGACGGGGTGGGGGTGGTGGTCTCGCCGCTCATCGCACTCATGCGGGACCAGGTGGAGGGGCTTCGCCAGACGGGGGTGCGGGCTGCGTGCCTCAACTCGACCCTCTCCTACCAGGAGGTGCTGGAGGTCGAGGCCGCGGTGGCGAACGGCCGGCTGGACCTGCTCTACGTCGCCCCCGAGCGCCTGCTGGGCGAACGCACCCTGGACCTCCTCGCGCGCACCCGCCTGGCCCTGTTCGCCATCGACGAGGCACATTGCGTCTCCCAGTGGGGCCACGACTTCCGCCCCGAATACCTGCAGCTCTCGGCGCTGCACGACCGCTTCCCCGAAGTCCCCCGCATCGCGCTGACCGCGACAGCCGACGAGCCCACCCGGCGCGAGATCGTGCGCCGCCTCGGCCTGGGCCGCGCTCCCATGTTCGTCAGCGGCTTCGACCGCCCCAACATCCGCTACGCGGTCGTGCCGAAGAACCGCGCCCGGCAGCAGCTCCTGCGCTTCCTGGAGGATCGCCACCGCGGCCACGCCGGGATCGTCTACTGCCTGTCGCGCCGGCGCGTGGACGATACCGCCGAGTGGCTCCGGGGCCAGGGCGTCGACGCGCTGCCGTACCACGCGGGGCTCTCCGGGGGGACCCGGCAGCGCCATCAGGACCGCTTCCAGCGTGACGACGGGGTCGTGATCGTGGCGACCATCGCCTTCGGCATGGGGATCGACAAGCCGGACGTGCGCTTCGTCGCCCACCTGGACCTCCCGAAGAGCATCGAGGCCTATTACCAGGAGACCGGCCGGGCGGGACGCGACGGAGAGCCCGCCGACGCCTGGATGGTCTACGGGCTGCAGGAGGTGGTAACGCTCCGCCACATGGTGGAAAACTCGGAGGCCGGCGACGCCCGCAAGCGGGTGGAGCTGCGCAAGCTCGACGCGATGCTCGGCTACTGCGAACTTGCCGCCTGCCGGCGCCGGACCCTGCTCGCGTATTTCGCGGAAGATGCGCCGGAGGACTGCGGCAACTGCGACAACTGTCTCACGCCGGTCACGACCTGGGACGCCACCGAGGCGGCCCGCAAGGCGATGTCGTGCGTGTACCGCACCGGCCAGCGCTTCGGCGCCGCCTACCTGATCGACGTGCTCCGGGGACGCGACACCGAACGCATCCGCCGCTTCGGACACGACCGGCTGCCGACCTACGGCGTGGGTGACGACCTCGGCCCCTACGAGTGGCGTTCGGTCTTTCGGCAGCTGGTCGCCCGCGGACTGCTGAACGTCGATGTGGAGGGGTACGGCTCGATCCGCCTCACCGGTGACAGCTGGCCCGTGCTCCGGGGCGACGTCGAGGTGCTTATGCGCCGTGATGTCCGCCCCGCGGCCACGAGACCGCGCCCCCGGCGCAAGGAGCCGGACCCACGCCTTGATCCAGCCACCTGGGACGAGGCGCTCTGGGAGGCGCTGCGCAAGCGCCGTACGGAACTCGCTGCCGCCCAGGGGGTGCCGCCGTACGTGATCTTCCACGACTCGACGCTCCGCGAAATGGTTGCGCGCCGCCCCGGCACGCCCGATGATTTCTCACAACTCACCGGTGTGGGGGACACGAAGTTACGCCGCTACGGACCGGATTTCCTCGCAGTGATCGCAACGCGCGGGGAAGCTTCGTCGGACCAGGGTCACGCAGATTGACTCAATCCGGTTTCCGGGCGGGCCGGTACACTCAGGACACGGGGGGCTGCGATGGCGACACGAATCGGCGGCAGCTGCGGTTTGCGTTCACCGGCCGGCCATCCGGGAGGTCGTGGAGCCAACTCGGAGGTGGTCAGCCGGCGATTCGTCCTGGTGGTCCTTGCGCTGGCCGCGGCCGGCTGCGGATCCGGCGACTCCGGGAGCCGGGGCGGCGCGCCGGGCGCCGAGTGGCCCGTCTCGACCCCGGAGGCGGAGGGCGTCGATCCGGCTGCGATAGATTCGCTGGTCGCGGACATCGACGCAGGGCGGTACGGGCTCATCGACCACTTCCTCCTCATCCGCAACGGCCGCGTGATCGCCGACCATCGTTGGGACCACTCCGAGCGCTATGCGGAGCTCCTGTCCGAGCAGGAGGACACGACCGAACATCAATACAACTACGACCACCCTGCCTGGCATCCCTACTACCGGGACACCGACTTCCATTCGCTGCAGTCGGTGACCAAGAGCGTCATGTCGGTGGCCTTCGGCATTGCGGTCGACGCGGGGCACATCCCCGGCGTGGCCGTCGCCGCCTGGCCCTTCCTGGAAGCCTACAGCCCCGACCTGACCGACCCCAGGCGCGCCGGGGCGACGGTCGAGGACTTCCTCACCATGCGCAGCGGCATCGACTGGGCGGTCCCCGGGCAGACCTACGATGACGAGACGCACCCCACCGTCGAACTCGAGGCCAGCGACGCCTGGATCGAGTACGTGGTCGGACGTCCCGTCGGCACGGCCCCCGGTACGCGCTTCGACTACAACGACGGGGTCAGCGTCCTGCTGGGACGGATCCTGCGGGAAGCCACCGGGCAGCGCATCGACGCCTGGGCGGAAGAGCACCTCTTCGGTCCCATCGGAATCGACAACTACTACTGGAAGATCACGCCTGGCGGCGAGGCCGATTCGGAGGGTGGACTGTACCTTGCCACCCACGACCTCGCCCGGATCGGCTATCTGATGCTACGGGACGGAGAATGGAATGGCCGGCAGGTCGTCTCGGAGGAGTGGGTGAGGACCTCGACCTCTCCCGTCGTCACCGAACCCGGATACGGATACCAGTGGTGGGTCCCCTCCCAGGAGAACGGCGAGACGAAGATCTTCGCGGCCAACGGATACGGGGGACAGTTCCTCCACGTCGTCCCCGAGTACGACCTCGTCTCGGTCTTCAACGGCTGGACACTCCACCAGCAGGTCGAGATGTCCAGCTGGATGGCGCTGCAGCAGCGTATCCTCCCGGCGGTCAGGCCCTAACAGCCCGTGGACAAAATCCCCCCGGCATTCGAGAGGCGATGCATCCAGGCTGGATCGCGGTGCCCACGCGTTCGCAATGTCAAGAGGACCGTACGAATTGTCACGTCTACTTTACTTTCCGGGTTCCCGAAGCACCGCTCTGCGTTGCTCCTCGGGCGAATAGCTCCGCTATGCGCCTTTCGTCGTGCCTTGCCAGCCCGGCGCCTCGCCGCTCTCGGTGCTCGCGGGGCCTTATCCACGGACTGCTGACGGGGCTTTTTTCGTGAACGGTCCGGAGCGCTACGATCTCCATACCTTCCGCGGCGATCTCTTCGGCGGCCTGACCTCCGCGGTCGTGGCCCTGCCCGTGGCGCTCGCCTTCGGAGTGGCCTCGGGGCTGGGTGCGGCGGCCGGGATGTACGGCGTGATCGCCGTCGGATTCTTCGCCTCCGTCTTCGGCGGGACGCGTTCCCAGATTTCGGGTCCCACCGCCCCGATGACCGTGGCCATGGCCGTCATCGTGACGACCCACGCGTCCACCCTCGGCGAGGCCTTCGCGATCGTCGTCCTTGCCGGGCTGCTGCAGGTGGCGCTGGGTACCCTTAGAATCGGCCGCTTCGTCGTCTACACCCCGCACGTGGTGGTGTCGGGCTTCATGTCGGGCATCGGCATCATCATCATGCTGATTCAGGTGCTGCCCTTCATCGGGGCCCCTGCCCCGAGCGGAGGTGCTCCGGGCGCGATCCGGGCGCTATCGGCGGCCGTTCAGTCCACCAACCCCGAGGCGCTGGTGCTCGGGGTGGTCACGCTGGCGGTTGTCGTCCTCTGGCCGCGCCGCCTCTCCAGGTTCGTACCGCCGGTGCTGGTGGCGCTCGTGGCCGGGACGCTGCTGGGCGTTCTGTGGCTGACCGATGTCCCGGTCATCGGCGATATTCCCAGAGGGTTGCCGGGGATACAGGTCACCGTTCCCTCGCCGGGGTTCGTCCTGGGCGCCCTGCAGCCGGCCCTCATCCTCGCGCTGCTCGGTTCGGTGGACAGCCTCCTCACCTCGCTGGTGGCGGACTCGTTGACCGGCCGACGCCACAACCCCAACCGGGAGCTGGTGGGGCAGGGGATCGGCAACATCGTCGCCGGCGTCTTCGGCGGGTTGCCGGGAGCAGGCGCCACGATGGGCACCGTCACCAACATTCGCGCCGGGGGGACCACACAGGTGTCGGGTGCGTTGCGGGCGGTCCTGGTCCTGGGCCTCCTGCTGGGCCTGGGCCGGTACGTTGAGCCGATCCCTCACGCCGTTCTGGCGGGGATCCTCATGAAGGTCGGTTGGGACATCATCGACTGGAGGCTCCTGACCCGGATCCACCGCATCCGCCGCGCCCATCTGGTGGTGATGCTCGTGACACTGTCGCTCACCGTATTCGTCGACCTGGTGACGGCAGTTGCGATAGGACTGATCGTCGCGGGGATGGCCCACGCCCAGGCGATGGAGGTGCTGGAGCTCGACAGCGTCGTGTCGGTTCCCCTGCTCGACTCGGCGTTCTTCGCCGAGCACCCGGAGATGCTGGCCGCGGCCGACGAGTATGCCGCGCGCTCCGGTCTGGTCTCCCTGAAGGGGAGCTTTACCGTCGCCTCCGCGCATAAACTGGTCGGGGGCATCGGGGGGGATATCGCCGAACACGAGCTTGTGATCTTCGACTTTTCCGGCGCCACCTTCGTGGACGACAGCGCGGCGATGCTGGTCGAGCAGCTGATCGAAGTGGCCGAACGCTCGAGCACGCACGTGATCGTGATCGGGTTGAAGGGCAGGGTGGCGGAGACGCTGAACGGGCTCGACATCCTCCGCCGCGTTCCCGCAGATCACGTCGTCGGCACCCTCGACGAAGCACGAGACATCGCGATCTCGCTCCTCGGGATCGATGCGCCCCCGGCAGGCCGTGGATGATCCCCGCCCGGTACCGGGGGCGGCGCGTAGCGCCCACGGCCTGGTGGCCTAGCCGCCGCCCTCGTCGTCCGCGTTCGCCGTCCTGAAGGCTTCCGCGAACTCGGCCAGCTTGGCCTGAAGGGCATCGCCCAGCACGGACGCCGCGGTGCCCGCCTCGGCCACCCCCACCGTGGTCGCGTACCAGGTGACCGCCTCCGGCAGGGTGATCTGCGTATCCCGGATCATCTGCGTCGCCTGCTGCACCCGGACGGACACCGAGTACCCGACGACGCCTGCCACTCCACCCCCGCACTCGAAGGTCACGCGCAACTCCGGATGGCCCGGGGATTCCAGCATCTCCCGCTCGGTCAGCAGCGGCACCTCGGCCTCCGTGAGCGCTGCTTCGGCATCGGCACGGATCGATTCCGCCGAGATGCCGGCCCCCTCACAGCCCTGATTCGTCTCGGCCCGGATGTACACGCCGTTCAGACCCTCGAGGGTATAGCGGTTCCAGACCGTGTCCTGGGCCGCGGCTCCCGCGTGCAACAGGGGAGCCAGCAGCGCTCCGGCGGCCAGACGGCCGAGGCTGCGGCGCAACCCGGCGCCGGCATCCACTCCGCCGGGCCGGCCGCCGGATCCATCCCCCATCAGCGGCTGCCCCCGCAGGAGCGGCACCGGTGGTTGTTCTTCGAACCCAGCTTCTCCAGCAGAGCCACCGTCGCCGGGTGCGGCTGGGCGCGCTGTTCGGGGCTGTTCGCCAGGTCGGCCGTCGTCTGGCCGCGGCGGCTGATCGCGCCGACATCGGTGCCCTTGCCGTACAGGTACAGGATGGTGGCGTTGTCGCCCCTCGCGGCCGAGTGGTGGATCGCGTTGAATCCGTCGTGGTCGCGCAGGTTGGGATCCACGCCCAGTTCCTCGATCAGGTAGCGCACGGCGCGCAGCCACCCGTCGGGCACGCTGCGGTGTTGCTGTGCGACCCTCGACGTGCCGAACCCCACGCCCGAAGCCGCGTGCAGGGGATGAACGGCCGGGCCGCCCGTCGGAACCGGAGGCAGGCCGGATGGGTCCAGCCGCTCCTCCTGCTCGGCCTGCGCGCCAGGGAAGGCGAATCGGTTGCGGCCGGGGAGCTTGAGCGTCGACATGTTGGGATCAGCCCCGTATTCGACCAGGAGCCGCATCGCATCGACATCGGCGGCGTAGGCGGCTCGCCAGAACGGTGTGGCCCCCGTGAAGTCGACGCCCATGCGTCCGGCGTTGTAGGCGGCGTACCAGATGTGCGTGCTGGTTCGCTGGTTCGGGTCGGCGCCCGCCTCGAGCAGGAGCCGCATGAACTCGAGGTAACTGGTCTCCTGCTGCCTGAAGGCCGCGGGCTGAGGGTACCAGGTCCTCAGCGACCACTCGATGTTGAGCGTCGCGAAGAGGGGGGCGGCACCATCATCGCTGGTGAGGTTGGGATCCGCGCCCCGCTCCAGCAGGTCCCGTGCGAGGTCGTAGTGGCCGTTGATCACCGCAACCAGCATCGGAGGCGACTCATCGCCGCCGGTCGGGTGGTTGAGGTCGGTACCGCCGTCCAGGAGAAGGCTGGCTGTCGAGCGGTGACCCTCCCGCGCGGCGTAGTGAAGCGCGGTGAAGCCGCCCTGCTTGCCGATCTGCTGCGTGGAACTTAGCGCCCTGACCGGCGGCTCGGCGGGTGGCTCGGCAGGCCGGGACTGCGCTCCACTCCGGTTGGTCCCCGCTCCCTGCGCGCCCTGCGCCTGCGGGTTCTGGCGTGAAGCCGCCTGGGCCGCCTGTCGCTGGGCCTGCGCGGCGGCGGCAGGGGGAGGCGGCCCCTGAGGGGGTGGCGTCTGGCCCCGCGCCGCGGCGCGGGCTGCCGCGTCCTGCTCCTCCTCATCCGGTTCCTCGGCAGCGGCCTTCAAGCGTGCGCGGCGCCGCTGGTCCGCCCGAAGGTTGTTGGAAATCGCTTCGTAGTCCTTAATGGCGGTCTCGAGCGAAGGATCGGCACCGGCATCCAGCAGCGCCTGCACTGCGGCGTCGGCACCCCGCACGGCGGCGAACATGAGCGGGGTGCGCTCCGAAAAGCCGTCCCGGGCGTCGACCTCGGCTCCACGCGCCACCAGCGCCTCCACGACGCCCGCGGCGTCCGCGTCGGCCGCGAAGTGCATCGCCGTCACGCCAGTCGAGGTAAACGCGCCCGGGTCGGCACCTGCATCGAGAAGGATCCTGGCGATTTCCGTGTCACCGGACCGGGCCGCGAGGTGGAGCGGGGCATATCCCCCGAGACGGGTCGTGGCCCGCACGGTGGCGCCCGCATACAGGAGCGTGCGGGCGATCTCGGCGTGGCCGTTGGCGGCGGCCCAGTGCAGCGCGGTCATCCCGTCGTTCTGGGCGGCGTTCACGTCGGCGCCGGCGCGGAGCAGCGAGCGCACCTCCGCCAGATCCCCCCGCTCGGCCGCGTCGGCCACCGGTGAGTCGGCAGGTCCGCCGGCCAACGTCGCCACCGCAACGGTGAGGCTGACGGCGATGCCTGCGGTCAGGCGTCGTCGTGGACCAGTGATCATGTCACCCCCCTTTGGCAGGTTTCCGGCGTCTCTGGACTGCTAGAACGTGAAGTGGCCGCTGCTGTCCCCGAACTTCTCGATGTCGGTCGCTCCGAGCTTGTGCAGCAGGCTCAGTATGACGTTCGCCATCGGCGTACCGGCCCGGGCGCGGATGTGCTGTTCCCCTTCGAGGGCACCGTTGGCGCCACCGACCAGGAAGAGCGGGCAGCGCGCATGGTTGTGCAGGTTGCCGTCGGCCATCGCCGACCCGTACACGACCATCGTCTTGTCCAGGAGGTTGCCGTCGCCCTCGGTCGCGGCCTGCAGCCTTTCGAGGAAGTACGGGACCATCGACACGTGGTACTCGTTGATCTTCGCGAAGGCCCGGACCCGGTCCTCCCGGCCCCCGTGGTGGGAAGACGCGTGGAAGGGCGCCTCCACACCCGACTCCGGGTACACCCTCGGCGAAGCGTCCCGGCCGATCTTGAAGGAGAAGACCCTCGTGGTGTCGGAGAGGAAGGCCAGGACCTGAAGATCGAACATCAGCTTCACGTGGTCCTCGAAGGAGTCCGGCACTCCGGCGGGAGCCTCCGGAATCTGGCGTTGCTCGCCGCTGGTGTTCTGGGCTTCGATGCGGCCGATCCGCTGCTCGAGTTCCCGGATGTTCTGCGCGTACTGGTCGAGCCGGTGAACGTCCATGGGGTCGAGCTGGCGCCTGAGAGACGACATTTCGCCCATCACCCAGTCGAGAATGCTGCGGTCGGTGGTGAGCCGCTCGGCTCGCTGCTCGGGCGTGCCGCCGGCGCCGAAGAGCTGTTCGAAAACGGCGCGCGGATCCCGGATCATCGGCAGCGGCTGCGTCGGCGTGGCCCAGCTGATGGTGTCCGTGTAGACGCAGGCGTATCCGTAGGCGCATCCGCCGGCCTGGTCGACGTTCTCGATCGACAGCTGCAGCGAGGGGATCGGCGTGTCCTGTCCGAACCGCTGCACGTAGAGCTGGTCCATCGAGGTACCCACGCGGACATCAGACCCCTGCGTCTGCTTGGGACGTGCCTGCGTGAGGAAGACGGCACTGGTCCGGAAGTGGTCGCCGCCGATCTCGGCAGGAGCGTGAGCGTCGGCGTTGCGGGAGTCGGTGTCGCTGACGATCGTCAGGTACTTCCGGAACGGTTCCAGGGGACGCAGGCTGCCCGGCGAAAGGTCGAAGTTGCGACCCGTCTCCGCGGGAGACCACAGGTTCTGCGACGCGCCCCAGGAATTGCACCCGGCGGCCCCGTGGACCTGCTCGATGCACACCAGCCTCGTCTTATTGGCGGCCTTGCCCGTGGCGGTGGACGCAAACACCCGGCCCGCCGGGATCATCGCATCCAGAAGAGGCAGTCCGATCGCCGCGCCGGCGCCCTTGAGCATGGCCCGCCGCGAGATGTGTGTGCCGCTGAGGTATCGCATCGATATTCCCCTGTCTGTTGGAGATGTTCTAGTGGAACGGCGCTCCCGTGGGCGAGCCGACTTCGCTGACCGGCTGCTCCGCAGCGATCGTGCCCGCCCTGGCCATGCGGAAGGCCGGGCTGCGCACGATGCCCATTATGAATGACGACACCCGGTAGTCGTTCTCCGCTGCGTCGCGGGTGATCGTCCGGATGGTCGGCATGTCGTAGTACTCGACTCTGCGTCCCAGCGCGTATGCCATCAGGTTCTCGGTGAAGGTGCTGAGGACGACGTCCGGGATCCCCAGCAGAGCCGCGCGCAGATCCTCGGGACCGGTCAGCTCGGTGCCGTCGTACATCGTACCCACCGGGTCGACCGGGTTGCCCCCGTCGCGAAGCCTCCAGGTGCCCGTCACGTCGAAATTCTCGAGTGCGAGCCCGAGCGGGTCGATGACGTTGTGGCAGGAGTTGCACTGCGGGTTCTCGCTGTGTTGCGCCATGCGTTCGCGCACCGTGAGGAAGCGACCCTCCTCGGCGGCGCTGGTCTCCTCGAAGGCCGGGATGTCGGGCGGCGGTGGTGGAGGCGGCGCGCCGAGCAGCACCTCGAGCACCCACTTGCCGCGCAACACCGGCGAGGTGCGGTCGGGGTGGGAGGTGAGCGTGAGAATGCTGCCGTGCCCGAGGAGCCCGCGACGCCTGTCCGTGGGGTAGCCGACCCTGCGGAATGTCGGCCCGAGCACCCCGGTGATCCCGTAGTGCCGCGCCAGACGCTCGTTGACGAAGGTGTAGTCCGCTGTGAGGAGTTCGAGGACTGGCCGGTCCTCCTGGACCAGGTGGTCGAAGAAGAGCTCGGTCTCCCGCAGCATCGCATCGGCCAGGGTCTGGTCGAAGTACGGGAAGGTCAGGGCGTCGGGGTGAATCAGGTCGAGATCCTGGAGCCGCAGCCACTGGGATGCGAAGCGGGTCGCGAGCGCCCCCGCCCGCGGATCCGCCAGCATGCGGCGGGCCTGCCGTTCCAGCTCTTCCAGTTCGGAAAGCGCGCCCGACCGGGCAGCTTCCAGAAGCTCGTCGTCCGGCGGCGCACCCCACAGGAAGAATGACAGGCGCGAGGCGAGGTCCATGTTGTCGATCGGGTAGATGCCTTCGGCGGCCGCGTCCGCAGGCTTGCCCTCCAGCCGGAAGATGAAGTGGGGACTGGCCAGGATCGCCTGCAGCGCCGTGCGGATCCCCTTCTCGAAGCCGCCGCCGGCCGCGCCCTGCTCATAGAAGCTGAGCAGCCCGTCCACGTCGCCCTCCAGAGCGGGACGCCGGTAGGCCCTGGTCGCGAGACGGGAGATGATGTCGCGCGCGCAGGGCAGCTCCTCCTCTGGCATCGTGGGACGGCAGGTGAACACCTTCTGCCGTGCGGGGGTCTCGGAGATTCCGGTGATGTCGTAGGGACCGAGGATGGTGACCCGCTGCAGGTGCTGCTGGGTGGTAACGCCGAGTCCGATCCCGATCTGTCCGTCCGCGAGTGTGTGGTCGATGGGGCGGATGAGGTCGTCCACCACCCCCTCGAACTGGCGGATGAAGGCGACCGACACGCGCTTCTGGCCGGCGGTCACGTAGATAGAGTCCGTGCGGATGTTGAGCCCGCTCGGCTCGGATTCGCTCATCCACCGGTCGATCTCCAGCAGGGCGACCCGCGTGCCGTCGATCGAGACCTCCATTTGCTCGGTGCCGAAGGTCCTCCCGAACACTTCGCCCTCGACGGCGGCGTAGGGCATGATATGGAACACGTACTTCCCGTCCGCCGGGAAGTTGTGCATCACCGACAGCCCGCCGCGCGTCCCGATCGGCGCCCCCTCGACCCATTCCTTCTGCGACTGCACGCGGGGGAGCCGGTAGATCGTGGAGGCGATTTCCGCGTCCGGGTCTCCGAGCGCCATCCGGCTGATCTGCCCGGCCGCGCGCATGTAGCCCTCGATCACGGTGGTCGACGGCATCTGGACATCGGCGATGTTGTCGAAGTTGGCGCTCTTGGTGTCCAGTGGCAGGAACACGTTCACGTCCACGTCGATGCCCAGCAGGTCCTTGACCGCGCGCCTGTACTCGGCCCGGTTGAGACGCTGGAAGGTGCGCCGTCCGGGATCCGGGTTCCGGACCGCGATCTCGTCCATCGCGTCCTCGAGTTCCGCCGCCATCGCGTCGATCACATCGGCCTCGGGACGCGGCTGACCGTTGGGCGGCATCATCCCGGCTCGAAGCTTGCGGATCATCTTCTCGATCGTCGGCCGGCGCTGCTCGGCGTGCGCGATGTCGAACCCTTCCAGGACCAGGCCGCCCACCTGTCTCAGCTCACTGTGGCAGCGCACACAGTACTCGGCTACGACCTCGTTGGAGACGGCGTCGGCGGGAACCGAAGGCCCGGGGTGCTCCACAGGAGCAGGCGTTCCGCTGCGCCACTCCTGGGGCAGCGTTCCGCCGATGTCGGACGCGACTATCCCCGCTGCCCCGGCCGCGAGCAGAATTATGGCGGATTTGTTCATACTTCAAAGATAGGGTGACGGGCGCCGCTTTCGCCACCCTTGCCCATGTTACCTTGAATGCCTGTGGTCGGGCCCGAGCACACAACCCTCAACCCGGAGTACGTCACGTGAATGGACTTTCAGTGGGCACCCAGGCCCCGGACTTCTCGCTGCTGCGGGGCATCAAGGATCCGGTAACCCTCTCGCAGCACCGCGGTGAGCCCGTGGTGCTGATGTTCGTCCCGCTTGCCTTTACCGGCACCTGCACCGAGGAACTCTGCCACGTCGGCGAGAACTGGGGGGTGTGGGGGTCCCTCGGCGCGGCGGTCTACGGGATCAGCGTCGACTCCCCCTTCGTCAACCGGCAGTGGGCGAAGGATATGGGTGTTCCGTTCACGATCCTGTCCGACTTCAACAAGACGGCGGCGGTCGCGTACCGGGTGCTGCAGGAAGACCTTGTCGGGCTGCGCGGGGTGGCCAAGCGCTCGGTGTTCGTCGTGGACCGGGACGGGCGGATCAGCTACGCGTGGGTCAGCGACGATCCGAGCGTGCTTCCGCCCTTTGACGACGTGCTGGCGGCGGTGCGGGCACTGGACTGAAGCAGGAACCGGGGCGGGCGGCTGTCGGCTGCTGCCTATCCATCTGCCTCTCCGGGCCGCTCACGGCTCCCCGGCGTCGGGCTTGCCCCGCAACCGCTTCAGCCGGGACCGCCGCTTCTTCGCTTCGAGGCGCTTTCGCTTCTCGCGCTCCGGGACCGAAGTGGCAACCCGGGGCTTCCGTGTGCGGCTACGCGCCGCAAGCTCCGCTTCGAGCCTGGCGAGCGCATCCTGCCGGTTGCGGTGCTGGGAACGGTGCTTTCGCGAAGTGACCACGATCCCGCTGGGAAGGTGCGTCAGCCGCACCCCCGATTCCACCTTGTTCTGATGCTGGCCTCCCGCTCCCCCGGAACGAAAGGTGTCCACGCGGCACTCGGCGAGGAGACCGGCGCCCGTCCGGGGCCGGACCGCGCCGCGCTGTCTGGCGGGGCCCGCAACCTTTTCGGCCGCTTCGCTCGTATTGGCGGGGTCTTTCCGCGATGCCTGCTCGTCCATAGAATCCTGTAATGATCTACGACCAGTTCGATCGCAATCCGGGTCTGCGGATACTCTTCACACTCGCGGTCGCGTTCATCCTGATCCAGGGGTTGCGGTTCACCCAGCCCGTCCTGCTTCCCATCGCCACTGCGGGTTTCCTGGCCGCCATCTGCCTCCCCGTGGTGCTGTGGCTGTCGCGCAAGCGCGTTCCGCTGGCGATCGCGGTTCTGGTCACCGTGCTGGCCGTCGCGGGCGGCTTCGCGCTTTTGATCGTGGTGGGAAGCCAGCAATTCACCGAACTCCGGCTCCGCCTCTTCACCCTCATCAACGCAACCCTTCCGCAACTGGAGCTGTGGTTCGCGCAACTGGAGGAATGGGCGCCCATCCTGGAGGAGGGGCAACTCACGGAATTCACGGAAAACCTGGTCAACGACGCGTTTCTGACCACTCTGGTCGCGGGTGCCACGACCTGGGCGCTGTCGCTGCTGGCCAACACCTTCCTGGTGGTGCTGATTCTCGTCTTCGCCCTCGGAGAGGCCCTGGTCGTGCCCCGCAAGCTGCGGGCGATCGCGGGGGACGGCGAGCCGCTCGACGAGCGCTTCCGCAAGATCATTGAAGAGGTCCAGGGATACCTGGTGATCAAGACGCTCGTGAGCCTTGCCACCGGGGTGCTGCTGGGGCTGTGGGCATGGTTCATGGGACTCGACCTGCCGATCCTCCTGGGCCTCATCGCCTTCATTCTCAACTACGTCCCGACCATCGGCTCGATCCTCGCCTCGGTGCCCGCGCTGATCCTCGCGCTCATCAACGTCGATCCCGTCACGGCCGAGTTCGCCGGGATCGACCTCCAGCATGCCGCCATCGTGGGTCTCGGCTACGTTACGGTCAACGTCTTCTTCGGGAACTGGCTGGAGCCCATCCTGATGGGCCGGCACTTCGGGCTTTCGACACTGATCGTGGTCGTTTCGCTGTTCTTCTGGGGGTGGCTCTGGGGGCCGGTCGGCGCGGTCCTCTCCGTTCCGCTGACGATGGTGGTGAAGATCATGCTGGAGAACACCCGGGACCTGCAGTGGATTGCCGTTCTGCTGGACAAGAGTCCGCCACCGGAACCGGCCGGTGGGCCGGGGGACAGTTCATGACGCTTCGCGGATTCGAAGGATTCCCGGGCGAGTCCCGGGTCTGGATCTTCGGGGCGGACCGCGGGCTCGAGAGCGGCGAGGCCGAAGAGCTCCTCGGCGCGGTGGATGGCTTCCTGGCGTCCTGGAAAGCGCACGGGGTTCCGCTGCGCGCCTCCCGGGCGTGGCGGTACGGGCGTTTTCTGATCGTCTGCGCCGACACCGGGACCGCGCTTCCCTCCGGCTGCTCCATCGACGCGCTGACGCACGTGCTCCAGGAGATGGAAGTCCGGCTCGGCGTGCGCTTCCTCGGCAACGAGGCGGTGTGGTACCGAGACCCGGAAGGACGGATCCGCCGTGCCACCCGTCCGGAGTTCCGGTCGCTGGCCAGGACCGGGGAGGTCACGCCGGAGTCGGAGGTGTTCGACAACTCGGTCACCAGTCTCGCCCAGCTCAGGGCGGGGCGCTGGGAAGGGCCGGCCGCCGAGCGCTGGCACGCGGTTTTCTTCCGGCACGTTGCTTCCGACGCTGCCGGGTGAAGAGCGCAGGAGCCCAAGGCGGCGCAGGCCGGGACCCGGGGGCGCATCGTGGGAAAACGACGAGGCCGGCAGGTTGCCCCGCCGGCCTCGTGTCCGTGGCGATGTGAAACTCGCGGGCCCGGAGTCAGCCCTCCGCTCCGACGCGGGTCACGTTCTCCGCAGCTGGTCCCTTCGGACCGTTGACCATGTCGAACTCGACCTGGTCGCCCTCCGAGAGGCTCCGGAAGCCATCGCCCTCGATGGCGGAGTAGTGGACAAAGCAGTCCCTCTCCCCCGCGACCGGGCTGATGAATCCGAATCCCTTCGCGTCGTTGAACCACTTCACGGTTCCCGTGGTCCGCATCCTGATGCTCCTTCGAGTCGTCTGTAAGGATCCCGTACGGCACCTTCCGTGCCGATCTCACGCCAAACAGGCTACCCCCTCGGCCACATTCCGTCAATACCACGGGGCCGGAGCCCGGGTTCGAGCCCGCACGCGGCGCGGCTCCGCGGATCCCGGCGCGGCGCCAAACCCGGCTGCCGGGCCGCGGCATGCCGATCCTTCGCCAACAGCCCATCCCCAACAGTCCGGGGAGGCCGGGTGTCTTGACTATTGGCGCGGACGGAATTGCCCATATTGGTGTGCGTTTTCGGTACGGGTTGCGTGACGGTCGTTACGGGTTGCGTGTAGGACTCAAGGCGGAGTCGAGAGACCAGCGGAGGCTGAATGTATAGATCGTGCAGGTGGGGAAGGGCGTGGGTGGCGGCGTTGGTTACGTGCGCTGGCCGTATCGGCGGCTGCGCACTCGCGGGGCTGGTGGTGTACGGGTCGGCCGGCGGTGTGGCGTCGGCCCAGTCCCGCACAGCCGGCCCCGGCCTGGGGGACGGTCCGGCGCTCCTGAGCGCCATCGCCGAAGCGGCCGTCGAGCGGAACCGCGAGATCCTCGACGCGGAGTATGAACTGGCGCTGGCCAACCGGCAGGTGACCGAGGCGTGGAGCGACTTCTACCCGAGCGTCAGTCTCTCGTCGTCGTACACGCGCAACGTCGCCCCGCAGGTGAGCTTCCTGCCGGCCCAGATCTTCGATCCGTCCGCGGCGGAAGGGGACTTCATCCCGATCCAGTTCGGCGCCGACAACATCTGGAATCTGTCGGTCAACCTGGAGCAGACGCTCCTCGACCCGCAGGTCTTCGTGGGCGTCGGAGCGGCGGCGCGGTTCCGCGGCCTGCAGACGGAAGCCCTGCGGGGGCGGACCCAGCAGATCGTGACCCGGGTGCGCCTGGCCTTCTACGACGTGCTGCTCGCGCAGGAGGAGGTGCGCCTGACCGGCAATTCGCTGAAGCGCGTGCGCCGCTCCCTCGAGGAGACCCGGGCGATGGAGGAAGCCGGTGTGGCGGAGGTCTACGACGTGCTCCGCCTGGAGGTGGAGCTCGCCAACCTGGAACCGAACCAGAGGCGGGCGGAGAACCGCCTCCGGGCCGCGCGCCGCACCCTCGCCGCCGAGCTGGACTTCGATCCGGATTCGGAGATCGAGGTGGCGGGAGAACTTGCGCTCGTGGATCTCGACGACTTCGGCGACAACTCGCCGGGCAACCGGGACATTCTGGCGTTCAGCGGCGAGGCGCTGGCCGGTGATCCGGACCTGGACGGGATCCTTCAAAGGGCCAGGGCCAACCGTTCCGACATCCGCCAGCTCGAGCTGACGGAGACGCTGAGGAAGACGGAGCTGCGCATCGAACAGGCGGACTACCTCCCCAGTGTGACGGCCTTCGGGAGCTACGGACTCGCCGCCCAGCAGAACGGCATGCCGGTCTTCTTCGGAACCAGTGCCCAGCGCGGGACGACGAAGCAGGTGGGGTTCAGGGTGAGCATGTCCATCTTTTCGGGCTTTCGCGAGACCGCCCGGATCTCGCAGCGGCAGACTGCGCTGCGCCAGGCGGAGACGCAGACGCGCCTGGCGGCCGACCGGGCCGAGATTCAGCTGCGCAACCTGTTCGACGAACTGACCGAGGCGCGCTCCCGAACGCGGGGCCAGCGCCTGGGGGTGTCGCAGGCACGGCGCGGTTACGAAATCGCGAGCGCCCGGTATCGCGAGGGACTGGCAAGCCAGCTGGAACTCACCGATGCGGAGGTCGCTCTGCGGCAGAGCGAGTTCAACTACGCGCAGGCGGTGTACGACTATCTTTCGGCGGGGGCGCGGCTGGACGAGGCCGCCGGGTTCGTACCGCTGGTGGACGTTCCCGTCGACCGAGGCGCCGGCGCGGGAGGTCAGGAGAGCGGGGAGGGGACAGAAGGATGAACGATAGGTGGAAGACAATGGGACCGCCAAGGGCGGGAATGCGCGCGGGGAAGGCGGGCTGGGGTCCCGTTGCGCTTGCCGTGGTGGCCGGCTGCCTTTCCGCCTGTGGCGGGGCAGGCCAGGGCCAGACGGACGAGCCCCCGGAGGTCTTCGAGCGGATCGTGAACGTGGAGGTCGAGACCATCGCGCCCCGAAGCTTCACCCGGTCCGTGCGCCTCACCGGAGTCGCCCGGGCGATGAACGATGTCGTGGTGTCAGCCGAAGAGGGCGGGGTGGTCCGCGTGGTCGTCCGCGACAAGGGCCGCCGGATCGGCGCGGGCGAGGCGATCGTCCAGCTCGACGACGCGATCCTGAGGGCCCAGGTGGCGACCGCGACCGCACAGGCCCAGCTCGCCGAAGAGGTCTGGCAGCGCCGCAGGAAGCTCTACGAGGAGGACGGGATCGGTTCCGAGCTGAGCTATCTGGAGGCCCGGTACGCGGCCGAGCAGGCGCGCGGGAGCCTGGAGGCGCTGGAGGAGCGCCTGGCGCGCACCGTCGTGCGCGCGCCGATCAGCGGGACTCTGGACGAGCGGTTCGTCGAGGTCGGAGCGATGGTGTCGCCCGGCACGCCGGTGGCCAGGATCGTCCAGACCGCGTCGATCAAGATCCTGGCGGGGGTGCCGGAACGCTACGCGCTGGATGTGACCGCGGGGGCCCTGGCGGCCGTCCGCTTCAGCGTGCTGCCCGGCCAGAGCTTCGAGAGCTCGGTCACCTACGCGGGCGCCACCGTCGATCCGGACAGCCGCACCTTCGCCGTGGAGCTGCTGCTCCCCAATCCCGGAGGGCGCATAAAGCCCGAGATGATCGCCGACATCGAGATAGTCCTCGAGGAGATCGCCGAAGCGATCGTGGTGCCGCAGCAGGCGCTGGTCTCGATGGAGGCCGGCCAGGTGGTATTCGTGGTGGAGGGGGACGAAGCGGGTGCCCGCGCCGCCGCCCGCCGCGTCGAGGTCTCCGCGAGCCAGGGGAACGAGGTCGTCATCGCGTCCGGGCTGGAGGCGGGAAGCCGTCTCGTCGTGGTCGGGCAACAGGGACTGACCGACGGTGACAGGGTACGGGTCGTGGGCGGGGGCACGGAGCCCGAGGGTGGAGGGGACCAATGAGCGAAGGCACCGGACAGGACCGCATCGTCCCGACGCGCCGCACCTTCAAGGAGTTCCGGCTGACGTCCCTGGCGGTCGAGCATTCGACCTCGGTGCTGGTCCTCTTCGTCTTCGTTGCGGTCGCGGGTCTGCTCGCGTACCGGTCGATTCCGAAGGAGTCGTTTCCCGAATTCCAAATGGCCACCATCGCCGTGAACACGGTGTATCCGGGGGTTTCGCCGTCCGACATCGAGAGCCTGGTCACGCGCAAGATCGAAGAGGAGCTCAACACGATCTCGGATGTGAAGGAGCTCACGTCAACCTCCGTGGAGGGCTACTCCTCGGTGATGGTCGAGTTCGAGACCGACACCGACCTGAACGAGGCGCTCCAGAAGGTCCGCGAGAAGGTGGACCTGGCCCGTCCGGAGCTCCCCTCCGACGCGGAGGACCCGTTCATCATGGAGTTCGACATGAGCGAGCTCCCGGTCATGCAGGTGAACCTCTCGGGCGGGTATGGGCTCGTGCGGCTGAAGGAGCTGGGCGAGGAGCTGCAGGAACGGATCGAGTCGATTCCGGCGATCCTGCGCGTCGGACTGCGCGGAGGGCTCGAGCGCCAGGTCAAGGTCGATGTGGATCTGGGGCGGCTGCAATACTACAACGTCTCCTTCGACGACGTGATCAGCGCCATCCGCCAGGAGAACGTGAACATCCCCGGCGGGTCGATCGACGTGAACGGGGTGAAGTACCTGGTGCGCGTGGACGGCGAATTCGACGACCCGGCGCTCATCCGGGACCTGGTGGTCACCACCGTGGGCGGCCGTCCCATCTACGTCCGCGACATCGCGGCGGTGGAATTCGGCTTTGCCGAGCGGGATACCTATGCGCGCCTGGATGACGAGCCGGTCGTCACGCTGGACATCGTCAAGCGGTCGGGAGAGAACATCATCGCCACCTCGGCCGCGGTCCGGGCCGAGATCGAGGCGATGCGCCCGCTGTTCCCTCCTTCGACGGTCGTTTCCATCACCTCCGACATGTCCGACGACATCGGCCAGATGGTGAACAGCCTGCAGAACAACATCATCTCGGGCCTGATCCTCATCGTGGGGGTCCTGCTGTTCGTCCTGGGCCTGCGGACCTCGATCTTCGTCGCGATCTCGATCCCCACCTCGATGTTCCTGTCCTTCATCGTGATCCAGCTGCTCGGCGTCTCGATGAACATGGTGGTCCTCTTCTCGCTCATCCTGGCGCTGGGGATGCTCGTCGACAACGCCATCGTCATCGTCGAGAACATCTACCGGTTCATCGAGGAGGGCTGGACCCGCCGGGAAGCGTGCAAGAAGGCCACGGGCGAAGTCGCCATCCCCGTGATCGCGGCCACCGCCACCACGCTTGCGGCCTTCACCCCGCTGCTCTTCTGGCCGGGCATGGCGGGGGAGTTCATGAAGTACCTGCCGCTGACGCTGATCGTTACGCTGTCGAGTTCGCTGTTCGTCGCGCTGGTCATCATTCCCACCCTCTGCTCGATCTTCCTCAACCCCGACGGAGGCCGCCCGCGCAAGCTCAACCGCAACGGCCGGATCCTCCTTGCCGTCATCGGAGCCGTTGCGCTGGCGGTGATCGCCGCCGCGAATCCCCTGACCGCCGACCTGCTCATCGTGACGGCGGCCGTGGCATGGCTGCTCCACAGCCTGCTGCTGGACCGGATCAGCCGCGTATTCATGGCGCACGGACTGCCCCGCCTGGTGGTCTGGTACGAAAAGCGGCTCAGGTGGGCGCTGAACAACCGGGCCATCGTGCTGGCCGGTTCGATCGTTGCGCTGATCGGGACGATCGGCCTGTACACCCGTTTCGCCGCGCCGGTCGAGTACTTTCCCGAGGACATCCCGCCCTCCGTCCTCTACGTGTCGGCGGAGGCGCCGGTGGGGACCTCGGCGGAGGTGACGAACGGGTACGCGAACCGCCTGAAGGCCGAGGTCGGGCAGATCGACGGCGTTTCCGACGCCGAGACGATCGTTACGACGGTGGGTGCCGCGGGAGGGGGCGGTCCCATGGAGGGCTCCGGTCCGTCGGGTCCCGAGGCCGCCCGCATCACGCTGACCATGGCCGACTACCAGGAGCGGCAGTTCGACGTCTTCGAGACGCTCGCCACGATGCAGGAACGGATCGGCACCGGGGTTGCGGGTGCGGAGGTCCGGGTCGACCAGGTGACCGAGGGGATGCCCACGGGGCCGCCGGTGAACATCGAGATCGCGGGCGAGGATCCCGTCCTGCTGCAGCAATTCGCCCGGGAGGCGATCGACCGGATCGAGGCCTCCCCGGTGTACCCGCGCCTGGTGGGACTGAAGAGCGACATGGACGACGCCCGCCCCGAACTGCGTGTGGAGGTGGACAGGGAGAAGGCCGGCCTCTACGGACTCTCCACCAACGAGGTGGGCTTCCTGGTCAGGAGCGCGATTAACGGTCTCGAGGCGGCGAAGTACCGCACCGGCAACGAGGAGTTCGACATCGTCGTGCGGCTGCGCGAGGAGGACCGGGAGGAACTCTCGCAGCTGGCCGAACTTACGGTGTTCACCGAGGGGCGGCAGGTGCCGCTGCTGTCCGTCGCCGAGTGGACCGTCGACGAAGGCTACAGTTCGATCCAGCGCAAGGACATGGACCGCGTGGCCACGGTCAGCGCCGAGGTGGTGGCCGGCTTCAACAGCAACGCCGTGCGCGCCGAGGTCGAGGCGGTGATCGAGGACTTCGCCGCGGGGCTACCGCCCGGCTACTCGCTGGAATTCACTGGCGAGCAGGAGGAGCAGCAGGAGGCCGCGGCCTTCCTCACCACGGCCTTTCTCGCAGCGCTGATGCTGATCGCCCTCATCCTGGTGACGCAGTTCAATTCGGTCGTGAAGCCGCTGATCATCCTGTCTTCCGTGATCATGTCCACGATCGGCGTTCTGATCGGGCTGATGGTCTTCCGGATGCCGTTCGTGATCATCATGACGGGGGTCGGCGTGATCTCGCTGGCGGGGATCGTGGTCAACAACGCGATCGTCCTGATGGACTACATCGACGTGCTGCGCAAGCGCGACGGGCTGAGCACCTACGAGGCGCTGGTGCGGGGGGGCAAGACGAGGCTCAGGCCGGTGCTGCTCACCGCCATCACCACGGCGCTCGGCCTCGTGCCGCTGGCGATCGGGCTCAACTTCGACTTCTTCGGCCTCTTCTCCAGCCTCTCGCCCGAGTTCTACTGGGGGGGCGAACAGGCGGCGTGGTGGGGGCCGATGGCGGTTGCGGTGATCGTGGGGATCCTCTTCGCCACATTCCTGACGCTGATCCTGGTTCCGGTCATGTACAGCCTGGTGGCCGATCTGGTCGGGCTCTTCCGGCGCACGAAGCCCGGGGAGGATGACGAGGACTCGCGCGAGGATCCCGGGTTCTCCATTGTTGTGTCTCCACTGCCGCCTCCGCCGGAGAGGGAACCGGAGGTGGCGGCCGTCCTGACCCGCTGAAGCCGGAGGCTATCGACGATGCTGCGCCGCCAGTTCTTCTCGCTGTTCACGGCCCTCGCGGTCTGCGGGGCCGCCGCCTGCAGCCGTCCCGCGGCGGACGTTCCCGCCCCGGAGGTTTCGGTCGTCCGGGATGTCATGGCTTCGAGCGAGGGGATGGTGGTGTCGGCCTATCCGGAGGCGAGCGTGGCGGGCGCCGAAGTGCTGGCTGCCGGAGGCAACGCCGTGGACGCGGCGATCGCGACAGGTCTTGCCCTGGCGGTGACGCATCCGGCCGCGGGCAACATCGGCGGCGGCGGGTTCATGGTGATCCGCTTCCCGGACGGGAGCTCCACGGCGATCGACTTTCGCGAGAAGGCCCCGCTGAGGGCGCATCCCGAGATGTTCGTCGGGGAAGACGGCGAGTACTCCTACCAGATCCACCACCGCAGCCACCTGGCGGTGGGAGTGCCCGGGACGGTGGCCGGCTTCGCGCTGGCCCACGACAAGTACGGGAGCGCGGAGTGGGCCGGGCTGGTGGAGCCCTCGGTGGCGCTGGCGCGCGACGGATTCGTAGTGAGTGAGCGGCTGGCGGGGTCGCTGGGACGGATGGTGGACCGGTTCCGCGACTATCCGGCGAGCTTCGCCCAGTACTCCAGGGACGGCGAACCCTACGAGGTGGGGGATACGCTGGTGCAGGCCGACCTGGCGGCCACCATGGAGCGAATCCGCGACGAGGGCAGGGACGGGTTCTACCTCGGCACGACCGCCCGCCTCCTGGCGGAGGAGATGGAGCGCGGCGGCGGCTGGATCACGGAGGAGGATCTGGCCCGCTACGAGGCGAAGGAGCGCGAGCCGGTGCGCGGCACCTACCGGGGCTACGAGGTCATCTCCATGCCACCGCCCTCTTCGGGGGGGACCGCGCTGGTCCAGATGCTGAACCTGCTGGAGGGCTTCGACGTGGCCGGGATGGGCGCGGGCAGCCCCGAGGTCGCCCACCACCTCATCGAGGCGATGCGCCGCGCCTTCCGCGACCGCGCGATGTTCCTGGCGGACCCCGACTTCGCGGACGTTCCCGTCGGGCGCCTCACCAGCAAGGCGTATGCGGACGAGATGCGTCCGACGATCCAGCCGGCGGCCGCCGGCGTCTCCGCGCCGGCCGACGTGGACGCCGCAGCCGACCGGGAGAGTTCCGAGACCACGCACTACTCGGTCGTCGACGCCGACGGGATGGCCGTGTCGGTCACCTACACGCTCGAAGGCGGATACGGTTCCTACATCACCGTTCCGGGGGCCGGATTCCTCCTCAACAACGAGATGGGCGACTTCAACGCACGGTCCGGGCTCACGAACGAGAGCGGGCTGATCGGCACCGACGCGAACCTGGCCAGGCCCGAGCAGCGGATGCTGTCCTCGATGACCCCCACCATCCTGGCGCGCGACGGAGAGCTGGTCGCGGTGATCGGCAGCCCCGGAGGGCGCACCATCATCAACACCGTGCTGCACCTCGTGGTGAACACGGTGGACTTCGCCCTGGCGCCCGCCGATGTGGTAGCGGCCAGGCGGCTCCATCACCAGTGGCTGCCCGACCGGGCGCGACTCGAGAATGGCTACATGAGCGAGGCTGACGGGGCCGTTCTGGCGGCAATGGGGCACGAGGTCGGGTGGACCGGCAGCCAGGGAATCGCGCACTGCATCTTCGTGGACGCCGCCACCGGCGAGCTGGTGGGAGTGCCGGACCCGCGGGACTCGGACGGGGCCGCCGCGGGATACTGAGCGGGATCGGCCCTGCGGCGAACTCGGGCCTCCGTCCGACTCCGTTTTCGGCGGATTCAGCCCCTCCAGCGGACGGGCCTCCAGCGGATTCAGTCCTCCAGCAGACTTACCGCCAATGCGCTCGTCTTGCGAGGATCGGCCTTGCCCCGGCTCCGCTTCATTACCTCGCCGACGAAGAATCCCAACATCCCCTTCTGCCCGTTGCGGTATGCGGCCGCCTTTTCCGGGTACTCCGCCAGGGTCTCCTCCAGCAGCGAGCGCAGCGTGGCCTCGTCGCCGATCTCGGAGAGGTCCAGGCCGGCCTTCGCGTCCTCCAGCGACCCGCCCTGCCGCAGCAGCGCGGCGGCGACGGAGCGGGCCTGGCGGTGGGAGAGCCCGCCCTCGTCGACATCGCGGGCCAGCGCGGCCAGCGCGGAGGCTCCCAGCCGCTCCAGCCGTGCCTCCGGATCGCTCCCAAGCAGCCTTGTGAATTCATTCACAAGCCAGGCCGCGATCGCCGGGGCCCCCTCCGGGTAGTCCGGACGGGCGGCAGTGAAGACCGCTTCCAGATCGGGAGACCTCACGAGGCTCGCGGCCACGGTCTCCCCAACTCCGAGGGCGACCAGCTCCTGGAAGCGGCGGCGCTCCTCCGGGCTGCGCAGTGAATCTGTAGGCCCCTGGTGGCCCGTGGAGCGGGCAACGTGCGACTTCCGAACCGGGCCGGCATCTTTTCTGGCTGGACCGGCACCGCCGCCACCCGGCGCGGCTCCACTTCCCCCAGCCCCGGAGCCGCCCCCCGCCCCCGCCACCCCCGCCCGCCCGGGCGAAGCTCCGCGGCGCGACCTGCCCGCCCAGCTGTCGCGCAGGGTAACGGTGCGGTTGAAGACCAGCCGCCCGTCCCGATGGTCGACGGGGTCGGAGAAGAAGTAGCCGAGCCGCTCGAACTGGAAGTGGGTGCCCGGGGGGGTGCCGGCCAGTCCCGGTTCGGCCAGCGCCCCGCTGACGATCCGCTCCGACTTCGGATTGAACGCACTCATGATGTCGTCGGCGGGGGGCTCCGGCTCCAGGAACATGCGGTCGATGAGGCGGACCTCGGCGTGCACGGCCCGGTCGGCCGCCACCCAGTGTACGGCCCCGCGCACGCGCCGCCCGGCCGGGGCGACCCCGCCCCGCGTCTCGTGGTCGACGGTGCAGTGCAGCTCGGTGACCCGTCCCCCGGCGTCCTTCACCACCTTCTCGCAACGGATCACGTACGCGTACTTCAGTCTGACTTCGCCCCCCGGCACCAGCCGGCGGAACCCGCGCGGCGGATCCTCGGCAAAGTCCGACCGTTCGATCAGCACGACCCGGCCGAAGGGCAGGTCGCGCGTTCCGAACCGGCCACCACCCCCAGGCATCGACGGCGCCTTGAAGGTCTCCTCGCGCTCCTCGGGGTAGTTGGTCAGGACCACCCGGAGGGGATCGAGCACGCAGAACGCGCGGGGCGCCCGGTCGTTCAGGTCACTGCGGATGGCGTACTCGAGCTTGCCCGCGTCCACCCGCGACCGGGCCCGCGCCACGCCCACCATGTCGCAGAGCGAACGGATCGCTTCCGGCGTCACGCCGCGCCGCCGCAGCCCCGCAAGGGTGGGCATGCGCGGATCGTCCCAGCCCCGCACGTGACCCTCCTGCACCAGAGCCTTCAGCCGCCGCTTGCTGGTCACCACGTAGTCGAGCACCAGCGGCGCGAACTCGGTCTGCTCGGGCCGGGGCGCGGGCGCGCCGACGTGTTCCAGCAGCCAGTCGTAGATCTCGCGGTTGTTCTCGAATTCGAGCGTGCACAGCGAGTGCGTGACCCGCTCCAGCGAGTCCGAAAGGCAGTGCGCGAAATCGTACATCGGGTAGATGGGCCAGTCGCCGCCCTGGCGGTAGTGGTGTGAATGGCGGATGCGATAGAGCAGGGGATCGCGCATCACCATGTTCCGATGGGCCATGTCGATCCTTGCGCGCAGGACGTGGGCGCCATCGGCGAAAACCCCGGCCCGCATCCGTTCGAACAGGTCGCGGTTCACCTCCACCGCGCGATCCCGGAAGGGGCTGTCGGTTCCGGGGGTGGTGACCGAACCGCGCCGTTCCCGGATCTCCGCCTCGCTGGAGGAGTCGACGTAGGCCAGCCCCTTGTCGATGAGCACCAGGGCGTACCGGTAGAGCGCCTCGAAGTAGTCCGACGCGTGGTAGAGGTGCTCCCCCCAGTCGAATCCGAGCCAGCGGATGTCCTCCCTCATGGCCTCGACGAACTCGGCCTTCTCGGTGTCGGGGTTGGTGTCGTCGAGGCGGAGGTGGCAGCGCCCCCCGGGGTGTTCGGCCGCGATCCCGAAGTTGAGACAGATGGCCTTGGCGTGGCCGATGTGCAGGAACCCGTTGGGTTCCGGCGGGAAGCGGGTGACGACGCGCCCGCCGTACTTCCCGGTCTTGAGGTCCCGCGAGACCATCTGCCTGATGAAGTCCATCACCACCTCTCCGGGCGCGCAAACTCTCCGGGCGCGTATACTGCATGGGTGCCTGAAGGGAGCCCGGGCCGACCAGCAGGGCTTCCGCTTTCGACTAGAACGGTCTCACGACGCCTCGCGGCCCGTCAAGCTCGGTTTGCTGCGCCGTTGATAAATCAACATGTCGTTGACTTTTCAACTGTGGAGGACTACGTTCATTCCGATACGACGGAATGCGAGTGAGATGGACAGGTGGCCCCCCCGGCTCACAGGAGGAGAGACACGATGCCCGACATGCCGTCCCTCAGCCGGCGAGAGCGCGAAGTCATGGATATCGTTCACCAGCTCGGCAAGCCAACAGCGGGGCAGATACGTGAGCGCATGGCCGATCCTCCGACGGATTCCGCGGTGCGTTCCGTGCTCCGGATCCTGGTAGAGAAGGGGCATCTCGGCAAGGAATACGACGGGCCGCGACTGGTCTACTCGCCTCGGGTCCCGGTGGTGCGGGCCCGCCGCGGCGCGATGCGGCACGTACTGAGGACCTTCTTCGGCGGTTCGGTGGAGGGGGCGGTGGCCACGTTGCTCGCGCTGGAGGACAGCACGCTGAGTGCCGATGAACGCGAGCGGATCATGGCGATGATCGACGAGGCCTCGGAGGAAGGACGATGATGACCTTCCCATGGATGGTCGAACCGGGGGCGCTGCCGGGATTCGTGATCCGGGCGACGGTGGTCCTGGCGACCGGCCTCGTGCTCGCCTGGCTCGTTCGGCGGAAGTCCGCCCAGATTCGCCATCGCCTCTGGACGGTGACCCTCTTCGTCCTTCTGCTTCTGCCCCCGCTGACGCTCTGGGCTCCGCATTGGCGGGTACCGCTCCTTCCGGCAGCTGCGGATGCCGGTGCGGAAACCCGGGTCGGCCAGGTGCCGGCCCCGCCGACCGCTGCGACCCCGATTGTGCCGGTTTCTCCCGCCATCACCGCCAGCGGTATCCTCCACCCGCAGGCTTCGGCTGTGGAGGGCCCGGCAGAAAGCGTCTCCAGCGCAGGACTCGCGTCGAGCCTGGAGCCTCCTGACGAGCGAGCGGCAGCGAAGTCCGCGAGGCGACCTGGCACGAGGCGTCCGGGCGGATCCCTCGAGCCTCCGAGAAGACTCGGCACGGGGTCTCCGGGCGGACCCGGTATGGAGCCGGCGAATGGACCGGGTGCGGATCCCGCGGGCGCAACCACGACCACGTCTGCACACGAATCCGGCGCAGAGCCCCTCGGCCTCCAGGGCGGGAATCCCGTCTCCCCGCCAGGATCCTTCCCCAATCCCATGCTGCTCTGGGCGATCGGATGCCTGGCCGGCCTGGCCTCTCTCGCCGCCGGGCATCTCCGCTTTCACCGACTCGTTCGAAGTGCGCACCCCCTTCGGGGTCGTTTCTGGCACCAGGAGCTTGAAACCGCCAGCCATCGTCTGGGCCTCCGCAGAGATGTGCGGCTCCTCGTCAGCGGGGCCGCCGGGACGCCGATGACCGGTGGCTTCCGGAAGCCGGTGATCCTCCTCCCGGCCTCCGCCTCGACCTGGGATTCAGAGCGGCGGCAGGTGGTGCTGACGCACGAACTCGTTCACGTCCACCACCGCGATGCGTTCCGGCAACTGATGGGCGGTCTCGTGCTTGCCCTGTACTGGTTTCACCCTCTGAGCTGGCTGGCTTGCAGGCTCGCGGCGGTCAGCCGGGAGGAGGCGTGCGACGAGCGGGTTCTGGAACTCGGCTCGCGGCCTTCGAAGTACGCGCGCCATCTGATGTCCCTGGCCACGGGGACGACTTCCGATCGCTTGCCGGTTGCGGCTCTCTCGATGGCGAGTCTTTCCCCTTCAAGACTGGAGAAGCGAATCATTGCCATACTCAGGCCTCGCCGCCCCCGCCCGAGCGCCCTGGCGACAGCAGGGCTGATAGTCGCGATCGCAGCCCTGGGGGTTTCCGTGGCGGTTACCCATCCGGTTCACAGGGAAGGCGGCGAAACAACTGTCACGTTGACGGACCCGCCCGTGGTGGCGGAGGGCCCGGCCTTGCTGCACGAGGTTGACCAGGAAGCACTCGGCACGGCGGTTCCGGCAGCCGAAGACCCATCGGAGACACCCGGCTCCGGCTCGCCGGTGAGCAACCCCCGCGACCCGGCCGGCGAACCCGCCGGCGACTCCGTTGAAGAGAGCGTTGAGGCGGGTGCGGCCGAACCGGCCGGGGCCCCGGCCCTGGAAGATCGAGCGCCTCAGGGCTCCGGGCCCGGCGACGGTGCCGAGTCTTTCGCGGGTGCTCGCGCAACGGTCTCCCGGGATGCCCCGACCCGGGATGCCCCGCCACGTCCCGATGTGCCCTACGTCGACTGCGACACCCTGCTCCTCGCGGGGAGTGTCCCCGAAGGGAGCACGACAGCGTCCAGCCCGGTTTCCCCCCCGGGCGATGTGGTCCGGGTGGTCATGGAAACCGTTGACGGCGTGCGCCTCTGCATGCGCATCCGGACGGATGCGGTTGTGGAGGGAGGCGAGCTCCGCAGCCTGGCCCCGGACGACTGGATCCTCCTCGAGGCCGAGGAGGACGAGGTACATCGGCTGATCATTCGGAACGTAAACGGCGGCTTCGAGCACTGGTGGAGCGTGGGAGGCGAGGACCGGCCCTTCGACGATCAGGCGAGGGAGTGGCGGGACGGGATGCTCACCGTGCTTGGAGGGCACCTGGAGATCGGCCGGATTCAAAGCGAGGTGTCGGACCTCCAGGACCAGATTTCCCATCACCGGGGCGTCGTCTCCGGCCTGCAGGGGCAGGTTTCCCATGAGCGCGACGTCGTCGCAAGCCTCCAGGGCCAGGTTGCGTACTACCAGGGGGTCGTTGCGGGCCTGCTGGACCAGATCACCTATCACCAGAGCGTCGTCGCCGGGATGCGGGACGATATCGCCTATCACCGGAGCGTCGTTTCCGGCCTGCGGGACGAGATCACCTATCACCGGGGCCGGGTCGCGGCCCTTCAGGAGGTGAAGTCCACCTACGAGGCTCATATCACCGAGATCATCCCGCGGCTGAAGACCGCGGACGCCTCCACGAGGCAGAGCATCGAGGCCAGCATCCGCGGCTGGGAGGAGCGCATCCGGGAAATCGAGGAGCAGATCGAGGCATACGGCCTGGACGGCAAGGTTGCGAAGATCGACGACGAGATCAGGAAGTACGGTCTGGATGACAAGGTGCGGGGCCTCCAGCAGCAGATCCGCTCGTATGAGTTGCAGGCCGGGCTGCAGAAGATCGATGCGGAGATCGAAGAGCAGTCCAAACGGCTCGACGACGTGACCCGGCGTGCCGAAGAAGCGCTCCGGGCGCGGGAGGCGCGAATCGTGGAAGTTGAACGGGAGGTCGATGCGTACTACCTGGACGACAAGGTCGCCAGACTGGAGAAGCAGATTCAGGACCTGGGCGCCGGCGAAGCAATAGCGAGGATCGAGCAATCCGTCGAGGAAGCGAGACGGAAGCTGCTCGAGTTGATTCGACAGCTTTGAATCTCCGTGTGAGGCTGGCGCCGAAAAGGGGGGCGCCGTTAGGCTACGGGCCGTTCCCGAGGTGGGCCGCCGAGTAGTCTGTCGAGGCCCGCGAAGCACACCCGCGCGGAGTCGGAAGACCATGTTCCGTAGATCGATCCTGGCGTGCGCCCTGGTATTGGCCGCTTACGCCGTTGTCCCCCGCGGCGCCACCGCGCAGACCACCCAGAAGCCGGTCCTCCACGGCAAGGACTGGATGGCGATCACCGGCAAACCGCTGGGGGCGACGGCCGGGGCGATGATGTTCCTGCGCGGGGGCAACGCGGTCGACGCGGCCTGCGCCATGCTGGGCGCCACCGCCACCATGTGGGACGTGCTGGGCTGGGGGGGCGAGACCCAGGCGCTGATCCATAATCCCGAAACCGGCAAGGTGATCGGGATCAACGCGCTCGGGGCCGCGCCGACCGGGGCCACGCCCGAGTTCTTCCGCGAGCAGGGGATGGACATTCCGCCGGCGTATGGTCCGCTCGCTGCGGTGACGCCCGGCACACCCGGGGGCCTCATGGTGATGCTCGCCGAGTACGGACGGCTGAGCCTGGCCGAGGTGCTGGACCCGGCGATCGACATGGCGCGCGGCTACCCGATCGAGGCCCAGGCCGCCAACGCGATCGAGCGGGAGAAGGAACGGATCGCGGGATGGCCGTACTCGAAGGAGGTTTTCCTGCCCCACTACGGGGAGGAGCGCGCCGCCCCCTCGCCCGGCGAGATCTTCGTCCAGGAGGACCTCGCCCGCACCCTGGAGAAGCTCGTCGCGACAGAGGCGGAGGCGCTGGCGGCGGGGGCCTCGCGCCGGGACGCGATCATGGCCGCCTACAACCGCTTCTACCGGGGCGACATCGCCGAGGACTTTGTTCGCTCGTCGAACGAAGTCGGCGGCCTTCACACGATGGAGGACCTCGCCAACTGGCGGGTGTACATCGAAGAGCCCGTCATGACCTCCTACAAGGGGATCGACGTCTACAAGCTCACCACCTGGGTGCAGGGACCCGTCCTCCTGCAGGCGCTCAACATCCTGGAGGGGCTCGACGTGGCGTCGATGGGGTACAATTCGACCCGCTACGTCCACGCGCTCTACCAGGCCATGAACCTGGCGTTCGCCGACCGCGACTTCTACTACGGCGATCCCTACTATCCGCCCGAGGAGCCGATCGCGGGATTGCTGTCGAAGGAATACGCCGCCGCGCGCGCCGCCGGAATCAACTGGGAGAGGAACGACCCGGACGTGCTTCCCGGCGACCCGTACCCGTTCCAGGGGGGCACCAACCCGTTCCTGCACCTCATTGAGTCTTGGAACGAGCGTCCGGTTGCCACCCCTGAGTCGGCGGGCATGGACTTCGAGGAGGCCTTCTACGCCGGCACGACCTCCATCCAGGCGGCGGATGCCGACGGCTGGGTGGTGTCGGTCACGCCGTCCGGCGCATGGATTCCGGCGGTGATCGCGGGCCGGACGGGGATCGGAATGAGTCAGCGCATGCAGAGCTTCGTGCTGGACGAGCGCGCGGGGCCGTACAACGTGGTGGAGCCGGGGAAGCGGCCGCGGGCCACGCTTACCCCCTCGCTGGCGCTGAAGGACGGGCGGCCCTTCCTCTCCTTCGCGGTGCAGGGCGGAGACGGACAGGACCAGAACCTGCTCCAGTTCTTCCTGAATGTGGTCGAGTTCGGGATGAACGTGCAGCAGGCGGCCGAGGCGGCCAACTTCAACAGCTACCAGATGCGGAGTTCGTTCGGCGGGCACGAGTCGCAGCCGGGGCGCCTGCTGCTCAATGAGGGGGTGCCCGCGTGGGTGCGTGCCGAGCTGGAGGCGATGGGATACGAGCTGACCTTCGCCGCGCGCACCTCCGGGCCGATCAACGCGATCTTCTTCGACGCCGCGACAGGGACGATGTGGGGCGGTTCCAGCAATCACGGGGAGGACTACGGGATCGCATGGTGACGGGGGGCGGGGAAGGGGGCGCCGTGCCGACGGAGAACGCCTCACGGCGCGCGGGGGCCAGATGACAGCGACCGGGCACCACATCACGATCGAGGGCGAGGGGCATCCGCCCGTGTCCGGGATCGTGGTGGAGGCGGTGGATGCGGTGGGCCTGCTCGTGCTCGGGCACGGTGCGGGCGCGCCGATGACCCATCCGTTCATGGAGCGGCTTGCGGCCGCGCTGGCGGGGGAGGGGATTTCCACGCTCCGCTACAACTTCGCGTACATGGAGGCAGGGAGGAAACGGCCCGACTACATTCGGCGGCTGCTTGCGGTGGTGCGCTCTGCGCTGCTTGCGGGACGGGAGTGCGCCGCGGGGCTGCCGCTCCTTGCGGGCGGCAAGTCGATGGGGGGACGGATGACGTCGACGCTGGTGGCGGAGCAGGCCCAGGAGGCTGGAGGGGCTGGTGCCCGGGACGTGCGCGGTCTCGTCTTCTTCGGCTTTCCCCTCCACGCGCCGGGGCGCCGCGAGAGCGAGCGCGGCGAGCACCTGGCGGACGTCCCTTGCCCCATGCTCTTCCACCAGGGCACGCGCGACCGCCTGGCCGACCTGGATCTTCTCCGCCCCCTCCTGGAGCGCATCGGCACGCGGGCCACCCTCCACGTCGTCGAGGGGGGCGACCATTCCCTCGGCATGCTGAAGCGCTCGGGGCGCACCCAGGACGAGGTTCTCGCCGAGGTGGCGGGGGTGACCCGCAGCTGGATCGAGCGGGTGCTTGCGGAGACCGAACCTCGCCCGTGATGGGCAACCCGCTCCTTGACCGCGCCTTCCCGGTGCCCTTCGACCGCATCCGGCCCGGCGACGTCGGCCCCGCGGTCACCGAGGTCCTCGCGCGGGCCACCGAGCGCATCGACGAGCTCGGCGCGGGTTCGGGCGGTTCGTACGACGACGTCCTCGGGGCGCTGGACGCCCTCACCGAGGAGGTGGAGCGCACCTGGTCGCCGGTCTCCCACCTGCACAACGTGGACGCCACCCCGGATCTGCGCGAAGCCTACGCGGCGTCGCTCCCCGATGTCACGCGGTTCTCGAGTCGGCTCCATCACCATGAAGGGCTATTCGCGCGGCTGCGTGAATTCGCGGCATCCCGCGAGGCCGCCGCACTCACCGGCCTGCGCCGCCGCCACCTGGACCGCACGCTGCGTGACTTCCGCCGCGCCGGCGCCGCGCTGGATCCGGCCCGGAAGAAGACGCTGGAAGACCTGCGCCTCGAACTCTCCGAACTCAGCCGCAGCTTCGAGGAGCACCTCCTGGAGGAAACCGCCGCCTACGGCAAGCTCGTCACCGAATCTGCGGCGTTGGCCGGCCTCCCGGAGACGGCGCTGGAACGCGCGGCGCAGCTCGCGGCCGACCGGGACGAAAAGGGATGGCTGATCACCCTCGACCTGCCCAGCGTGCAGGCGGTCCTGCAGCACGCCGACGACCGCGCGCTCCGGCACGAGATCCACGCGGCCTACCTGGACCGCTGTACGACAGGCGAGCGCGACAACCGGCCACTCATCACGCGCATCCTCGAGGTGCGGCGCCAGCTCGCCGAGCTGCTCGGCTACCCCGACTTCCCCGACTACCGCCTCGAAACGCTGATGGCCCGCTCGGGCTCGCGCGTCCGCTCCTTCCTGGACGAACTCATCGACCGCACGCGCCCCTTCCACGAACGCGACACCGGCGAGCTGAAAGCGCATGCCACCCGCTCCGGCCTCGGCTCCCTCCAGCCCTGGGATGTCGCCTGGCTGATGGAGAAGCTGCGCAGGGAGCGCTTCGACGTGGACGACGAGATGCTCAGGCCCTGGTTCCCGCTGGAAGAGGTCCAGGCCGGTCTCTTCGAGATCGCGGAGCGCCTCTTCGGCCTTTCCGTGCTGCGGGTGGACAACCCCGCCGTGTGGCATCCCGATGTCGGCTACTTCGAGGTGCGCGACGAGACGGGGCTCCACCTCGGCTCCTTCTACACCGACTGGTTCCCCCGCGAAACGAAGCGGCAGGGCGCCTGGATGGACAGCCTGGTCGCCGGCGGCCCCACCCCCGACGGCGCCTTCCGCCCCCATCTCGCCTTCATCGGCGGCAACTTCACCCCGCCCACCGCCACCCGTCCCGCGCTGCTCACCCACCGCGAGGTCTGCACCCTCTTCCACGAGTTCGGCCACCTCCTCCACCACACCGCCTCGCGCGTCGAGATCCCCGCGCGCGGCGGCGTCAACGTCGCCTGGGACTGGGTTGAGGTCCCCTCGCAGATCATGGAGAACTGGTGCTGGGAGCGGGAAGCCCTCGACCTCTTCGCCCGCCACCACGAGACCGGCGAGCCGCTCCCGGACGCCATGCTGGAACGCCTCCTCGCCGCGCGCCGCTTCATGGGCGGCTGGATGCAGATGCGGCAGCTCTCCTTCGCCAACCTCGACCTGGAGCTCCACCGCGGCTACGACGGCGGCGCCCCCGTGATGGACTACGCGGCGGAGCGGCTTCGCCCCTTCGTCCCCTCGGACGCCTTCGTTGAGCGGCACATCCTCCCCACCTTCGCCCACCTCTTCGCCGGAGGCTACGCCTCGGCCTACTACTCCTACATCTGGTCGGAGACCCTGGAGGCGGACGCCTTCTCGCGCTTCGCCGCCGACGGGGTGCTGAACGGCGAGGTCGGCCGCACCTTCCGCGATTGCGTGCTCGCGCAGGGCGACCGCCGCGATCCGGAGGAGCTGTTCCGCGACTTCATGGGTCGGGATCTGGACCCGGCGGCGCTGATCCGGCGGAACCTGGGGGCTAGGTCTCGGGTTGGAAGGCTAGATGACGCAAGGTAGAGCAGCCGGATCCAGCGTGGAAAGCATGGCCCGAAAGCAGCTTCGCCGTGACGTAGAAACCGTTGACAAGCGGGTGGGTCTGCGTTGAAGATTAGCGGCTTCCCAGCTCCGACCCCCAAATCGCGTGGAGATAGTAGCTATAGCTAACCGCAGACTATGACCGACCCCAATCATCCAACGTGGCGGTGGGAGGAATTCGACCCCGATCGAACCAGCATGTCGGGGGACATCTCCAAGCTGTTTCGGAACGAGCCAATCAAGGCTCCTGGGATCTTGGCGGTTGAAGCCCCGCCATCAAACGCTACCGTAATGATGCGCGAGGTCATCCAGAATTCGTGGGACGCGGCCCGCGAGCTGCAGAGGAATTGGGTCAGTCCCAGCGCCGACTGTGCCTCCCCTCCGAGTTTTGAGGTTAGGTTTGAATTCAAGGAAGCCTCCGGCGCCGCCAAGCGACGCTTGGTCGGCGCGCTGGGTTTGTCGCAGCTTGCCGAGCAGCGCTCCCACTACGAGACGAATGGAGGTCGGGACCAGGGCGAAGCACGCAGGACTCTGGGGCTTCCATCGGAGTCATGCCTTGACTCTCTCATGGACGAATCCAGACCAGTCCGGGTTCTGGTGATCGCGGAATCCGGCACCACTGGGATGTACGGTCCGTGGGGTGTCGACAGCCGGATGTATCTGGCCATGTGCTCTGTCGGATACACGCCCAAGCGGGAAGGGGGTGGCTCCTTCGGGTACGGCAAGGCGGGAATGATCCGGGGATCGGCCACACGAACCGTTTTCGCGTACAGCTGTTTCGAGGAACAGGATGACGACCCGGGAGTCACCCGACGCTTGATCGGGATGACCTATTGGGGCGAGCACCGGGTCGGCAACCGTCACTATACGGGGTTCGGCCGCTTTGGTGAGTCCGAGGGGATTAAGGTGAAGCCGCTTGAGGACGCCGATGCTGATGCAGCGGCCAGCGCGCTGGGCCTGCCAGTTCGCAACGCGGAGAACCCCGCTGAGATCGGAACCACATTTCTGATCGTTGATCCGGTGGTGGATCCCGACGATCTGCGACGCGCTGCAGAACGGCACTGGTGGCCGGCCCTTGAGGATCCAAGCGTTGACTTCTCGGTGCGGATAACTCGCGCAAGCGGCGATGAGCTGATGCCGCGGCCCAAGCGCGATGCGGTGTTGGAGTCCTTCCGTCAGGCCTATGATCTGGCCGTCCATCCCACCCCGCACGTGCAGGAGGGCACGCGCGTGAGGCGCTTTCAGGCCCCGGCAACAGGCACCTTGGCTCTCACTTCCGACTTGGATGGTTGGTCGTATCCAGAGTCAAGGGCCGACTCACCTCAGCACCGGGACCGCACGCTTGTGGCGTTGGTTCGGGATCCTCGCATGGTGGTTGAGTACCTGCCCGTGGGACGAGAGTCAACGCGGCCGCTTCTGCGCGGTGTTTTCGTGGCGGATGAAGCGATTGACGCGGCCCTGCGTCGCACCGAGCCGAAGGGGCACGACTGCTGGCAGACCAGCAGCGAAGACGTGAGCGACGATGACCTCCGTGTTGCCGTCAGGGTAGTGGAGCGAATCAAGAGTGCTGTCGGCGATTTCCGGCGAACGCTGAAACCCCCGCCACGCCCGGTGGAGGAGGTCTCTTTGCCTGAGTTTGATCGGGTGATGCGGCAGCTAATGACCGGACCAGGGACAAGCCCACCGCCGCCTGCAGGCGACCGCGCGTTCAGGATCTTGCCGACGCCCCGCCCCCAAGCGGTCGGCACCGGCAGCATCCGCGTTGTCGGCCAAGTTCAGTTTGCGCTGCGGGATGACTTTGAGGGTGATGGACCTGCCCCGCTTTCACGGACGATTAGTTCTTGGGGTTGATAGTGTGTGATTTGGTTTGTGCTTTCGCCCTTCCAACGGTGGAGAGGGGCAGCGAGCGACTCTGGAGAAGCGAGCGAGGACGAGAAGTCCGGAGAG
>JAJDVT010000120.1 GCA_022826005.1 Gemmatimonadota bacterium | reverse complement strand
GTTGATGGTCTGATCAGCCTGGGCGATGGTCACTTCGGCCGTGGTCTGGTCGAAGCTGACATCGTCCGGATAGCCGCTGATCGTGATCGTGTAGGTACCGCCTTCGACATCCGCGAAGGTGAAGTACCCACCGCCGCTCGTGGTGGTTGCGGCGCCGCTGCTCAGGGTGACGGAAACCCCGTCGATCCCCTCGCCCTCGACGACCACCTGGCCGTCGATCTGGCCGACCGGAGGAGGAGCAGTGCCCTCTTCGCATGCGACCAGAGGCAAGCCAAGCAGGGCGGCCGCCAGCATCAATCTGAGTCTGTTCATCGTGTCCTCCTCATTTGGGGACGGTTCTCTGGAATGGCTCCCGGCGGGAGACTCGCCGCACCGGAAACACGGGTTGTGAGACGGAGAATGGAGCAATCTTCGTGCCAGACCGGGGCACAATCCACCGAACGGCCTTTGCCTCAACCACTTACCACACTTTCCAAGCACCACACGCGCGTGCGTTATTCGCTCCCGAAACAGTCTGATTTTCAGGCGATGGTCGGTTTTCCATACGGCCGCCGCCCGAGTCTGGCCCGCCTAGAGCGGGGTCGTCGAGCGGCTTGCCGACCGGCGAGTTCCCTGCGGCATACTTGACGCGCCATATCCGACGCCACTGACCGGTCGGCTTCGCGGCCACGTTCAGTGCCGTCTCGGTTAGCGCGGGCAAGCCGAAAAGGTGTGGAGCTTCGACGGCACCCACTGTGCGCGAGTTCCGTGCCAGTCCGCAACGAGCCGGCGGCAACCCCTTTCGGCGTACGGCTCGATGCCACAGTCATTGCCTCCACACCATGGACGCCCGTCGGAGCGATCTTGCCATCCTTCGCGCCGCCCAACGGGTTCAGGCCACACCCGCAGTTCGAAACCGCAGCCCCCGGTGGGCGGTCCTCGCCCCTGTCGTTTCGTACCATGCCAATAGTAGCGTTCGCCCCTTCCCCTTCATACTGGTACAGATTTTCATACACGGGTACAGATTTTCGGCCAGATTCTCGTCCGCCGCAACCGCGACCGCTCTCCAGCCCCCCGAGTCACGTCTAGACCAACCGCCCGTCGGTGCCACGCGGCCGTATCCGGAGATTTCGACGGTCACCATCCCCTATCCCCTGTGAGGCTGGCCGGGCGTCCAGGCTGACGGGAAATGCCCGTCAGGCCGCCGGGCATTTCCCGTGCGAATTACCGGGTTTTCACTCTTACGCAACATCCATGTGGCGCTGTACTCTTGAGCTTACTCATGCGAAGTACGGGGCCGGTCGCCTGACCTGACGCCGAAGCCGCAGGGCCGGCGAGCGGATCTTGGACGCCGTGGGAGGGTTCCGAGTGGTTGGCGCGGCTTGACGTGCAACCCTTCACGGAATCCGGAAGTATCACACCAAGGTGAACGGGACCGCAAAGCTCTCACCCAAAGGAGGAGACATGAAGCCGTTGAAACTGCTCGCCATTCTCACCGTCGTCGTCGCGATGGGGTGCGGCCAGCCGACGATAGCACCCGAAGCCATTCCGTACGAAGCGGAGTTGCTGGCGTTCCTCGCCAGCGAAGCGACGGATCAGAACATCGTCCAGGTGGCCGCCGCGCCTCTGCGAAGCCTGGACCCGTCGCGGCCGGTGGAGGTGGCGATATTCACCACGGCCAGCGGGGCGGTGCTCTATCGCTCGATCCTCACCAACGAGAACATGCCGTACACCTTCATTCCGATCATGGCGTCTGCCGACTACTACGGGATCGGGGAAGATGACGTCTGCATCCTGGAGGACTCGCGGGATCTGCCGACGGACTTGGTGGGGCTGGGGCGGCTGCTCCATCAACATCTTCCATTCCCGAAACAAGGAGATACGCGCCTTCGTTGAGTGCGCCCAGGCGAAGTTGGAGGGCATCGAGGAAGGGAGCGGCTGCGGGCTGTTCATGACGGAGATTCGGAACGAGGACACCGGCGTGCTGGACCTTCACGCTACGGTTCTCTGCCCCGACTGATTCCACCGGAGGACTCTACACGGAGCGGTCCGGTGGAAGCTCCACCATATGCGGCCGGCGCAATGATCTCGCACCCCGAGACACGGAAACCACGTCAATCGAGCAAGACCTCATGAACGGACGAAACTCTTTCGATGGTCGCCGCCGCGATTCCGACTCGGGTAGCGTGAGCCCCGGGAGCGAGAAGCCCGAGGGGTTTCTGGCCCGACTGCTTGGCGGCCATTTCAGTCTCCGGGTCACCTTCTGGGTGGTCGGCCTTGGGGTCGGTGTCTTCCAGGCGCTTGTGGTCTCACCCGTCGTTCCGGATCCTGCTGGCGGATGGCCCGTGGTCATGACTGTCTTGATCTCGCTTGTCTTCCACGCGCTTGTGTGGGTCGCGATCTGGAAGGCGGCCGGTCGCTACGAGGGCCGGCGGGCGTGGGGCGCGCTCGCTCGCGTCGTGGTCGCGCTCTGGGCTGTTTCCGTCGTCATGTTCGCCGGTTGGGTGCTGGGGCTCAACGTGATGTTCTGGGGCTGGTAAAGGGGGCGGATCATTCCGCGGAACCGGCGGAGGGGAATCCGGGTTCGGGCCCGCAGGCCAACCGCGCGAGCGGGTGAAACTCCCGCCATCCAATAAGCGGGGAGAGTCCCTCAACTTGCGTGACGGGAACTCCCCCCGACTCAGGCGTCGGGGCCGGGTTCTCCCTCGTGCGTAAGAAGCCCCGCCCCGATCGCGAAGCGCACGATGTCGCGGCGCCCCTTGAGGTCCAGCTTCGACTTCGCGCGGGCGATGTAGCCTTCGACCGTCTTGGGACTGACGAACAGCTCCTCGGCGGCCTCCCTCGCCGAATAGCCCCGCGCGTACAGTTCGATCGCAGTGCGCTCCCGCTCCGAGAGCGTCGCGATGGACCTCGGGCCGGCCTTCAAAACTTTCGCCGTCCTGTGGCGGGAGATCAGGGCGATCGCGCGGCGCGGCAGGTAGGAGTGGCCGCGCGCAACCGCCTCGACGGCTCCGATTAGATCGGTGTCGGCGGCCGACTTGTTCAGAAAGCCCGCGGCCCCGGCCTCCATGGCGGGCACAAGGAACTCGTCCTCGTCGTGGATGGTCAGCACCAGCACCCTGGTACCGAGTTCGAGCGCGGCGATGCTCCGGGTCGCCTGGATCCCGTCCATTCCCGGCATGGCGAGATCCATGATGACGATGTCGGGCTCCAGCGTCCGCGTCTTTGTCACGGCCTCTTCGCCCGACGACGCCTCGCCCACCACATCCACATGGCCGGTCACCTCGAGCAGGGCGCGAAGACCCGCACGCACGACCTCGTGGTCATCGACCAGTAGCACCCTGATCATCGCCCGGTTCTCCCTCATTCTTGCTCGTCTTCCGGTTCCGCGACCGGCACGGAGACACGAACCGTGGTTCCCTTGCCCGGCGAGGTCCGTATGTCGAGCCAGCCCCCGGTGAGCGCGGCACGCTCGCGCATGCCGACCAAGCCGATGCAGTCGTCGCCCGAAAGCGCTTCGAGATCCGGCAGCGCGAACCCGCATCCTTCGTCGCGGACGGTCGCGGTGACGGCCTCTGCGGTCGACTCGAGTGTGACCGCGGCCTCTCCGACGCCCGAGTGCCGCACCGCGTTCATCACGGCCTCCTGCACGATCCGGTAGAGCGCGAGCGCGGCGTTCTCGTCCATGGAACGGCCCACCCGCCCGAGCCTGGCGTGGACCGTGAACCCGTAGACCTCCTCGATGTCACGGAGCGCGGAGCCGATCGCGGAGGAAAGCCCCTGGTGGTCCAGTGCCGGAGGCAGCAGTCCCCGTATCATCCGCTTCACCCCGCGGATCGTGTCCGCGATCTCACCGGCCATCCGCTCCCGCGCGCGCTCCCTCTCCGCGTCGTCCTTCTCGTCCGCCAGCAGCTTCGCCCTGATCTTCAGCGCGACGAGCGACTGGAGGAACTCGTCGTGCAGTTCGCGCGACAGATGCCTCCGCTCCTGCTCGGCCCCGGTGATCATCATCCCCGACAGACGCCGCAACCGCTTCCAGCCCGTCATGTCACGAACCGCGCAGATCACATGCGGCTCGCCCGAACCCAGCGTAGAGGGGCTCAGGCTGATCTCGACCGGGATCGTCATGCCGTCCTTCCGAAGGGCCTGCAGTTCGAGTTCCTGGCCCATCGGACGGGGATGGGGCGACTCGCCGTAGCGCCGGCGGTGAAGAACGTGCCGGGCACGGCTGGCCTCGGGAACCAGCCGTTCCACCGGCGAGCCCTCGATCTCTTCCCGGCCGTAGCCGAACATCGCGAGCGCCTGCCGGTTCAGGTCCCGGATCACTCCGTTCGCGTCCACCACCAGCATGGCGTCCGGCGACGACTCGAACACGGCCGTGTAGTCCCGCTGGTTGAGCAAACCAGGCTCCTCGAGTTGTTGCGGGCTGCGAAACCCCTGCTGCTCCGGCCCCCGGATCCCGCCCGTACGGCGCGCCTCTCCATCAGTGGACGGGCGCGGCCCACCGTTGTCAAGGTGAACCCGGCCCATGAGTTCAGATCAGGCCGGCCCGCCTCAGCCGGTCGAGCGGGTCGTCGTCGCGGGCCGGCCAAGGAAGAACACTCCGCCGTCCGGGCCACCAGGCACTCGCGCACTCAGGCGCGGGGAAGCCGCTTCGGCGGCGCAGCCGCGCGAGCATGAATCCGGCGGGCCTCGACGCCACGCTGGCCGCAGAGCGGAAGAGAAGGAGCGCCGAGCCCCGAAGGTGTGATGCCGTCTGCATTTCTGTAAACCACCTTGTCATTCGTGAGGGCTGGAGAAGAAGCGGGGAGGAAAGGGATCGACCGCGCGGTTCACCGACCTTGCATCGCGAGTGCTAGTTGATGCTCGCATGCTGCTGGTCAAAGCCGAAGTAGCCCAGATGATCCCGGTAGGCACCGGCGCCCCCATCGGTTCGCGGTCTCCAGCCATGGAAGAGTCGTGTGAGTGCGGTCTTCATCATCTCATTCTCCCTCTTCGGTTGGACCTCGTCATGCCCCTCGAGCGGCTCGCCGAAGGGGCGACGAAGCTGGCAGGTCGTCCCAATATCGGCCAAACAGTTCAGCGCCCCCAGAGGGAAAACTCCGGGATCCTGACGGGCAAAACCCGGTGCCGCGAAGCAGGGAGACTCCCCCCACAGGGTCATGGTCCGTGCAAACGTCGCCGGTGTTCGCGTTCGCGGATCGTTCGCATCGCTGCGCTGGCGGTCTGCTCGCGCGGATTGGCTTCACGATCCCGGTCACACATGGGCCGGCCCGGCCAGCCTCGAGACCATCGGGCTGGCCGGGCCGGCCGGAGCGGAGGCCATGCTTCACGAGGCAACCGGCGATCCCATGACCCTCTTGCGAGATCCCGTCTCGGGCCAGGTGCGGGCCGTTTCTGCGCGGCCTTGACGGCGAGAACACTCGCCGCAAACATCGGCACCGCTTCGGAACTCGACGTGCTGGTGAGCCGCGGAGTGCCCCGCAACTGACCCCCCTCCAAGGGGGAACCCGCCCCCCGTTACCCGTCGGGGAGTCTCAGTTGGGGTCGCCAGTCCCCCCCTCCTCGTCAACACAATGCACATGAAGGGCGATGATGACGACCCGAAATCCGCCGTCTTCGTCGCGCACGAGGATGCTTACGTCCTCGTCCTCAGCGTCGCAATTCTCGTCCTCCTCCGCCTCCTTCTTGCACTCCTTGAACGCATTGTACTCCTCGGCCGAACCGCCTGTGACGAATTCGCAACGCGGTTCCGGCGTGTCACCATCGGCCGCCCATTCGCCGGGCGGCATGCGCCGCACCGCCTTGATCTCCCCAGGTTGGAACAGCGTGTTCCCATCCGGCGTGGTGGCCCACAACCGCAGATGTCGCCGGGCCACATCCGGATCCTGCCCCTGAGCGATGTTCAGCCGCCTGCTCGTTGTCGGACCGCGCGGCTGTGACAGAATGTCCGTCACCAGCTCGTACTCGGTCGGTTCCTCGGTCGGCGCGGGTTCCACGACCGAGTCACTGCAGGCGAACAGGCCGGCAATGACCACGACGGGAATGACGAGCCCCTTCATGGTGGCGGTAGCGAGTCGCGCGAGTGCCGTCTTCATGGTTCTCTCTCCCCTTCTGAGGATGATTCGTCACGCGCCCCAGGGCGGCTTCCCCGGGGGGCAACTGTACTGAATCCACAATATCCGGCATCGCATCTCGACACTGCCAGAGGAAAAACCCTGAGATTCTGACGGGCATTCCCCGGTTCGGCGGGCGGGGAGATTCCCTCCACGAGTGAGGAGCGCAAACCGGAAACAGGCGGTGGGCGGTGGCCTCGCACATCGGTGGGACAGTCCGAGGATGACGGGCGATGGCCGGCGCCCCCGAGAGCGAATCAGAGAAGCAGGCTCACGGCCCGAACTCCGGGAACCGATCCGATTGCTCGCCCGCCGGTATCTGGCGGAGCTTCCGCACCGCGCGCGACACGTCGCGGGCATCGGAGCGAATCAGGAGCCAATCGTCGCCGAACCGGGTCAGGCGGACCCAACACATCCCGTTTCCGGCTTCGTCGATGGCGACCACTTCACGGACGTGTATCTTCCGCCCATAGGCTTGCCCGATGATTCCGCTGTGGCTCACGGAGCACGCCCTTCCCATCAAAGGGTGTGAGTCAGTCCAGCGGGCGACCGCAGGTCTTGATCCGGACGCCTCAGACGCGGTTGCCCCAAAAAACTTGCCCGGGCATACTAGTCTGCCACCCTACAGGTCGCAATACACGCCCCCCCCACCGGCACCGCTTCATGCGGGCACGCCTCGGCGGCCGCCGAGGATCCAGGCGTCCGCCAGCGCGATGTCCCGAATCGTTTCCCTGCCAGCCGGCCCCCGATCGGCGTGCGTTGCAATGTCCAGCCAGACCCATGTCGCGCAACGCGCGAAATCGGCCAGCCACCGCACGCTCTCCGGGTACGCGAGGATGGCCGGAAGCAGCGCGCCGATCAGCCAGGGCGGATCGGGCGGCTCGACAAGCGGCGGCGCGTCGGGAGAGGCGCCTCTGAGGAGCCATCGGGCTTCGCCGACCACGCGTCGCCAGGCGTCGTCGCGGCCCTGCGGCGCGTGGTGTTCGGCACCCGCCGAAAAAGCGGCTACCGCCTGGCCGTTCGGACCGTATACGCGCACCGACAGGCTGCCGGGCCGCTCCCTCGCGGCCATCACCCAGCCGGACACGCCGATGCCCACGGGCGCTGCATCGAGCGTGCACGCAAGCGCCAGCAGGAAGCGAAGCTCCGAGGCCACATGGTCGCCGACCTCGGACCGCAACGACTCGTGCACGTGGCCGTCGTGCGCCGTCACATGCAACAGGGTCGTAACATTCTCGGGGCCGGAAGGGCGCAGTTCATCATTGCGCCCGGTGACCGGTTGCCACCGATCGGCCATTGAGCGCCGTGCCCGCCGGTCGCGGCTGTCCATAGCGGTCTTCGGAGAACGTGCCAACTGTGACCTCGCAGCCGCTTGGCTGGAATCGGACGAAAGCCTACATTTTCAAAACTCTCCAAGGGAGCCGCTGGCGGCAAGCTGGACAGACCTGTCCGCGCGGCTGGCCGCTCTCAACCCTCCGACAAGGAAAGGCCCCTGTGATGACCGAACAACCCGAAGGATTCATTCTCCGGCTTCTGGGCGGCCACTGCGGCCTCGCCGTCACGTTTTGGGCGTTCGGCCTGGGCGTGGGCATCGTCCAGACCTTGCTCGTCGGTCCCGTCGTTCGGGACTCCGAGGGCTGGCCGGTGTTCACCACGGTCGGGATCTCCGTGGTCTTTCACGTTCTCGTCTGGGTCGCGATCTGGAAGGCGGCGAATCGCTACGAGGGCCGGCCGGCCTGGTCCGTGCTCGCCAAAATCGCCGTGGCGTTGTGGATCGTCAGCGCAGTGACGGCGGCGAGTCTTGCCCTGGTCGCACCGGAGCGGCTCGGTGGGAGCGGGTAAGGAAGAGTCCCGAAAGGGGGGCGCCGCGTAAGATCGAACGAGTGTCGCTTCGACAACGAACCCTCGTGGACCAGGCGCGCCGGTCTCCGCGTCCGCCACCGTGCCCGTAATCGTGCCCGTCGCCTGTGCGGCAACGGGGGCAACCGGAAAGAGTCCCGCGGCCATCACGGCCAGCGCGACCATCGTCGCCCTGAAGCCCCGGCCGCAACGACCGGCTTCACGAACGAAGGGGGTCGCCGTATCGGCGTTGCACGTGGTTTCCTTGGTTCTCCTGTCGGTTCTCCTATGATTTGACCGGGGGATCGGTTCGCCAATCACACTCCAAAGTAAACAGCGTCCGGAAGCGTGTCGGTCAACCGATGGGAACGGTCACACCTGCCTGAAGTGTGAGGAACCGGGTCTTGGAATCGTCCTCGTCCACGGCGGCGAGTCCGAGCGAGTAGATCGCATCGAATCCCAGCCGCAAGCTGCCGGCAAGCGGCATTCCGACCCCTCCGCCGAAGGCCAACCCGGCGTCGAGGGTATTGATGTCGAAATCGGCGAAATCCGCGTCGTCGCACGAGGCGCTGAGATCGAACCCCTGGCCGGCAGCCCCCACATCGCACGAGAGCCGGAAGCCGACCCACGGTCCGGCCATCACACCGAAGGAGATGCCCTGATCGGTCGACATGGCCACCCTCGCCATGGCATCAAGCTGAATGTAATCGAGGTTCAAGGTGACCTCGTCGCTCCCGATCACGCCGCGGCCGCCCTTCTGGGCGTATGCGCCCCCGACCCTCAAACTGAACATTCCATATACGGGGACACCGAGTTCGAGCCCCGCGACCAGTCGGACGACGGACTCCTCCTCGACCCCGGCTTCCTCGATGGACACGGTAGCGAAACCGACTCCGCCCTTCAGACCCAGGGTCGTCTGAGCGGTCGCAGGAACTGCAGGCAGCAGGAGAGCGATGGATACAGCGAGATTACGCATGGTGGACATATGTTCACCCTCTCGTTGATGGAATCAGTAACGGTCACCCCATGGACCGTAAGGTGCGGCTGGAATCTAACGCCACCGCACCCGCGACCGTAGACCGACGGATGTCATCCGTGTGCCGCAGTCGCCCCGCAAGTGCGTCACAGGCCAAACCCGTGCGCGGCAAGCGTAACATCCACTCCCGGTTGGCGGCGGGTGTATTGCGCGGATACCGCGCATGCACAACTATGGTGGTCCGGAGGTTGTTCCGCAGATGGGAACCGGAGCGGGATCGCACTGAAGGGACAGGAGGCCCTGTGAACGGATACTCGGACCCGGGGGGGATCGTCCCGGCGCATGCCTTCCCTGGACGGACCGGCCCAATGAGCGGCGCAGCGCTGTTACACCTTGGCGCAGGCGGCCCGTGAGCGAGCGCGAGACGCTGGACCGGATGGTTGACGAACTGATCGCCAGTCCGCCAGCCCGACCGTGGGACGAGCCTTCGGTCATCTCGCGCTGGCCGGGTCTGTATCTGTACTCCGAAGCGGACGGACGGCACGTCTTCGTGGGACAGTCGCGAACCAACATCCGGCGGCAGGTGCGCCAGCACAGCGCGATTACTCGTCCTTCGCGCCAGAGCATTCCGGTCGCCTTCGCCGTCCAGCTCGCGCGCCGCGAATACCCGGAGTTCATGGAGCGGGTCATCGGCGAGATGGCCCGGGCCCGTGACATGGATGTGCGCTGGCTCGAGATCTTTGACCCCAAGCTGCGCCAAGCGGTCGTACAGCACGCTGCCCAGGTGCTTCGGCCGTACGCGAACCCGCCGCCGGACACGGCGGAGCACCCGAATACGAGCACGCCGGGCGCCAGAGGCGAGTCCGTCAAAGCTCCTCGAGAAACCGCACGTCCCCGGAACAACTCGCCCCCGATTACGCTCCTGCCCATTCCCGATCAGAAGCCCTGCCCCGATTTGCGGCCGCGACGGCGGAACTGCCGGCTTGACGTATCAGTGACCCCCGAACTCCGCGACCGGATCCTCGAGGCGACCGAAGGAGTTCAGGACTCCAGCGACAATTGGTGGGACCGGCTCGACGCCGGAGCGGTCGTCCGCGAAGTCCTTCGGTCCGCGCTCGGGATGCCCACCACCGACCGTGGGAGAACCCTCGAACGGCTGGCCGCATGGCGCCAGGAGGCCGGCGCGGCGGACCGCCCGGCCGATGGCACCGCCCGGCACGAAGACCATCCGACCGGGCGAGACGCCGAATGAGCACGGGGAACGATTTCTCACGGGCGGTCCTGCATGGAGGCACTCCGGGGGCGCCGGGACGGTCCCGCAGGTGGAGCGAAGGCCGCGAGGCAGCGGGGGAGACCGGCGCTGCCGGCCCTGCCGACGCGTTTCTGGAGCACTGGACGGCCGACACCGGCAACGTTTCTCCGGCCCTGCGCTCCGAGGCGAACGCGGCCGCGCTTGCAGCGCTGGCGCCCATGGTCGCGGCGGGCACGGGATACGTTCCCGGCTTCGATGGCTGGACATGGACCGCCTGGAGGAACGCCGGGGCCCTGTGCTGGCTCGTCTATGCGCCGGACGGCTCGAAGGTGTTTCGGTGCGCGGCTTCCCCCGGCGGCGACCGTTCCGCATGGCAAACCACGGCCAATGCGGCCAGGCTTGCGGGCGGCGTGGACCCGGCTTCCAGTCCTCCGGCCGGCCCATGGCTGCTCGTGGCTCTCCAAGACGGCGCGGCGATCCATCCCGAAGCCGTGGCATGGCTTCCGCTGTTCTGCGAGTGCCTCGCCTGGACGTGGATCGAACGATGAAAACGGGACCGCTCCAGCTGTCGGCCACCCCGGCACCAGGCGCTATCGCCAAGGTTGCGGAGGATGCGGCGGCCACCCACGCGCAACCCGATCGACACGGGCGGCTGGCTCGTCATCGTCTCACAAGGACTCTGGAGGATGGCACCGGATGATCCCGGATCCCGTCCTCTGCGCACTCGCCCTGCTCCCTTCGGCCGCACTCGCCCTCGCATTCGGACGTGCCCGCAGACGCGCCCAGGCCGCGGAACGCGAGGCGCAGGAGACGAAAGCGATCAACGACTCGCTTCAGCGCGCCAACTCGTCCGAGATCGCCCGGCGCATCCGCCTCGAGCACCTCTACAATGTCGAGAAGAAGGAACGGGACGCACTGGAATCCGAGCGCGACCGGCTCGTCCGCACACTGGCCGGGGCAAAGGCGGATCCCGTGAGGCAACCGGCCCTCTCGGGCAGAGACGATGGCGGCGACTGAAACCCCCAAAGTTCCGGGGGGGGTTAGGGTTAGGGCCTGGCAGCGCGCACTCGGGTTTCCTCTTCACTCAAACTGCGGCTTTCGTCCAACGATGCGACGCGCGTTGTCCGGCCCAAATGCGGTTCAGGGCCGCGACTCCGTGGCCGGGCCGGCTTGACCCTGCGAGGCCGCAACCGGATTCGTCGATGCCTCTTGGGGGAGAGAAAACAGACACAGCGGAACAGCCGTCGCCCGGCTGGTCAGATTCCGAGCGAAATACTTGGGGTCCGTCGGTTCAACATCCCGCAGTTCGCGAAGAAGCGACAGCCACCGGCGATCGGGCCACCGCTTGCCCAGGCGCTCGTGAAGCCAGCATTCCTTGTTCGACAACAGGACACGCCCGTCCTCGACCTTCAGGCCCGCAGTTCCGAGAAGCTGGACGGCCGCCTTGACGGCCTTCGCCTCACGGCGGGACTTGGCCGACCTGCCTCTGGCGACCTGGGCAAGAACCGCATCGACCGTCTGGCTGGTTCCGTCTGGCCCCGGCAGCCTTGCCGAACAAACGCGATCGATCACGTCGTGACCCTCGGCCCGCGTTTGCGCGTACCGAGCGCTCCTTGGATCCAGCCGCCGAACCACCGCCTCGGAACCCTCTCGCAACCGCAGGTCATTGAAGCCGGTTGGCTTGCCTTCGAGATCGACGAAATCCGGAATCACGAGGCTTCCCCCAACGCACTTCGCCGCACTCTTCGCCCAGTCCAACCCAAGATTGCGCACCAGGCGCCCACGCCGGTCGAAATAACTCCAACGCTCGTTGTCGGCGCAGATGACCAAACGCGCCTTCGGGTATCTGCCCGCGAACCATTTCGCGACCGTAAGGAGATCGGATCTCCAGGGCAACGGGCCCACAACAGGCGATCCGCTGGCATCGTGTATCGTCCAGGCGTTGGCCCACCCCTCGCAGAAGTAGAGCGTGTTGGTACGATTCAGGTCGGCTGTCGTGCCAACAATAAAAAACGTGGTCTCGGCTTCGAGCCCCCCGACCAGATACGAGATGCGACACTTGGCGTCAACGAGCATGAGATTGGCGATACCGCCCTTGAGCGAGTACAGCGGAATGACCAGCGAAGACTCGTGGACTCGGACACCGGTGAACGGGCTGATCCTGTTCTCGTCCAGAAAGGGGTGTGACTCGCATGGTTGCGCGTTTCGCCACAGCGCCACAGCGTTTGCGGGGGTCCGTCTTGACCCCGCCGTCCCGTCGTCAGTCTTGGCAGTGCTCATTGGTAGTCCTCCGTAATGTCCATCTCGGGCAGCCGGTTGGCGTGGGGCACGGCCGGATGCACTGTCGGTTGCGTTACGCTCTTCCGTCCCGCCGCACGTTACAGCCAAATATAACATGCAGGACTGTTTCCGAAGCTGTGGTCAGCGCGAAACGCGAGCGCGTGGAGAGGAGCGCCGCCGTCCCCACGGAGCGACAGGTCGTGCCTTTCCCCTTCGCCAAAGTCTACCAGCCATATCCCACTCGCGTGTAGTAGAAGCCGCCGTTGAAGCCGAACGGCGTGAATTGGCCGAAGCGGTTGCCGACGCCGGCCGCCGCACCCGGATACTCCTCCGGGTGGGTGTTGAGCACGTTCTGGGCGCCGACCGTGAGCGTCCAGCGCCGGGCGAACGTGCGGGCCGCCTCCACATCGAAGAGAACGCGGGCCGGGTAGTCGATGGTGTTCTCCGGATTCGACTCGTAGTACGGCTGCTCGCCGTCGTAGTAGCCGCCCCAGTAGCTGCCGCGCACAAGGAAGCGCAACCCGCTGGCGAAGGCGCGGTTCACCGCGAGGTTGCCGCGCAGGTCGGGGAGTCCCTCCTGAAGGATCCGGATGCGTTCGGAGTTGAGGGTCTTTTCGTTGAAGTCCGTCACCGAAGTCCGGGTCAGGTTCCACGCGCTGCTGATGGTTGTGGTGGAACCGCTCGCTCCTTCGATCTCGTACGAACCCACCAGGTCGATACCGCTTGTCCGTGTCGCGAAGTCGTTGATGAAGAACCGGAACCGGGCGAGCACGCCACCCGGCCGGATGATGCCCCCGGCAATGAGTTGCTCGATCTCCGCAGGGGTGAGCGTCCTGTCCGCGCTGGTCGTCAGACGGTCGGAAACCCGGACCTGAAAGAAGTCCATCGAAAGACTGAGGGGACCATCGTCGTACACGGCCCCCAATGCCAGATTGACGGATGTCTCGGGCCTGAGCGGCTCGCCGCCGAAGTTCAACGCCAGCGGCGACGTGGACGGAATCGTGCCGTTGTTCGTCAGGTCCATGATCGCGGGATCATAGATGGTCGTGATGTTGAAGGCATTCTGCTGTCCCGGCGTGGGAGCGCGAAAGCCGGTGCTGAAGCTGCCTCGCAGCCCGAGGGTCTCCGACGCGCTCACCCGCCCCGCGACCTTCCCGTTCACGGTCGTGCCGAAGTCCGAAAACCGCTCGACCCGTCCAGCCACACCGAGCGTCCAGGCACCCTCCGGTTCCCGGATCTCCATGTCGCCGTAGACGGCGAGGTTGTTGCGGTTCCAGTCGCCCACGGTCAGGGGTCCGAATCCGGTGAACCCGTTTGATCCTGGTGTGAAGCCCTGCGTCGCCAGCGGACCCTCGGTCCAAGACTCCGTGCTGCCCTGCATGATCTCGAAGCGCTCATTGCGCCACTCCGCGCCACCGGCGAGGTTGACCCGTTCGTTCAGCGCGTACGACAGATCCAGGTTGAGGTTGACCTCCTGCTGGTCGTAAGTGCCCGGGTTGAACCAGGGGGTGCAGGGCTGGTCTGGCACGACGAAGGACAGCGCCCTGCTTTCGTCGGCGCACGGCTGGTCCGGCCCCAGCGAGGCGTTGACCGTGTTGTACATGTAGAACTCCAGGTTCGACTTGCCCCACGCTGCGCTCGCGTCCCAGGTCAGGCCGCCGCTGCCGCCCTTCAGCCCCGCCACCGCCGACGCGTCGAGGATGTGGGAGCCGAACTGCGGGGTGAACCCTCCGGGGAACAGCTCCCGGAAGGTGAAGCAGTCGGGATCGGCGAGGACCCGGTTCAACGCTCCGCGGTCCATCACCACCCCGTCATCGGTGACCGGCACTTCGGGACAGCCCGCCGATCCGTCCAGCACACCGTCATGCGCGTCGAGCATGTCGCCGATCAGCAGGATCCGCTGGCCTTCGGCGTTACGGGTTCCGAAGACGCCGCTGCGCGTGCCCGGGTTACGGTAGTAGAACCCGCCCTCGACCTGCTTGCTCACGTAGTTGCCGTGGGAATAGACCTGCATGTCGTTGTCGAAAACGTATCCCATGTTCGCCCACAGCTTGAACTCGTTGGATACTTCGGGAGAGCCCCAGATCTGTGCGGGCGACCGGACGCTCGTGTTGCCGGCACCCAGCAGCGCAAGGGCATCGTCGCGCTGTGTGCTGCGGTCTGTGGGACCGGTGTTGCCGTACTCGCCGGTCAGGTTCAGAAAGCCGGTCTCTCCGAGCGGCAACCCCACGTTCCCCGACAGGGCGTACATCTCTCCGTCCCCCGGGATCCAACCTTCCCCGAACGGCTCGCTCGTCCTGCCGAGCAGGTGCCCGCCGGTCTTCATCTCGATCAGGCCGCCCGACCGGTCGTTTCTCAGCACGAAGTTCATTACGCCGGCGATCGCGTCCGATCCGTACTGGGCGGACGCGCCGTCTCGAAGCACTTCGGCCTGTTCCAACGCGATGCCGGGGATGAGCGCGATGTCCGGACCCTGCGAGCCGTCGGCGAGGCCGTTGCCGTACCAGGTGATCACCGCCGCGCGGTGGCGCCGCTTCCCGTTGACGAGCACCAGAGTGTGGTCCGGGGCGAGGCCGCGCAGGTTGGCTGGCCGCACGAAGGTGGCCGCGTCGCTGATCGGTTGGACGTTCACATTGAACGACGGGACCACGTTACGCACCAGATTGGCGAAGTCCGTGTCGCCCTGGGCCATGATCTCGCGCCTACGAATCACGTCGACCGGGACCGGCGACTGCGTGACCGTTCTGGGTTGCGCCCGGCTGCCTACCACGACCAGGCCCTCCACCGCGAGCGTCGCCTCGACGAGAGCGATGTTCAGTGTGGTGGGCTGGCCGTCCACCACGGTCACCCGGCGCCGCTCGGTCCGGTAGCCGATCCGTACGACCACAACGTCGTGAATGCCCGCCGGGATGTCTCCGATTTCGTAGGCGCCGCTGGGACCGGTAAAGGCCCCCAACTCGAGATCCGACAGACTGACCTGCGCCCCCGAGATGGCACCACCCGCGCCTGCCGCGGTGACTCTTCCCCGCAGGCTTCCCTGCGCCGCCGCCGAAGCCGTTTGGGTGAGTACGAAGAATCCGGCAATGGCCGCCGCTTTTCTCACCATCTGACTCCCCTCTCCTGCTCCCATATGGAGCGTTTCCGCAACCAGACTTCTCGGTTCATGACGCGCCGAACCTGGCTTCCCAGTCCCGAAGGAGCGCGAAGTGGCTGCCGTCCGCAACGGTGTAGTACACCCTCTGCATTCCCTGCCGACGGTCGGGTCGGAAGGACACACGTTCGCCGATGCCGAGCGGCAAGTTGCGTACGCCGAAGACCGCCCCCTCCAGCCGGGATCTGTCCAGACGGCCCTCCAGGCGCCGGAGGATCTCCGTCATTACCTTCGCGTTCAGAAACCCTTCCAGGCTGACGAAGTCGCGGGCGAGGGGTTCATAGTATTCACCTGTTGTGAGCCTCTCCAGGTCCTCCGGCAGTTGCGGATCGTACCGAAACATCAACCGATGGTACTCGTTCACGCCTGGCAACGTAGCATTGTCGTAGGCTGGCACGACCTGTGAATTGACCAGAAACCGAGTGTACGAATCCGGGTCCCGGCGTCTCTCCCGCACGGTCCGTTGCAGGTTCTCGCTCCCCACGAACGATAGATTGGCCACCGGAACATGCAGCCCCAGATCGACGGCGTCGCGAGCGAATGCCGCGCACGCGGCGTACGCCCCGATACAGATCACGGCGTCGGGCGAGTGCGACTTCAGGATCTCGACCTGACGCCTCATGCTCGCGCCGAACGGCGTGCCGCGCCTGTAGGTGGCTTCGCCCACGATCGTCTCTCCGTGCCGCGCCAGCGCTTCTCGCACTCCGGCCCAGCCGCTGCGTCCATAGGCGTCGATCTGATAGAAGACCGCCACCCGCCGCCGGCCGATCCGGACGAAATTGTCGACCAGCCCGGCGGTCTCCTGCCGGTAGGAGGCCCGCAGGTTGAAGGCGAACTCGCCGTAGGGAGGCTCGCGTTGTGGCTCCGCTCCCGTGAAGGGGAAGAAGAGATAGACGCGCTGTTCGCGGAATCTCTTCAGCAGGGGCAACACCCGGGTGACTGTCGGGGTGCCCACGTATCCGAAGAGCAGGAAGACGTTGTCCTCCTGCATGAGCCGGATGGTGTTCGCGACGCACGCATCGGGCTGGTAGCCATCGTCGTAGAGCTTGAGAACGATCCGGCGGCCGCTCACTCCTCCATTGTCATTGACGTGGCTGAAATACGCCATCGCACCACGATACAACTCCGTGCCCAAGCCGCGAGAGGGACCCGAGAAGGCGGCCGATACGCCCAGCACGATTTCATCGTCCTGGGAGACAGGTCCGCGCCGACTCCGGCGAGCCGATGCAGAGGAACCCGCCAGCGGCTTCGCCCAGGGAACAGTGGCCAGCGCGGCAAAGCCTGAGCGCAGGAGCGACCGGCGCGTCAGCAGGGACCGACCCTGCGGCGGTTCGCTGGCAGAGGCGGCGGGATCCGCACTCTCGCCCGGTCGCGCCTCAAAGACCCTACGGTCTCGCCGTCCAGCCACTTGAGATGTTCCCTTTCTCTGATCGACGGGTTCCGGTTGGTCGCCACCTCACCCATCCCCATGGCCAAGGGCGGTTAGCGTACGCTCTGACAGCGAAAGACGCAACTTGACCCAAAGCGATCGATCACCCGCGAAGCGGGCGGGCTGGTAGCCTCGCGTCGGGGATGCGGACAGCCGCCGGCAGGGTTCGCCAAGCGTGCTGAGGGATCCTTGGCTGAGCAAGCATCGCCCTCGTGAAGCAGTAGACAATCCTCGGAGCCACGGTCGGTCCGCGTTCGGCCCCCCCTGGTCCGATCCCCCGTTCGCCCACGCTCCCGCGCCGAAGACCGCTGGGGTTGAACGTTACCGGCCGGACGCAAGAGGCCCCCGGCGCTCGCCGTCCCTTTCGGTTTTCATCCCATGAAGAACCCTGCAGGGGACGAGCGGCGCGCCGGGGGCGGTTCCTTCCTCGGGGCGGGTTTAGACTAGCCGCCGCCGGGCTTCTGCGCCCAATAGCAGCCGTAGTAGCGGATGCGCGGGTCTTCGGTCCCGTCCTCCGGCTTCGCTTCCTTGCAGGCCAGCGGCGCGCCCAGATGCTCCGCCCCGATGAACGGCAGGTATTCCGCCGGGGGCGCAAGGCACTCCGCATCGGCCCGGTCCATCGGTTCGGAGTCTTTCGACCCGTGGGCCATCAGCGCGCTTGCGAACGCGCACGAATCCGAAAGGTCCGCGTCCTCGCCCTCACCCCTCGGAAGCAGCACCACCAGATCCCCGGCCAGTATCTCGGTCGCGAACCGGAGCGTCGAGCGGTAGTCGTCCCACTCGATGGAGGCGTACACCCGGTGCGCCCCGGCCTCGCCCTCCACGTCCTCGACCACCACCCACACCGGAACCGCCGCACCCTTGTAGGCCGTCGTGTCGGGGGGCGTTTCCTGGGCCGCCGCGGGAGCGGCCGTCATTGCCGCCAGAAGGGCGGCCAGCGTCCATGTCCTCATGTCGCGTCTCCCGTCGTTGTCGTGCACGTCCTGACCGTTTGCCACTCGCCCTTCTGGACCTGTTGGTAGGAACCGTTGTCCACCTGAACGGCCACCACCTTGTAGGCCCATCCGTCGTCCGTCTGGACGGACACGGCCTTCGCAACCCACTCCCACTTCGACACCCACTCCCAATCCGTCCACCGGACGTACTCCTGCGTCTCCGTGCACGTCTCCCTCGGCGTCTTCGGCTCGTTGCAGTCCGCCGCCAGCCCGTCCGCCGCCGCCCCGTCGCCCGCCACCCCGCACGTTTCGTCGTCTTCCTCCTCTTCTCTGGATTGGTCGTGGCACTCTTGGATGGTGCGGCCAACGCTGGAGGTTTTCAGCGAATCGTTGAGCGCGGTGAGGGTGCTGTCACTGTCGCCCGTGCCTCGGTGCCACGCCTCCTCGATCAGGGTACCAAGGTCACCTCCCCCCATCACCAGCCAGGCGCTAACGACGATCACTTCGGGGTCGATGAAGTACTCCCCGGCAATATCGCCGTGGGGGATCGACTGACGAATGTCGGCGTTGTCGAGCGCGTCGCGGGTGTAGTGCATCGCATCTTGACACTCCTTGTTGGTGTGCCACTGGGAGGTGACCGCCGCCAAACGCTTCCAGTCTGTGAGGTTTGCGGCCTGAAAGGGAGGATTCCACCAAGCGGGGTTGCCATCCTTCGTCCGACTGCCGGGGATGATGGTCAGGCTGTCGCTCCACGACCTCTGCCCGAAGCCCTCGCCCGGTACGGCGAGCAGCGCCAACAGGGGGAGCAGAACGCGGGTACGCTTGAAAAGCTGTCTCATCGGCGCACCTTCCCGACTTCTCCCCCTCGCTCGGAACAACCACCCTCCCGTAGACAGCTAGACCCCGACTCCGGGTTGTAGACGTGGGCAAAAAAGCCCATCATCCGACCCTCGCCGGGGACGGCCATCACATAGACAAGGCGCTTGTTATCCCATACCTGGGCGGCGCGCTCGGCGGACAGCGGCACGAAATGCTGACCACTACCAGCAGGGTACATCTCGTCTAACGCGCGCTTCGCCTCCTCGCTGACAAACTGCACGAAGACGGCTTGTTCGACGCCTCGCACCACGATGCGCGGTCTCGGCACCAGTTCGTAGACGGTCTCGGTGTCGAAGGCTTCCGGGGTCTCCGGTTCGGCCTCGGTCATGTTGGCCGGGCTGTCTTCGGTGCAACCGGCCAGGGTGAACGTTGCGGCCATCAGGGCCAAGGCGATTGAGTTGGTCCAGTTCTTCATGGGATTCCGCCTTTGCCATGTAGAGGGAACGTGGTGGGGACTGCCTTCCCGGAACAATACACCGCTCACGGCCTTCTGCGCCAGTTCCGGCAGGTCGCCCCCACTGTCTTCTGTTGTCCATTCGACCGGCGAGCCCGGCGATTCGCCGGAGGCCCTCCGCAGCCGTTCATCTGGGACGGCGAGCAATGTACTGGGCCACCCCCGCTTCCGCGCAAATCGGATCCGGTCCGCCTCAACAACCCTTCACGCTCGGGAGGCCCGCACCCGGAACACTTGCCGCGCCGCCGTGGTCATTCCCCGCACCAGCTCCACCGACAGCCCGCAACGCGCGGCCGCCAATCCCGCTCCAACCCCTGTTCCCCGCCTCCGCCAGTTTTCGCAGTACGGCCATCACGCCAGGGAGCGTGGCCCGCGTGAGGCGTCACCGGGGTCAGGACTCTGCCCTGCCCGCGGCGAAGAGTGGTGACGAAAGCGATGACTCCGGAGTGAATGGGCGTCGGATTGACTGCCATCGGCGACTCATAACGCCTGTCATCCAAGGCTGCCAACACGATGCACGGAAGGAAGGACTACCAGGTCTGTCCCTCCAATCCGCGCGGATTTCTACAGGTCGGCCCTGCGCATGCTGAGGAACGCGCGGCCGAGAAAGAACGCGCTGTAGGTCAGCGCCGCGACGGCGAGCACCCTGACTTCGAGAAACGCGAAGGGCGCTAGTCCCAGTTCCGCACGATCCGCGTTCACCTCGGCCAGCACCCCGGGATAGTGGACAAGATCCTCCCCGAGGTCCTCGACCAGACTGAATGGCAGGAACTCCGTCACGTCGCGCAGGACCTCGATTCCCGATCCCACCATCAGCCGGGCGACGGCCTCTTCGGCGAAGAGATACAGCAGCAGGACAGCCAACGCGGGCCCCGACGATCGCAGATGCACCGAAAGCATCAGCCCCGCACACCCGAAGACCAGCATGCCCAAGGCGAGACCGCACATGTAGCTGAAATCGCTCGACCGCACAAAACCGGGGCCACCCTCGCCGGGACTGAGCATCGTGGCGCCGGCGCCGATCAGCGCGGTCGTTGCCATCAGCAGCGATACCAGTCCGGCCAGCAACATGACCTTCCCGCCGAGAACCGCTCCCTTGCTGAGTCCGTCCATCACGCTCTGGCGCGCCGTGCGCCATGAGAACTCGGGCGCGAAGAGCAGAATCATCAGCACACCGGCAAAGATCGGGCCAAGCCCGGTCGCCGCGCCCAGGATGTCAGGCCAGCTCTCGGGCAGCGCGTGGACCGCGTTCGAATCACGGTGGGCGTTTCGGACCCTTTCGACTGCGGGAATCGCCGTGAACGCGGCGTATGCGGCCATGGCCACCCAGAAGGCGCGCCGCTTGACCGCCTTGAGCCATTCGATCCGCAGAAGCACCCACATCGCGGCACCGGCCCGTGGCCTCACGCTTCAGGCACTGCTCCCACCGCGGCCCTTCTCGTGATCATTCAGAGCCCGAGTCACCGCGTTACGGATCCACTCCGCCGGAGTCATGCCGCTTTCCCGCGCGGCGTAATCGATTCGTTGCCGGTACCCGTCGGGCAGTCGCAGACTGTAGCCCTCTGGAAAGTAGGTCTTCTTCATCGTGAAATGGATTCTCCTGGCAGGATCAGGTGGGCGAGGAAAAGCTAATCGTAGCAGGCACGGCGCGCACTCGGCAAGCGACGCCTACGGCCCCTCTTTGCCGGGGCCGGACATCCGACTACGTTGTCCACGCAGCCTCCGCTCCCGTTCACCTGGAAAGGAATCACGAATGAGGACCAGCACGTCGTTCATTACTATCTCGTCAGCCCTTCTCACGGCCGCCCTCGCCGTGTCCCCGGCCCTCGCTGCTCAGGAGATCGTCGAGGTCACCGCCGGGACCAGCGTCTCGAACCCGAATTCGAGGAGGTCTGGCGGGTCGGCGTGCCCGAAGGTGAGTCCTGGGAGATGTTCGGAGAGATCTCCAAGATGGCCTTCGACGCAGACGGGAACCTGTACGTCTTCGACGGAACGCCCGGTGCGATGCGGGAGGGGATGCTTCTGATGCGTTCCGGCGATGTGAGGGTTTTCGTGTTCGACGCGGCGGGACGATTCGTAAGAGAGTTCGGATCCTCCGGCGGAGGTCCCGGCGAGTTCAACCGGCCGAACGGATTCGCGGTGTTGCGGGACGGAACAGTGGTCGTGAGCGATGTCGGCCACCGCGCCTTCCAGCTTCTCTATGCCTCCGGCGGTCTGATCCGCATGGTCCACGTCGGCGACGGCCTCGCGGGAATGTCGGTCCTCGGCGAGATTCTGCCCGATCCGCGCGGCGCGGCCGTGTTCGCCGGCGCCGTGGGTGGGCCGGGGGTCATCATATCGGGCGCAGGTACCGGTCCCGTGGAGCCGCCGACTTCCCGTCCGGTCATTCGCGTCGGACTCGAGGGCGAGACCATGCAGACGGACACCGTGGTTCACGGCTGGCTGCCCACGCGCCACGAAATGAGCGATCTCGCACCGAACAACATGCCCGCCCAGGTTCGGGAAATGAGAGCCGCATGTCCATGCCCACGCTGTTCGAGCCCGAGATGCTGGTCGATGTGCTCCCGGACGGGGGGCTCGTACACTCCGATTCCTCGACCTGGACGCTCAAGATCACCCCGCCCGGCGCTACGGCGGTTGCCCGAATAATCCGGCGGCCGTTCCTGACCGAGCCCGTAACGCCCGAAGTCGAGCGAGAGTACAAGGAGAGGCGGGCGGCCGCCCGGCGGGACGCGGGCATGGGACAGGTTTCGGGCGGTGGCCGAATGATGGTCATGACCGAGGGTGGCGGAGGCTCCAATCCGGTTCCCGGTGCGATGAGGTCCTTCCAGATCGAGGAAAGATTCCACCACGAACTGCCGGTGCTTCGCGGGCTTGCCACCACATGGGGCGGGCGCATTTGGGTGCAACGCCGGGGCGATCAGCCGGATGAGGACGGACCCATCGACATCATGACCGCCGATGGCGATTACGTGGGCACCTACCCGACCGGCGCGACGGCGATGCCGGACGCCTTCGGTCCCGGCGGACTGGCGGCATTCATCGAACTGGACGAGTTGGGCGTGGCCAAGTGCACGGAGCGCAGCACAGGCAGGTAGGGGGCCCTGGGCATGTCCGTCCACCCCTGCCTGAGAAGCGCCACTCGCTCCGGGGGTGCGTCCCCGGGATTCCCGAAGGCTTCCTCGACAATGCCGTCGAGCAGGCTCTGAAATACCGCCTCGGTCGCCTCGCGTGGCACCACGTCGCGCCGCACCAGGCCGAGCAGCGAACCGTCGGCCGGAGAGACGATCCGCACGGCGTAGGCTTCGGTGTCGATCACCGCGAGCCGCCCGGCGGCAGCGCCGTACTCGGGTCCGTTGCCGAACACATAATTGCTGTGACGGTAGTGGTCTTCGGCGGGCCACTCGACCATTGCCTCGCCGCCCGGCACGCTCAGAAGCGACGTGCCCCGTCCGTCCGCGAGATCCAGGGCCACCACCCGTTCCTCCGGCCAGCGCACGATGCCCGAGGGCGCTCCCCCCCCGGCGCCGAGATCGAGAAAGCGCAGGATGAGCCGCCCATCGACGGCCCCGACCGCCTTGTCGGGCGCCGAGCCCGTCGTCGTCGCCAGCTCCGGCACCAGGACCGGAAGCGTCCTGACCGCCTGTCCCCCGGGAGTGAAGACCTGCACGCGCAGCAGCCAACTGTCGTATGCAACCAGCGAATCACCGGCCATGCGGCCCAGAAAGTCCAGGCTCCGGAAATCGCCGGGGCCCTCTCCCTCCCTACCCGCGCGCCATTGGAAGGTGCCCCCGGCATCGTAGCTGCGCAGTTCGAAAGCACCGCCATCCGCCACGACGATGTCGCCGTTCGTCTGGCGAACTGCGGCAACCACATCGGCAAACTGGTACTCGGCAGGACCGTCGACACTGCCGATCGCCACCTCCGGTTCGGCCGCCACGGTCCATCCCTCGCCCGGGCCCCACAACGGCGTGACGGCCTGCGCGACGGCAACGCCGGCCGAATCGGTTCGAAGCGTGCCGGCCGGCGCCGGCTGGGTATCACAGGGCCAAGAGGCCGTGAAGGCACAGTGCAAATACCATGGCGACCCAGGGCCTTCCCTGCAGACGCAGGTTGGCGCGAGCGGGGCGGGATTTCGTGTCGAGGCGCCCACCCCTCCGCCCCGCCTCGTAGTCGAGGATCTACGGCCACCTTTTCGGCGGCGCAGCGGCGTGGCCGAGTTCCGCATGATGCCGGCGCCCCGGTCGTTCGGCGCAGAGGAACGCCAGCGTCGTGCTCGGGCCCTGCCAGCCTCTTCAATTCAGGGATTTCCTTGATGAACGAAGGAAAGCGCAAGGTATCCCCTCGCCTCCCCTGAACGCAATTCTTTCGTTTCGGCCCCGCGTCGGGGGGGGCTCACTCGAGTCGCTCTCGCGCCTGGAGCACGCTCCCGGTTTGCTCGATGGCCGCGATCCTCCGGTTCATAGAGTCCAGCAGTCCCACGGCTTGCAGCGCCCTGAAGTAGAGGCCCGCCGACGTCCCCATCGCGCCACGCTCGAGACTGATGACCGTGGACCGGTTGACGGCGATGCGTTCGGCCAGTCTGCTCTGGGAAAGACCCAAGTCCTCGCGCGCGGCGCGAATCCTCCCGCCAAGGCGAGCAACGGCCTCTACGACTTCCGCCGGCGGAGAATGGACGATTGGGGAGTGGCGACTCATGCCGGGTTCAATCCCTTTCGTTCAGTTCGCCGTCATGTGGATCTTGTCGGCACGCCTGTTGACGCCGAGCGGAACGGCGAGACCGGTGATTCGCCGCGCCGTCCAGACGTGGACTACGCTCAGCGACACAAAGTCCGGGCAAAAGGGAAGAATCTCCCGGGGTGCGGTAGAAGGCCGTATGCACCCCCACGGACTCGGTGGTCTTCAAGAGCATCCTCTCCCGCGCGGTTGCATTCCGCGCCCTCGTCAGCATCGTAACCTACTTCCTCCGTGGTGGCGAGACTGTCGTTTCGTTCGCATACGGCTCCAATCTCTGCCAGCCCGGCGGCCCCCGTCAAGACTGCCTTGCCGGGTCGCCACGACTTCCCCGTAACCCCGGCGCCCCGGAACCGTAAGTCCCGCAGGCCGCCAGTTTGCTCTGGCCAACGCCGGCACCCTAAGCTGAAGCCCCCCCGACGGCTCGCGAGACAGGTCTGCCGAAAGGTTACGACGAGACCATTACGGACAGCCGACCGGCGCGGTCCGGATGCTGGCGCTGCACTTCATGCGCGTTACATTAGGTCTTGCGACCCGCGTGTCCCAACGTACCATGGGGGATCCGCACCAACGCAAGTTACAGAAAGGGAGTTCGATGGCGATTCCAACCTTACAGCGAGATCTTGGCAGGAGCGCCGGCAAGCTGTTCGCCGGATTCTGCGGCCGCGCCGCCCTGCTTTTGCTGCTGGCCGCGACGCCGGCGACCGCGCAGCAGACGGGAACGATCCGGGGCACCGTGGTGGACGGGTCCGGCGCCGCGATGCCCGGCGTGCGGGTGACGGCGGCCGGCGCGGATGCGGAGGCCGTCACGGATGCCGAAGGCAGCTTCGAACTCACCGGGTTGGCGCCCGGCGACCACGTCGTAACCGCCACCCTGTTCGGGTATCTGGCCCGCGAGATTGAGGTCACCGTACGCGCCGGCGCCGCCGAAACGGTCCGGATCGTGTTGCAGCCTTCCATCCGGCTGGATCCGATCAGCGTCGTGGCGGAAGAGCCCACGGTGTTCGCGCGCAACTTCGTCGCGCAGCCGATGATGCGGCAGCAGTCGAGCATTACGGCCGTGACTTCGGTGATCGACAACCTTCCCGGCGTCTCGGTCCAGGAGGGGGACGCGTACTCCTTCGACGACTGGTCCAGCAATGTGGTCATGCGCGGGTTCCAGTCAACGATCAACGACGCGCAGATCGGCACCACGATCGACGGGTTCCCGAACGGCACGTCGGACTACTGGAGCGGCGCGAAGGCGAGCCGGTTCGTCGACCCGATGAACCTCGGCGGGGTCGAGGTGTCGCAGGGGACCGCAGACATCGCGTCGCGCTCGGTCGAGGCGCTGGGCGGCACGCTCAACTTTCTGACGGCCGACCCGGCGGCGCAGCGGAGCCACACGGCATCTGTTACGATCGGCGAGAACGAGGGCCAGCGGTTCGCCGCGCGGGTCGAGACCGGCTCGATCTTCGGCGGCACGACGCGCGCTTGGATCGCCGCAATCCGTCAGGAGGCGACCGACTGGATGGAGGGCTCGGCCAGAAACGAGCGCGAGCACGTCGCCGCCAAGATCGTGTCCTCGCATGGAGCGGTGGATTTCACCGGCTACCTCTCGTACGACGAGATCCACGAGGATGTCTACCAGCGGCTCTACAGCGAGGCCGACTTCCGGGCCAACCCGCGCTGGGACCGCCTGATCGGCCACTGGCCGGGCGTGCCCTACCTGAACCAGTTCTACCGGCCCGGCTGGCAGACCCGGCGCAAGAACACGCTCGCCTACGCCAAGGCCGACTGGTCGGTCAGCGAGTTGATCTCGGTGAGCGCGGGCGCCTACCATCACCACAACTCGGGACGCGGCGACTGGCTGCCTCCCTACATCGTCGACGTGGTGGACGACGGGGAGGGACCGGAGTCGGAACTGGCGGGGGGCCGCGCACCGGTGCGCGGCGGTGCCCAGCGCGGGGTGATCCGGTTCGTGGACGGCAACGGCGCGGCCGTCGGACCGACGCCCGGATGCGCGTCGTCCTACATCTTCAACTACTACGGCTCGGGCGGGCCGGAGGTCGACCCGGCGTGCCACCCGGGGGCATCCGCGGTCCAGTCGTACCGCCACAGCCACTACGGCAAGGACCGGCTCGGCATGAACGTGGACGGCGAGTGGTCCGTGCTCTTCGGGGATGGACGGGGCAGCGCGCTGCGCGCGGGCATCTGGTACGAGGGCTCGCGCCGGGACCTCGGCCGCGACTGGCACCGCATTCTGGACCCCGCGATCAACTTCAAGTGGGACGAGCAGCCCTATTGGCACCAATACGAATGGGACTTCCCGCAAAACGTGTTCAAGTGGTACATCGAGGAAACGCTGTACGTCGGCCCGTTCGAACTGGCCGGCGGCGTCAAGCAGTACCTCGTCTCCGTGTCGCGCGAGGACCAGTTCGGCATCGACCGGCCGCTTGATGTCAACTCCGACTCGAAGCTGCTCTTCTCGGGCGGCGTCACCTACGAGACGCCCCTCGACGGCCTCGACCTGTTCGCGGGCTACGCCCAGAACTTCCGCGCGATCGGCAGCATCCTGCTCGAAGTGCCGGGGCGCAGCCTGGACGCCCTCGAGCCCGAGACCGCGTCGAACGTCGATGTCGGCATCCAGTATTCCGGCGAGCGGCTCGCGCTCAGCGCCACGCTGTACACGATCGATTTCGAGAACCGGATCTTCTTCCTCGGCCCGCAGACCCCCGCAGGCCCCAACTACCTCATCCCAGGCGGCGGTGCGTACTTCAACGCGGGCGGGATCGAGATGCGCGGCCTCGAGTTGGCCGCCACGTTGGCGATGCCGGCCCGCACGTCGCTCTACAGCGCGCTCACGCTCAACGACTCGAAGTACGTCGGGACCGACGATCCGCTCGTGGACGAAAGCCAGGGCATCGTGCCCGGCACCGACGTTACGGGCGTGCCGCCCCGGCTGTGGGTCGTTTCGCTCGACCGCGAAGGACCGCTGGGCGGCGGCCTGTCGGCCAAGTACACGGCTTCGCGCCGCGTCAGCCTGACGGCCGACTGGCAGACCGACGCCTACTGGACCGTGGACGCCTACGTGACCTTCCAGGGCGAGGCGCTCAGCGACCTGTTCCGGTCCACCGAGTTCTCGATCGTGGCGAACAACCTGCTCAACACCGCCTATCTGTCCGCAATCACCGAAAACGCCGCATGGCTCGGCGCACCCCGTACCATATCCATGACCGCGACCGTCTCGTTCTGACATACGGGGGTCGGCCCGGCCATCGAGCCATGAGGAACGGGCGACACCGGCAAAGCACGGCGGATGCGGGGCCGTGGAAGGGGCTGAATCCCTCGATGGCGCTGGCCGCCAAGGCTGTCGTCCTGGCTTTCGTTCTCGCCACGATCCGGGACGTGGACGCCGCCGGCGCCGTGTTCGATCGCATCCGCGACTTGATCGAAGGCACGCTCGGGTGGTTCTACTTCCTGGTCGTCGGCGTCAACGTACTCGCCTGCCTGTTCCTCGTGTGCAGCCCGTTCGGCCGGATCCGGCTCGGCGATGACGCTTCCCGGCCCGAGTTCAGGACCTCCTCCTGGCTCGCCATGCTGTTCTCGGCCGGCATCGGGATCGGACTGCTGTTCTTCTCCATCGCCGAACCGCTCTTCTACTTCGACATCAGCCAGAGCGCGGGATACCCAAACAACCCGGTCGCCGATCTGGCCGGCGCCGTGGCGCTGGACGAGCCGCGCGCCGTGCACGCCATGCGCGTCGCCTACTTCCATTGGGGCATCCACGGTTGGTCCGTGTACGTCGTGGTCGGGCTGTGCCTGGCCTACTTCGGGTTCCGCAAGAAACTGCCGCTGACGCTCCGTTCCGCCCTGTACCCGCTCGTCGGCGAGCGCATCTACGGTCCCATCGGCCACCTGGTGGACCTTCTGGCCGTGTTCGGCGGGGTCTTCGGCATCGCTACCTCCCTGGGCCTCGGAGCAAGCCAGATGGCCACCGGTCTGGACGTGCTGTTCGGTGTGGAACCGGGTGTCGCCACGCAGGTCTGGCTCATCGCCGCCATCTCGCTGGCGGCCACCCTGTCGGCGGTGTCCGGCGTCAGCCGCGGCATCCGCGTCCTGTCGGAGTGGAACATCCGCGTGAGCATAGTCCTTCTGGGGTGCTTCCTGATGCTGGGCCCGTTCACCTGGCTCGCCGGATTCATCGCATCCTCGCTCGCCGAATACCTGTGGCACCTAGTGCCCATGTCACTGTGGATCGCGGAAGAGCCGAGGTACGCGGCATGGCAGAACGTTTGGACCATCTTCTACTGGGGATGGTGGATCTCCTGGGCGCCCTTCGTCGGTACGTTCATCGCCCGCATCTCGCGCGGACGCACGTTGCGCGAGTTCATCCTGGGCGTGATGTTCGTCCCTGCCGGACTGGCCCTGCTGTGGTTCGGGATATTCGGTGGCAACGCCATCCATCTGGAACTCAACGCCCCGGGCGGCATCGGGACAGCCGGCATCATGGAACTGGTGAGGGACACGCATTACGAAGCCGCGCTCTACGCGACCATCGACCGAATGAGCGACATCGACTGGCTCGCTTGGGCGATGTCCGCCACGGCCACACTCCTGCTGGTGACGTGGTTCGTTACGTCCTCGGACTCCGGCACGCTGGTCATCACCACCCTGCTGAGCATGGGCGACCCTCATCCGCCTCGGCGTTTCCGCATCGTCTGGGGGCTCGGCATCGGCGTGGTGGCCGCCGTGCTCCTGCTCACCGACGGTCTCCAGGCCCTGCAGACCGCAGCCATTGCCGCGGCCCTGCCCGTCAGCGTTGTGCTGTTGTTCATGATCGCCGGGCTGATCAGGTCCCTGGCGCGGGAGCGGTGAACGATGCAACCCCGGACAAGGCGCGCGACGACCGGAGACTCCGACACCGCCCGCGCAGTCGTTTCCGCCATTCCACGCGGCTTCCGCTCCAGATGAGCGGCGAGGCCACTCCGACGACACGGATCGAGGTGGCCCGGGCCGTGGCCCGGTTGGGCAGGGACATTCGCACGGCCAGACTCCGGCGTGGACTCACTCAGCGAGATCTGGCCGACCGAATGGGCGTGTCTCTTTCCTCGGTAATCAGACTCGAACGGGGGATGCCCGGCAGTTCGATGAGCATGTATGTAGGTGCCTTGGCGGCGCTGGACCTTCTTGAACCGCTCGCAGGGATCGCCGATCCGGATCTCGACGAGGAGTACATGTGGCTGGACTCGACGCGCCGCCCGTAGCGGGACAGGGCTCTTCGGACGGAACCGGCATTGAAACAGGAGGGCGGCACGATGTCTCCGGAACGCCCGCCTGAACCCGACACCTGCACCTTGGAGAAAAAGATGTCGAGCACCGACGCTAACCGTCTTGAAGATCGTATCGCAGTTCTCGAAGCCCAGATTCGAGAGCTTCGAACCGATCTTGAATCCCTCGGAGAAGTTCTAAAGGGCGAGGAGAAGAAGTACTGGCTGTGCCAGAAGAACTGCGAGAAGCTGACTCTCCAGAATCGTGCGTTGAATGCGGAGATCGAGCGTCTAAAGCGTCAAATGCCGGATCCTGGCTTTGATCCGCAAGGCGTGTAGCGGTCATGGCATCCATGCCCTGAATACTGAAGGATGCGCACCCTTTCAGTCAAGGACCCGTCGATCACCATCCGGGGTCTCAACGGCTCGCTGTCGTATATCCTCCGCGCGAAGCGCAAAAGGGGACCTCACGAGGCCGCCACGCGACCCACCCCCATCCAGACGACCAGACAGATTTCGTCTTCTTCGATGGGATCGAGCGGTTCCGGCGGCTTCCACGGCTGGAGTCCGAGTTCGGCGACGACCTCGGCGATCCTGCGCGTCAACTCGCCCGGGTCGACCCGGTCAGGCTCGAACACGTCCCGGAGCCGGCGCTCCTGGCGGATGCCCCAAGGTGCTTCGAGGGCATCGGCAACCCGGTCCCTATCCTCGACGGACAACCCGTCGGCCGGGTGCAGGCGAACATGGTTGGCGGCGACCCGGAACAGCGGGCGGATTCGAGGCTGGAGTGTGGCCGGATCGGTGGCACGCATCCATTCGTCGTATATGTCGCGCCTGGCACGTTCCCAAGCACCGAACGCGCCTTCCACAAAGGCCTCCGGCAGCGTGCGTTCCGTGTCCTCGGTGCACGAGAGTACCCCGAGGCAGGTGAGCGTTTCACGCTCGATCTCGGCGTCCGGGTCCTCGGGCACGAACCGCATGAACACCCGGTCGAAGACGCGAGCGCAGAAGACGTGGCCGGTGCGGGTTCCGCCTACGAACCCGGAGCCCACGCCCCATGCAAGGTTCCGGATCCGCTCGCCCCATCGTTCGATTCCCTTGCGCAGCTCCTGCCGGTATTCCTCGCCGCTGTGCGCATGCACCCCTTCGCCGCCGCGCTCGAAGATCGAGGCATCGCCTTCCCGGAGCGCCCGGATCCGGTTGCGCTCATCCGCAAAGACGTGGTCCGTGTATGCCGCGCCCGGAATGACGATCTGATCGAGTCCGATCGAACCCGCCGCCTGCGCCAGCTTTCGCTGGATGCGGTCCTCGAGGGCGAGAAGGGCTTCGAGCTGGCGGTCTGGAAACACGCAGGTCAGATACACCCTCTCGTGAGGGCTGCCGATGCGGTCGATGCGCCCGTGGCGCTGGACCAGCCTCATGGGATTCCACGGCAGGTCGTAGTTGATGATCCGGCCGCACTGCTGGAGATTCATTCCCTCGGCCAGCACGTCGGTCGTGACCAGAATGTCGTAGATGTCGCCGGCCCGGCTGGGCGGGGCTTCCGTGGATTCCGGCGCGAAGCCGAACACCGCATCGGCGCGCGTGACCCCATCAAGCGGTTCTCGGCCGCGCACGCCGGCGATCCGGCCCCGGTAGCAGGCAAGCCGCTCATCGGCGTCGACCACCGAGCGCAGGCGTTCCATGATCCATTCTACGGTATCGCCGAAGTAGGAGAACACGAGCACCTTGCGCCGGTTGCGCGTGTCCTGCTCCGAGATGCCCTCACGCCGGGCCTCCGCGGCGATGTCCGCGAGTTCGTCTACGAGAAGCCCGAGCTTGGGATCGTTCTCCGCCCGTACGGCGGACGCACGATCGCGGAGGTATTCGAGAAGCGCGCGGTCGGACCGCACGTCCTCGATGAGCCGGTCGGTGTCGAGGTCGTCCTCGATCGGCACGCCCTCGCGGAGAAGCTCCTCCCACGCTTCGTCGGAGTCGGCCTCGCGCAGAGCGCTCAGCGTATCGGTGGACGGAATCACCCCGGCTTCGACCGCACGTACGAAGTCGTCATGCGCCACCACCATCCTGGTCACGGTCCGCACAAACGCACGGGCTGATGACTCGAACCGCTTGAGCAGCCCAGAGCGAATCAGGCCCACCAGCGCGGTCTCACGGGCGGCTGGACCGCCCTCGCGGCGATACCGGGTCGGCCAGTACCGCGCCATGGTCAGCTTCGGCCGGCCGACCCTGGAGTCCAGAATCTCGGCGAACTCGTCGAAGAACCCGGGAAGCACATCGTCCAGATCGTAGCTCCGCGAGCACACGACCGGGTCCGGGAAGCGGATGGTGACCTCGGTGCCATCGTCAAGCCGAAAGCTGTCGTTCGGGTAGAACCGCTGAACGAAGTGTCGCGTCCGCCGGACTGTGGTTGCGTCCAGAATGTCGAACAGCGTGTCCGGGCTGAGCGTGAACGGGTCCTTTCTGTCGGCCTCGCGGAACCGCTCCCTGAGCGAGGGGATGCCCCGGTCGGCAAACACCGCGTCGTGGCCGACGAAGTAGGCGAGAAGATCGTACAGGTCCCAAAGGGAATTGTTGACGGGCGTCGCAGTGAGCAGGACCACCTTCTTGGGAGGATCGCCGCGCAGCAGGTGCCGGAGCGCGCGCGCACGCTTGGTGTCGGCGTTCCGGAAGGCATGCGCCTCGTCGATCACGACGAGCGAATACTCGTCGATGCTGGCGCCCAGGGCCGTCCCGTCCCCTTGGCCCAACTGCGCGTCGCCGGCCAGTTGCTCGAACGACACGACCTCGATGCCGATCTGGTAGCGGTTCTTGAACCCGTTCCACATCCCGTCCCGGAGCTGGGCGGGCGCGATCAGGAGCGCCCGCTGGCGGTTCCGCTCGATGACCTCGGTGAAGATTTCGGCCGCAATGAAGCTCTTCCCGAGCCCAACGCTATCGGCCACCAGAACGCCGTTGTACTGATCCAGAATCCGCTTCGCCCGGAACACGCCGTCGGTCTGGAAGCGCGTGAGCCGGATCCGGCCAGAGTCGCCGGCCTCCTCTTCGAGTTCCTTCCCGTACCGCTCCCAGAGCGCCCGCAGATAGATCAGGTAGGGCGGGTGCTCGGCAAACTGCTCCCGGTAGATGGCGGCAAGGTCGTAGGGACGGGCGTCGTTCCAAAGCCGGTCGAACCACTCCTCGACCCTTGCAACGACGCCGGGCTGGTACTGGCCGAGGTTGAGTTCGAGGTTCGATGTGAGCCCGGCAAGCGTGAAGTTCGACGATCCGGCGAGCACCCCTTGCTTGCCGGAAAAGAGGAACGCCTTGCCATGCAGAAACCGGTGCTCGTAGCGGCGCACCTCGATCTTGCCCGAGTCCAGGAAGTCCAGCAGTTCGCGCACTGCGGCATGACTCGGCTCGGAGAACGGAAGGCGGTCGCGGTCCCGCCTGAGTTTTCGCTCCGCGCCGTCGAGTTCGTCGTCCGCCAGCCTCTTCTCGTATCGCTCGCCCCGCGGATCGCCCAGACGGCGCTCGGGCAGCCTGGCGGCGGGCAGCGGTTCGGCGCCCAGCAGAAGGCGCACGCCCGATGTGCGCCGGAGCAGATCGGCCAGCCGGCCGAATGCTCCCGGGTTGAAGTAGCCTGTCGCGATGAACACCGATGGCGGTTCGCGGAGAGTGCCGAGCAGGTGGTCGAGACGTTCCCGGAGCGCTCGGTCGAGCGTGTTGCCGTCGAAGTTGTCAACGAATTCCGGGTGGCTCATCGGTCACCCATCCACGCCCGAAAGTGAGCCAGCGTGGCCCGCAGCCGCTCCTCGTGGTCCCAGCCCTCGTGGAAGGTCTGGAAGATGTGGACCAGTTGCGACTCGGTGAGGCCGTAGAGGCGGGCCACCACGGCGTCGAGTTCACAGATCAGGTCTTCCTTCTCGTCCGATTCGAGTGAGCCACAATCCACGCCGACCCGTTCGGCCCAGTCCGCGAAGCGATCGTCCGTCGCCGCAAGCCGACCGGCAAGCGCGATGATGCGGTTCCGAAGCGGATTCTGGTGGCACGGCCGGGGAACCGGCAACGGGTTCAGTACATGATAATCGACGTGCGTTTCCACGAAGCGTCGGGCATACCAGTCGAGGGGGATGGAACTGAGGATCCCAAGCAGGTACGCCTCGTCCTTTTCCTTCCCTCGCGGCCACAGGAAGTAAGGTGCGACATCCGTGAGGCATGTGTTTGGTGGAACAAGGGAGGCGCGAACGGTTCGACTATCGGTCGCTCGCGCAATACGGCGGAAAGCGATCCTCGACTTCAGGCAGGGCAAGGTCGCAGCATCCTCCCGCCAAGCCTCGTCGAACTCCGCAAACGCGGACCGCCTGTTCGCACGCTTCCGCTTCGCCTGCAGGTGGTCCAGCACCGTTTTCGGGTCCGCCCACGCGTAGTAGGTCCCCGTGTCCGGGGTCCACAGGTCGAACGACGCCCCCTTGTAGACCGGCCAGAAGCCTTGGGGGCAGTCCTTCGAGACTAGATCCATGTACGGCTTGCCGGTCGTGGAGTTGAGGTCTCCCTGCACCGGTCTGGCTCTCCACCCGGAGCCGTCGTTCAAGTCCAGCCGCGGACTTCTGCGCAGTTGCGCGAACACCTCCACCGACTCGTCCGACGGGAGCAACGGGATCGAGGCGGTGTCGTTCCATGCCTCGACTTCGCGGGCGCGGAAGCTGACCGGCTCCTTCCCGGCACCGGCCCGAAATCGGTTCAGGTTCGCAAACGGTCCGCTCAGCCGAAGTTCGCACTCACTACCGCCCTTCCCGCGAGTGATGGCTGTGAGGCCGATGGTGTACTGCGCATGGACGTTCGGGAACACCCACTCACGGTTGTTCACCAGCATCGTCAGGTCCACGGCCTCGGCTTGCTGGAGGATCCGCTTGCGGAACACGTCGCCACCTTTGGCGGCCAGCGCGGAGCGGGGCAGCACGGCGCCGATCCGCCCGCCGTCCGGCGACACAAGGTCCCAGAACCGCCACACGAACGCCTTGTAGAGATCCGGGTGGCCCGCACTGATGCCGGGGTAGGCACCCGCCACCAGAAGGGCGCGGAGGCGATCCGCCTTCCGCCGTTCTTCTTCGAGCGTCGTAACAAGCTCGGGGCGTTCCGTCCGATACTGCTCCGTGAGGATCTCCGCCTCCCGCTGCGGACGCGAGCGCAGCCCCGGAAAATGCCGGGCCCAGAAGCCGTGCTCTTCAATCATCGGCTTCTCCCACGGCGGATTGCCGAGGATCACGTCGAACCCGCTACGGTCGCCGAGGAAGACGTGCGGGAACGCGAGCGGGAAGTGGAGCACGTCGAGCCCTTCGAGTTCCTGCTGCGCCTTGTCCATCCACTCGGCCCGAAAGATGTCGCCCTGTTGCTCCCAGCGCGTGGCGATCGTCCCTTGCGCAATCTGGGCGCGTATGTCGCTGTTCGTCCGTGAGGCCGCGAGCAGCGTGAAAAGCTCCCGCTCCTGCTCCATCCTCCGCCGGATCCCCTTCCAGATCTCCCGCGCCTCGCGGATCTCGGCGTCGTTGGCGTCGGTGAGCCGGGCGAGCTTGCCGAGCGGTTTCCGGATGTCAGCGAGCCGCTCGGAGGCCACGACCGAAAAGAGAGTGCCGCTCGTCTCGAACAGTTCGGACGCTTCGTCGAACGTCGCCACTCCGACCAGCGAGTTCCCGCGCACCAGGTTGTGATCGAGCAGAGAGAGAGGCAGACCCGGCACGAACGTGTGGATCCAGAGTGACAGCCGAGCCAGTTCGACCGCCATCGGGTTCATGTCCACGCCGAAGATGCAGCGCCGCGCCACCTGCCGGCGCAGAAGCTGCGTGTCCTCGATCGCCTCACCGGACCACTCGCCACCCAGCCGGTCCTCGGCGGTCCGGCGCAGTCGCGCCAGTTCCTCCCTCACGTCCGGCAGCGGCCGGTCGGCCAGATAGTTGGCAAGCCGCCGCTCGATGCGGTCCACCGCACCGACCAGGAAATGACCGGAGCCCATCGCGATGTCGGCGACGCGAAACTCGAAGAACCGGCGTCCCGCCTCCCGGTCCGTCATGCCGTCCAGACGTTCAAGATGCTCTCTGAGCGCGGGCTCGAGCGCCCGGTCAAGCAGATGCTCGACGGCGAACGACTTGGTGTAGTAGGACCCGCTGGACTTCCGGGCGCCGGAGCGGTTGTGAAGATAGACCTCGCCTGCGCTCACCTCGACCGCGTCACCGGGACGAGCGGGCAGGTAGGCGCCGGTCTTTGCGTCCACCGTCAGGTCCGCTTCGGCCAGAGACAATTCGCTCTCGAGCAGGCCCTCGTAGATCGTCCCGAACTCGCGGATGCCGAGCGACCGGAAATCGACCGGCCCTTCCCCTCCTTCCGGCGTCTGGTCGAGCAGAAGTCCCGCGAGCGCTCCGGCGAACTTGCGGTCCGGCAGCGAGATGGCCGCGATCCATGCCCCGAGTATTGACACGGAGGCCTCGGAGGCGAACAGCGCGCCGTTGTACGCAGGGACACCCCATTCGGGATTGCCTCGGTTCACCGCCTTCCAGACCTGTGTGGCCTCGGACCAGTAGAAGTCCTGGTCACCGAACGCGACGCCCTTCCACCGCGCCTCCGCGAGACGCTGGGCCATCCGCTTGAGCGAGTGTTCCCGGTAGCTCGGCGAGGCGTGCAGCGGAAGCAGGTCCCGGTCCTCCGCATACGCTACGAACAGCAGCCGGTAGAGGATGTAGAGCGCCGCCTGATACGCTTCTTTCAGCGGGTCCAAGCCGGGCCGCGGCGACATTGCGGCGAAGACGGCGCCGGAAAGCGATGGCATGACCTCGCGGTAGACCCGCTCGCGAAGACGCCGGCCCAGGTCAGCCGCATAGTCCTCGCTCCTTGCCAGGATCTCGTGGACCGTTCCGTCATCCGACAGTGCCGAAGCAGACAACAGAAGCCAGAGGTATCCGGCGTTGTCGCCTGACAGCAGATCGAGGTTGATCTCGACGAACGTTTCGGACCGGCCACGGCGGCCCGTGCCAACCCCCAGCTTGGCCGGATAAAGCCGAAGGGTAGCCCCTGCTGCGGCGACCACCCAGTCCAGATTCTCGCGGTCGGCCTGAGCCAGTGCGTACGAGACGGGAGAGGTGCCATCGAACCTCGGGCTCGCGGAGTCGATTTCGTCGGGCCGGTCCAGAAGGACGGCCACCGCGGTCTTGCGGTCTCCGGCCACAAGCAGAATCGCAGGTCCGGGCAGCTCCTGGGTCGTGAAGCGGAGACCTTCGATCAGCGCGCGCCCCCGGAGCGTCCGCAGCGCACGAGCCTCTGAGGTCGCCAGCATCCAGTCTCCGCGCGCCGGGACTCCGTGTTCGAGTTCCTGCATCGCAAAGAGACCTCCGTTGCGCAGCCCCGGAACCCGTCCGTCCAGCTGCGGAAGAAGCTGATGGAGACGCCGGATCGCCGCGTGCCGTCCGTCCGCTTCAAGTGCACTGCGGCACACGGCCTCTATCTGGCTCAGCGAAATGTCCCGCAGGACCATCGGAATGCTTTCGGTCGGGCCGCACACTGCCGCCCGCCCGGCGCCCCACGGCGCGACGATCAGAACGGGAGCGGCCCGGCCAGCCGCCCGCTCCCTCAGCAATGCCGTGAGGGCAGCACGCCCCAAGCGGCCGGCGGCCGGAATCTCCACGACTTCCAGCGCGAGCGGGCCGTTCCCAAGGTAGAGATTGGCCCGGCGGTCTCCGATGGTGATCTGGCGGGGGTCAAGGTGATTGAGCATCAAACGGTGACGGGGGTCTTGGGAGAAGTGAGAACAGACGGAATCGGCCAAAGTACACGTGCTGGGCGAGACGCGCGACTCGGTCAGAGGTTCACGGTCGGTCCGCAGTTCACTCCCACCAGCTTGGCGGCCATTCAGGCTCTGCGACGGACAGGCCATCCACCAACACCTCGACCGCCTCAACCGAATCGTCCGCGGTTCTGACAGCCTCCCGGGTCGCGTCCAATAGGGAATCAACCGCTTCGTACGGATCCTCCAGCACACCGCCCAAGAGAATCGGATCCGCGGCCCGAGGCCCTCTGACGGCCCGAATCGTTTTCACGCATGCGAGAACCGCTTCGTCCCTGTCCGGGAGCCAATACCATGACCTGCCGCAGTCGTGAGCCGACCCGGAACAGACTTCAAGTAACCGGTCGGCGATCCAGTGAGGATCAGTGACATCTTGCACTGCCCTTCGGTATGCGCTCGCCAGGGCGAGTGCGTCCTCTCTGTCTACTGCACATTGGCGCGACAAACCCCAGCGGTAGCCATCCCAAAGCCGTTCGGGACCCTCGCTCGCAACCTCCTTCTCGAAGTGTCGCCAAAAGCGCTCACCGATCGCTTCCCCGTTCATCACCCATCCTGGCGATACCCGCAGCCCATCGACCAATGCTCCAAGCAAGAACCACGGATCGTCTGCGGCAAGTAGCGCCTCTGCGCACCCGTCGAGCAACGCGGCGACCATCGCCGCCCCGTCCTGCTGGCGCGCAGTGTAAAGGGCGTTGTCCAGAGCGTCGACAACGTCCGGATCATCGGTAGCGTCGAGCACCCCGCTGATGGCCCCTCCAACCATGCTCAGCCGTTCCGGGCAATCGCTCATCGCATTGATTTCGGCTCGGATACCCTCGAACAAGTAGCAGGCCGCGTGGTGCTCACCCGGCAGGGCCTGCCGAAACGGTTCGATCGCCATCGAACCCGATTCACGCACGGTCCACAAGAAGGCGGCACGCATCGCATCGGATCCCTCCGCAGCCGAGGCTTCAAGCAGTTCGGCCAGCGTCTCCGGTTCGCCTCGACTCCCGTAGAGATCAATCAGTATCCAGGCCATCGCCTTACGGTGACCAACAGCCTTGAGGGCGTCCAAGGTGGCCGGCCCGAAAGCCTCCAGAAAATCCATCGGCCAGAAATCCAAACCGAGTTCCTCGCCCGTGGCTCTCCGGTGGCTGGCGTTCAGCAAGAGCCAAGCAATGCGGTTGGCCATCCCATGCACTCGCGCCCGCCTCACCGGGGAAGCCCCCGGCTGAACAGGGCCACCAAGCCGCTACGTCCGCCGTCCGCCCTGTCGCCCGCCGCCATGGCTTCGGCCATCGGCCGGCGCAGGAACGCCCGCACCTGTCCGGAGACCGGATCGCGCAGGATGGTCATGGGGTTGTCGGTCGTGCGGTCCAGAACGGCGTAAGCGTCGCCGGGGCCGTGAAGCCGGATGCTCTCCAGTTCGCCC
>JAJDVT010000045.1 GCA_022826005.1 Gemmatimonadota bacterium | reverse complement strand
CCCTTGTGGCCCGACATCGGCTTCGAGGACCGCGACGGCGCGGTTGTGCCGCGCGCGGGGATCGCGCGGCTCCGATGTCCGGCCTCGGGGTTCCGGGGACGGACCATTGCGGGCGGCGCTGCTCGGGCCGCGCGGATGTCGTGAGGGGGTTCGGGGGCATCCCCCGACCAGAGTAAACGTGAAGCGTTTACACATCTGGCTCCTCCGAAACCCCGCGAACGCGGGGACCCCCTGCGCGCGCCGCGTGAGAGCGCCTTCAGCGGGAGCGGTCGAAGCCCTGCGAGCCGCCTGAAGTCGCGTCGTACCCGCCCGTCCAGGAAGGCGTCGGCCACGGCCGCCAGTGGCGGAGAAGCCTTCTCTCCGCGATACTTCCTTTGCGCAGATCGTGCAGTCCATCGAGAGAGGAATCGAACGATGGCACGCACGAGAAGAAGCCGCCGGAGCTATGGTGCCGGCGAGTGGGGCCGGAACAGGGTCCGGGTGTTCCCCGACCCGAAAACCGGCCTGTTCCAAGTGGAATGGCGCGAGAACGGGCGAAGGCTCACCCGGTCGCTGGGGCACCGCGATTGGACGAGGGCGAAGAAGCAGGCGGACGAGTTCGCCGCCGGATACGCCGAACCCGAGACCCGAGGCACGGCGGAAGCCGAGCCGGAGCCGCTCACCTTGGAGATGCTCTTTGACATCTACGGTGAAGAGGTGACGCCCACCAAGAGTCGGCGGTCCCGCCGCCGGGACAGGGTCGCGATGGCGATGTTCCTCAAGTTCTTCGGCAGGGATCGAAGGCCGAAGACTCTATCTCAGAGGGACTGGGACCGCTTCATCCGGGAGCGCCGCGCGGGCACGGTCGGCCCCAGCGGCAAGCCCGTGGGCAACCGGATGATCGAATGGGACCTGACGTTTCTGATGGCGGTGCTGAACTGGGCCGCAAGGTCTAGGGACGAGCAGGGCCGCCTGCTGCTGGACCGGAACCCACTCAAGGGTCTCCGGAAGCCCGTCGAGAAGAACCCCATCCGGGTTGTTCTCACCGAAGAGGAGTATCAAGCGCTGCTCGGGGTCTCGCGGCAGGTGGACTGGCGCTTCCACGTTGCGCTCGTGCTCGCGCACGAAACGGGACACCGGATCGGCGCGGTTCGCAACCTGCTCTGGTCGGACATCGACCTTGAGGGGGCGATGGTGAGGTGGCGGGCGAAGCACGAGAAGACGGGCTACGAGCACGTCACGCCGCTGACCGACGAGGCGGTCACCGCCTTGGAGGACGCACGGCTGATGAATCCCAAAGGCTGCGACGGTCCGGTGCTGCCCGCGCCCGCGAACCCTGCGGAGTGCCTCGGTGCGTGGCGGGCGCTGAAATGGTGGTACAGGGCCGCGACTCTCGCGGGGCTCGAACCGAAGCGCGGGAGAGGTTGGCACTCGCTCAGGCGCAAGTTCGCCAGCGACCTGATGGACCAGCCGCTCAAGGTGCTCTGCCAACTCGGCGGGTGGAAGAACCCCCAGACGGTCCTGACCTGTTACCAGCAGGCGAACACGGGACGACTCAGGACGGCTCTGGAAGGCCGCCGGAGGGTTCGCTCCAGATAGGACCCCGATAGGCGGGAATCAATCGGCGGGAGTCGCACCACCGCAACTCCCAAGTTGCTCACTCACAACAACATGCGCCTCGAAGGGCATTTGCTGTTCAGGCTGCGCCCGGTCTCCAGGTCGCACCGCGCGGCGAGGACGTGAACGTGGGCGCCGCCGCCGCGCTCACGGTGCAGCACCGCCGTCCATGCGTAGCGGTCGAACTCCAGCCCCGCCCAGGCCGTCTTCTCGAAGGCGTCCACCACCGCCTCGATCTGCTTGTCGGTCGGTTCGTCGTCCGGCGCCCACGCGATCACGCCGGAGGTGTACCTGTGCTCGAAGGGAAGCGCATCGGCCACGGCGGCCACCTGGTGGGGATCGCCCCTGAGCACCTCGACGCCTTCGCGCGGCTTCCCGGCCGCGTCAAGCTCGCCGAGCAGGTACTTGGCCGCTTTGCGGGCCGATCCGGTTCCGTGCGCGAGGAACTTAAGGTGCATCCGCGTCCGGACTTTCGGCGGGCTCCAAGGCGCTGAGCGCCCGCCTGATGGCGATCAGGTGGCCGATCACCTCGACGGCCTCGATGCCCTCCTTGTGGGCATTCGCCCACCGAGCGATCTGGTTGAGGTTGTTCCCGACGCGCGCCACCTGCCGGGTGCGCTCGCGCTCGACCTCGGCGTGGGCCACGGTCCAAGTGTGCGTCCGGCCGACCGACCGGCGCACCAGATCCGACAGCGTCAAGCCCGCCGAGCGCGCCTTGGCGTGCCACTCGGCACGCTCCGCCTCGCTGGCGCGAACCTTCACCCAAACGGCGCGTCCAGGCCTCATGGCGCGCCGTTGGCGATAGGGGGGTCACAGGGGGCACAGCCCCCCGCCAGCCTCCGCAGGGGACGCACGGAGTGTGGCCCCAAGGAGTACGCTGGCTTGCCTGCCTTAGCAGCGTCCGACATGCTCGTGGGCCGTGCCCGTAAACGGGCCGACTCGACGCGCCGCACCGGCGTCCTCCAACGGCTTACACGCCCGCGCTCGGCAGGGGCTCCGGGCACGGCTGCGGCAAGACTCGTCCGCCCCCACGATGCCGGGTAAAGTCTCCTGCGGAGGCCAAGCCTCGCGCGATCCATGCCGCGCCGCAACCGTTCGGCGCGCGTGTCCCTGAGCCGCGGCGGACCGAACACGATCCGCTCGCCGCCGCGGCTCGGCCGGCCGAGGGGGTTCGGCGCCTTCTCGCGTTCCCCGAGGCGAGTGACCGTCAGCCAGCGTCGCGCATCCGCGCCGTAAAGGCGCGCGAGGCCGTCGTCGGGATGGCGTGCGGCCCGGAACCCCCGCCCGCTCGGCCCGACCTGCACCGTCGCGGTCTCCATGGTATGAAGGCGAACATGGAGTCGGAACGTCACGCAAGTGTATGGGACGTAGGATATTTCCCACGTTGCGCTCTGGCAGCGAGTTGCGGAATCGGGGTCCGGCCACGCGCCGCCAATCGCGCCTCGATGCCCGTCCCGCGTACCGCCCACCCGATGGTCCGAGACGGTCGCGGATTCCATTGGGGAAGCCTTCGGGAACGGCGCGGCGGTGTCCCCGAGAAACACGTTCACCCGCGTGCTGAACTGCTGCTTTGGCGTCTCCATGCCTGGAACGCTGACGAGTCGCTTGCAAGGCGGTCAACCCTTGGGAAACGCCCCGTTGTGTCAGGACGTGTCAGGACGTTTCAGAAGGTGTCGGAGCCATCGGATGCCATCGCCAACGGCGTGCCGGACCAGCCCCGCACGGCGGCGGCATCCGAAGTTCACATGCGTCCGATGCTGACCCTTCTCAGCCCTCGGGCCTCGATGCCGTGAAGCCGCAGCTCACCGGGGATGACCTGAGCAGCCTTGCTGCGGTCCCGGGTCGCAATGCCTATTGAATGTGGGAGTCCGGGCTGCACGCGTGCGCGTATGGATGAACCCCTGGCTTCAGCGCTTCTCGGCGAAATCGAAACACAACGACACAGACAGACCATCTTCACCCTTCACATTCCCTCCCGGTCTATGGGGCAAGCGGGCCTTGACAAAGCGATGACCACCGTATTTTGCCTTCCCGAAGGCCCGAAGGCCCGAAGGCCCGAAGGCCCGAAGGCCCGAAGGCCCGAAGGCCCGAAGGCCCGAAGGCCCCGTGGGCGTAGTCAAGACGATCCCGCCCCTCCGAAGGCCCGGATGGGCGATCGCGGCCTTGGCTTGGATAGCGTTCCCAAGCTCCGCGTTGGCGCAGTTGCCCGAGGTGTCGCTGGTCCTGACGCCTAGCGAGATCTTGCGTCCCGGACTTTTGACTACACAGATTTCGGAGAACGGCACCGTCACCGTGACCGCCACGATGGACAAGGCCGCGTCGGATACGGTCACCGTCACGATTGCGGTCGCACCCGCCAACCACAACGCCCCCGGTGAGTTCGCGACCGAGGACGATTATGTGGTGAGCGACAACAAGGTGCTGACCTTTGCCCCGGGATCGCTCGAAAGCACCGGAGTCGTCACGATCACGGGGGTGGACGACGGCGGGGTCACGAGAACGCTGAGGCGGATACGGATTACCCCCACCGCTTCGAGCAATGCCCGTATGGAGCACGGGTTCGTCGAGTTCTTTATCCAAGACGACGACCCCCATCCGACGAAATCGGCGGTGCTGACCCCGTCGACGATATCCGAGGACGGAGGCGTGGCGACGGTAACGGCGAGGCTCAGCCACCCGACCCTGTTGGGCGACGTGCTGTTCGATGTGCAAACGGGCCTGTTTCCGGAGGGTACGCCGCGCCGGGCGGATGCGTCGGATTACGTGCTGAGCGACAGCGTCCGCCTGGTGGTCGCGAAGGGCGACACCCTGAGCACGGGGACCGTGACGGTCACGGCGGTGAACAACGACGTGGTCGGGTCTGCGCAGAAACGCCTGGGGGTCAGGCTGCACAACGTCGACAGGCAGAATGGCCCGACCGAGCCCGGCCGCTTTTCCCCGTGGTCCATCCTGACGATCGAAGAAGACGACAAGCCCACGGTGAGCCTGTCGGTCTCGCCGAACCCGGTGGACGAGGGACAATCCGCGACGGTGACGGCGGAGTTGTCGGACGCCATTTCGGGCGACGTGACCATCCCGCTGGTGCTGACCGCGGGCACGGCCGAGCCGGGCGACCACGGCACGCTCGCGAGCATCACGATCACCGGCGGGCAGACAACGGGAACGGGCACGGTCACGACGGTCGATGATGCCGACGGCGACGACGAGACGTTCACGGTGGCACTGGGCGCGCTGCCTTCCGAGGTGACGCCGGGAAGCCCGTCGTCGGTCGAAGTGACGATTGAAGACGGCGATGAGGTGGCGCTGGTGATCAATCCGACGTCGCTGACGGTGGCCGAGGGGGGCAGCAACACCTACACGGTGGCGCTGGCGACGCAGCCTTCGGCCCCGGTGACGGTGGCGATCACGGGCACGACGGGGACGGACCTGACGCTGGACGAGACGAGCCTGACGTTCAATCCGAGCGGGTCGGATCTCTGGAGCACGGCGCGAACGGTGACGGTTTCGGCGGGGGAGGACGACGATGGGGCGAACGACGCGGCGACGCTGCTGCACACGGCCTCGGGCGGGGACTACGCGAGCGAGACGGCGAGCCTCGCGGTGACGACCACGGACGACGAAACGGCGGGGATCGTGCTGACCCCTTCGTCGTCGCTGGGGGTGGCCGAGGGGGGCAGCAACACCTACACGGTGGCGCTGGCGACGCAGCCTTCGGCCCCGGTGACGGTGGCGATCACGGGGACGACGGGGACGGACCTGACGCTGGACGAGACGAGCCTGACGTTCAATCCGAGCGGGTCGGATCTCTGGAGCACGGCGCGAACGGTGACGGTCAGCGCCGGGCAGGACGAAGACACCGCGAACGACGCGGCGACGCTGCTGCACACGGCCTCGGGCGGGGACTACACAAGCGAGACGGCGAGCCTTGCGGTGACGGTGGCCGACGACGACACGCAGCCGCCCGCATCGGTGAGCCTTGCGGCGGTTCCCAATCCGGTGGACGAAGGCCGTTCGGTGAGTGTGACGGCGCTGCTGTCCGAGGCGCAGTCGGACGACATGATGATCCCGCTTACGTTGACGCCGGGGACGGCCGAGTCCGGGGATTACGGCTCGCTGGCGGGCATAATGATCGCGGGTGGGGACACGGCTGCGACGGGAGCCGTCGCGACGGTCGAGGACGCCGACCGGGACGACGAGACGTTTACGGTGGCGCTGGGCGCACTGCCGGATGGGCTGGTGCCGGGCAGCCCCTCGTCGATGGAGGTGATGATTCGCGACCGGACGCCGCCGCCCAATCGTCCGCCGACGGTGACGGCTTCGTGTCACCCGTGCGTGGTGGCGCGCGGCGGCGTGGTGGGATTGACCGCCACGGCCTCGGATCCGGACGGCGATCCGCTGACTTACGGCTGGAGCGCGATGAGCGGCGGCTTCGACGGACCGGTCGACGAATCGACGGCGACCTGGGTGGCCCCGGGCGACTTGGGACGCTTCGAGATCCTGGTCGAGGTCCACGACGGGCGGGGCGGCTCCGCGTGGGCTGTGGTCGAAGTCGAGGTGGTCAACGACCCGCCGGTGTTCTTGCAGTCCTCCTACCTCTTCGAGTTGCCCGAAAACCTGGACGGTCGGGAGCGGCCAGTAAGTCTCGGCACGGTGACGGCCGAAGATGTCGACGGCGACGAGGTGCGGTACGGGATCGTGGTTGGCGACTCGGAGCGGTTCACGGTTGGGCCGCGGGACGGAGTGGTGAGGTACGTCGGTCCGGGCGAGGACTACGAGACGGAGCCCAACCGCTTCGAGCTTATGGTGCGCGCGCGGGACGAGTACGGAGCCGACGCCGCGGTGCGGGTGGTGGTCGAGGTGACGGACGTGAACGAGCTTCCCGAGGTAACGGTCTCGTGCGAGCCGTGCGTGGTGGAGCGCGGGGGCGGGGTGCGATTGACCGCCACGGCCTCGGATCCCGACGGGGACCCACTCACCTACGCCTGGAGTGCTCCGGCGGGCAGTTTCTCGGACGTGAACGAGGCGGTTGCGCGTTGGACGGCCCCGTTGGAACCGGGGCGCGTGACGATCCGAGTCGAGGTCTCCGACGGGCGTGGAGGGTCTGCGTCGGCTGCCGTAACGGTGGACGTGTTCAACCGCCCTCCGGCGTTCGGGCAACCGATCTACCGTTTCGAGCTGCCGGAGAACCTGGACGGTCGCAGCCGCCCGGTCGAACTCGGCGCGGTCGAGGCCGCGGACCCCGATGGTGACGAACTGACGTACGAGATCACGGATGGGAACCGCGAACGCTTCGCGGTGGGGACCCGGGACGGGGTGGTGCGCTATGTCGGGCCGGGCGAGGACTACGAGACGGAGCCGAACCGCTTCGAGCTTATGGTGCGCGTGCGTGACGAGTACGGAGCGGCTGACGCTGTGCGGGTGGTGGTCGAGGTGACGGACGTGAACGAGCTTCCCGAGGTGACGGCCTCGTGCGACGCGTGCGCGATGCCGCGTGGCGGCGAGGCGTGGCTTGAGGCTACGGCTTCGGACCCGGACGGCGACCCGCTCACCTACGCGTGGAGCGCGCCGAAGGGGAGGTTCATGGGACCCGCCGACGAGCCCATGGCGCGATGGAAGGCCCCCGCCGAACTCGGGCCGGTGGCGATCCGCGTCGTGGTCTCCGACGGGCGGGGCGGCTCCGCGTCGGCCGTCGTCGAGGTCGAGGTCGTGAACCGCGCGCCCGCGTTCGGACAGCCGTCCTACGGCTTCGGTTTGCCGGAGAACGTGGACGGCCGGGAGCGGCCCGCCGATCTCGGCCCGGTGGTGGCGACGGATCCCGACGGCGACGCGCTGACCTACGAGATCGTGTCCGGCGACCTGGAACGCTTCGAGGTGGGCGCGCGGGACGGGGTGGTGCGCTACGTCGGTCCGGGCGAGGACTTCGAGACGGAGCCGAACCTGTTCGAACTCGCGGTGCGCGCGCGGGACGGGTTCGGGGGAGAGGCACGCACGGAGGTCGCGATTGAGGTGACCGACGTGAACGAGGCGCCCGAGGCGGCGGACGACGAGGCCGTGACGCCCGAGGACCGGGCCGTCACCATCGACGTGCTCGCCAACGACACGGATCCGGAGGGCGACCGGCTGCGCGTCCGGTCGGTGACGGCGGCGGCGCACGGGGCAGTGCGCCTCCTCTCGGGCGGCCACATCTTCTACGCGCCGGAAGCCAACTTCCACGGCGCGGACTCGTTCACCTACGTCGCCTCGGACGGGCGGGGCCTCACGGACACCGCGTCGGTTGCGGTGACGGTGCTGCCCGTCAACGACCCGCCGACGGCGGTCGGGACGATCCCGGACCAGGACCTCGACGAGGGCGGCGCGGCCGTCGAGGTGGACCTGTCGCCGTTCTTCGGCGACGTGGACGGGGACGCGCTGACCTACGGCGCGCGTTCGCACGACACCGGCGTGGTGCGGGCCTCGGTCGCAGGCTCGGTGCTGGCGCTGACGCCGGTCGGGTACGGCTCGGCGACCGTCGCGGTCACGGCGTGGGACCCCGCCGGGCTCACCGCAACCCAGAGCGTGCGGGTGGGCGTGAGCGACCGCCCGCAGCGCGCGATCGTCGGGAACGTGCTGGCGGCCACTGCGCGGGGCCATCTGGCGAGCCTCCGCGCGGCGCTGGGCCGCAGGATGGAGGCGGGTCCGTGCGAGGCGTCCCGGCTCGCGGTGATGGGCCGGTCCGTGCCGCTGGGGCGGACCGGGGCGGAGGCGATGCTGAGGCGGCGCTGGACCGGAGCTCGCTCGGCGGTCGAGGGAGCGCTGGGCCTGGGCGGAGGAGCGGCCGATCCCTTCGGAGCCACGGGCCTGTCAGCGGGACCGGTCGGGACGGTCCCGGAAAGCGCGGACCGGATTGAGGCCACGCTCCGGTCTGTGCCCGCGCGGACGCTCGGCAGCGGAAACGGATCCGGTGCGGGCGCGGCGGACTTCCTGCTCGGCTGGGGTGGCTCGGAGGAGGACGGCGAGCGGTGTCCGGCGCGCGGACGCTGGTCGCTCTGGGGCCAGGGCGACGTGCAGAGGTTCGAGGGAACGCCATCCGTGCACGGGCTGGACTCCGGCTACGAAGGAGAGCTCCAAACCGCGTACGTCGGGCTCGACACGAGACTGGGCGCGCGCTGGTTGGCCGGGGTGGCGTTCTCGCGGAGCAAGGGCGTGGGCGACTGGCGCGCGGGCAGGTCCGAGGGACGGCTCACGCAGTTCATGACGGCGGTCCATCCGTACCTGCGCTGGGACGGCGGGTCCACGTCGGTGTGGGCCTCGGTCGGCGCGGGCGGAGGCGACGCGCGAAACCTGCGGGCGACCGGGAGACTGGGCACGAGCCCGATGAGCCTCCGGCTCGGGCTCGTCGCGCTCGAACAGCGTCTCGGAGCGCCGGGCGGGCTCGATGTCGCCTTCAAGAGCGACGCCGCCTGGGCCAGATTCCGGACCGGGGACGGCGTCGAGACCATCGACCGGCAGGACATCGCCGTCAACCAGGTGCGGTTCGGCGCCGACCTGTCGCTGCCCGGTCGCCTCGGCGGCACAGAACTCACGCCGTTCGGAACCGTGTACGCCCGCCGCGACGGCGGCGCGGGCCAGACCGGCGACGGCGTCGAGGTCGCCGGAGGACTCCGGGCCGTCCTCGGCATCGTGCGCCTCGACGCCCAGGCCCGCGTGCTCGCCCACCACACCGCGGAAGGCTATCGCGAGCGCGGCGCGGCGCTGACCCTCGCACTCGGGAAACACGGGAACGAGGAAGGCTTTTCGTTCGCCGTGTCGCCGCGCTGGGGCGACCCGGCCCGCGCCACCGGCGAACTCCTGCACGGTCCGCTCGGCGGGAGGCTACCTCCCGGCGGGCCGACCCCGCGACGCTGGACCCTCGACGCGCTCACCAACTACGGCGTCGATCTGCCCGGAGGCTTGAGGCTGGACGCACAGGGTAGTTACGGTAGCGGGAACGGTGGACTTGGCCTGAGTCTGCTCGTTGGCATGCCCGACAACAGCCGAAGCGTCGCCGGACGTCGGTAAGGAGGAGTCCGCGCCCGAAGGCGTGCCGGAAAGATGCTGGCGAACGGCCACCGATGCCCTCGGCGCGTGTCCTGCATATTCCCGCAGAACAATCCGACTTTCCCGCTTTCGCGGCACCGTCTAGCAAGGTCCAGCACAACGGCAGGAAACGCAGATCGTGCAGTCCTGTATGACTTTAGACGATTTCCCGCCGTGATTCAGGGCTCAGGTGATCCGCCCGGGGGATGCCCCCGGACCCCCGCACTACACTTCCGCACGCCACCAAAGGAGGCCGCCCGACATGGCCCGTCCCCGGAAGCCCGAGGCCGAACGCAGGAGCCGCACGATCGGCGTGCGCGTCACCACCGCTGAGGCCGCGGAGATCGCCAAGCGGGCCGGAGCGGCCCGCTTGACGAAGGGCGGCTACATGCGCCGCAGGGCGCTCGGGCAGCCGGTCCGCGAGGCGGCCGTTCACCGTCTCGGCACCAGGGAGCGGGTCGAACTCCACCGGATCGGGGGCAACCTCAACCAGATCGCCCGGGCGCTGAACTCCGGGGCCTCGGCACCGGCCGGGACGCTGGAGGCGGTGGGGCGGGTCGGCGAAATCGCAGCGGGTCTCCTGACCGGCGAGGCGCTGGACAGATGATCCCGAAGATCAACGGACTGGGGCGCTCGTTCGCCGGAGTCGCGGCGTACTGTTTGCACGACGCCCCGGAGCCGGACGATCGCCGTCCGACGACCTCGGAGCGGGTCGGGTGGACCGACACCCGGAACCTTGCGACGATCCGGGTGGAGCGCGCCGCGCGGCTGATGGCCGCGACCGCGAAGGCGGCCCCCGACCTCAAGCGGCTGGCGGGCGGTGGGCGAGGGGGCCGAAAGCTGGCGAAGCCGGTCCTGCACTACTCGCTCAGCTGGGCGAGGGACGAGGCGCCCACCCGTCAGGAGATGAGCCGGGCCGTGGACGGGAGTCTGGAGGCGCTGGGGTTGGGGGGCCACGAGGCGCTGATCGTCGCTCATGAGGACACTCGGCACCCGCACGTCCACGTGATCGCCAACCGGGTCGATCCGGAGACCGGGAAGGCGGCGAAGCTGGGCAACAGCAAGCTCCGGCTGTCGCGCTGGGCCGAGGGCTACGAGCGGGAACAGGGCCGGATCCGGTGCGAGGAGCGGGTCAAGAACAACGCGCGGCGGCGGGCGGGCCAGGAGGTGGTTCACAACCCGTGGGACCGGCCGCTTCACTGGGCGCGCTACCGCCGCGAGGGGATGCTGCCCGGACGGACGCGGCGGGTGACCGCGCCCGACGACGGGGAGCGAGTCGACATGACCGCTTGGCGGCGTGCCGAGGCCCGGCTTTGGGAGCAGGTCGAGGACCGGCGCTGGCTGGGGTTCTGGCGGCTCGAAACCCGGGCGCGGAAGGAGTGGGCCGAGCTGCACAAGCGGCAGGAGGACATGCGGCGGAGGCTCGACCGGGAGAGCCGCACCCTACGCGGCCGACTCCGGATCTGGCGGACGGAGCGCTCGTTGCGGGAGCTGGTCGGGGCGGTCCGGGGGCGGGAGGATCTGGTCGAGGGCTGGCGCGAGGATCTTGACCGGCACCACAAGGGCGAGCGGGCCGCGCTGGGCAAGGCACACGGCGAAAGCGCCCGGGGGATCGAGCGGAAGGTGAGGGAGGCCTACCGAAAGGGGCTGCGGGACGCAGAGCAGCGCGAACCGCCGACCGACATCGAGCGGGCGTGGCGGGAGATCAAGGAGCGCGACCGGAGCGTAACCCGTATTTCCCCGCAGCCGTCCCGGACGCGAGGCCCCGAGCGTGGTGGGAGGGGGTTCGAGCGATGACCCTCGATGTTGGCATCGCGATGGGCCACCCCCATAGTATGAGGCGCACGTACACCAACACACAGCGGATTTGGAAGGTGACCTTTCCGCCGCTACGACGACCGGGTAGGCTTCTTGCCGCAACCTCGGTGGGGTGGCCAAGGAAAACAGATGACGGAGCCATCGGATTTCGACGAGATAAGCGACCAGCTGTGGGATGCTGAACTCCGTGAACTGCAGGACCTTTGGACCACGTACAACTACCTCTACGTCGTGGATCCAGAGCGGACTGGCAAGCTGCGGAGACCCCGTTGGGGCGGATTTTTCTGGAACCTCGTCCAACGTTGGATGGTCTCGGAGATTATCCTCTCGATCTCACGCCTTACGGATCCCCCTAGCCGGAACCTGACGCTGACCGCCCTCCTCGACGACCCTCGGTTGCCGGGCCAACTGAAGTGCGAGCTGGAACACGAACTACAGAGCATTCCAGGATTGGCCGAAATCCGAAAGCACCGAAACAAGGTTGTTGCTCATAGAGACGGGCGCACAGCGCTCGGCCAGGGTGCTCTCCCAGTCCTTCAATTGGACCAAATCGAGAATGTCATCGTGAGGCTCCAAGACGTCCATCGGAAGCACCGGGGTGCGTGTATGGGCCGCCATGTGTCGGAATACGGGACGCACACGCATCGAGGCGTGGAGCACTTGGTCAAGCGTTTGGAGCAATCAGAGAATGCCAGCTTGATCTTCGCTCGCACCCACAGAAGCGATTAGGACAAGTTGCGGGACTGGGAGAGGGCGAGGCGTATCTTCTTCCCGATGAGAGCGTAGAGAATGCCAACCACGCTTCACGCCCTCGCCCTCCGCCCCATCCCCCCTTGGGACCGCGGCCCGGCCGTAGCCACGATGGGATTCATACGGCTCGCGCCATGGGCTGGTCACATGTCAACTCCCAACGATTCCTCTGCCGTTCCTCGCCAGAGTTGGAAACGCCTTCAGGCTAGGTTTCTTCTCACTGTTGTGACCGTAGCGCTTGTCCCTCTATCGGCGGTGGCGTGCGGTGACGCAGCCACTGAACCGGAACCCATTCCGAACCGGGCACCCTTGCCGAGTGGGTCGATTCCGGGTCAGACCGTAGCCGTGGGAGAGACCGCCACCGTCGACGCGGCCGGGTACTTCACCGACCCGGATGGCGATGCGCTGACCTACACGGCCACGAGTTCCAATCCACAGACGGCCACGGTAGGGGTGTCCGGCAGCGTAGTGACCGTCACGGCTTCCGAGCGGGGCGAGGTGACCGTCACGGTGACAGCAGGCATATGAGATCCAAGGAAGTACAGAGTCGTCCACGGTAGTACAGTATATTGTGGTATCTCATAGGGTTACACCTACCATCCGTTCGTTCTGCCTACCCCGCACCGTCTCTTGATATCCTGCACGATCCCACATATTATGAGGTAATGGATGAAGTAACCCGCACCCCCGCTCCGACCCGCCGGACCAAGCCGAAGGGCCGCCATCCCGAGAAGCGGCTCTCGGCGGCCTTCGTGCGCCATGCTCCACCCGGCAGGCACTGCGACGGCCACGGCCTCTACCTCTTCGTCAAGCCGAGCGGAAGCCGGAGCTGGGTGCAGCGTCTGGTCATTCGCGGACGCCGCCGTGACTTCGGGCTCGGAAGCGCCGCGCTGGTGTCGCTCGCAGAGGCCCGCGAGCAGGCGCTCGCCAACCGGAAGCTCGCCCGTGCGGGTGGAGATCCCTTGGCCGAGCGGAGGCACGCCAAGGGCGTTCCCACGTTCTCGGAAGCCACGGCGCGCGTTCTGGAGCAGAAGCAGGCCGGGTGGCGGAGCGAGAAGCACCGGCGGGGCTGGATATTGAGCCTCGAACGCTATGCCTTCCCCCGCATCGGCGACATGGCGGTCTCCGACGTGACGACGGGAGACGTTCTGGACATCCTCGCCCCGATCTGGCATACGAAGGCGGCCACGGCCCAGTACGTACGGCAGCGCATCCGCATGGTGTTCGAGTGGGCCGTCGCGATGGAACTCCGGCCGGACAACCCCTGCGACCGTGTCGCTTCCGTGCTCGGCTCACAGCACCGGGTAGTCCAACACATGAAGGCGTTGCCCCACCGGGAGGTGGGGAGCGCAATCAGGGCGGTGCGCGGATCGGGCAAGCCATCGGCGGGGGCGCTGGCCTTCGAGTTCCTGGTACTGACGGCGGCGCGGTGGGGCGAGGTGCGGTGGGCCGCATGGTCGGAGATCGACCGGAGGCGGAGAGTATGGACGGTTCCCGGATCGAGGATGAAGGCGAAGCGGGAGCACCGTGTCCCGCTTTGCGACCGGGCGGTGGAGATCCTCGATCAGGCGCGCAAGCTCGACGAGGAAGGGTCTCTGGTGTTCACTCGCGACGGAGGCCGGCCGATCCCCGAGACTCGGTTGCGGCGGCTTCTGAAGCAGCACCGGATCAAGGCTGTGCCGCACGGCTTCCGGTCTTCCTTCCGGGACTGGGCGGCCGAGGAAACGGATCATCCGCGCGAGGTCGTCGAGGCGGCGCTGGCCCATGTCGTTCAGAACAAGGTCGAGGCTGCGTACCGGCGCACCGACCTGTTCGAGCGGCGGCGTCGGCTCATGGACGACTGGGCTGCGTATCTGGCCCCGGGAAGCCTCGAAATAGAGGCCGAATCGGGCCGCTGAAACCGGCTGGCTTTTGACCTTTACTGGTCACAAGCCAGCCTACCCTCTGTAATACACGGCGGGACTGGCGAGGGGTGCTCCGCCCCCCTTCGATCCCCCGTCTGTTCCGAGCTTGAGACTCGGTTCGCGACGCGGACGGCACCCGTCGATGCCGTGTGCCGAGACGGGCGTTGCCCACCGCTTGGGACCGCCGTCGGCGCCTCACTCTCGTTCGCGGGATCAGCGCCGGTTCCGGTCGAGCAACTCGCGCAGCGCCGCGTCGTCCGTGATGTCGCCGGGCCACCCGTAGGCGGCGGCCACGGCGGCGTCGAGTTGGGCGTGCGCGTCGGCGAGCCACTGCGGTCGGGCGTTGTAGAGGTTTGTCAGCGTTCGCTTCTTGAGCGCCGTTGCCGCCCTCTTGTCGCGCGGGACCGGCCGCGGCGGATAGCCGCACACGGGTTCCTCGATCCACTCCACCCATTCGGGAGGGTTGAGCCAGCGGTCACGGAGTTCGACGAGCCGCCGGGCCGCTGAGGCGATGGCTTCAGCGCGTGGACCGGCCTTGTGGTCGCTGGCGGGGATGTCCGGTGAGAGTCCATCCGGGAACGGGAAGGTCTCGAAGGTCGTGGTCGGCGTGTAGCGGGGATCGTTGCCCTTGCCGAGCCAAGTGCCCATGCGTAGTGACCACACCTCGTGGAAGCGGCTGTGCAGGATGCCGAACGTGGTGTCGTCGTCTCGGGCGACGGCGATCAAAGCGTCGTTGGGGGATACTCTGATGTCGAACCAGACGAAGAGCCGATGTTTCGATACGCGTGGTGTAGCGATGTACCTCGATAGGCCATCCAGAGCCTCCCACATCTTCGGCCGTGGCCGATGGTGCAACCACCATCCGTTACGCCGCCCGGCCGGACGTTGCCTCTCCCATGCTGGCCGGACATGGTGCTGAACGTACTGGAACGGAGCTTCGTACAGGGCGGCCTCGCCCTCCTCCATCGACCACCCGAAATCGACGATCCACTTGTCGGGGGAACGCCGGGTGATGGCCATGCCGTTCATCCAGGGCTTGAGCACATCGGAGTTCGGGCGGCCGTTGGGATTGGCAGGTTCCCGCAGCCACTCACGCGCCAAGTCGCCGGGAACGTCGAACGGGCCCCCCTTGGTGTCTCCCATGAAGGCCACGCCCGCATTGCGGGCGAGCCGCCCCGCCTTGGTGAGGTCGATGCCAGATTCGCCCTGGCGAGCCGTCAGGTCGGTGTAGACCTCGTCCACCGTCTCGCCGTCGAGGCGGCGATCCGCCGCGACTCCGTCGCTTTCCCTCGAAAAGCACACCAGCGAGACGCGGACGGCCGCGCCGTCGATCACCCACGGCTCGTCGCCCCAAGCGTCGAAGATCGGCCCGCCGCCGGTCGCCTTCGCCAGCGCCCGGCGATTCGCTCCACCGCGGATAGAGTTGGTCGCCACCAGCCCAACCCGTTTCGAGGTTCTTCCGCGCAGGTGTTCTCCGGCCTTCACGAACCAGTAGCAAACAAGGTCTGCCTGGCGGGGAACCCGCCCCTCGTACACTTGAAACAGTCTCGAAACGTACTCCTCACCAAGGTTGGTGATGAGCCGCTTGCCGCCCAGGAACGGCGGATTGCCGATGATTACGTCCGTATCGGGCCAGTCAGGTTCTTTGCTGTCGGGCGTCAGGATCGCGTCGCGGCACTCAATCGTCTCCAACGGATCGAGGATCGGCTCCCGCGAGCCCGGAAACCCGTTCCTCCGCATCCACTGGATCTCGCCGATCCACACCGAGACCCGCGCCAGTTCAGCCGCGTAGGCGGAAGTCCGGAGGGGCGAATCACGGCAGGAGATCACGTAAGTTCAATCAGGGCTGCACGATCTGCGCTTCCTGCCGTTGTACTAGATCTTGCTGGACCCTGCCGCTAAGGCGGGAAAACCGGGATGGATGGCGGGAATGCTCCTCCCTAAACCGTCCCTACCGTCCGCTCTTGAGAGCCCGCCCCAAGTACGCAGCCCAGCGGACTGAGTGTCCGTCATTCCTCTTCCGGCGTGAAGCCGATCTTGCGGGTCGGTGGTTCATCTGGTATGCCAGGAATCCAACTCTCCGGTGTCGGCGTCGAGCCGCAGAACTCCAGCTGTGTTTCCAGCCGCGTTACGCGCTCTCTGAGCTGCATAAGCTCACCTTGGATGTCCTGTGCATGGCGCCTAATGTCCTGTAGGGTCGGCACGAGGTAGGCGAAGTGGACGCCAAGAAACGCGGCGGCAAGCGCGATCGTACATGAAATGATCGTCCACGACTCACCGCTCATTCGACCTCCACGGCTTCGAAGTCCCAGACGTGCACGTTGCCGTCCGACTTCGCCCGCATGAGCACCCAAATCTGCTTCCCGCTATCCGCAAGCTGCACCTGATGATGGTTGAGCAGGGTCACGATCTTGTTTTTCCATCCAGGCGCTTCCTGCAACCGCATTTCAATGTTCTGCCTATCTTGGGCATATGGGTTTTCGGCGTGGAGCAGATCGCCGCAAATGTCGTAAAGCTGTCCGTATTCTTCCTTGGTCAGAAAGCCAGATTCGACATCCACGATGGACCTGCCCCGCTTTCACGGACGATTAGTTCTTGGGGTTGATAGTGTGTGATTTGGTTTGTGCTTTCGCCCTTCCAACGGTGGAGAGGGGCAGCGAGCGACTCTGGAGAAGCGAGCGAGGACGAGAAGTCCGGAGAG